>NZ_JMKZ01000001.1 GCF_000685905.1 Mycoplasmoides pirum ATCC 25960 | reverse complement strand
TAAGTTCAATTCTAGAAAATATTAGTTTATCTGAAATTACAGGTAATGAATCTGATAAAGCAACAACAGTTAAGGTTTTGAAAAATCAATATGTTAATGAGATTTATAAAATTAATAAAGCACCTAATACTACAGGTTTAAAGCCAGGTGCTAGTTCAGTTCTAATTGTTGCAAGCAATGTAAATTTAATTTCTCAAACTGTAACACTTACTGCTTATTCTTGAAACAGTTTAACACAATCATATGATGTGATGCCTAGATCTAATAGTTTGGAAATAAATCAAGTAAACAATTCTACTTTTACAGGATTTAGTGCAATGGCTGATTGAATTCTTCCAATTGTTATTGCAGTTCCAATTGTTTTAGTTGCTTTAATTATTGGTTTAGGATGTGGTATTGGAATTCCAATGGCTAAACATAAAAAATCAATTCAAGTTGGATTTGAATTACAACACGAAAAAGTTGGAACATTGACTACAGCTGTTGGTGGTGTATTCAAAAAAATTATTGAAAATACAAGTGCTAATAACATGAAAGCTAAACCACAAATGCTTAAGGCAGGTAGCCCAAGAACTACTCCATCACCAAAACCAGTAACTAAACCAAATGCTACCCCACCATCAAAACCCGCACCAAATAAACCACCAGTTAATAATTAAATTTATTTTAGTAATAATTTAATAAATAACAATAATTTCCTTTATTTTATTTGTTTTTCTTCTTATATAAATTTTTTGAAGAGTATACAAGTGACATAAAATAAAGGATTTTTTTTTTTTTTTAATAAAAATATTTAAATTAAGATTTGTTTTTTAAAACTTGTCTTTTTTTTTTTTTTTTTAGAATGCTAGTGTTAATTTTTAAATATTTTAAATAAATGTTCAATTTAAGTTTTAAAAATATGAGAGAAAAAAATGAATAAAATTAAGCGTTCCAAGTTTTTTACTATTAGTTCTCTTTTAGGAATTTCTTTAATAAGTTTAACTTTAGTAAGTGTTATAAATTTAGATAAAAATATTAATGAAATTGATTCAAACAATTCGTTAGTTAATCAAAATATTAGTTCAATTAAAAATATAGTTAACCCACAACCATTAACAAATATTACTGATTTAAAAATTACATCACAAAGTATTGAAACAGGTAGGATCAATACTGAAGAAGTTACAGATGCTGATGGTAATTACATTTTAACTGCAACAAATCAAAGTAATAATAAAGCTAAAATAGTTAAACTAAATTTTCAATTACAATATTTGTATCAATGAGAATACAATGTTTTAAATTATCAAACGCGCCAAATAGTAGCTGATACAGAAGATATTGGTTATTATTATGCTTTATTAGTTAATGATCAAGTTAGTTTAAATATTCAAAATTCAAATAATACAACAGCAAATAATATTAAATTTACAATTCAAAATCCAGCATTAGTTGTTCAATTATATGATACAGGTTCAAGTTTTGAACAACGTAATATTTATAATTTAGATTTACCTAATTTTGCTATTAATAACAAAAACAATATTTCAAATAATGTTGCTAATAATGGTAATAATTCATCTAATGAAATCACTGATTCTCAAGCAGCAGATAATATTTGAGATCACATTTATGTTCAAGAAGCCATTCAAAAAGATGATACAAACGAAAAATTATCTTTTATTCGAAATACAACAACAAGCAATTCAACAGCAAAAAATATAGATTCAACAAATAATGTTTATATAAATAGTGATACTAAATCTGTTATTTATAAATTACTTGGTAATAGTGGTAAAAAGAATAATAATAGTACAAATTCTAATGAACATGATTATTATATTCTAAAGCAACTATACTTAAATAATGCTAATAATATGGTTTATTTGAAAGATGAACCAACTAATAGGAAAATGATTTTAATTTTTGGTGGGAATGCATATCAAAGTTTTTGATTTTACGATTTTATCGTTTCAATTAATGGTAAATCTAGTAAATATGTAACTCCTATGTTATATGCAAACTATGATTTTAATCCTTTTAATATAAAAAATTCGACTTCCGAAATATTGTATAGCACTGTGCAAAAAAATTGATACTATTTGCCATTTATGCGAAAAAATAAAATTTCAAATTTAGCTTGATATGTTGGTGGTGCTAAAACAATTACAATTAAAAATTTAAATTCTAATGATTTTAATTCTTATGTGTTTTTAGCCATGATGCAACCAAATGTATCTGATTTTAATAAAGATTTAGTTGATAATTATGCAAGTGTTACTGATGATATTAAAAAAGGCACATATGCAACAGCTGAACATGTCACAAAAAGAATCAATCCAAGTATAAATGGTTCTAGTGGTACAGCAAATTCTGGAATGGTTACAATAAATAATAACCAAAATGATAATCCTCAAAACACCAACAACAACGCAAAATATAACAATAAAGAAATTTTAGTAGGTTCATCATCTATTAATGCGTCCTTTGAATTATTTTTTCCTATAGGAAGTTATAATTCATCTGATTATGTTTATCCTTTTTCAGCAATTCAATCTTTAACTATATTACCTGTTATGACTAGTTCAATTGCCTCAATAATTGCCAATGAACCTCATAATGAAAATGAATCAATTCAAGAAAAAATATATTTAAGTACTTATGATGAAATAAAAACTGAAAATAATTTTTCATTATTTAATGCAATTTATAAAAACAATAAGTACTATCATTTTGATTTTGGCAAAAAATTTTATATTACACCATCTAATTGATTAGAAGAAAAAACATCTCCTAGTTTTCCAAATGCTGGTACTATTATTTCATCTAATGTTGGTGAGGATTATTGAGGTTTTTCAAGAGTTCTATTAAATACAAATCCAATAAATTCATCTAACTATTTTGAAGATGGTTGAAATAATTCTGCAAGTCAAAAAATTGTTTCTTTTTCAGCTCAATTATCAAACAATATTTTAACCAATGAATATGGTAAATTTAATCAAGTTATTGCAACAATGATTATTCGGGGATATATTATTTCATTTACTTATGATTTCGAATTAATAAAAGGAATTGCAATGGCTCCTGTTGCTAATTTAAATGAAAATGTATTATCAACAAATCTAAAACCTTCACACTCTTCCGTATTAAATAATTTTCAAAATTTATTATCAATTTCACAAGCAAACAACACTTGATCTATTACTTATCAAAAAGATAATAATTCATCAACATATGTTCTAAGTTATTTAAATGATTCTTTAGGAAATTTTTATTGATCTATATATGTAGATCCAATTTTAAATACAACAAATGATAAAATTGCTAAAAATTTAACAGCAAATAATAATTTTATTCAAATAAAAGATAATAAAACGATTTATATTAAAAATAGTATAAAAGGCGAAATACAATTGAATAATGGCTTATCAATAAATAATAATGTTGATATATGAGGAAAATTAGAACAAGTTAGCTCGCAATATTTAAATGACAGTAACTTAATATCTAAAACTACAAATGAAATTTTAAAAGATAAATCATTATTAAATCAATTAGTTAATTATTCTGGTGGTTGAAGTGCTAATAGTAATGGTTTGCCAACAACTAATGAACCATTTTTAATTTTTAATGCTCAATCTTATAACTCTACTATTACTTTTGATGTTGCTTTAAAATTCGTTAATGGAAAATACTATACATCGGCAAATGTTGATTCAAATCTTTATCCAAATATAATTCAAAATTCAGCTTTAAATATCCCGGTGTTTAAATATGATGGATTTGCTGTTTTAGCTTCATGAGTTATTCCTGCAATTATTGGAGGAATTGTTTTTTTGGTTTTATTATTTGTAGTCATCGGAATTCTTATTGTGTTATCAATGCATAAAAATAAAAAAACTATGCAAAGAGGATTTGTTTCTACAAACAAAAAAGTTGAAACATTAACTACAGCTGTTGGTAGTGTTTATAAAAAAATTTTGGTACAAACTAAAAACAATAAATCACCACAAATGTTAAAAGCTGCTAAAAAACCAAATACAGTTCTTAAAAGATCTCAGTTAACAAATGATTTTGCTTCTAAATCAACAGTATCAAACACACCAAAAACTTTATCTAAACCTAGTAATTCTACCTGTAATTAAAAATTCAAAAAATAAATTTAATTTTGAAAGAAAGACAATTTGCAAAATATGAAAAAGATAAAATTCAATTATAAATATTTATTAATTTTTTTGTTAAGTGCTATATTTATTAGTTGTTCAATAATAGGACTTTATTCAATCTTTAGTAAAAAAACAAATACATTTACTAAAATTAATCAAGTTTCAAATCCTATTGTTTCAAATAACATAGGTAATAAAGTTGGAGCAATTCGTAATTGACAAAATAATAATTTTAGTGGAGTTGGAGTTAGAAATGGTGGTTTTGTAGTTCTAACAGGAACTCAGAGCGCAACTAGAATTGATACTTTTGGGAATATCTTATGAGAATTTGATCCACAAAATTTACCTAGTGAATATAGTCAACTTAAAAATAAAAAAGTTGTAGAAGCTGTTCAGGATGAAGGTAGTAATTTTAATATCTTGTACTTATTGTTAGTACCAATAGAAGCACCAGACCAAAAGCAAGATTTTGATAAACAAGATGATAGTAATTATATTTCATTACAAAATTCAATTAATAAGCAGGCAAGTATTGTTCAAATAGTTGAAAATGTTAATTTGTATGAAAATAACATTTGAAAACCTTCATTTTTCATTAATAAAATAATTAATATTAATCCTAAAAAAATGGTTGATAATTATCCATCAACTTGAACAAAAACTAATCCAGTTTTTAAAAATAACCAAACTAATGCTTCTAAGTTCTTTTCAAGAGATGATCACCCTTCATGATATGTAAGTTCAAGTGGTCAAACAGTTAGCAATATTTGTTCAGAAAACACTAATTTAAGTGATACTATGGTATTGCCATGAAAACAATATATTACTAATTTAGGTAATATGTATGCAAAAGATGGAATTTTATTAATGTTCGGTGGCAATGGTTCTATTTTTAATGATCCCGAGGCATTAAGTATCGGAATGTGAAAATTAGATTTTAATTTAGAAAATGATAATTACATTGGCATTCCGTATGCTTATTTATTAAAAAATTTAAGTTATGAACCAGGATCAATTAATAATTTCTATATTTGAAATTGAAATTCTTGTTATGCTCCAATAGGTCAAACTAATAATTATAGTTATGTACCAAGATTAGCAGTTGGTGGTATTCAAACTAATATATCAGGTGCAGCTAATTATTTTTTATATTTATCTGGCGGAATCACTGTTGGTCAAGTAACTAATTCACAATCTAGACAAGAAGTTGATACAAATCAAAATCCTGTAGCAAGTGACCACAATCCAGAATATCAATCCCAAACAATTCAAGATAAAAGATCATTACAATTGACGGGCGCGAATACAGTATCAAATCCCAAAGATACTGATGCTAATTCAATTGATCCTGCAATGCTATTTGGCACAGCTTTTAATATTAATACTTTAATGAATATTCCAACAAAAATAAAAATTAATGAAAATAATGATTATTTGTTTTCAACAGCCTTGATTAATAATAACTATTTTGATATTGGTGGTACAATGGCTGTTTCAGCAGCATATGCTACTTATTATTTTTTTAACAAAGGTACAACTAGTGACGGTTGACTTAATTCATCTACTAATGGGGATTATACAAACGCTTCTTATAATGTTGAAATTTCAGCAAATAGAAAATATTTACCAGCACCATTTAGACCAACTGATTTAAGCTACATTGGCGAAGTTAAATATGTTTTAAGTAATACTACATCTACCCAAGATATTTTACATCCAAATACTACTAATAGATCAACAGCTTCTTATTCATACACATTAAATTTATTAGTTGAAAATGCTAAAAATTATTATTATCCAACTTTATCGTTTGGTTATTCTTTAAAAAATGTTGGTTCTTTAACTAAAGTGCAAATGCCAAGTCAATATATACAAAACAGCAACATTTATGGATATGCAATGCAAGTTGGCAATTCAATTTTGTATTTAAATGAACCAAAATTTGATACCAATAATCTTGCATTTCACGGTGCATCATCAGTAACTATAGGAAATAAAGAATTATTAACTAATGGTAAATATGCTGGAAAGAATTATGTAAATGTTTATAACCAAGTAACAAATAGTTGAACACCATTCAATCACAATGGATATGGTAACACTATTATTGCGTTAATTAGATTAGGTGTAGCACAATATATTAGAGGTATTAGTTGTTTTAATGATACTGTTTCAATGATTACAAAAGGATTCAAAATTAGTGAAAATCCTTATATAAATACTTCTTCTAATGCAAATGTAGAAGAACCAAGATTATTATGAAATGATTTTGTGGGTTTGAGTTCAACGAACAATAATAGTGAATTGTTAAGTTTATGAAATGATCACGATGCTTCAACAAATAATTATGAATATTTTATTTTAACGTCAAATCCCAAAATTCCTGAATATGATTTTTCTAATATTAGTCGATGAACTAATTATCCAAGTTCACTTGGTAGCACATCTATGCCTGATTATTTTTTATTAAGTCAAGGAACAACAAAAGCTTGATTTAATTATGATGATTCGCAAGTAATGCCAGCAAATGGACAAAAAAGTTTGCAATTCATTAATATGACACAAACAGAAGCAAACAAATATTTTGTAAAATCAAATGAAACTAATAACAATAATCAAAATTTTGACGTTGTACTTAATACTAGATATGAACAAAATTCAAAAATGTTTTTTGGTCAAATTAGCAATATTTCAAGAAATACTTCAAAAGGAATTTCGTATCGTTATATAGAAAATGTTTCAGGTATAAATGAATATTCAACAATAAATGAATTAAATCGCATGAAATTATTAGGTTCAGGTAAATTTGTATCTAATTTACCGAATGAAATTTTAACTAATTCTTTAGGAGAATTGTTGGAAGAAATTAATTTATCATCTATAACAAATAATTTAGATGACACAAATAAAAAAATTAAAATTTTAAAATCAAAATTTATTAAAGATTTTTTTATTGTTGATCAGAACCCAATTGTTGGAAATGAAATACCAATTCTTGGTTCAGTAATAATTTTAGCTTCAAATATTGACTACATAAAACAGGAAGTATTGTTAACTGCATATTCTTGAAATAGTTTAATTGAAAGTTACGATATAATGCCACAAACTAAAAGTACCTTAATAAATAATATTAATCATTCTTTATTTACGGGATTTAGTGCATTAGCTGATTGGGTTTTACCAATCACAATTACTATACCAATTGTTTTAATTGCATTAACAATAGGTTTAGGTTGTGGTGTTGGAATCCCATTAGCTAAGCATAAAAAATCAATTGAAATTGGTTTTGAGTTGCAAAATCAAAAAGTAAATACGTTGACAAAAGCTGTTGGTGGTGTTTTCAAAAAAATTATTGATAACACAAATGCCACTAATATGAAAGCTAAACCACAAATGCTTAAAGCAAGTGGACCAAAAACTGCTCCACCACCAAAACCAATAACTAAATCAAATGCTACTCCACCACCAAAACCAGCATCAAAATAAACCGCTAATTAATAATTAAATTTATTTTGATAATAATTTAAATAACAACATCTTCCTTTATTTTATTTTTTTCTTCTTATATAAATTTTTTAAAGAGTATATAAGTCATACAAAATAAAGGAAGTTTTTTGTTAATAAAAATATATTTTTAAATTAACATTTGTTTATTAAAACTTGCTTTTTTTTTTTTTTTTTAGAATGCTAGCATTAATTTTTAATTTTTAAATATTTATTTTGAATAAAGGTTCAATTTAACTTTTAAAAATATGAGAGAAGAAAATGAATAAAATTAAGCGTTCTAAGTTTTTTGCTATTAGTTCTCTTTTAGGAATTTCTATAGTAGGATTATTTTTAGTAAGTACTATAAATTTAAATAATAATAAAAATAATTTAGATAATTCGTTAGTTAATAAAAACACTAATTTAACTAGAAATAAAGTTAATCCACAACCCTTGACTAATATTAATGATTTAAAAATTACATCACAAAATATTGAGTCAGGCAAGGTTAATACTGATGAAGTTGTAGACAATAATGGTAATTACATATTAACTGCAACAAATCAGAGTAGTAATAAAGCTAAAATAGTTAAACTAGATTTTCAAATGCAATATCTATATCAGTGAGAATATAATGTTTTAAATTATCAAACACGACAAATAGTTGCAGATACTGATGACAATGGATATTTATATGTTTTATTAGTTAATAATCAATTAACATTAAGTGTTGAAGATCAAAATAATTTAACAGCAAATGATATTAGATTCATAATCCAAAACCCAGCAATAGTTGTTCAAATATATGATACAGGTTCAAGTTTTGAACAACTCAATGTATATAATTTAGGTTTACCAAATTTTGGTATTAACAATAAAGCTAACATTACTTCTAATTTAGCGGACACTTCAAATACAATTACTGATCCTGAGGCAGCAGATAATATTTGAGATCATATTTATGTTCAAGAAGCAATTCAAGAAACTGATGATAATTCTAAATTATCTTTTATTAGAAATACAACAACAAGTAATTCTACAGCCAGTGATACAAGAACTACTGAAAATAATATATATGTAAATGATGATAGTAAATCAATTATTTATAAATTATTAGGTAATAGTGGCAAGAAAGCAGCTAACAGCGCAATAGACACTAGTAATCATGACTATTACATTTTAAAGCAATTATATTTAAATAATGCTAATAATATGGTTTATTTAAAAGATAAATATACAAATAAAAAAATGATTTTGTTGTTTGGGGGCAATGCATATCAAAGTTTTTGATTCTATAATTTTGAAGTAAAAACAACTGGAAAACAAAATTTATATGTAACACCTTTGTTATATGCAAATTATGATTTTGATCCATATGCTTCAAAATACCAAAATGAAGTTGAATATTATGCTAATTCAGGAAGAAATAATTCTAGTGTTTTAAAAAAATATTTTTATTTGCCATTTATGTTAAAAAATAAAATATCTAATTTAGCATGATTTGTTGGTGGCGCAAAAACATTAACTATAACTAATCAAGAAAACAATAAATCAGATTCATATGTATTTTTAGCAATGATGCAACCAAATATATCTGATTTCAATAGTTCATTAGTAGATAACGCTCAAAATATTCAGTCTGCAAATATAGAAACTATTAAAAAAGGAACTTTTGGGACACCCGAAGAAGTAAGTAGTTGAAATGAGTCAAATAAAACAATAACTGGTAATTATGAACCATCATCTATTCCTTCAATTGCTATGCCCGCTCCTCAAAATACTAATATCCAAAATACTAAAAATACCGGCAATCAATATAACAACCAAGATATTTTAGTTAGCTCTTCATCAATTAATGCATCTCTTTATCAATTAGGACAATCACAAGGTATTTGATCAACACGATCAGATAATTTTAAATATCCTTTTTCTGCAATTCAAACACAAACTATTTTACCGATAATGACTAGTGAAATTGCTTCTTCTATTTGTATTGAACCCAAATCATCTTATAATGATTTTCCTGAAGAAAAAATTTATCTAAATACATTTAGTAATTTATCAACTAATTCAAATTCTAATTTTCCAGAAAAATTTTCACTATTTAATTGTGTTGAAACTAAACCATCAACAAAAAATTTTAAAAGATTTGATTTTGCTAGAGAAATTATTTCTAACCCTAGAAATTGAACTCAAGATATAAAAAATATTTCTGCTCCTCCATCAGATTATAATGGAACTACTACAAACAATCCGAACCAAATAATTGAAGTGGGTTATGATTTTGTTGGTTTATCTAGAATTTTGTTAAATAAAAATCCAAAAAAATCTAGTAATTTTTTAAATGATGGATGAGAAAACACTGCTAGTCAAAAAATTGTTGCTTTTTCTCCTCAATTGACAAGCAAAAAAATTAAAACTTCATTTGGGACTTATATGCAAGTTGGTGCAGTATTAATTTTTCGTGGATTTGCTTATTCATTTACATATGATTATATTCAACCAGCATTAGGATTAAAAATGGTTCCATATGCTAATTTATTAAATGATAAAACAAAAAATTCAATTGAATTAATTAATGAAAAAAGCATCAATAAATTTACAAATTTATTATCTATTTCATATTTTGCTGACAATTGAGTTTTAACTTATCAAGATAAAAATTTAAATAAACATTTATGTTATAGAATAACTTATTTATCTGACTTAAGTGTATGAAGTTTCTCGTTAGATAATTATTTGTCTTCAAATGGTTTAAATAAAATTAGTAAATTATTTGTTTTTTTTGAAAATAATTTTATTTTCTTGTACGAAGAAAAAACTTCTCAAATATTAAATACTAATACAAATTCAACTCATAATTTAGATGAAAATTCATCAATTACCACAAATTCAAATATTTGAGGAATTATAAAACCTGTTGAAAAACAACATTTAATTGATAGTAATTTACTTGATAAGACACCAAGTGAAATTGTTAGTGATTATGATTTATTAAAACAATTGATTAATTATTCTGGTGGTTGAAGTGTGATTGACAACCAAACTAACAAGCCAACAGAAGAACCAATTATTTTTAACATTAAAACTACTTCATCAACTATTACATTTGATGTTGCTTTAAAGTTTATTAATGGTAAATACTATACTTCAGTTTTATTCAATAGTTTAGAATATCCAAATATTGTTTACAATACTTCATTAAATATTCCTTCTTTTTCTTATGATGGATTTGCTTCATTGGCTGTTTGAGTTATGCCAGCAATTATTTCTGGGGTTTCTTTCTTAGTAGTGTTGTTTATTTTAATTGGTGTACTTGTTACATTATCATTGCACAAGAATAAAAAAATAATGCAAAAAGGATTTGCTTCATCAAACAAAAAAATCGATACATTGACAACAGCTGTTGGTAGTGTTTATCAAAAAATATTGACACAAACTAAAAATAATAAATCACCTCAAATGTTGAAAGCAGCACGTAAGAGACCAACTGCTAAAAGTCATTTTTCACCTAAATCTCCAAATTCACCTAAATCTACTGCAAATTAAGTTCCCAAAAAACGCTTTTAATAAATTTTTAGAGAGAAATTTATGATTAAAAAAAATAAAAAATTTAGTTACAAACATATATTGACAATTTTAATTAGTGTTGCTACTGTTAGCATAGCAGCAATTAGTTTATATTGCACTTTTAACCAAGAACAAATAAATAAATTAGTTCTTAAACAAAATTTAAAAACTTTTAGTAGTTCTAATGTTGGTAAAAAAGTTGGTAATATTCGTCGATGACAAAATAATAATTTTGATGGAATAGAAGTTAAAAATGGTGGTTTTGTTGTTTTAACTGAAACGCAAAGCGCAACAAGAATTGATTCTTTTGGAAATATTTTATGAGAATTTGATCCTAATACCTTAAAATCAGATTATCCTAGTTTCGCAAATAAGAAAGTTGTTGAAATTGCGCAAGATGAAGGAGCAAATCAAAATATTCTTTATTTATTGTTAATTCCAAAAGAAGCACCAGATCAACAACAATCAATTGGTGACCCAAATGATCCGCATGGATACAATGATTTAAAAGGTTCATCTATTAGTTATAAACAAAAACAAGCGACAGTTGTTCAAATTATTGAAAATATTAACTCATATTCAGGTAGCACTTGAACACCATCATTTATTATTAATGAAGAAAAAATTATTAATATTTCTCCTGAAAAAATGGTTAATAATTATCCTAAATTATGAAAAATGGATTCTGTTTCAAACAACAATTCATCATATGTAAATTATGTTGATGCAGAAATAACTTCAAATATTTTTTTTACAAAAGATGATCATCCTTCTTGATATGTAACTAGTAAATTAGAAAAAGTTAATAATAATGTGGATCAAAACATTAATAACATAAGTAATACAAAAATGGTTTTACCTTGAAAACAATATATTAGTAATTTGGGTAACATGTTTGCAAAAAATGGTTATGTATTTATTTTTGGTGGAAATGGAACAATATTTAACGATCCCGAAGCTTTAAGTATTGGAATGTGAAAATTAGATTTTACAAAAGCAACTTCTAGCACTGATAATAATCAAAATTATGTTGGTATACCTTACGCTTATTTATTAAGATATTTACATTATTCACCTTCCAATTTAAGTGGCGATTTTGCAAGACCAAATTTGAGATGAGATCAATCTTATGCACCGATTGGTCAAACTAATAATTTTAGTTATGTTCCAAGACTTGCGATAGGCGGAATTCAAACAGATGCAGCATCTAGTACTAATGCTGGTTATATTTATTTGGCAGGTGGAATTACAGTAGGTCAAGTTAAAGAATCTCAAAATCGTTTAGGAAACAAGGATTCAAGTAATGCTGTTAATACTATTCAAGAAAAAAGATCATTGCAATTAACAGGAGCAAATATTGTTAATGATCCTAAAGATGTAACTGCTAATTCAATTGATCCTGCTTTGTTATTTGGCACAGCTTTTAATATTGATTCTCTAATTAATCTACCTTTAGATAATTCAGAAAATAATCTAGAATCTTTTAATAATGTTTTAGCAATTGATAGTTATTTTGATGTCGGTACAACAATGAGTGTTTCTTCATCTGTTGGAACATATTATTATTTTGATAAAAAAAATCATACAACAACATCTAATTCTTCATTATCCACTGATATAAATAGTCCTTATACATCATTAAATGGTTTTACTAGATTAGGTACTGTTGTTTACACTGGTTTTGTCAACGGAAGAACTCCGTTTCCATGAGATTATTCACCTAGTTTTCAAGTAGGAGAAATATTTAATTTTGATAACAATAACACAAATAATAACAATTTATCTTATTCATATAATTTAAGTTTATTAATTGGTAATGCAATTAATTATTATTATTCAACTTTATCATTTGGATATTCATTAAAATCTGTTGGTGGTTTAACAAAAGTTAAGATGCCAAGTAAAGAAGATCCTAGCAAGACAATTTATGGTTATGCAATGCAAGTTGGTAAATCAATTGTATATTTGAATGAACCCAAACTTGGTTTAAAAGATATTGCATATCATGGTCCTTCATCTATTTCAATTGGTGATAGTAATTTAGTTGGTATAGCAAAATATAGTGATATGGATTATCCTTACACTAAAATTGGTAATTCTTCAATTACTTTTGCGCCTTCCGCATATAAAAGTATAACTGATAAACTACTTAGTACAGGTGTCGGAATTTATGTAACAGGTATTAAAGATTTCAATGATACTGTTCCAACTATTGCTTCTAGTTTTAAAATAAGTGAAGATCCTTACACTGACCAAGAATTTTCATCTAGTAAAAATGATTCAACATTGCCATGAAATAAATTCGTTGGTCTAAATTCAGTAAATAGAAATTCTGAATTATCAAGTTTATGATTAAGTAATGATATAGCAAAAACTACAAACAATGAACATTTTATAGTAACTAAACAACCAGAAATTAGTGAATATTATGGAGATGCTATTTGAAAAAATCAAAGACTATTTTACAATGTTCAAAAAAATAGTAGTGGACAAATATCTTTAATTAATTCACTTGGTGTTGGTGAAAAGAAAGCTTGATTTGAACTTGAAAATGATACTACGTCTTATGGTAATGATTTTAGTTGAAAAACTGGTTTAGATAATAATATATCTTTAAATGAATATTATGTTTCGCAAAATAATGAACAACAAATAAATGGAGAATTTGATGTTCTTTTAAAAACTAGAGATGATTTATATAAAACAAATGATATTTTTTATGGTCAAATTCACAAAACAAAAACTGAAAGTATTTCATATCGTCAATTAATAGATAACTTTGGTCATTATAATTACAATACGATTTTAGAAATTGATCGTTTGTCTTTACTGGGTAGTGGAAAATTTGTATCAAACCTTTCAAATCAAATTTTAACTAATAGTTTAAGTAATTTATTAGAAATAATTGATTTATCTTTAATTACTGGTAATAATTTAGATATTGGAACAAAAATAAAAATTGTTAAACAAGAATTTGTAAATGATATTTTTGAAATTTCAAAACAACCTTATATTGAAAATTCACAACCAACAAAAGGATCAGTTATTATTGTTGCTAGTAATGAGAATTTCATTGATCAAACTGCTACATTTACTGCTTATTCATGAAATAGTTTGACTAAAACTTATGATATAATGCCAAGAACTGGTAGTCAATCTATTAATGGTATTAATAGTTTAACATTTGCTGGATTTAGTGCAATGGCTGATTGAATTTTACCAATTATTATAGCTGTACCAATTGTTTTAGTTGCTTTAATTATTGGTTTAGGATGTGGTATTGGAATTCCAATGTCCAAACATAAAAAAGCTATTAAAGTTGGTTTTGAATTGCAACACGAAAAAGTTGGAACATTGACTACAGCTGTTGGTAGTGTTTTCAAAAAAATTATTGACAGCACAAATGCTAACAATATAAAAGCTAAACCACAAATGCTTAAAGCAAGTGGACCAAAATCTTCACTAGCACAACAAAATGCACCACGTAAATCAATTAAAACTCCACCTTCGCCAAAACCGACACCTAAAAAAGTTGTTAACAATAACTAAATTAGTATTTTAATTAAATTAAAACTCCCCTTATTTTGTTTATATTTCTCTCTCAAATTCAAACTTTTTTTATAAAGTATGCAAGCAAACAAGATAAGGGGAGTTTTATTAATATAATGATTTTAAACAAACAACTTAAATTTTCAAAATTGTTTTTATTTTTTATAACATTGTAAATATTTGAATATAAAAAAATAAACAAAGTAGTTTTATTATTGTTTTTTTATAATTTATGAAAAAATGCTAATAATATAGAAAACAATAAATATAAGATTTGAAACAAAAATGTTGAAAACCAAAAATCTCAAACTAGTTACTTTGCCTATAAAACCTACTAAATCTAAATAAATTATAGGTTATGGTCTAAATAATCATTAAAAAAACTTTATTTTAAATTAAAAATTTATTTTTATTTTGTTTTGCGAATAAACAAAAAATTAAAATATAAAGAATTTTTTTTAATTACTTATAAAACTAAAAAAATATAAAAAACTAACTTGTCGCTTTAACGGCAATTTAGATATAATTAACTAACATTTAAAACTAAATTAGTAAATTTTATTTAATAATTTAAATGATTATTTAATTTAATTTTTTGTTCTTTATCAATAAAATTTTTAATTTTAAAACATTAGTAAGTAAACATTATGAAACTTTTATATCAGCAACTTGAAAACAAGCAAAAATTTTTGCTAACATTAATGTTTATTTGTACTTTTGTTTTTGTTGCTGCAAACAGTTTTATTGTAGTTATATTATCTACTTTTATTGATTTGTTAACCAAATTATCTAGTAATTCTTCTACTATTTATGAACAACCTTTAACGATTTGAGAACAATTGTTATCACCGATTTTGAATAATGCTAATTTTTCTACAAATCAAATTTTAGGTATTTTATTAGGGGTTGTAGCAATTTTAGTTACCTTCTCTTTTATATTAAGAATTTTTGTAAGAATTCAATTAGCTAGAATGTCAATGCAAATGATATTTAATTTACGAAATAATTTATATAAACATATTTTATATTTAAAAGAAGACGCTTTTGACAATATATCGCCTAGTTCAATTATTAATCGTATTAATAATGATATGTATTTATTACAAGAATCAGCAATAAATTATTATATGTATTTTTATGAATATTTATTTTATATTGCTTTAAATATAATATTTAGTATTACATTAAGTCCATTACTATCAACTATTTATTTATTGATTATTCCTATAAACATATTAATTTGTTATTTTACAGAAAAAAAAGCTGATAAATATTATGAAGAAAATTTGATTTCTTTAGATACAACAAATCAAATTATTAGAGAAAACATTTTAGGTTCAAGAATTATTAAAGCTTTTAATTTGCAAAAGCATCAATATCAAAGATTTATTGGAAATAATAGAAAATGACTTAATACTATTGTTAAAGCTGAAATAATGATGATGCTCACAATAATATTGTTATATATATTATTAAATCTATCAATTATTGTAATTTTAATATTTGGTGGTTTAATCGAAGTTAATAATATTTTTGGCGGAATTTCAATAGGAGTTATTGTTGCTTTTGTTAATTATATATATAGCAATGTTTTTTCAATTTATGGATTGACAAACACTTTACTTGGATTATTTCGTATAAAACCAGTGGTTCGTAGAATTAAAGAAATAAAAGACAAAACTATAGAAAATTTAAATACCGGTATTATTCCTAACAATTTTATACCTAAGATTGAATTTAAAAATGTTAATTTTTCTTATGAAAAAAATAATCAAATTTTAAATTTAAAAAATATTAATTTAGTAATTGAGCCAAATCAGACTATTGGAATTATTGGACAAACTGGTTCTGGAAAATCTACATTAGTTAATTTAATAGCAAATTTATATGATCCTTTAAATGGAGAAATTAAAATAAATGATATTAACATTAATGATTTAAATTTAAATTTTTTGCGAAACCAAATAGGTTATGCTTTTCAAAATAAATTAATATTTGCCGGAACAATTAAATCAAATATTTTAAATGGTAACAATCAAGCCACAGATAGTGAAATTGCTTTTGCAACTTTAAATGCATGTGCAGATGAATTTATAAATAAATTACCATTAAAATATGAAAATCCTGTTAATCAATATGGAACAAATTTATCAGGTGGACAAAAACAACGTTTATCTTTAGCAAGAGCTTTAGTTCGCAATCCCAAAATTTTGATATTGGATGATACATTAAGTGCTTTAGATAATTTAACAAGAGATCAAGTTTTATCTAATATTAATTTAAATTATAAAAACACAACCAAGATTATTGTTTCACAACAGATTAAAACAATTAAAAATGCAAATAAAATTGTTTTAATGGACTCTGGTGAAATTGTAAATATTGGAACTCACGATGAATTAATTAAAAATTCTAGTTTGTATAAAGAAATTTTTGAATCTCAACAAACTATAGGAGATGCATAATGATTTTTAAAAAAAAAAATGCAACTCAAAATAAAGTTACTTGATATGAAACAATCAAACTATTGTGACATTATTTAGCAAATGATAAAAAACGTTTAATTGGTGCTTTTATTTTAGCTTTTTTTAAAAGCATTTTTAGTATTTCTTTATCCATATTTATAGGTTTTTTGATTCAGGAATGTTTTATTGGTTTTGCGTCCGGAAACACTGAACAAATTAATGCTTCATGAAGTAAATTATTATATGGTTGTTTAATTATTTTTTCAGGTTATGTAATATATTTTTGTCTATATTTACTAGCATCAAAAATTGTTATTAAATTATCATTTAATTTAGGTTTTAAACTTAGAGATTTAATTTTTATAAAACTTCATCGAATGCCATTCGCAGTAATGCAACAAACTATGACAGGTGATTTAATGGCAAAATCAACAATTGATGTCAACGCTTTGGCTGTTAACATGTCTTTTAGTATTAGTAACATGTTTGTTGCTCCAATAATTGTGATTTGCGTGTATACAGGATTATTTATTTTGTCACCATATTTAGCATTAATTATGGTTGCTATGTTTGTAATAATAATTATAGGAGCATCTGTTTTTGCAAAATTAAGTGCGCCTAAATTTCAACAAAATCAAAAAATTATAGGTGATATGAATGTTGAAGTTGAAGAACAAATTAGTAATCGTAAAGTTATTAAATTATTTAATTTGCAAGAACAAGCATATGACCAATTTTTTAAAATTAATAATATGCAAAAAAATGCTTCAATAGAAGCTGAAACTAAAATTAACTTAATATATCCGTGAAATGAATTTGTTGAAAATTTAATGTTATCTATTTTGTATGTAGTTGCTATAATTTTTTTCTTAAACAATATTGGTAGTGGTGTATTTGGATCAATTTCAGTTGCTATTCTAACATCATTTTCAATGTTAGCTAGATATGCAAACGGAGAAGCTGTTTGATCATTGCGATTAATAGGGAATGTTCAAAAAATGTTAATTTCTGGTGAACGATGTTTGTCTATCTTAAATTTTCCAAATTATGTAGATGAATCAAATGATTTATTAATTGATGTTAAAGGTGATATCAAATTTGAAAATGTTTGTTTTGCTTATAAAGAAAATCAACCTGTATTAAAAAATATATCTTTTTTTATCCCGAATAAAACGACAACTACAATTGTTGGTCCAACTGGAAGTGGTAAAACTACAATTGTAAATCTATTATCTCGTTTTTATGAAATAAATAGTGGTTTAATTACAATAGACAATATTGATATTAGAAAAGTTAGTCAAAAAAGTTTGTGTGATAATGTTTCAGTAGTATTACAAGATTCTTTTTTATTTAGCGAAACAATACACAACAATATAGCTTACGGAAATTTGAATGCTTCTAAAGAAGAAATAATTGCAGCAGCAAAAGCTGCAAATATTCATAACTTTATTGAAAATCTACCAAATAAATATGAAACTATTATTTCTGAAAAAACAAATGATTTTAGTGATGGTCAAATTCAAATGATAGCACTAGCTCGTGCTTTTTTAAGTAAAGCTCCTATTTTGATACTAGATGAAGCTACTTCATCAGTTGATACAAAAACTGAATCAGACATTCAAGATGCAATGTTAAAATTAATGAAAATGAAAACTGTAATTGTTATTGCTCATCGTTTATCAACAATTATTCATGCTGATCAAATTTTGGTAATGAATTCAGGGGAAATTGTTGAACACGGAACACATGAAGAATTACTAAATAAAAAAGGTTTTTATTATCAACTTTTTAAAGCTAATACTATTATGAATTAATTATTTTTATATTTGATTTCAAGATAAAATTATTGTTGTTTTTAATAAATTAAAATTTTTTGTTCAAAAAAGAATTTATTAATATAAAATTGTAAATGCTTTTTGTGCAAAAAAGTTAGTTGGCCACATAGCTCAGTGGTAGAGCAACCGGCTGTTAACCGGTTGGTCACAGGTTCGAGCCCTGTTGTGGCCGCCATTATGGCGCGTTGGTGAAGTGACTTAACACACACGCCTTTCACGCGTGCATTCACGGGTTTGAATCCCGTACGCGTCACCAATTTATTATTTAGAATTCATAGGAATTAATTTGTTTACAAATAAATAAGTTAATTTCTATTTTCTTAAGGAGTGCTAGCTCAGCTGGGAGAGCATCTGCCTTACAAGCAGGAGGTCGGGGGTTCGAGCCCCTCGCACTCCACCATTTAGCCGACTTAGCTCAATCGGCAGAGCAACTGACTTGTAATCAGTAGGTTGTAGGTTCAATTCCTATAGTCGGCACCATATATGCATCTTTAGCTCAGCTGGCAGAGCAAGTGACTCTTAATCACTGGGTCGGGGGTTCGAACCCCTCAAGATGCACCAGAGCACACGTGGCGGAATGGCAGACGCGCTAGACTTAGGATCTAGTTCTTCGCGGAGTGGGGGTTCAAGTCCCTTCGTGTGCACCATTATTAAAATTTAATAATTGTTCATATATACAATTTCGTTTTTATCTAATTAAAAGATAAAAATGAAATTTTAATTTATGTAGCAAATTTAAATAAAAAAATTAATTTAATTTATATCAAATTTAATTGGTTTTTTAAGTAGATTGTTTAAATAAAAAAGAAAATTTAGTTATTTATTTTATGAATACTTCTTTAAATCAAAAAAAATATAATTTGTTATCGACCTCAAAAGGCTCAAGAGATAATTCTATTTTTTCTATTTCTTCTAGAAAATGTGTTGGTATTTCTGATTTTAAATTTTCAAATGAAGATATAAATTTATTTTTTGATGCTAATAGTAATTTAGAAGAATTAAAAATAAGTAATAAGACCAAAACTAATGAAATAATTCAAGAACTAAATGATGCTAATACCATTGAAGAAATTGATAATATTCGTTTTAAATACAATCTAAAGCTTTTTAAATCAGACATTGAAAATTTATCAATAGATTTTTATAAATATAAAGAAGTTATTGTTTCAAAGGTTAAAAGTCTTTTGAACAAATCTGTTGATTTTTTAATGAAAGTCAAACAAGAAGCTAAATCAATTTGAAAAGATCGCGGGACTCACAACTTATATTTAACTAGATATTTTTTAGTAGGTGTTATTGACAAATATAGTGAAAAACCAATACGCGCTCCTTTAATAATGTTTAATGTTGATTTAACAGAAAGTAAAATTAATCAAACATTAATTTTTAAAAAAAGAAATATTAACCCAATTTTAAACGAAAAACTCATACATTTTTTGATAAAAGAACATAAATTAAAATATTCATTAATAGATGAATTTAAAAATATTAAAGATGTAAAAATTTTAATTGAAAAAATTAATAAAATTTTTTCAATGAACATTAATTTAAATTGTGAATGAAATATAAATTTTAAAGATTTACGTAAAAAAGATGTTGAAAATCTTTATAAAGATAAGAAATTGCTATTAGAAGATGGAGTTTCTTTTGGAATTTATGAACCTTCAGGTGGTAAATTAAAAGAAAATTTAGAAGAATTAATTGAAAGAAAAGAAGATCAAAAAGTTTTTGAAGCAAATGATGCTTTAGATACTTATGAATTAAAAGAACAAGAAATTAACGATAATTTTTTACCACAAATCACTAACTTAGATTTTTACCAAAGATGCGCTGTTAGATCTGCAATTAATAGAGATACAGTTATTCACGGACCGCCCGGTACAGGAAAATCTGAAGTAATTATTAATATTATTGCAAATGTTTTACTTAAAAATAAAAAAATAGTAATTTCTTCAGAAAAAAGAGCTGCATTAGATGTCTTATATAATCGTTTAAAATCATTAAAAATATTTATGTTAAATATGCTTGATGATAAAAATGAATTTTATGAATCCATAAATGAATTAAGTAAATATATTGAAAATTCATGATATTTTAATAAATTAGACATTAGTGCCAAAGATCCAGAAACATCTAAAAAATATTTAACAAATAAATTTATTAATGAAAATTTTATTCGTAATTTGAATTTAAAATATGATTTTGAAAATTTAAATTATGAAAATCTTGATTTTAAAGATTTTTTAAATGCAACTAATGATGTTTGTGGTAGTTTAAATAATCTGAAAAAGATTTATGAATTTAATGTAGTGGACGAAATAGATAAAAAAATTCTTGAATTAAATTTTTCTTATAGTGATTTTTTTGATTTATTAAAAAATTTTTCTGATTTTATTAATCAAAATAACTTAAAAGATGAAAAAATTTTTCAAACTTTTAAAAACCAATCTTCTTATTTAAAAAAAATTGTTTCTAAATATAATTTGAATTTGAAAGATGTAAATGGTTTAAATAATTTATTAAATACTATTAAACAATTATCATATTATTTAAGAAACAATTATTATCACCACGAAATATTGCATAGTTCACCTGATTTTTTTGAAAAAATAATTAATGTTATTGAAGAAACTGAAAAAAATATTTCAAATATAGTTAATTTAAACTTTTTTGTAAACAAATTGGATATGATTGTAAAAACTAAAGAGTTTTTTTCTGCAATATCTAAAAAACCAAAACGAAAAAAATATTATTTTGATGAATTTGTTTACAATTACAATACTCCATGAGTAGAAAACAAAAATAAATTTTTTTATGAACGTAAATTGAATCAAAAAGATTTAAAAATATTTGACTATTTAGAAAAAATTAATAATTTAAATTTAAGCAATATTTTTAATATTGAAGAAATTTTATTAAATAAAAAAATATTTAATCCTTTAGTTGTTGAACTATATTTTATTTGACCAATATTTAAAAGTCAGTATATTGAATTTGTTGATAAATTTTATTCTTTAAATTTCAACTTTTTTGTTTATCAAAACATTTTCAATTTTGATAAGAAAAAATTTATAGAAATAAAAACTTTAGTTGGTGCATATAAATATTTTATATCTAAATATCCAAATTTATTTAGTACAGAATTATTTAATTCCCATATAAATAATCTTGAAACAATCGATTGAAATGAATTTGATAATGAAATTAAACATTTTGTAATTACTAAATTAAAAAATCTTTTATCAAAATTTTCAATTGAAGAAAAAAAATTAGTTAAAGATGCATTTAGAGTTTCTGGCCTAACAAGAAAACGTGGAATTTATGAATACTTAGAAAAATATAAATCTGTATTATTGAAAATATTTCCAATTTGAGTTGGTCGACCAGAACAAATCGCTAATTATGTTCCTTTAGAAAAAAACTTTTTTGATTATGGTATTTTTGATGAAGCTAGTCAAATGTTTTCAGAGCAAGCATATCCTATTTTATACCGATGTAAAACGAGAATTGTTGCAGGCGATCAAAATCAATTAAAACCATCATCATATTTTTCATCTCGAAATTCGTTAGATTATAGTGAAGAAAGTGAAGAGATCGATAATTTGAATTATGTAGATGATTTTGATTCTGAAGAATCATTATTGGATCGTGCTATTGTTGCTTCTTGAAATGAATCTTGACTTCAAAATCATTATCGATCATGACACAAAAATTTAATTAAATTTTCAAGTCAAAATATATATGGTAATAAATTAAATTATGCATCTTCAAATTTATCTCAATCAATAGATTTTGGATTAGAAGTAATCGATGTAAATGGTTATTTTATTAGTTCAGTAAATGAAAAAGAAGCTGAAACAGTTATTGATTTGCTTCGCAAATATATTGATAGCTACGATACAATTATGATAATTACTTCAAATATTAATCAAAAAGATTATATATTGAGTTTAGTTTCTAATGAAAATAATAAAGAATTTCACGATTTGTTTGTTAATAAATTAAATGATAATAAACTTGAAATAATAAATATAGAAAATGTGCAAGGCAACGAAGCTGATTTAGTTATTTTTTCTTTATGCTATGCTCCTAATGAGCCAAATGGTAAATTAGCAATGAGATTTGGTCCATTAATAAATATTGGTGGAAAAAATAGACTAAATGTAGCAATTACACGTTCGCGTCAAAAAATGATAGTAGTTAAATCATTTAATGCTTTTCAAATAAAACCAAGCACTACAAATGAAAACTTATTAGTATTTAAAAAATATATTCAATTTTTAGATGAATTAAATAATAAAAATATCATAAAAGAACAAAATAATTCTCAATTAGAAAATAATTTATCTAAATCAAATTTAATAAAAACTATTTTAGAAAATATTTTGCCTACTATAAAAAAGAATAATTTATCTTATAAATTAGATTATGAAATTGGAAACAAAAATATTGATATTGCAATTATTAATTTAAAGACTCAAGAAGTATTATTAGGTATTTTTATTGATTCTTGAAAACAATATGAAAACAGAATAGATTTTCTTGAAAATATTCATAGTCAATTATTTTTAAAAGCTAGAAATTATAAAATTTATAGAATTTTGGAATCTGAATGATTTTTAAATTTCCAAAATATAACAAATGAAGTTATTAATTTAATTAATGAAGAAACAATTGCTTTTAATAACAAAACATTAAATCAAAACAGTGAAGTTAAAACTAATAAATTTTTTACAAAAAAATATGAAATTAAAAATTTAAATTTTGTTAAATGTAACACTAATGATTTAAATACTAATCTTATTTTTGATTCCACGTTTGAGGAAGAAGTGTTTGAAATTTTAGAACCTAAAATTAAAGATTTAAATTTTCAATTATTAACACAGTACACAACAGAAAGCAACTATCGTATAGACTTTGTTGTATTAAATCCAATAACGAAAGAAATTCTTTTATGTATTGAAGTCGATGGTCAAAAATACCATTCAGGAAATGAATTAAAAGATTGAGAACGTCAAAAATTTTTAGAAGAAACTGAAGGTTATAATTTTTATCGTATTTCTGAAGCTCAATGATCCTTAAGCAAAGAAAAGGTTATAGACGAAATTTTGAATAAAATAAAAAGTATAAATATTTAATTAATTATGTATGTATTTGAATTAATAAACAATTAAAATGAATTTGATATAGTCAAATTAAAGAGTATATGTATATATTAAAAATAATCAATAATTAATTCATATAATTATTGATTATTTCATATTATCTAGATATTAAAGGTATTGACGTTTTGTTTTATTAACAAATAATTTATTTTTAATAAATGTGTAAGAAATTAAACTTATTCCGATTGGAAGAAATATTGCTGAAATAATTCATGCATATTGACAAACTACAAAATTAATAATTAAGCATGCAGCACCAAAAAGCATTAAAAATAAGGCGATTATATTTAATGCAAGATTTAATTTATTTTTTTTCATTTATTTTTCCTTAAAAACATAATTAATTTTTCAATTTGAAAATTATTATAACATATAACAAATTTATCTAATTATTAATAAAGAATCTAATGTTGCCAGTTTATCTTTTGGAAAAACTCTTGATGGATAACCATTTCATTTTTTAATTAGATTAAAATCATTATTATTTACTATTATTTTTGAAATATTATTATCTAAATTTGCAGCATTCATAAAATATACTAATGTTGAATAACCAGCATAATAATGAATTTCGCTATTTAAAGTTTCATCTGAAAAAAGAAAACCTTCTAATAAGTAATATTCCATAGGAATATTTTTATTTAAAAACACAAGACATTTGTTTGAATCAAAACTATTATCTAAATTTGTTAATTTGTCTTTTATAAGATTTTTATAATTTTCTGATTCCCTTGGATGAGCTTTATAAATTATTTGCAAATCTAATGTTTTGTTATTTTGATGCAATTTATATAAATTTAAGATTATTTTACATTCATTTTCAAGTATTTCTTCTGATTCAATTAATCTTCCTGAATAAACTATACTTTTTTTGTTTTTTAATATGTCTTTAGTTTCTAAGGGAATGTTAAATATTTTTAAAAATAAATTTTTTGATTCTATTGAGAAATTTTTATACAAATTAATAATATCTGCATCTATAGAAAAATATGGATCAAAAAATCCATTTTTTGTATTTGAAATTAATTCAGGATTATATTCTTTTTTTGAAAAATCATTAAAGTCTAGTATTGTGTTAGTGCCAGCTAAAAAATATTTTGATTCTTGAATTCTACCTTCAATTATTCCAAATGAAGATATTAATGAAAATATTATTAAACCTCCGGCATTCTTATATAAACTTAAAGAAAACTTATTAAAATTATCATTATCTTTTAGATCATTTCTAATTTGATTTAATAAAGGAAAAGTTTTGGTTACATTGTCAAATCCAACTTTTTCATTTACTAAAAAATCTAAAACTTTTTGTTCAAAAAAATTTCATGACGCTGTTCCGTCAGCTATTAAATTAATACTTCTTGATTTCGATAGATAACCATAATTGTTAAAAATAGTATGATTTATATAGACAATATCTTTTTCGGAAAGATTTTTATTTTTAAATTCATTGTATTTGTCTATATATATTGATAATGGTTTTAACAAGCTATAGTCGTCTAGATATAAATCTATTTTTTTATTTTTATTAACAATATCAAAAAATAAAGATTTCATTTCATCGAATCTAAAATTATTTCAAGTTTGATCTGCCGGAAAAATGGGATTTAAATGTTTAAAAATTACATTTGGATATTTTTCTTTATTGCTTAAAATTGGTTGTAATAAATTTTGATTTATATTTTCATATTTATCAATAATATAAATTTCTTTTTTTGGGTTAATCTCTAAAACTTTTAATAAATGTGAAATTGCTCCATATTTATGTAAAACTGCAAATCAATTTATGTTGTAAATTAGTACATTATTATTATCTTTTGATTTTTCTTCTGCATCTTTTTGAAAATTATTATTAGCATTTCTATCAATATATTCATTAGATTTATTTTCGATCGAAATTTCTTGTAATGGATTTTGATGATTTTCGAAATATGATTGATATGTGTCTTCAAGTATTATATTTTCAGAACATGATGTAAGAAAAATAGATGTTACAGAACAAACTATTAATAATAAACTTCAAATTATAGTAAATCTAGCTCGTCTCTCTCTCTCTCTCTCCTTCTTGAATTTTTTTAATACTTAAATTAATAAATTTGAAATATTTATTTTTCATATTTTTTTCACTTTGTTATGTATAAATAAAAAACTTTGTAAATTATAAAATTCAATTAGTAAAATAAAAAAACAATTTGTTTTATATAGTATTAAAAAGTTTATATATAATTTGTTCTAATGTAAATTATTTGGTTAGTTTTAATATGGCGAAAAGTTTAGATTACAAATTAAGTAATATGATTGTTGTTAAAAAAACTGATACAGCAATTAAACTTAAAAAATCATCAGATTTTATAGATTTATCATCATTTGTTGAAAAAGATCAGTTGATAAAATTTTTTAATGATGAAATTGATCGAGTTTTAATAGGCAATTCAATTGATTTAAAAAAAATTTTTAAAGAATTGTCAACAGCAAACGATTATGAAAAATTTGTTGAAATTTTAAATTCTAATAATGCTAATATTTTTAGTGATTTTAAATTAAAACAAATCCAAAAAAATTTTAGTAGTTTAGATTTGGATAAAATTATTTCTGAATTACGTGAATATGATATAAAAACTAGAAAATTATTTACAAAATTAAGTCGTTCTTCTAACAATAGTTATTTAGAAAGAGGGATTTGAACATTATATGCCTGTAATTCTTTTTTAGAAGGAATTACAGCAATTAATAAATCCGAAATTAAAGCTCCCTTAATAAATATCCCTATTGATTTCAAAACTGAGGGATCAAAAACTTATTTAGTCAAAAAAGATAAGACTTTAACTTTAAATGAACGTTTATATGTTTTTTTAATGCGTGAATATAATAGTAATATTGCACTAAAAGAATTCACTGGCAGAAGTAATTTAGAAGAAATTATCAAAGATTTGGAACAAATAACTCAAGAACCAATTGAACAAGTTGAAAATGCTTCTACTACTATTTTTCAAAAATTATCTGTAACACCTGGATTTATTTGTATTAATGCAGAATTAACAGGCGGAAAATTAAAACAAGATTTAAGTGATATTTTAGAAAAAAATGAAGTTGATCCATTTGAACAAACAACTGAACAAAAGTCAATTGATTATTATGAAAATGAAATTGTATCTGGCAATAAAATATTATTACAAGTTCATCGACCAATAAATATTTATCAAAAATATGCAATTTCATCTTCATTAAATCAAAATACAGTTATAATTGGTGCCCCTGGAACAGGGAAATCTGAAGTTATTACAAATTTAATTGCAAATATCATTTATGAACAAAAAAATGCAATGCTAGTTTCTGAAAAAAAAGCTGCATTGGATGTATTAATTAATCGTGCTGGTAAACTAAATCCATTAATTTTGTATACATATGATTTTGATAGTAAAGATAATTTTTATCAATATATTTTAAATATTGAAGAAAAATTAGGTCAATGATATCGAAATGATAATTTCACTTCATTTGCTTTAAATACAACATTAAACGACAAAATCAAAGAATTTAATACATTTTATTCACATTTTGCAAATTTAATTAATAGTGAAATAGATTTTGCAAATTGTAGAGATCCTTATAATGAAAATTATATTGAATATATAAGTGACAATTTAATTAGAAGTGAAATTGTTGAAAAAATTCGAATTTCAAATTATTTGATGTTACCTGACGGAAGCGCTAACAACCAATTGTGATTAAGTTTAGCAAATTATTTATCTAATTCTATTGTTAATGATATTGCTAAAAAATTACAACAATGATTTGAAATAAATGAATATATTTTTGATGTTTCAAATTTTGATAGTTTTATAAGAAATATTTGAAATGAATATGTTCATTTTAATAAGTTATGTAATGAACACAAAGAATTACTAGATAATTTTCCAAATATTATAAAAATTGTATTGCAATCATCTTTAAATGAAACAAGAGATGACATATTAAAAAGCGCAAATGAAAGTAATACACTTTTAGCAAAATACATATATTACAGACTTGAAAAAGGTATTAATGTTAATATTAAAAAATTAAGATTTCATCGCTTTTCAAATAGAAGTGAAAAACACCGCTATAAAAAATTTGCACCAGATTTAAGAGAATTTTTAAATAGTTTTTCAAGAATTAAAAATTTAAATTGAATTAGTTATAACAAATTACAAGAATTTGAATTATCTACTTTAGAATGAAAAACAATAATTCAAGAAAATTGATGATTATCACTTTTTTCTGAAAATCCGTTATTTCAAATTTTAAAAACAAGATTATTTCAAGAGTCAATTACATTTTTCAAAAGAAATGAAGCATATTTCACAAAAGATAATGATGCTTTAATTTTTGCAAGTTATATAACTTCATTGCAAGAAAAATTAAAAACTTTAGATTCACAACAACAATCCAAAATGTTAGCAATGTTTAAAGATGCATCACGTTCACATAAACCATCTATTTCTTTATTTGTAAGAAAATATTATCATCAATTGCGTATGATTTTTCCTATTTGAGTTATGAATCCTGATGTTGTAGCAGAATTTATTCCTTTAAATAGAAACGAATTTGATTATGGAATATTTGATGAAGCAAGTCAAATGTTCTTAGAACGTGGTTATCCTTTAGTATACCGTTGTACATATAACACGATTGCTGGAGATTCTAATCAATTAAAACCTACAAGTTTTTTTATGACTAGATTCGATGAAACTAGTACAAAAGAAATTAAAGAAAAATCAGATCCATATAGTACAGAACCATTAACTTTGGATGATAATGAAGAAATAGATGAAAATGAATCACTTGTTTCATTATTGGAACGAGCCGAAAATGCCCGATGAAATAAATTCCATTTAAGAAATCATTACCGATCTGTATCTAAACGTTTAATTGAATTTTCAAACATTAACATTTACAATAGCAATTTGCATATCGCTTCATTAAATGGTTTATGAAAAAATAAAAGTTTAGAAGTTGTTGATGTTAATGGCATTTGAGAAAATAGATCAAATATTGAAGAAGCTAATGAAATAATACGAGCAATACGTTTAAATCATAAAAAGTTTGATTCAATTTTAGTAATCGCTTTCAATTTGCAACAGGCCAATTTAATTGAAGATATGATTATTAATGGCGACAATGTTGACACAATAATTAAAGAAAAATTAAATAAAAATATTGTTATTACAAATTTAGAAAGTGTTCAAGGTTCAGAAGCAGATTTAGTGTTATTATCTGTTTCATTTGCTCCAAATGAAGAGGGAATTTTACGTGCTAATTTCGGAGCATTAAACCGTGATGGTGGTCGCAATCGTTTAAATGTTGCTATCACAAGAGCCAAAAATAAAATGATTGTATTTAAATCATTTAAAGCATCAGATATATTACAACAAAAAAATTTAAGTAGCGATGCTTCAATTTTTATTAATTGAATTAGATATTTAGATGTTTTTAATGATATGGAAGCAGAAGAACTATCGATATTTAAAAAGAAAAATCAAGTACCACAATTCAATAATAAATTTATGAGTGAAATATATGAAACTTTAATGAATTTAAATATTGATCAAAATTTTTATATCACAGCAAATTTACCTGTAGGTGATAAAACAGTTGATATTGGGATAATGGATCAAAATTCTAATCGCTGTATTATTGGAATTTTGGCTGATAGATGATCCACAACTATGACAGCTAAAAGTAAATCTGAAGAATGTGATTTTCAATTCTTTTTAGAATCTCGCGATTACAACATTTTTAGAATAAAAGAATATGAATGATTGTTAATGAAAGAAACAATTTTAGAATCTATTAAAACAAAACTTTTAGATTATAAAAATTCATTAGTTGAATAACTTTGTTTCTTTATTCAAACCAAAATTTTTGTTTTTTTGAATTTTAGTTTCAATATTTACAATACTCCAATATATTAATTTTTATATAATATAGGAGAATATTTGCATTTTATGCAAATATTAGTTTGGATATAGAGGTAATCAAAATTTAACAAATTATGAATTTACCAAATACAAACCAACAATATTTTTCTGACAGTGTAAAAATTAATAAAAAAAATCAAATAACTAATTCTGGTTTTTCTCGCATTAAATTAGTAACTCTTTGAGGACTAATTATTGTTGGTTATTTTTTATTTGTTGTTCAGTGATATTCAATTTCAAATTTTCAAGGTTCAATAAATGCGGATAATAATGAATTATCAACAGGATGAGGTGCAGCATTTTTTAAATATGCTCCTAATCCTTTGGTTTCTGGTTCATTAAATTGAACAATAACTTTAGGAAGAGCTGGTGGTTCTATATTAGCTGGTTGATTAATTGCTAAAGTTGGTCATAAATATGCTGTAATTACAGTTCTTTCTTTAATGGTATTATCCTTTCCGTTTTTGATTGTATGTCAAAATGCTGATTGAAATGCTTTATCTATAGCAGGTAATGCACCAATTTCTAGTGAAGGTGTTGCAGCTGCTGGAATGACTTTATTTGTAATATTTAGAATATTTTTAGCAATTGGTGGTACTACATTAATTACCTACACTAATTCAATTATTGCAAAAATGGACAGTAGTGATAAAGCAAAATTTATGACTGTCAATCAATTTGGTTTTAATGGTGGCGCTTTAATAGCTAATATTTTCTTTGTTATTCCTAGTGCTTTTGCTGCTGTTAATGGGAATCCAAGTATTTGAACTGGAATTTTGTCAAGTTTTGTTGTTTTAGTGTTTATCATTTTGATATTGTATTTAATGTACGGAATTGAAATTGTTCCAAAAGATTTAAATAAAAAACTTCAAAAAAATTCAGATCAATTAACATTTGGTAGTGTTTTTAAAGAAAAAGACACTTTAATTCTTGGAAGTATGTTTATTATTTGATTAATATCAGTTGTTTTTATTAGTTCTTCAACAATAAGAACTTTTGTTGAACAATCTCCAGCTAATTTTAGAGCCTTAGCAATAGATAATGCTTTAAATCCTAATGTTAAAAATATTAATTCATCTCAGTATTATTGAGTTTGGCCTGCTTTTATTTGTTTATTTGTAAGTGGTTTTTTTGTGGGTTTGTTTTCTTTGGGATCATTTTCCAAAACAATTTTTGAACGTAAATTTTATATAAGATTTATGTTTGCTATGGGATATGTTTGTATGTTAATTTCTTTGTTATGTGGTTACTTAGGTGGATATGATAATTCAGCAGCATTAGCGTTTATGTTAATATTCATTTTCTTTAGTGGGTTTTTCTTGTGAAGTGTTCAACCTGCATTATTGACAATTCCGCAACAGTTAATAAAAACAAATGCCAAATATATGGGAATTGTTGCAGGGTTAATTTGAGGAATAGGTTATTTTGGATATACAATTGGAGAAATATTTATGAGTTCTTTAACTTCATTTGTAAATCCTTTTAATAATTTCGCTGGTAATTTTGTAGCAATTGGAGGAGAAATTCATCAAAAATTGTTAAACAACAATTTAAATTACAATGCTGCTTTAGAAGAATATAATAAATTAATAAGTAATCCTAATCTTGCTTTAGCACAAATGAAATTATCAGAAACTTCAGGAACTATAGCAAGTATTGTTGTTTATTGAATTATTTTGTTTACAATTTTTCCATTAACTTTCTTTCTACCTAAATCAGGTTATTGAAATAAAGATAATGAATTTGTAATATTTAATGAAAAATGAAAACCATTTTTTAATATTAATCATTGAAAAATAAATAATAAAGAATATTTAATTTCAACATATTCATTGAAATAATAAGTAAAGGAGAAAATATATGAAAAAAATTAACGTTATATCAATTGGTGCTGGAGCTGTAGGAAACTCGTTTTTGTATTCAGCAATTAACCAAGGTTTAGTAGGTAATTATGGAATTATTGATGTCAATACAAAAGTTCGTGATGGCAATGTTTTAGATTTTGAAGACGCAGCATGAACTAACCAAAGATCTTTTAATATTTATTCTGCAAAATATAGCGACTTAAAAAATGCTGATTTTGTTATTGTTAGTGCTGGTCGACCACAAAAACCAGGAGAAACAAGATTGCAACTTGTTGAAGGCAATGTTGCTATTATGCGCGATATAGCTAAAGAAGTGAAAGCATCAGGATTTAAAGGCATTGCTATTATTGTTTCAAATCCATTAGATGTTATGACTTATGCTTTTTGAAAATATTCAGGTTTGTCAAAAAACCGTGTAATTGGTTCAGGAACAACTTTAGACACTGCTCGCTTAAGACATTTTATAGGTACTAAAGCGGGAATATCACCAAAAGCAGTTCAAGCTTATGTTTTAGGCGAACATGGTGATTCATCTGTAGTTGCATATTCACAAATTAAAATTGAAGGAATTCCGTTAAAAAAATTAGAAAAAATTCATAAAATTAATGATAGTAATTATGAAAAATTATTAGAAGAACCTGTAAGAAGAAAAGCTTATGAAATTATCAATCGAAAAGGTGCAACTTTTTATGGAATTGGTAATTGTGTTGCGGGCATTTTGCGTTCTATTTTAGATGATAGTAATGAAGTTTTGCCTGTTTCAACTTATTTAAATGGCGAATATGGTGCATCAGATGTATTTACGGGTGTTCCTTCAATTCTTACTCGTGATGGTGTTAAAGGTGTTCTTGAAATTGAATTGAATGCAAAAGAAAAGAAAAAGCTTCAAGAATCAATAAAAATATTAAAAACATACATCAAAAAATACGTTAAATAATTAATTAAAAATTTTTATAAAATATGAAACTTGTATTAAAAGCAAAAATGTTTCATATTTTTATTTTTATCTAAAAACTACAATTTAAGGAATTTAATTTATGCAAAATTATCAACATATTATTGATGGATCATTTGAGTATTATTATCGTCCAGCTAAAAATGTTAATAAGCAAACTATTGTTTTTTGTCATGGTTATGCTACTTTTTTCGATTATTACAATTCATATAGTGATCAATTGTCAGATAATGACTATTTTGCGATTGTTTTACCAGGTCATGGAACTTTGCCATATAAAAATGAAATGTTAAAAGTTTCTTATTATGCAAAACATTTAACTGATTTTATTAATAAATTAAATTTAAAAAGAATTATTTTAATGGGTCATTCTATGGGCGCAGCTGTTTCGGCTGCCGCTACAAATTTGTTAGAAAAAGATATTGTAGATAAATTAATTATTATTTCACCTATGAATTTAACATCTATATTAAAAGGAACTAGATTTAAAACAACATTTAAAATTAAACCTAAAAAAATTGAAAAATCTTTATATCGCTTTAGCAAATGTTTATATTTTGATAAAAAAAGCCCATATGATAATTCTATTAATGGTAAAGAATTATTAGAAAAAGAAATTAAATATTATTCTGAACATGTAAAATCTTTTGATTTACTAAACAAACAAATGACAACTTTTAAAGAATTAAGATTTATAGTGAAAAATTATAAAAATTTAAAAGTTAAAACATTTTTAATTTTAGGTGAAAAAGATAAGATTTTGCCTGTTAAATTAACAATTAAAAAATTAAAAAATGATATTAATGATTTAACATATGTTCAATTATTAAGAACTGGTCATTTATTGTTTATAGAACGTCCTGTAGATTATTTTAATTTAATGAATTCAATAATAGAGTCAAAATCAATAAAAAACATTTATTAGTTTTATATAAGCAATAAAACATTAAAAAGATATTTTATATTTATAATTTACTTATAGCTCTAAATTATAGGTGTTGTTATGAATAAAGTTTTAGTTATAAAATCTTCAATGATTCAAGAATCAAAATCATTTTCAATTAGTTTATTAAATAGTTTTTTGAAATATTACAAACAAAAAAATCCAAATGATGAAATAATTGAATTGGATTTAAATAATGAAATGATGTCTAACAAAAATTTGAATGTTAATAATTTTGGAACTTTTTTTAATCAAGAAGATTCTGATAAATATATAAATCAATTGAAAGAAGTAAATAAAGTTATTATTGCTTCACCGATGACTAATTTTAATTATCCTGCAACATTAAAAAATTATTTAGATCATATATTGGTAGCTGATAAAACTTTTTCGTATAAATATACAAAAAAAGGAGAAGCAAAAGGTTTGCTTCCCCATTTAAAAGTTCAATTGTTAACTACACAAGGAGCTCCATTCGGTTGATATCCATGAGGAAATCACACTGAGATGTTAAAAGGCACATGAGAATTTGTTGGAGCAGAAGTTGTTGAACCATTATTGATAGCTGGAACTAAAGTAGATTATTTTCAAAAAGAACCATCCGCAGCAATACATGATTATGATGAAAAAATTAAATTAGCAGCTGAAAAATTTTAACAAACATACACATTACGTGCATACATATTAAAAATTAAATTAATCTATATTAGAATAAAATAAAATATTTAGAAATTCGATATGATAGTTTTAAAATTTTTAATGAAAATCACAAATTAGTTTATTTATGATTAAAATTGATTTAATTAAATTAATAACATCAATTAATCATAGTGCACCCTTTGACTAGTCACTAGGTCTAGCACCCGACATTGTTAAGTACTTTTTTATTTAATAGCTGATATAAAAAAATCACCTTGCATTATATTGGGTGATTGTTTTTTAGATTAACGTTTAAACTGTTTTAGAAGAATTATCCTTTATCAATATTTTTTAATTGATATATCTTTGAAGACAATTCACGTGGTATTAATTTATTTGTTGTTCCATTTAAGTTAAGACAATCTTTAATGTTTGCATCAAAGTTATAGTTTTACACTTAACCAAATGGTTGTAAGTTTTCAAACTTTGGATTGAGGTTATTTGGTGCAGCCAGATTATAAAATACGTCATTAATGTTTGTAGCATTTCAAACATAAGTAGTTATAGGTTCGTCTTTATCAATAGTAATCTTTTTAGTAGCGCGCTTGCCATAATTTAAACTTGTGTCGCTTTCAGGACGATCAATAGGAGTTTGATTTGTAGTCGCCATTAAATTAGGATGTGTTGAATATAAAAGAAACCTTTTACTTATTATTTTTTGTTTAACTATTGCATTCTATTGGTTGTTTTCATGTGGTATCTAAAATTCATATTTACTTTATATATAATAGATGTATAATTTTATTCTTGATATAAAGATAATAATATATAAACTTTTTGAGATATAAGAAAATAAAGGAATAGTAATAAAGATAATTATGAAAAAAAGAAAAATGAATCTATATATGTACATATATAGTGCTATTGCCTTAGCATCTTTGTCGATTATTTCGTCAGTTGCTTGTGGTGTTGTTAATAGCAATCAAGCAAATAATGGTTCTGCCGTTCAACAAATTAGTAGAAATTCAACAATTTCTGCAAAAAGTGAAATGAGCATAGAAACTATTAATGTGGTATCTAGAGTTGCTCATTACCAAATTCAAGTTATAGGATATAATTTGCCAAAAGAAATAAGCAAATATTCAGTAAAATTGAATAATGGACAAAAAGTTAAAATTTCTATGGTAGATGGTTGCACTTCAAATTTTATACTTTTAAACACGGATGCACCTTATTTGAATAATGCAAATGCAATTTTAACAATTACTAATAATAATCAATCTTGTTCACAAAGTTTCAAATTTGGACAAGTAATTGGTTTTAGTAATATTTATGCAAAAGCTATTCAAACAATTCGTGATAAAGAAAATTCTATTAATAGCTACACTGATTATGAAAGAATTTATAAAGAATTTATTTCTAACAAAAGCAGAAATATAAAAGGCATAAATGGTTATGTAATCAGTTTCAAAGGTTCTATAGAAATGGTTGGCGGAGCTAATGTTCTACGTGCTTCAGATGGATTTAATGTTAGTTATGAAATAACTGATACTCACGGACGAAAAGAATTAATAGAACAAACATTTATAAATCCATGAGTTATTTATCCAAACGGTATAGTAGGTGAAACATATATTACAGATGATGGAATTATGTTTACTTGAAATTCAAGACTTAGTTGTGGAACTATTGTAGGTTACAAAGGAACTAAAAAAGAACTTAATCTTTTCAATGTTAAAAGATTAAAAGGTAAAAATATCAAATTAAAAGGCGATAGTTGAAAATTTAGTTCTTTAAAAGAATCTTATCCAATTAAAGAAATAGCTCCAAATGCTTTTAAAAATTGTGGACTAGAAAAAATAGTATTGCCGCAAATAGTTGAACGAATTGGTGATAATGCTTTCCAAGGAAATAATTTAAAAGAAATTAAATTTCTAGGAAATATCTCAGAAATTGGTAACAACGCCTTTGAGGGTAATAAATTAGAAACAGTTGTTTTTAATTCTTATACAATCCAAAAAATAGGCGAATCAGCATTTGCCAATAATAAAATTGATTATCTTGATTTAAATAATTCTATTAATACAATAGAAAAGAACGCCTTTAAAAATAATAAGTTAACTAATCTTACTCTTCCAAAAAATTTAGAATGAATTGGACATGAAGCTTTTGCTAATAATTTAATAAAAACATTAACTTTTGATAATTTAAAATTTCTTGATCATGTAAGAGAAGGCAATGTAAATTTATCTATTAAAAAACCATTTTTAAACAATCAAATAATAAATATTATTTACAATAGAAAAATTAGTAAATATGAAACAAAAGAAATTTTAAATAAAAATAGAATACTTTTTGAATACAACCGAATTATGGTTTTATTAATTAAATTAAACCAAATTAATAAAAGAAATTATAAATTTGAATTTAAATTCTATAATCAGTTTGGTAGACCCGAATTGGGTTTATTGATTGATAGAAACAATAATTGAAAAATAAACTAATCGATTAAAAACAAATAAAAACATTCTTATTAACCACCTTTTTTTCTCAAGGTGGTTTTTTATTTATATTTTTTTGGTTTTTGTTTAATATATAATATATTTGTCATTACTATCAAGTTAAATTGATCCTTTTACTTGATAGTGGGGATTAATTTTTCTTTATATGGTGTGTAGCTACACAGGAGACAAAATGTCTGTAAAAAAAGAAAAATTAAGTAAACAAGAATTAATTAAACAAATTACAACTGCAACTAATAAGTGTAATTGTAGTGGTTGTAAAATTGCTATTCATTTAATTAAGGATAACTTTAAAATGGATGTTAAGAAATCTAAACGCACATTGGATGATTTGTTTGATGTTGTTGTTGAAATCAAAGACGATATTAAACGATTAGACACAAGAATTGATAATTTGGAAAATAGATTTGATAATTTGGAAAATAGATTTGATAAACTTGTTAAAGTTAATAAATTAAATGAATAACAATTAATTCTTTACTTAAATTAATAAACCACTTTTAATGAAAGTGGTTTTTTTTCATTTAATTGATTCTAATAAGATAAAAAAAGAAAGCAGCATACCCGCTCTCTTAATTTATTTATAAGTAGAGTTAATTCCTTGCTTGCAACCTTAGCTTTTAACTAAATATTTTTTAATTAAATAAATTAGCAATAATAATAATAATGCAATGTATATTTTATAGGTTAGGTTGTAGGAGTTTATATTTTTCATATAATTACTTCTAAACTTAATTAGAACAAACCAAGAGTTACAAGATTCTTGGTTTTTTCTTTTATATTTGTAATTTTCCAACCAAATTTCATGCATGCAATTTATATGTGCTAAAATAAAATCACTTTATTGAAAAGTTACATGATTTCTATTTTTAATTGTTCTTTACTGACAAATGAGAGCCAAAATGAAAAATAAATATATAAATCAAGAGAAAAGAAAATGAAAAATAGGACTAATGACAACATTAGTAACTACAAGCATTTTAATAACTTCGTTTTCTATTTCTCGATTTACCGAAAACAAAACAAATTTTAATTTACACAATCAAAATTTAACAAAAGCTTCTAATCAAACAAACATTAGTCAAATTTTATTAAATGCTAACAATTTAACAAACAAAAATTTTAAGCTTATTGATGGTTATGATTACAAAGTAACTAATTTTAATACATTAGCCAATCAAACAAATTTTTTAAATGCTAATTTAAATGAATTAAGCAATAACTATAAAATTGATGGAACTTTAGATATTTCTACATCCAGAACTAAAATTTATGATGCAAGCACTTATTCTTTTGAAACTATTAAAAATGATGAAGCTCAAAGTGAATTATTGCGCAATGAAAATCAATCTAAAATTGAATTAACAAATCTTAGTTTTCAAAACAATAAAACCAAGATTTTAACAATCAAAATAATTTATCATTAAGTGATATTAAATTAGTTAATCAATCAACTAATAAATCAATTTTACAAACTCAAAATAACAAATTAACTTATTTGTATAAATATCGCAATGATTTTAATCCTAATTATTTAGGAGTTCAACTAACAAGTTCTCGCAAAGCCCGTGGTATCATTTTCCGTGACCCTAAACAAAACTTTGCTAATTATTATTACAAATCATTAGACCCATTAGTTGCTCAAACTTCATTTAACACTTATTTAACTTCACTTGGTTTACCAGAATTAATTTTTGGTTTAACAAGCCCAATGAATAGTGTTTTAAATGGGACAGATATTGTTTTGAAAGAAAGAGTTTTAAAAATAGCTAATGATTATCAATTAGATTTAAATCCCGATCCATTATCAGGTAGATTTTGAGCGATAATGGAAGTTGTAAATGCTAATATTTTAGGTGATAAACGTCGTGATCCTAATCCATTTGAATATGTTTATTATGTAAATGATATTGAAGGACAAGCTACAAGCAAATATTTAGTTCAATTTGAAGCGCCTGTTAAACAATATAATGTAAATAGTGATTTAATTATTAAAAATAACAAAATACTTATTAATAACAAATCCCAAGACACTATTAACCAATTAGGTTTAGCTTCTCAACTTGAATTTGATATTTATTCTCATAATTGAACAGATATTGTTAAAAATGGTTTAGAAAATAATGTTGCAATTAGTTTAGAAATTAATAATCCATATTCTGTTGGATTTGGTACTGAACAATTATTAACCCTTGGTACAACAACCCCAGAAATTGGAATTTTAAATAACAATTTAGCTAAATCATTTATTGAACTAGTTAATTCATTAACTTCAAGCAATTTAAAAACTAATTCTAATGTTAGTTACACCGCAAACAAAAACTCAATTACTTTTACATTCAACCCTATAAGTGATTTAACAATTCCTCCATCAGTTTCTATTCAAGAATTCAATAATAATGATTCAACATCCAATTTTAATTTAAAAGGAATCAATTACAAAATCGGTTCATTAAAAGTTGATATGGAATTTACAAACCAACAAACTCAAACAATGATTTTCCCATACAAAATCACATTTACTGATACTGGTATTGATATTAAATTTGATTTTAACAATGGTATTGAATTCAAAGATTTATGATTTTTCACAGACAAACTAGCTCAGCAAAGTTTTTCAAATGCACTTTTAAAATTTATTCAAAGTGAATTTAAAAACAACAATATTAATTGATCTAATAATGATTATCAAAATATTATTGATTATTCACAAATTTTAAATTCACAAATTCAAGATAAAACTTATTCATTTGTCATTCCAGCATCGGTAATTCCTAATCAACCAGTAGTAGATAAAGTTAATAATGATTCTCAATTAACAATAATAATGTCAGTTACAATTCCTATCGCAATCATCTTTGTTGTATTTGTAATTACTGGATTAATTTATCGTCATAAATCAAAATATTTGTCTAGAACGCAAAAAGTAGCTAAAAAAGCAAAAAAAGAAAATAAAAAAGAAAACAATAATTAATTTTTTCTACTTAAATTAATAAACTACATGTAATAAGAGTGATTTTTTCAATTTACAATATATTTACACTATTATAAGATAAAAGTGATGTTCTATCTTATTGTGGAATTTCATTTTCTTGTTTTTGTTTTATTAAACTATACGTGACAAAAATAATATGTCTAAAAAAAATTAAGTAAACAAAAATTAATTAAACAAATTACAACTGCAACTTATAAGTGTAATTGTAGTGATTGTAAAACTGCTATTCATTTAAAATTAAAGATATTTTTAAAATGGATGTTAAGAAATCTAAACGCACATTAGATGATTTGTTTGATGTTATTGTTAAATTAAAGGTGACACTGTTGGAATTAAACAAGACATTAAACGATTAAACATAAGAATTAATAATTTAGAAAACAAATTTGATAAACTTGTTAAAGTTAATAAATTAAAAGAATAGCAATTAATTCTCTATTTAAATTAATAAACCACTTTCTATTAAAAGTAGTTTATTTCATTTGATAAATATATTTTTATTTTTTATATAATTTTTTATAGATTTTTGCAATTCAAATTTATTAAAATTGAAAATTGACATTTTTTTTTTTTTTTTTTAATTTAAAAATTTCTTATGAAATTACAAATTAATGATTCCATAAAAGACAAAAAATTATAAATATGTATTCATACAAAAATTATAAAACTAAAATATTTTTATTAACTTCGTTTTTTAAATAAAAGATTTTTGCAAATAATTTTTTCACATTCATTTCTTACTGTTTCATATAATTTTTGTATTTTTTTATCATTTAATTCATTTACTATATTTTGAGTATTTATCATTAAATTAATTACATCTATTAAAATTTGATTATCAATATTGTAGTAATATAATTTTTCTGATATTAATTTAAATTTAGTATCTTTTTCTTTATAACCATGAACAATTACATATAGTGGCAATAAATAATGAATTAAGATTCATTCATATATTTTGTTTTTCAAACCAACAATGTAAAAATTATTTTTTGTTTTTGACAATATTTGTTTTTCTCATTTATTTAGTATTTTTATATTAAAAATAAAATGCTTATAAATATTTTCTAATAATACTAATAAATTTTCGGGATTTTGTTGTTCAATGTATGATTTTTGAGCTGTTTTGCAACATACTTCATGTTGTTTTTGAAAATCAACATTTGGATATCTAAAAGATTCAGATAAAATTTTTTCAAAAAGTTTTATGCTATTTTTTGGACTATTCATAAATCATATAGCATACAAAAATCATTCTATTAAATTAAATTGAATTTCTATTATGTAATCATCTTTATTTCTAGCTAGTAATAATGCATTAGTTATTGTTTCAAAATAAAAAGTTAATTTATGTTCAATGTTTTTCAAATTATTAATTTCATCTATTTTTTTGAATTTTTTGGATAAAATAAAATAATTTTTTGTATCTTCTAGTAATTGAGAAGTTATAAAGTTAAAATCAATTTTATGTTTACAATTTAAAAAATAATCAAATATTACTGTTTTTAATTGATTTTTTTCATAATGTCCATTATAAAGTTTTTTAATGGAATTTTTACTATATTCATATGCCAAATCATATTTATCTCAATTGCATGGCAAATTAAAACTAGTTATTGTTTTTTCATAATTTTTCATTTTTTTCACCTCGAAATAATTATGAATTCTTTTAATCAAAAACAAGAACTTTAAAAGTTTTCAAAAAATACACTTTTTTTACATTAATTTATTATGAAAAATTTAATTAATAAATAAAAAAAAGACATATGTTATGCATATGTCTTTTTAAATTTAATAATGGTGGTCTCGGGCAGAATCGAACTGCCGACACACGGTTCTTCAGACCGTTGCTCTACCGACTGAGCTACAAGACCAAATGGCGGTTCTGACGGGAATCCAACCCGCGACCCCTCCGTGACAGGGAGATATGTTAGCATTACACCACAGAACCATTGGTTGCGGGAGATGGATTTGAACCACCGACCTTCAGATTATGAGCCTGACGAGCTGACCGGACTGCTCTATCCCGCGATAATTTGAGAAGTCTATTATAACTTCTCAATTTAAATTTAAAATGGCGGAGATTGAGGGATTCGAACCCCCGCGTGCCGTTAGACACCTCTCGGTTTTCAAGACCGAACCCTTCAGCCACTTGGGTAAATCTCCATAAAACTAACAGATTATAAAAATCTGTTATTAAATTTTAAAGTTAAATTAATTTAAATTGGTGGATCTAACAGGACTCGAACCTGTAACCAACCGATTATGAGTCGGTGGCTCTAACCATTGAGCTATAGATCCTAAATATTGGTGGCTGGGGTGAGATTCGAACTCACGACAACTCGGGTATGAACCGAGCCCTCTAACCAACTGAGGTACCCAGCCAATAATGGTCGGGAAGACAGGATTTGAACCTGCGACCCCTTGGTCCCAAACCAAGTGCTCTACCAAGCTAAGCTACTTCCCGAAACCAATAATTTGGAGTGCTGCATAGGAATTGAACCTATGTATAATCTTACGTAACCTTACGCAGCACACTGGAGGTGCCTGTCAGAATCGAACTGACGCATATGAAGGTTGCAGCTTCATGCCTTACCGCTTGGCTAAGGCACCATCAAATATAGGCAAAATTTAACCTATACAATTTTACAATATTTTTTAAATTATTTTTTAAATTTTTCTATATAGATAAGTTGTTAAATAATTAATTTTTTAAACTTAAATTAATTCTTTAAAAATATTTAAATTAAATATTTCATAAATATTTATAATTTGTATTGTATTTTAAGTTTAATTTAGCATAATTAATTACATTAATTTTAAAGTTATTTAGGTGCTTTGTTTAAAATGTCACGTATTGAAAAATATCGAGCATATAGAGAAAAAATTAAGAATCAAAATAGTATTACATCCATTTTGAATGAATCTACTGAAAAAGTTAATAAATTTAAAAAATCTCTAGATAATTTAAATCCAAAAATTTTAAGTTTTTATAAACCCATAAATATAGAATTATATGATTTTTTATTAATTGATTCTAATTCAAATAAAAACACTTCAATAATTCAAAATTTTTTAAATGACTTAAACTTCAATGAATTAATGAGAATTAGAGAACAAGCTAATTTACTACTATTGTCAAGTAAAAATATTGGAATGACTTCTGAATTTGAGCAAGGTTGATTAAATCATGATCGTGGAATAATGAAAATTAATAATTGCAATAAATTATATGGAGAAGTTCAACAAGACAATTTGCATTTTGATAGTAATTCATTTGAAACTTTTGAACGTTTTATTAGTGTAATAGATAAAGTCAAAAATAATTCAGATAATTTAAAATTAAAAAAAGTTGAGGCCATTTCCTTAATAAAAAATAAAAGTTTTAAGTATAAATCGTTTTCTTTTGTAATTTGGGCTGTTCTTGGTATTTTTGTTGTTTTACTTATTACTTTAATTATTGTTCATTCACCTATATAATATTATTATGTTTCAAATAGCTATTGATGGACCAGCTGGTTCAGGAAAATCTACCATCGCTAAATTATTAGCAACAAAATTGAATTTTGTTTATATATCAACAGGTAAATATTATCGTACTTATGCTTATATAATAAAGAAATTTAATTTAACCATTGATGAATTTATTAATAAGTCAAACTCTTTTGAAATATTGATAAATCAAAATGAAGTTTTTGTTAATCAAAAAAATATTAGTGAGTTAATAAATAATGAAAATATAGGCAATTTAGCGAGTAATATTGCAACCAATAAAGAAATTCGCAAAATTGCTGTAAATGCACAAAAAGAATTTGCAAAAAATAATTCAGTTGTTATGGATGGTCGGGATGTTGGCACTGTTATATTACCTAATGCTCAATTAAAAATTTTTTTAATAGCTGATTCTAAAATTAGAGCGCTACGAAGAATTAAAGAATACAACCTTGATACATCAAAATTAGATTTAATAAAAAATGAAATTGAAAATCGTGATTTACGTGATTTAAATCGTGAAATAGATCCTCTTGTTCAAGCTGATGACGCGATTTGTATTGATACTTCTAATTTAACAATTGATGAAGTGATAAATAAAATTATTGAACTTTATCAACAAAGGATTTAATAATCATGTTAACTGTAGCTATTGTTGGAAGACCGAATGTTGGTAAATCTACTTTATTTAATCGTTTGATAAAGCAAAAAATAGCCATTACTGATGACACACCAGGTGTCACAAGAGATCGAATTTTTGGTGAAGTAGAGTGATTAACTAAAAAATTCAAAATTATTGATACAGGTGGACTAGTTAATACTAAAAATTCTTTTCAAAAAAATATTGAAGAACAAATTAATGCAGCCTTAATTGAGGCAAATATAATTTTGTTTATGTGTTCATATAAAGATGGAATAAACAATGATGATATTTATGCATCTAAATTAATTAAGAAAATCAAAAATAAACTTGTTTTGTTTGTTTTAAATAAAATAGAAAATACAAATTCTTCAAAAATTGATTATTCACAATTTTATAGTTTTGGATTTGGTGCTCCAATGTTAATATCTGCTGAACACGGAATTGGTATTGGAGATTTATTAGACAAAATTATTGAAATAGGTAAGGATTTTAAAACAAAAAATATAGATGATCAATATGAAGCAATTTTTTCAATAATTGGCAAACCAAATGTTGGGAAATCTTCATTGTTAAATGCATTATTAAATTCTGAAAGAGCATTAGTGTCAGAAGTTGCCGGCACAACACGTGATGCAATAGATGAAGTTTTCAAATTTAATAATAAACTTTATAAAGTAATTGATACTGCAGGAATTAGAAGAAAAGGAAAAATAAATTCCAAAATAGAAAAATATTCATTATTAAAAACTGAATCTGCTATCAATAGAAGTCAATTTATTTTATTAATGATAGATGCAACGAAAGAAATAAGTGAGCAAGACGAAGTTATAGGTGGATTAGCATTTGATTCTTTAATACCAACAATAATAGTTGTGAATAAATGAGATGCTGTTGAAAAAAATGAACACACAATGAATGAGTTTTCTAAAATTATCAAATCTAGATTTAAATATTTATCGTGAGCACCTATTGTTTTTATTAGTGCACAAAAAAAACAAAGAATTAATACTATTTTTGCGGCAATAAATACAATTAAAGAACAATTAAATAAAAAAATATCTACTTCACTTTTAAATGATGTTATTCTTAATGCGCAAATTTCAAACCAAGCGCCTATTTTTAATGGTGATCGATTGAAAATTACATATGTTACACAAGCAAAAAGTCAAGTTCCTACATTTGTTTTATTTTGTAATAATCCTAAATTTTTGCATTTTTCTTATTCAAGATATATAGAAAAAAAAATTAGAGAAAGTTTTGGATTTTATAATACTCCAATTACTTTATATTTTAAATCTAAAAATGCAAGAAACCGAGATTTAGATCCAAATATTAAATTTAAACAAGAAGGTTATAAAGAAATTGAATAATTAGTTTATTGATTCATATTTTTAAATAAATTTAAATATGATTTAAAACTAATATTTAAAGTTGTTGCTAATGCTTCTAATAATCAATAATAATAATCAATTAATAATGAAAAATTTCTATCATCACTATTTTTTTTATCATTATTAAATCGATTACACATATAATTAATATCTTTTTCTAATTCATTTTTTAAAAAGACATCATCACCATATCATTCTGATTCTAATATTGGCACAACCTCATCTTCATCAAAAATCATTCTTGTGTGTTTTTCGCGTTCAAAAATTTTATTTCAATTTTCTTTTAAAACATTGAAATTAACCTTTTGAATATCTCTTAATAATTTTTCTTTAAATAAAGAAATACTTTTTTGTAAATTCATTTTTAAAAATAATTAAATGCGCCTTTTTTAAATTATACTTTTTATATACTATGAATCAAATTATTTTTCACATTGATTTAGATGCTTTTTTTGCTAGCGTAGAAGAAATTCTTAATCCTACTTTAAAAAATAAACCATTAATCGTTGCTGGTAGACATCGCAAATCAGTAGTTTCATGTGCTAATTATTTAGCAAGAAAACATGGAATTTATTCAGCTATGCCAATTTTCAAAGCTATTGAAAAATTTCCAAATATAAAAATAGTTAATGTTAATATGCCGGCATATGAAAAATATTCTGCAGAATTTAAAAATTTTATAACAAATAATATTTCATTTAAAATTGAAGATTTTTCAATAGATGAATGTTTTGTTGATGTATCAAATAATGTTTCCAATTTTGATGAAGCAATTAAATATGCTGAAGAAGTACAAAATTTAATATCTTATAAATTAAATTTAAGTGCTTCAATTGGAATAAGTGATAATAAATTTTTGGCTAAAATGGCCACAGATATGAAAAAACCAAAAGGTATATCGCTATTATTGCAAAAAGACGTTAAAGAAAAAATTTGACCTTTACCTATTGAAAAAATGTTATGAATAGGTTTTTCATCAAAAGAAAAATTAAATAAACTTAATATTAAAACTATTGGCGACTTGGCAAATTTTAAAAATATAGATTTTTTAAAACCAATTTTTGGTAAAAAAACACAAGAATTTATTCAAAATGCTTGAGGTTATGGCGATAAAGTTATTGATTCAAAATCATTTATTAGTAAAAGCATAAGTATAAGTAAAACTTTTTTTGATAATTCTGATAATACAGATGAATTAATAAATGAAATTATTAATATTTGTGAAGAGTTATATAAAAAAATGAAAATACAGAATATGACGGGAACTACTTTAACATTGGGTTTAAAGGATAATAAATGAAATTATAAAACTAAATCAAAAACTTTTGAAAAATTTATTCTGCAGAAAGAAGATTTAATTAAAAAGTCTATAGATTTGTTCAAACAATTATTTAATGAAAATATAATTAGAATGATTTCTATTGGCGTATCAAATTTAAAATTTGTTAACGAAATAAAATTACCTATTAATTTGTTTGATTCTAATGAAGATATTTCTTCTTGAAGTGAAATAAATAACAATTTAGAATTAAAAACAAAAAATAAAAATGTTTCTATTGATGAAATTGCTAAAAACATTAATGAAAAGATAGGAAAAAATTTATTATTTGTTGCTAAGAATTTAAAAAATTAAATATCTTATTTTTTGAATTTATTTTCTCTTAGTTTTAGGAAATACATCCCACCCATATATATAAACGCAATAACACCTATAATTGACAACGGGAATGATCATGCTTGCATTAAGAAAAATTTTTGTGTTTCTTGATAATCAATTCCAAATAAAACAATAAATAAAATAGCTAATGCTTGAACAATAATCATTAAAATTGCTGGATGCTTTTCATCAGTTATAGAAAGTCTTGAAGCGTTCAAAAATTGTCCTAAAGGATAAAGAACACAATATGTTCCTAAATAGAAATAAGCAAATGAATTTGGAAAAATCATCATATTTGTTATATCAATAGCACTAAATTGAATATATTTCGGAAGTAAAATATTTTTTGCTACTATTTGAGAAATAAAATCATTAATTGTTTGATTAGTGTTTCCAATATTAGTATTTAAAATATTTATTAATTGATTTTTTTCATCCGAAGTTAATGAATTGGAATTATTTATAAAATTAATTATTTTTTCTTCGCTTATTGAAACTAAATTATCCTGAATTATTTTAGTATCATATGAAAAATTTTGATTTTTAACATATTCGTTTGCTAAAGGATTAATTAAAAACATTCCTATAACAATTATTAATATTGTTATTATTGTTGCAATCGCAAATAAAAAACCTATACTTTTTTGAACATTTGGATTTTGTTTCATTTCCGGAAAAATTGCAAAATAAAAATATGTTGAGTCCGCTAATCCTAAAATGAAAAAAGGAATTAAATACATAAAGTTATATCAAATAATTCTTGACATTTGAAAATCTAATGGAACAGCATTGTATAAATCTGTTGGAATTTTATAATTCAAAAATAACAATGCTGCACCTTTAAAAATTTGAATTGATAATGTTATAACAATTGGTCTTCATGTAAAACTTAACAAATTTCGTAAATTATTTTTGCTCAATTTAATTTTTATTCTTTTAAAAGTATCTGTTTTAATATAACTATGAATTGTTGTTATGACAATGGTTAAAAATATTCCTATTGTTAATCCTAAACCTAATCCTAAATATTTTAAGGAAGTTAAGAGCGACAAAATAGAACTAAAAAAAAATAATAAAAAAAACATTGTTACTAAATAAAACAATGATCATTTTGTTCCTAATTTGTAATGGATATTCATTATTAATGTTGATGCAATTGTTGTTAAAAAAACAAATCCACTAGAACTATATATAAAATTATATGCAGGAATTAATGAATCGCCAGTATTGATATGTGCGTTAGCATATTTTGTGTAAACATAAGCTGGACCAATAAACAATGGAACAATGATTAGACCATAAATAAATGCAATAAATAATTCATCATATATTATGTCATTGGAAAATGTTAAAGAATTATTGTTTTTATTTTTAGCAATATAAAATGTAGAAAAAATTACAAATGTAAAACCTATTTGTGAATAAGCTAATAGAAATGATGTTACATATCCGATCCCCATTGTTGCATAAGCACCTTTGTCATCAATGTTTGCAGATATTAAACATATAAATATAGGTAAGAAAACATTTAAAAATGAAAAAGTAATAAAAAGAATAGAATTCTTTAAAATGCTTTTAGATATTTGAAATGGTTCTTTATTTTTATTAAGTAAGTTTTTAATATAAATTTTCATATAAGATTCTTTTATAAATAAAGTAAAAAACCACTTTGAAATTTAAGTGGCTATTAATAACTAACTAATTAAATGAATACTCTAAATAAATTCTCATTACCATTGAATTAATTATTATTTATTTTCTCTAAATATTTTAATCCAATATTACTAATTTTTCTACCTTTAATTGTTTTTTCAATTAAGTTTAATTTTATTAAAGGAGGTTCAATTTTTGTTTCAATTGTTTGTGAATCTAAATTGTTTATTAAACTTAGTGATTTCAAACCTAAAGTGCCATTATTTTTTAAAGTTTGCAAATATTGAATATCTTGATTAGTTATCCCTAAATCATTAATATTTAATTCTTTTAAGATTTTAAAAATTGAAATTTTAGGATGAATTATTCGATAGTCATAAATTTGTTTAATTAGTCTGATAGCTAATCTAGGTGTGAATTTACAATTATTTGATATTATTTCTATTTCTTTATCTGTCAAATTTAATTTGAGATTATTATTAATATTTTTAATAAGTTCTTTGATTTCATTTAATGAATAATAATCTATATTGATTACAATTCCGAATCTTTCCTCAAAAGGATTAATAATTTTTCCATAATAAGTTGTGGCTCCTATAAGTGTAAATTCTGGAATTTTCATTCTAGTTATTTTTGAATTAAATTCTTTTCCTATAACAACATCAACACTAAAATCTTCCATAATTGGAAACAAAAATTCTATTAATTTTTGATCTAATGCATGAATTTCATCAATAAAAATAATGTCATTTTTGTTAATCAAAGAAAAAATGTTTAATAATTCACTTATTTTTTCTATATTTGTTGCTTGTATTATTTTTAATTTTGAATTTAAAGAATTTGCTATGATGTTTGCTAAAGTTGTTTTACCCACTCCGGGTGGACCATAAAATAAAATATGCGGCAATGATTGTTTTTTAATTTTTGCTGCTTCAATAAAAGTTTTTAATTGTGTTTTTAAACTATCTTTTCCAACAAATTCTTTAAAATTTTTAGGCCGATAATTGTTTGTCATTTTGATTATCTGCCATAGTTTTAATTAATAATGCAATTATATCTGACACATCATAATTTTCTGTTAACTCTATTTCATTTAAAGTTTTATTAATATCATTTTTTTCATATCCCAAAACTACCAACGTAGAAATTATTTCTTCCAATTCAGATTCATTTAATTTGATTTTTTTTGTTTTTTCATTATTTTGTTTATCTCCCAAACTTAATTCTCATGATTTTCAATTATGATGAATTAGTGATGAAGCGATATTAGAATTTATGCCTTCGCATTGAGATAATTCATTTATATTTTTATTAATAATTAAATTTTTAATATTATCTGGATTATGTTTCATAATTTTCATAGCCGTTTTAGGACCAATTCCTTGACAACTTAATAATGATTGAAATCAATCAATTTCTTTAATGGTTTGAAATCCATATATTTCTGTTTTAATTTCGTTGTTAACTATTTGACTAATTTGTTTACAAAATATTTTTTTTGGTTTAGATGAAACTTCAAATTTATTAAATTCACTTACATTAATTCAATAATAATAAGAATTTATTTCTACATTAATTCTTTTTTTGCCTGCATATATAATTTTTGCATTTATAGCTGATAACATATTATCTCCTTTAAACATATTTTCATATATAAAAAAAATTTATTTTGTTTTCTTATATTAATTAAGTGATTAAAATTTTTAGTTTTTACAAAAATTTCTAATTTTTAAAAATTTTTTAATTTTTTGAGTCCAAAAAAGATAAAAAATTTAGTACCTTGCAGTACTAAATTAATTAGTGTAAAACATTTATAAATTATGAAGAAATACAAATATTTTGTAATTTTTTGTTTTATTACTCACTTAATGTATTGTGGAGGATATTAAGATATGGATAATCAAATAGTTGCTATTAAAAACAAAAACAAATTAACAATTTCCCAATATAGACTTATTGCAAGTGCTATTTTAAAAAAATATTTTAATTATAAGTTTAAATTAGAAAATAAAAATATTTTTATGGATTCTAAAGATATTCTTTTGCATTTTAGATCTGATTTTAATATAGAAAATTTAAAAAATAAAAATATTGATGCTTTTATGAAATTAATAAATAACGCATTAGAAAATTTAAAGGAAATTGAAAGAAAAGTTATAGAAAGTTATTATTTTGAAAATAAAAATTTTAATGATTTTTTTTATAGTAAATCTTGATTTTATCAATTACTCAACAAAGCTACTAAAAATTTTTGTGAGTTAGTTTTATGATAGATACATATTCATACTATGAAAATAATATTAAAGAAAATTGATGAACATTAACTCCTAACGATTTTAATTCTAATGTATATTTTGAAGCGAAATTATATTCAACTAATATAAGTACAACAAATAGTTATATAAATTTTGATATTAAGGTATCAATTAGATGTAAAAGTGCTTTGCCAAAAAACCTAATATTAGCATCTTTTTCAATTCCTGAATTCAATAAAATTGATATTCCAATAATTCCAATAGAAGTGGAATCTAATATGGATGAATGAAAAATTTATAAAATTTCAGTTCAGGTTCCGAAAAATAGTTTGTCTTACATAAATGATAATTTAAATAATTTATTAGTTCCAATTAAAATAAATTTTGCTTGCAATCAAACTATTTTGTCAGAAATTAAAAATGATTTTGATAGCACAGCCTTAAAATATTTTTTAGATAACTTATATGATTCTATAGTTACAACAAATGTTAATTTAGATACATTTTTTAGTTTTTCTTCAAATTTTGGAAGTACTAGTTTGTATGATGTTTTCCCATCTACATCAGATGAATTAGGTAAAACTTTTAAATTTTCCTGAAATACACAAAATTATTTGAAATTAATTAAAAGTCAAATGATTAATGAACTTTTAAACATTACTTCATCAATTCCAATGATTGTTTCAAATTTAAATATAAATTTTTACTATCATGTGTCTAATGAAAATGGATATAAATCACTAAATTATTCTGAAAATAAAAATTATAGTTTAAAACAAAATGAAACTTTATCAATTAAATTGCCATTTAAAGTAAGTTATGATGAAACTAAAAAAGAATTAGTTAAAGATGTTTTATTAGGTCATAATTTTTTGTTACCTAACGGTGGTAATGGATATTATGAATTGAACTTTAAAATTCAAACTGAAAATGCTTATTATAAAATCATTGCAACTAATTATTTTAATTACTTAACACCTTTAAACAACTTAAATTTTTTAGATTTTTTTACATTTAATTATCATCAAATTTTATCTTTAAATAATTTTAATAAATTGAATTAATGAATAAAAAAATCAAAAAAATTATTTTGTGATTTTGTACTGGATTAATGTTTACGACAACACTAATACTTTCAGTTACAACAATCATATTTTCCAATAACATTAAAGATGATAATAAATTTGACAATTCTAATAATTTAAATAATGGCAGCAATAACGAAAATGATAATAATTTAGATAAAAATGAAGAATATCCTGAATCTTCAACTGAACTTAAAAATCTTAAATATCCCTTTGATGAATCAGAATTATATTTGTATATGTATGCAAATATTCATGATTATTTATATTCAAATCCGGAATGAGACAATTTAATTTCCTATCGTTATTTGTTAAATGATTTTAATGATAATAGTCAACAATTTAATATTAAACAAGATGTTTTGTTTAAAAATTTAAGATCTTGAATTATTAATGCTATTTATCAGCATTCTTTTTTCAAAAAAAAGACAACTAAACTAACTACAGAAATAGATTACAAAATTAACATTTTAGAAAAAAATATTTTAATTAATGTAGTTTGATATTTCGAAAATGATTATTCATATTCAAAAAATCTTCCAAAAAGATATTGAGATCAAATTATTGTAGAATTATCAAAAAATGTATAATTAGTTCTTACTATTAATTTTTTATTAATAGTTTTATATTAATATTAAAAAGCGGATTTATGGAAGTATTAACACAATTAAAAGAAATTGTCGCACAAAAACAATTAAAAATTGAAATTACTGATGATATTTTAGATAAAGATTTTAAAACATTAGGTTTAGATTCATTAGATACTTTTTCAATCATAGTTGATTTGGAAAATTATTTTAAAGTTAGTTTGTCAGATGAATTAATGATGTCTTTAAAATCAATTAATGATTTAATTAAAGCTTTTGAAAATTTAATTAAAAACAAATAATTTTTTTACACATTAATAATTTATTTATTATAGAGATTACTAATTTAATAATTTTTTATTTTTTATGTTAAAATTCATACATAATTTATATTAATTTTTGTAATTAATATAATAAATTTGTTTTTGCTAAATTAAAGCAGATTCAACCGTATTGAAAATAAGGCTTTAAAAAAACAAACTTGTTTTGCCTTAACAAACGAGTCTATTCTGGAGGAATAATGTTTGCAATAATTTTAAGTGGTTCGAAACAATATTTAGTTCGTGAAAATGATGTAATTTTTGTTGAAAAAATTAATGGAGATGTTGGAACTCAAGTTAAAATTAATCAAGTTTTAGCTATTGATAATAAATTTGGTAAACCTTATCTTGATAATGCAGAAGTTGTTTGTATTATCGAAAAACAAGGTAAACAAAAAAAAATAAATGTCATTAAGCATATTAGTCAAAAACATCATTTGAAAAAATATGGTCACCGTCAACCATATACAAAATTAAAAGTTTTATCAATAAAAGGGTAGTAAAATGCTTTTGATTACTTTTTATGCTGGCGGCATGAAAATTGAGGGACATGCTTTGTTTAAGCCGAAAGGTGAAGATATTGTTTGTGCTGCAATAAGTGGAATTGTTTTAGGTGGAATAAATTGATTTGATCCAAAAAATATTAAAATTGTGTCTAACCCTGACAAAGAATTGTTTTTTTGTGAATTACAAAATAGTGATTTCGAAAATTTAGTTGCTATGCAAGTTATTCAAACCCAAATTTCATCTATAGCAAAAATTTATCCACAATATATAACAATTTCAAGTCAATCACAAAAAATTGATTTATAGTTAAGAATAGGATTTAATTATGGATATCATTAATAATAAAAAAATATGATTTAATGTTGATTTACAGTTTTTTGCTTCAAAAAAAGGTGTAGGTTCTACCAAGAATGGCAGAGATTCTAATCCGAAATTTTTAGGTGCAAAATTAGCTGATGGACAATTAGCTAAATCAGGACAAATTATTTATCGCCAAAGAGGGAATGTAATTTGACCTGGAAAAAATGTTGGTCAAGGAAAAGATGATACTTTGTTTGCTTTATCACCAGGTATAGTAAAATATACAAAATTTGGTAAAAATAAAACTAAAGTTAGTGTTATTGAAGTAAAAATCGGATAGTTATTTTTTGTGGTATATGCATATTATGGTATTGGTCAAGGAAAAACATCAACTTTAAATGGTTTATGTTTAAGGGCAATAGCTTCAAAAAAACCAATATTATATATTCGTTTTTTTAAAAATATAAAAAGTAGTGAAGATGATATTTTAAATAAATTAAATGTTAAAGTTCATTTATTTCAAACTACTAAATCATTTATTTGAACAAAAAATTTAAAAGAACGCGAAAAAATTATTAATGATGCAAAAAATGCAATTAATTTTTTAAATAAAAATTATTCTAAATACAAATATATTTTTTTAGATGAATTTATTGATTTAATTTCAAATAAAATTGTAACTATAAACTTTTTTTGTAATTTTTTGAAAAAAATAAGTAAAAACAAGTATGTTTTTATAAGCGGACATACAATGCATAAAAAAATTGCTGCTATTTGTGATGTATTAACAAAAACTGAAGCAGAAAAACATCACTATAGCAAAGGTGTTCAAGCTAAAAAATTTATAGATTTTTAATTTATGAAAAATAATTCCATTACAATAGGCTCACATGTGAGTATGAAAAGTCCCGATTTCTTACTTGGGAGTGTAAATGAAGCATTAAGTTACAACGCTAATGCATTTATGATATATACAGGTCCGCCACAATCTTCTTTAAGAGTTGACATTGATAAATTAAAAATTCAAGAAGCTCACAAATTAATGAGTGAAAATAATATTAAGTTAACTAATGTAATAATCCATGCTCCATATATTATTAATCTCGCATCAGTAGATCCATCTAAACAAAATTTCGGTGTAGATTTTTTAACTAAAGAATTAATTCGTTCAAGAGCAATAGGTGCAAAATATATTGTTTTACATCCTGGAAGTTCAATTAAAACTACTCCTGCTATAGCAATCAATAATTTATCAAAAAATCTCAATAAGGTTTTAAATAAAACTAAAGATATTATTATTTGTCTTGAAACAATGGCTGGTAAAGGTAATGAAATCGGACGTGATTTTTTTGAATTAAAAAATATTATTAAAAATATAGAGCAAAAAGAACGAATTGGAATTTGTTTTGATACTTGTCATGTTAATGATGCGGGATATGATTTATCTAATTTGGATATTGTTTTGAATGAATATAAAAAACATCTTAAATTTGATTTATTAAAAGTTGTTCATTTAAATGATTCAATTAATGGATTAAATTCACATAAAGATCGCCACGCAAACATAAATAAAGGAACTATAGGATTAAAAACATTAATAGGATTAATTAAAAATATTCATTTTAATAAATTACCTTTTATTTTAGAAACTCCATATATTAATGATTTACCACCATACAAAAATGAAATTGATTTAATTTTAAAAAATTTATAATTTAAAATTAATAATATGGGAAAAATGCAGTCACTTGATTTTTATTTAAAAAAAGTTAAAGAAGCTAATTTAAGATTAACAACTCAAAGAATTGAAGTTATTAAATGTCTTTTAAAACATAATAATTGGCATACAATTGATGATATTATTGATCATTTAACAATTGCGAATAATAAAAAACCAAATATAGCAAGTGTTTACAATGTTTTGCATTCGTTGGTTAGTTGTAAAATTATTAATGCTTTTTTGGATGTTAATAGTTTTAAACCTTTTTTTAATCTTCGACATGATGAACACGAACACGTTTATTGTTTTACTAATAAAAAACAATCCTTTTTTACAATTCCTTTTGAAAAAAAATTAGTTAATCAAATTAAAAAATATTTCATTAATAATGGATTTGAAACAAGTGATTTTTATATTGTAGCTAATGGTCTGGTAAAAAGTAATGAAAAAAAATGTAAATAATTCAAAAGTAAACAAAATCAAAAATGTTAACTTTACTACTCCTATTTCTTTGTTAAATCATTTCAAAAAAAACGAAAATGTTGATTCAATAATGAATTATGATTACTATTTATCAATACTAAATAATGTTATTGATCAATTTAAATCAAATCGTTATGAAAAAGCTATAGACTTATTAAATGAAGAATTAGATGCCCCTTACATTCCAACAAATGTAGAAAAATATTTTTTAACAATGATTAAATTAATTAGAAATCAAGCTTATGAAAAACGTAATGACAAAATTCAAGAATTTGGCGCATCTGAATTAATTAATTTGGCTTTAAATAATTTTCCTAAAAATCTTCATATTTTTGATTACTTCACAACAAAACCAGAAGGTTTTTTTGAACGAGAAGATTTTGATTATTTTAGATTTATTTTCACAAGCAAAGATTTTAGTAATGATTTAAAATTTAATGTTTTATTTTTAATTAATGAAATTACTGACTTTTCTAATATTAAGCTAGATTTTTTAAATCACAATACTAATATTTCAAGTAAAATTATTTTAGGAAAAGAAATTATAAATAAAACACTTAAATCATATTATGATAAGGTATATGAAGAAATTTCGAAATTACTATTTAAAGATCCTTCCTTAGAAGAAATGGCAAATACTGTTGTTGATCAAATTTTAAGTTTTTATTTCCCTAATTTACCACCAAGTAATATTAATTCTAAGTTGTTAGGCAAAAGTATTGCAAATTATGTGTTAAATTCTTTTAACAACATTAATGAAGATAAAAAAACAAAAAACAATGAAATTAATGATTTAATATTACATGCTATAAATGCAAAATAAAATATTAAAATATTTTACAACTATTTAAACATAACAATTTATTATATTTTTTAATTATTTTAATCAGGAAAATTAATATGTACAAAATAATCGATTCAAAAAAAGAAAATAACTTATTAAGTTTACACATTAAAATTGATAGCAAATTATGAATTGAAGAAATTGATAAAGCTACAAATTCAGCGATTAAAAATATTTCAATACCTGGTTTTAGAAAAGGAAAAATTCCTAAAGATAAAGCAAAAGAATATATAAATCATGCAGTTATATTTGATAAAGCAGCAAATAAAGTTTTAAATTTAATTTTTGAAAAAATTTTAGAAGAAGATGTTGTTGTTAATGATTCTAATGTCATTGATGCAAATCCTGAAGTTGAAATAAAAGACATTAATAATGAAAATATTGAATTTAAATTTAATTTTGATTTAATGCCTGATATTGAAATTGCTGATTATAAAAAAATTGATAATGTAAAAAAACCTCAAGAAATTACTGAAGCAGACATAAAACATCAAATTAGTTTATTAATGAAAAAAGATGCTGAAATTGTATCCAAATCTATTGAAGTAGTTAGTGACCATGATATCGCAATAATTGATTTTAAAGGCAAAGTAGATGGTAAAGAACTAGAATCTGCAACAGCTAAAAATTATGAACTTGAAATAGGATCTAAATCTTTTATTCCTGGATTTGAAGATAGTTTAATTGGAATGAAAAAAAATGAAACCAAAACATTAAATTTAAAATTTCCTAATGAGTATCATGCAGAAGATTTAAAAGGAAAACCAGTAGAATTTGAAGTTACAATAAAAGATATTAAATCAATTAATTATCCCGAATTAACTGATGATTATGTTCAAAAAATGAGTCAAGAGAATTTAGAAATAAAAGCTAAAACTGTTGACGAGTTAAAAACTAATATCAAGAAACAATTAGAAAAAAATTCAGTTATTGCAAATAAAAATCAAAATAGCTCTAAAATTCGTGAATATTTGATTGAAAAATCTAAGTTTTCATATATTCCTCAAAAATTGGTTAATGATCAAATTAGAAGAATTAAAAATCAATATTTATCACAATTAAAACAATACAAAATGGAACTTAAAGATATATTAGCGATGCAAAATATGACCGAAGAAAAATTTGATGAACAAATTAAAAAAGAAGCAGAAACTAATGTTAAATATTCACTACTTGTAGAAAAGATTGCTATTAAAGAAAACATTCAATGTAATGAATCGGATTATGAAAAGAAATTTAATGAATTAATAGACGAATATAAAATTAGTGATGAAACAATTAAACAAAATACTTTAAAACAATTAAATGATCAAAAAGATTTAATTGAAACCATAATAATAGGTGATAAATTAATTGATTACTTAATTCAGTTAAATGAAAAATAATTAGCACTCATATACATAAAGTGCTAATATATGTTAGAATTATATGTAGTTTGTTGTAATTTTATTCTTTGTTAAGTTTATAAAACTTATGCTTGAACATATTTAATAATATAAGGAGAATGTACTAATGAAAAAAGCGCCCATTTTGGTTTCAAGAGGAATTGTTATTTTTCCGCATACAAAAAAATCTATAGATGTTGGAAGAAAAAAATCTTTAGAAGCTATTAAACTTGCTAATAAAAATAAACAAAAACACATTATTGTTGTTACTCAAAATGATATTGATATTGATGATCCAACAGCAAAAGATATAAATATGGTAGGAACTTTATGTGAAGTTCTTAAAACAAATGATACATTCTCTGAAGATGGTAAAAAAATCTTATCTTCTTTAGTTGAATTGCGTGGATTAGAACGTGTTAAATTAATTACAAAATATGATTACAGCAAAAACAAAGATGTTATAGTAGAATATCAAATTTTAAATTCTAGTAATATTAACGATCGAGAAATTCCTAAAAGAATTGAAAAGATTTTTTCACAATTTGATGACTCGATGATGAAAAATATCACTCGTGAAGAATCATCTACTATAAGTAATAAAAATGGATATGAATTAAATCAAATTTCTGGAGATGCAAATAAGTTATCTGATTTAATATCTAATGTTTTACCTATAAATTTAAAAAAAAGACAACAATTATTAGAAGAATTAAATGTTTTAAAAAGATTTGATTTAATTATTAGCTTTATGGGGGAAGAAATTTCTTCAACAAGTAAAAATTCTGAAAAAAACGATGATTTAAATCAAATTGATCGAAAAATAAGTAAAAAAATAAATGAAAATTTATCAAAACAACAAAGAGAATTTTATTTACGAGAACGTTTAAAAGCTATTAAAGAAGAATTAGGTGATATTTCATCAAAAGAAGATGATGTGTCAGAATTAAGAGATCGTGTTAATGCTAATCCTTATCCTAAATACATTAAAGAAAAAGTTATTAGTGAATTAAATAGATATGAATCATCTATGAATTCTCAAGAGAATTCAATAATTAGAACTTATGTAGAATGATTATTAGATTTACCTTGATGACAAGAAAGCAAAGATAATGTTGATATTAAAAAAGTTGCAAAAATTTTAGACAAAAATCACTACGGTCTTCAATCTGTTAAAGAAAGAATTATTGAGTATTTAGCTGTTCAAACTAGAACTAAAAAGATTAAAGGACCTATTATGTGCTTAGTTGGCCCTCCTGGTGTAGGAAAATCTAGCTTAGCTAAATCAATCGCTGAAGCTTTAAACAAAAATTTTGTAAAAATGTCATTAGGTGGTGTTCATGATGAATCTGAAATTCGTGGTCATCGCAAAACTTATATAGGTTCAATGCCTGGAAGAATTATTAAAGGCATGAAAAAAGCTGGTGTTGTTAATCCGTTATTTTTATTAGATGAAATCGATAAAACAGGAGTTGATAGAATGCACGGGGACCCAGCTAGTGCTTTATTAGAAGTTTTAGATCCAGAATTAAATAACAAATTTAATGATAATTACATTGAAGAAGATTATGATTTATCAAAAGTAATGTTTGTGGCAACTGCTAATTATGCCGATGCGATTCCAGAAGCTTTATATGATCGTTTAGAAATTATTGAATTAACATCATATACAGAACAAGAAAAATTAGCAATAGCAAAAAATTATTTAATTCCCAAAACTTTAGAATCAGCTGAATTGACATCTAAAGAGATTTCTTTTAATGACGAAGCGTTAAGTTATATTATCAAACATTTCACTCGTGAAGCAGGTGTTCGTGGTTTAGAACGAAAAATTCAAGAAATTATTCGTAAGTTTTTAGTTGCTAGTCAAAAGAAAAATATTAAATCACAAGTAATTGATGTTAAAGCTGTTAAAACTTACCTGAAAAAAGAAATATTTGATTACACAATCCGTGATGAAGATACAATTCCTGGAATTGTTAATGGTATGGCTTATACATCAACTGGTGGTGATTTGTTACCAATTGAAGTTACATATTCTTCTGGCAAAGGTGATATTGTAATTACTGGTAATTTAAAAGAAACAATGCGCGAATCTGCATCTGTGGCTTTAGGATATGTTAAATCAAATGCAAAAGATTTTGGTATTGATCCTGAAATATTCAAAACAATAGATATTCATATTCATGTTCCATCAGGCGGAATTCCTAAAGATGGTCCAAGTGCTGGAATTGCACTAACAACTGCAATTATTTCAGCATTAACTGGCAAAAAAGTTGACCCTACAATTGCAATGACAGGTGAAATTACTTTACGTGGTAAAGTATTAATCATTGGTGGTGTAAAAGAAAAAACTATTTCAGCATACCGTGGTGGTGTTAGAACTATTTTTATGCCTGAAAAAGATGAAAGATACTTAAGTGAAGTTCCAAAAGAAATTATCAAAAATTTAAATATTGTTTTCGTTAAACAATACAAAGATGTTTATAAACGTATTTTTAAATAATTTAGATTTCAGATTAGTTATTTATATAAGTAAAAAAACAGATAGATTCTGTTTTTTTTTTTTTTTTAGATTTATAAATTTAAATTTTTCTAACGTTTTTATTAATTTTGTTTTATTGATGTATTCTTTAAAAAATAATTGTATTACTAACAAATATTTTTAGTAAAAAATATTTTAGTTAAATTTTTATTTTTTTATATATAATACTTAAAATGCTTTAAAGCACATAAATATATGTATTAGTAGAATTGGTTTTTTTAAGTATAATAGTTTAGTGTTTTAAAATTAATATTTTAAAAATAGAGAAAAAACAAGAGCGAGAGATATTAAAATATGATTAATTTTTTAAATAAAAAGAAAATTTCTTTAAAAAAGTTTTCCTTTATATTTGCAGGAATTGCTATTTTAACCAGTGCGATTGTTTTTCCTGTTTTAAATTCAAATAATAAAAATTCTAATAGTGTTGTAGTTAACAATCAATTGTTAAACAATAGTTCGTCAACACGTAAGTTAGATAACCCTTCTTTATATCTACCTAAAGCAACTTTGCAAAATGATTATAATTATCAATTTAAAATTATAGGTACTTCCCCTATTCCTTCAGTTTCAAATCCAAGTAGTTTTAATATTTCATTTGATAGAAATAGAATAGTTCAAACTGAAAATACATCAGCTAATTTGGGCTTATACAAAAAAATTGGCGAAGTATCATATTTTAATATGCATCTTAATTTACCTAATGCAGCAAATTTAGCACCAGGTAATTTATATCAATTTTTAGATTTAAAAAATAATGATAAATATGTTTGAGAAGAAGGATATCATTATAGTTTTAGTATCATGGATTCATTAGTTAATCTAGTATTAGCTGATAAGGTTTTTGACATAAACAAATATAAAGACATATATATAAATTTTAAACAAATGGGTAGTTCATTTTTTAAAAATAAAGATTTTCATAATTTATCAAATGGTACTATAACTTATCCTGCCGAAGGTCAAGTATTATTAGAATCAGTTTCAACATCTTCAAATATTTCAAGTACTACAATTAATCAAAGAGATGAAGATCTTGGTAACAATAAATGAAAACTTCATTTTAGTGCATCTCAAGGAATAAATTTTCAAATTTCACTTTCTTCATTAAATTGTGAAGTTTTAGTTGAAGATCAGTTTACAATGAAATTATATGATTATTTACAATGAGTTCATGACTTGGTTAACAAAGGTTTACCTATAAGTTATGGCAAGGCAAATTCGATGAATGATGCGATTATTATGAATTCAAAATATCCATCAACATACATGTTTGCTGAAGATTTTCAAAATAGTGATGAACTTTTAAGTTATAGTAATGCTATAAATAATTATTTAGGTTCTCAAACTCCTAATCCTTGAATAATTTCTAATGTTTATAATGTCAATGATTCAAGAATGGATCCAAAACTTCAACAATTAGTTTCAAGTGTTGCTCAAAAATACAAAATTGACAATCCTTATGACAATGCTTCAGGTATTTTTTATAAAGTTGTTGAAGTAAGTAATGCAATTTGTTTAGGTAGAGAATATAGAAAACAACCAAATCCTGTTCCATGATTGTATTATGTTGCTGATTCAAATATGATTACAAATAGTAGTAACAATCGTGATGGTAGTTATTATTTAATGAAATTTGAGACAACTGGAAAAGTTTATAATTATTCAGATGTAAAATATGATGTTAGCTCTAAAAAGTTTTATATAGATCTTTCAAAGTTTACTAATTTAAAAAATAAACTTTCTGATTGACCATTAAAAATCGATTTATCATATGATCAAAATTCTTGATTAAAAGAGTTAGATTTTAACTCAAGTGAAATTGTTAATCTTAAATTGGATATAAACAATACTTCAAACATACCATTGAAATTTTCTGAAAGTGGTTCAAATTCTGTAGATTCATCTATATCTAACGAATTGTTAAAAATATTAAGTAGTTTATCTCCTAAAGTATTATTATCTGCGAATTCAATTACTTTTGGAGAATCAACACAAAATTCAATTAGTTTTAATGTTCCAAAAGTTGCGCCTTTATCAAGTTTAGCTCAAGCATTAGAATTTAGTAATGATGTTAAAGCGGGAAGTATTAGTTTAAATTTAGGGTCAAGTATAATTAATCCTAGTTCTCCTTCTATAAATGCTGTGTTAACAAATTCAAAAACTGGTCAAACTCTAATTCAATCTTTGCCATTTACAATAAAATTTAATAATTCTAGTGTTCAAGAAGATATTGAGTATATTTCAACATCAAATGTTACTAATGTAATCACTAAGTTTAAAGCTGATATTGAATTTCAATTATATGAAGTAAGTTCATTTTTTAAAGAATTTTTATTTGTTAATCCAAAAAATCTTAGTTTAAATCCTTATTCAGAACTTCAAAACCAATTTGTGAATTTATTACAAGGTTATTTATTTTCAAACTTTACCAATTTATTTTCTCAATATTTTTCACAATTAGGTTATTTTGAAAAAGCAGGAATTGACAAGTTACAATTAGTAAATCCTTTAAATTCATTGTTTGATAGAGTTCCTACTTCGTATGAAAAACCAACATTCACATTAGAAACATCTTCAAAAATTTATTCTTATAGTGGTTCTAGTAATAATGGAGTTACTGATTCTGCTATTAGCCAAAAAACTAATGATAATTCAACAATAATTATAATCGGATCTGTTTTTGGTGGAATTGCTTTAATTATTTTGTTAGCATTTGTAATTTCTATGTATGTAAAACGTAAAAATGCTAAAAATGTTTATGTTGTTGGTAATCGTCCTCCATTAATCCCTTCCCCTATTCGTCAAACATATTTAGTGGATAATAAATATAATCGTTATGAAAGACCATTACATGGACAAAGAATTGCAGGATACCTTCCACCACCAATGAGCCAAAATTCTAGAGATCCATATTACGATATTTATTAATAAAAAATGTTAGAATTAAAGGGCGAGAATTAAATTCTTGCTCTTTTTTTATTTTTTACTAATTTATTCATAATATTGTAATAAAAAATAATTTTTGAAAATTTAAATATTGTTTTAAGAAAGTAATTTAAAATTGATGAACAAAGTTTTTAATAAAATTAAATTTAAAAAAAATTTAAATGTTTATTTTGCATATTATTGTTTTTTATCAAAAGTAGTAATTAAAAATTTTGCAAATTGAATGATTTTTATTGCTTATATTTTAATATTATCTTTGATATTGTTGATTATTCCAGCAATTTTAAATTCTTCACCTGCTGATTACTGAAATAATCCAATAGTACAAGTTAGTTCTTTTGTTATGCCTCTAGTAGCAGTATTTGGATCATCAGTTTCCTTGAATTTATTTAGAGATGGAATTGACACTGGAATGGAATTGATTATTATTTCAAAACCCATCAGTAGAATTAATTTTGTAATCGCAAAATTTAGTTTATTATTAACGATATTATTAATTTATTCATTAGCAGCTTCGCTATTAGGTGTTTTGACATATTTAATACCTAAAATGGATCCTAATCTTGTTGGAGATTTAGTAGGAGGGTTGTTTACTGGTTCATTTGTTATAGGTTTATTTTTCGGTTCATTATCGGTATTAATTTCATTAAAACATAGTAAAAATGCAACAAATATGATTATTATTTTAATTGCAATTTTATTTAATTTTTTAACACCATTATCAGCGCTATTTTTTGATACTCCTTCAAAAGTTTTATCAAATCAAGGTATTAATTTAATTCAACAAAATGTTAAAACTAGAAAAATTGAAAATAAAAATATAGTTTTTCAAGTTACATCAACATTTGGTCAAACTAAATTTGAAGATGTCAAACAAAAATATCATGAAGCAAACAAAGAAACATTTTATAGTAATTCATTTTATTTGAATTTTGGTAACATGATTGGATCATTGTACAATTTAGGTGGATTAGCGCCATATCATAATGGTAATATATCAATTTCTCCCAACAACACAACTTGAAATTTTATTGACAAAATTAATATTGATGAATATCCATATATCTACACAGGAATACCAAATTTAAATTTAGAATCTAATAATCTTATAAACAATAGCTTATCTCAACAAATAATGTTTTTACCAGAACCAACTAGTTCTTTTAGTTTATTTTTTTCTACTTCCCCAAAATATACATATTTAAGTAATCCAAATAATAATGAAACAACTTCTGTTGTGCCGAATGATAAATTTTATGTTAAAGATTCAACAAAAGTCACAAATGCTTTAGTTAACATAAATAATTCAACTTTAAATTTATTTAATAATAATTCAAATGTTGTAAATTCAATAACTAATACTATAAATCAAATAACAAATACAGATGATGTTTTAAATAATTTATCCAAAATTTCACAAGAATTTAACTCATTGCTAACAAAAGATAATATGTTAGTGTTTAAAGAAAATTTTGAAGCTAACTATAACAAAAATTTAAATGCAAACAATGAAGAAATAGCAGAAAATGTTTTTTCTAATCAAGTTAACTTATTTTATGGTTTGGATGAATTAAGTAATATTTCAAATTCAACATTAGATCAACAATTTATTAAAGATGTTGTTGCTAATAATAAATTTAATCAAATAAATAATACTTTTTTGACCCAAAATGATAATTGAAATTTATTGGATTCCTATTTTGAAAAAACATTTGGTTGATATCCAAAATTAAAAAGTGTTGTAACTCAAACTAATCAAAATGATGAAATAAAATAACGTAATGAATTAATTGGAACATCTTTGCAAATTATATTTACAAATCAATATTCTGTTATTTATTTAACTAATTTACTAACTAATGATACAAAAAATAACAATTATAAAACTTCATTAGGTTTAATACCACTTAGTCAAAGTCAAATAAAATATAGTTATGTTGTTAATACTGTGCCAATCGTTGACCCAACAATTATTGTTATTTTAATGATTGTTATTTCATTTTCATTATTTGTGGGAATTGGTTTTATTTATTATCACGAGGATATAAGATAACATCATGCAACCAATATTATCTGTAAAAAATTTAACCAAAAAATTTGGCAAAAAAAAGAAGCCGGCAATTTTAGATGTAACATTCAATGTTTATCCTGGTGAATTTCATGCTTTTATAGGTGGGAATGGCGCTGGTAAAACAACAACTATTAAATGTATAATTGGTGCTTATACCAAAAGAGAAGGAACTATTTTAATTGATGGAATTTCTAACATCAAACCTGAATCTAAATCAAAAATTGGATATATTCCTGAATACACAAAATTTCCAAAACACTTTACTACTTTTGAATACCTTTTGTCTTTGGGAAGAATTATGGGTTTGTCCAAATTAGAAGCAGAAAGTAAAATTAATAAATTGTTAGATAAAATGCATATGACAGGTTTAAAAAATGAAAATCCAGAAAAATTTTCATCAGGCCAAAAGAAAAAAGTAATTTTAATTCAAGCATTATTAACTGATCCGAAACTTCTTATTATGGATGAACCTACCGCTAATTTAGATCCTAGAGCTAGAACAGAATTTTTTGATTTGTTAAAAGAATTGCAAAAAGAAGGAAGTAGTTTTTTTGTATCAACTCACATTCTAAGTGAAGTTAATAATTATGCTGATAGTTTGACTATTTTAGATGGTGGTAAAATTGTTTTATCTGGCAAAATTGAAGACATACAAAAAAAATATATTAATTCTAATAACAAATATTTAATTAAAGTAGCTAATAAAGATTTATTAAAAGCAGAAAACATTTTCTTAAATAATAAAATTAATTATATTTGAAATAATTTGAATAAAGAATACATAATTGAAAATTTAAATGCCGAAAATGCATCTTTAATATTAAAACTTTTTATTAATCAAGACATTGATGTAATTAATTTTGCTCAATATCGCCATTCTTTAGATGAAATATATGAAGAATATGTAAAGATTGGTTCATTGCACACAAAATAAATTAATTATTATTTTTTTGATATTCTCAATTTAAATAATCTTTATCATCATTTATTATTCTTATTTGTTTGCATGAAATAGGTTTATTTGTTAAGTCATCAAATTCCATAACTACAGCATTTAATTGTCAACCAAAATTTGAAACTTCAAGTTTAAATTTATTTTTAGGATTTAAAAATTTGTTAATTGGCATTTCGGCTTTAGCACCTATTACACTCCCGAAACCCGGGCCGCACATCCCAACATCTGTTATATAAATGGTTCCTTTTGGAGAGATTCTTAAATCATTTGTTGGTACATGTGTATGTGTTCCTAAAATTGCACTAACTTTTCCATCAAAATAAACACCAAAAGCATTTTTTTCACTAGTTGTTTCTGCATGTAAATCAACAATATGAATTTGGTGATTATTTTCTTCATTTTTGATAATGTTATCTAAACAATAAAATGAATTAGTTACAATATCATTCATTCCAGCAACACTTACACCTAAAATATTAGTTATTCTTATTTTTTTATTTTTTATAATTATAGTTTTGGTCCCTACACCATCATTATAGTAGTCAAATTTATTATTTAAATTTGCAGGTCTAACTATATTTTTTTGTTTTAAAACTTCACGAATATCATTTTTAGCTCAAGTGTGATTTCCCATAGTAAAAAAATCAATTCCCAATTTCACTAAGTAATTATAATGATCTAAACTTAAACCTTTTCCATGTGTGCAATTTTCAGCATTTGCAATAGTAAAATCAATTTTATGTTCTTCTTTAATTTGAAATATATTTTTTTTTATTGCATCTCGACCTGGTTTGCCGAATATATCTCCAAAAAATAAAATTTTCATTAAATTACCCCATTTTCATTTATGATGAAATCTAATTTTTTATCATATTTATTTATAAAAAAACTATTGTTTTTTTGAAATTGATATGCTAAACCTATTTTTATAAGCTTATTATTTTTACTATTTTTATTTAAAAAACGATCATAATAACCTAATCCATAACCTAATCTGTAATAATCATCATTGTATGAAAGTAAAGGAACTAAAATTAAATCAATAACACTAGATTTTATTTTTAAATTTTCTTTATTTGGTTGTTTAATATTCTTAAAATATTCATAATCAAAATTTAAAGATTTAATTTGTCTAAAAATCATTCTTTTTTTGCCAACAACTTGAGGTAAACTTACTTCTATATTTTGATTAAATAATTCTGTTATTATTTCAATTGTGTCTGCTTCATTTCCAGTAGATCAATATGCTGAAACATGTTTAATATTTTTACACTTTAAGAAATTAAAAAAATTTTTGTATATAGAATTGTTTAAAGCCTTGTATTCTTCTTGATTTAATTCATTTCTTAATTTATATTTTTCTTTTCTAATTAAATTATTTTTTTCTAATTCTAAATTGGTTAACTTATAATTTTTCATTTTATTCGGACTTTCTAATAATAGATGTGTGATTTTTTACTAATTCTTTCGTACCAATTTTTGAACCAAAAGCAACAACTATAGTTTTTTCTTTAATATTTACAACAATACCTTTTCCAAATTTATTGTGTTGTATTTCTTCATAAAGCATATATTCTGGAATATAATCATAATATTTATTTTGATAATTATTTTTTTCTTTTGAATTAAATCAATCATTATCTTCAAGGTTAGAAATTTTTTTCAAATTAAATGAATTTACAACATCAATGTTATCTAAATTAATTTCATTAATGAATCTAGAAGGAATTTGTGTATTATTATTAAAATCTAATCCGTTTCAAGAAGATAAAAATAATTGATCTTTTGCTCTAGTTAAAGCAACATACATGATTCTTCTTTCTTCTTGAATTTTGTGCTCAGTAACTGATTCATTATTACTCAATCTAATTGATGGAAAAATATTTTCAACCAATCCTAAAATAAAAACACATTTAAATTCTAATCCCTTTGCAGAGTGCACTGTCATTAATTGTACAGAATTAGTTTTGTTTTCTTCATCATTTGTTGTATACAATTGAATACTTTCTAAATAATCATTTAAGTTAGCTTCAGGATTATTTAATTCATAATTTTTTATTGAGTTTAACAATTCTTTTATATTTTCTAATCTATCATTATCATTTGGATCAGTGTATAATTTTTCGTAATTTGTTTCACTAAGAATTAAATTCAAAATTTCAGATATCTTAATTTTTTTATTTCTTATTTTTTCTCTAATAGAATCAATAATATCGCAAAAATTTATTATTCCCTTAATTGCGGGTTTAAATATTCCATCTATGTTATTGATTTCTTTTAAGCTATCATATAATGTGATGTTATGTTTTTCAGAATATTCTCTAAGTTTTAAAATTGAATTGTCAGAAATTTTTCTAGATGGCACATTTAGTATTCTAGCAATTGATAAAGAATCATTACTGTTAATCACTTTTAAATAAGCAATTAAATCTTTTATTTCCATTCTTTGATAAAAACGTGTTCCACCATAAATAAAATACGGAATTTTATTTTCAATTAAAAATTGTTCGATGTTTCTAGTTAAAAAATTAGAACGATACAAAATAGATATTTCATTATATTTTAAACTTTGATTATCATTAATTAATTGCTTAATTTTTTTTACAATTCAAGTAGATTCTAAATCTCTACTTGCGGCTTCAAAATATTGAGGTTTGGTACCTTTTTTATTTAGTGAATATAATTTTTTTGTAAATTTGCCTTTATTATTTAATATTACATCATTTGCAACATTTAATATTTCTTGAGTTGAGCGATAATTTTGTTCAAGATAATATGTTACTGATTCAGGAAAATCATCTTTAAAAATTTCCATATTTTCAGGTTTTGCACCTCTTCAACCATATATTGATTGATCCGGATCACCAACAGCAAATATATTATTTTTTTTGGCCAATTTAGATATTATATAGTATTGTATATCATCTGTATCTTGAAATTCATCAATTAAAATATAATCAAATTTATTTGATCATTTATGAAGAATTTGTGGATCGTTTTTGAAAATTTTATACGTAAAATTTAATAAATCAGAAAAATCTAAGTAATTTTGTTCTTTCAAATATTCGTTATATTTTTTAAAAACAAATTTTAATAATTCACATTGATCGTATGAAAAGTTATAAAATGTTTTGTAATTATCTAAAAATTCATTCATATTAATATTTTTAGATTTACTAGATTCGATATATTTTATTGCTTTATCTATTTTTAAAGTTTCTCTACTTAATCCATTTGATTGATAAATATAATTAAATATGGATTTTTTATCTTCATCATCTATTATTGAAAAATTATTAGAATATTCTAAAACACTTATTTCATTTTTTAAAATTTTGTAGCACAAAGAATGAAATGTTGTAATTCATGGTAATTCTATTTGATTATTTAATTCTTTTTGAATTCTAATTTGCATTTCATTTTTTGCCTTATTGCTAAATGTTATAGCTAAAATTTTATTTGGATTGACGCTATATTTATTTATTAAATAAATTATTCTATATACTAATACTTTAGTTTTACCCGTGCCAGCACCAGAAATTATTAAACTGCTTTTGTCTTTGGGTGAAAAAATAATCTTTTTTTGTTGATCGTTTAAATTTCAATTTTCAAAATTCATAATTTTTTATTTTTTAAAATAAATATTTCCAGGTAAATTCAAATTATTGTCTTTAATTTTTCATTCTGATGGTGCACTATTTTTAACTGGAGACTCAGGTGTTCCTTTATTTAAACTTATCATTGCTGTTCAACTCATTAAATCTTGTATAGAGCGTTTTCCATTATTTACGCAATTATAAATAAAAAAAATTATAGAAATTATTCCTACAATAGACAATAAAACTCTAAAAATTATAACTATGTAATTTGAATTTTCATTTGTGGAAAATAAAGAACTAAAAAAAACTTGTTGTTTATCAATCGGTTGGCACGCTGTTATTATTGAGAATATTAACATAATTAATATGTAAAAAATTCAAATAAATAAATCATGAACAATTAGGTGTCAAAAATACTTTTTTCTATTTATTAACTCAATTAATTTTATTTTGAATATTCACCTAAATAATGTTGAGCCTTTAGTAAAAAAAACAATAAGAATATAATAAATGAAAAAAACAAAAAAAGAAAGACAAAAAATTATTAATATCTTTTCACCATAACTTATTTCATTGCTTATATTTATTAAAAAATAAATTCCAACACAAATACTAATAGTTAAAATACTATCAATCGTTCTAGTTAATGAACGGATTCAAATTTTTGCTAATGGATACAAAATCCTTTGATTATCAATTTCCGTTCTAATTTTCATATTATTTTGTATTAAATTCTTTTTGAATTCAAACTAGCTTTGGTTTGAACATAGTAAAATATTCTTTTCATTTTTTTTCTTTTATCAATTTAAAATATTCATTTGTAAAAAAATTATTATAAAGTTTTAAATTTAATTTATATGCAGCAATTATAGCTAATTCTTTTTCTTTATCATTCATATCAGAATTTATTACATAATTAATAAAATCATATAAACAAATTTTAGTAGTTCAAAATTCTAAAGCTTTTTTGATTTTTAAATTTGATGTATTTAATTTTTTTTCTACTGAATAAAATTCTTGTGTTTGGAATAAATAATCATACAAATTATGCGATGGTTTTAAATCAATAGTAAATTTAGCTATGCTTTCATTAACATAAACAATTTTTTTAAATTTGGACAAAGTAGTTAATATAAATAAAGCTAAATATGAATGAAACTCTATAAATTTAATTTTATTTTTTATTAGAAAATCTTTATGAAATACTTTATTAGATAAATTTCATTCCATTTCATAAACTAATTCTGGTTTTAGTTGAGTAAAAACTTCAATTTCTTTTTCTTCAAGTGATGATTGAATTGAAAAGTATCTTTCGTAATTATTTCTAAATATTAAAATATCAGTATCTTTATTAGAATCAATATTTTTAACAACTTTATTTATAAAATCATTTTGTAATTTGGTTTCAGATCCACAAAAAAATAAATAATCTGTTTTACATAAATCTATAGCTAAGTTATAGCAATAAGAATGTCCTAAATTTTGTGATAAATGTACATACTTAATATTTTTTAAATTTAATATCTTAGAATTGTTAACAATTTCAATAACATCTTCTGAAGCGTTATCATTTATTAATATCAATTCTAAATCATCTAAATTATCAAGTTGAAGTATAGAATTTAATGAAGTTTTTAAATTTTTAACATTTTTGTAAATATGATAAATTATGGATATTTTAGGCACTGTTTTCACCAAGCATATGTAAAAATCATTAATTTTATTTAATAATTTAATTATTGTATTAAATTATAAATTTAAATATGTTTATTATAGTAAAATAATTTGGTTAATTTACTTAAGTTTAAGGGCACAATAAATATGAAACATGTTGCTTTTTTAAATGAACTTAAAATTAGAAATACTTATTCTTTTTACATTAGTAATTTAAATCAAATTTTTTTTGATTTAAATTCTTATAAATATAAGAATAATCTTTTTTATAAACGATTAATTTCTGATTTAAAAAAAGACCAAAAAAAAATTAACATAGATGAACTTTTAAATATTGAAAAAATAAGTCATCATGAAACATTCCAAAATTTATTAAATAAAATAGTAGTAAAAATTAATTCTTTATTGGGCGATAAAGATAATCCTGCATTTGTATTTGAACAAAGAAACGAATGAGGTGTACCTATTTATGTAACAGAAGAAAAAGATTATTCTGATTTAAAAATATTAGGTGATAAATCATCACAAAAACGCTATATGTTTCAAATAAACATTAATCCTAACTCTTATTTGTTTTCATATGTTGATCAAATTCAAATTTTTTTCTGTATTGATGACAAAAATAAAATTGTATCAGGGGCTTTTTCATTAAATCAAGGAATAAATTCTGAATTAACAAATAGTAAAGAAACATTATCAGAAAAAATATTTTTAAATAATCTTTATCGTTATTTTTTAGAAAATGAATTTAAAAAAATTTCTATAGGTGGTTTGTTAGAATTATTTGAAGATTTAAAATTTATTAAAAACAATTCGAAATTATCATATGAATCAAAATTAAAAAACAATTGGAAAGATTACATTAGTAAAAAATTTCTTAATGATTTAACATACAACATAGATAGTAAATTTTACAAAGATGATTTATTTAATTCTATTTTTATTTTTCAAGCCATAATACTTGTTATTTATGATGAAATAAAGAGTTATTTTACAAATCCAAAACCAGAAATATTATTAAAAAAATTTAATGCTTATAATGAAATTAACAACATTAAAGAAAATAGTAATTCTGATAGAGATTTAATGAACATGATAGTTTTTTTAAAAAATAAGCATTCATATTTTCCTGAAATAAATATTGATGAAGTGGAAACTGCAAATGAGTTATTTGAAGCTATTTTAGATTATTCTAAATTTGAAGATCACTCATTGTGACATTCTATACCTTCATATGAAATAATTCGAAATTCTGATATTCCTTTTATTAATGAAAATTCAGATATTTTTTTAAATAATGATGAATTAAAATTATTTTTTTTATTAACTATGTATTCCAACCTTTTTGGTATGGAGATAACTAATACAAATTTTTCTTCATTTAATGAGGTTATAAAACTAGCATCATCAATTAATTTTAATGATTCTGAAATAGATGAAAATTTAAAAATTCAAGTTAAAGATATTATTTGTGAAAAAAATTATGATTATATTACATTTATAAATTCATCATTATCATCATTAATAATTAAAAACAATAATCCAATAAACGATAAAACTAGTTATGATATTGATTTTTTACAAGATCCTAATTTTAATTTATCTAATAATTATTTATGAGCAACAACATATATTCAATCTAGAATATGAAAATCAGTAACAATTGATAAACTTTTAGATAAAGTAAAAAATAAAGAACCTTGAAAACTAAGAAATTTAATTTATGAAATGAATAACTTACAAATTGATTCTTATGATAATTTTTATGGTCTACCAATTAAATCAATTGTTCAAACAATGGAACAAAAATTAAATTTAAAAGATTCAATTTCATTGTTAATAAAAAAATTAAATCGAGATGATCAACGATTCGGAAAAAATAAAGAACGAAATTATTTATCAGTAGGTGTTCTTGTTGCAACAATATTTGGTGTTTTAGATTTTTTCACAACTGTTTTTTCGATATTAACGGTTTCGAATTCCACAATATCTGAAAGTTTGAAAGATCCAATTAATATTTCAATAATAACCATAGGTTCTATTTTTGCATTTGTTTTATTGGGAATAATAATATTGGCAATTTTTAGCATTTTTAAAAATAACACAAGAAGAAAAAAATAATTTTTTTTTTTTTTTTTGGAATAGGTAAAAAATATGAACAACAACAAAAAAATAGTATCATTTGAAATAGAAAATCTTTTTCCTTTTTATATAGATAATGTTAATATAAAATTTTTTGATAGTTTAAATCAAATATCTAACAAAAAACTTATAAATAAAATATTACCAAAAATTACAAAAACATTAGATGATGATGAATTAAAAAAATTTATAGAACTTGATAATTTAACCAAATTAGAAAAAGTTAATTTAATGCTAAATTTAGCATTAAAAAAAATAATTTCAAAAACTGGTAGTTATGAATGCGATATATTTAAAATTCAAGGTTATGATAAATTTAATGAACCTATGTATATTAAAAATGTAGAGCGCGATAAAGATATAGAAATTGTTTCTGATAATTTATCTGAAAGAAGATTCAATTTTATTATCGAAACTAATTCAAATTCATATTTAAGTTCATATATTAAAAAAATTAGACTTTCATTTTATTTAGATGATGAAAATAAAATTTTATCTGGTGGTTTTTCTTTGCAATCAATAGATGAAAAAATTATTGAAAATAATTCAATTTCAGAAACATTAATAGTTGATAATATTTATTTGTCAAATTTAATAAGACATTATATTTCAAAACAACTATATCCTATTTCATTAAATAACATTTTAGAAATTGTAGAAGAATATACTTTTTCTAATAATAAAAATCAACTAAATAAACTAAATAAAAATAATAAAAATCAACAATCAAATTGGAATTTCAAAAATATCACAACTGATGATTTAAAAAACAATTGAACAAAATTAATAAATAAAAAATACTTTGATTTTAAAGAAAATTTATCTTTAGAACAGAAAAAATCAATAAGTGATAATTTGTTTTTTTCTATACTTATAACAACAATGATTACTTTATCATTGTATGAAGAATTGAAAATATATTTTACAAGTGAAAAACCAGAATTAATATTAAGTATTTTGGATCGCCCTTCTTTAATAAAAGAAGATCCTAATCAAAAACCAGAAACTGATTTTTTTGAATTAGCTAAATTTTTAAAACAAAATTATTTTAAATCCAATAAAACAAATGTTAAATCTAAGTATAAAAAAATTAAAAAATTTCAAGATGTTATAGATACAATCTATGAACATCAAACCAATAATGAATATGAATCTTTTGGATCAACTATACCTATAAATACAATTCAAATTAATGATTCAGATCCATTTGTTTCACCAAAAAAAACAATATTAGAATCTTCTAATATGAAGTTATATTATTTATTGATTACTTCACCAGAATTATTTGGAATAAATCCAAATACATCTTTTTTTATAGAATATAAACAATTATTAAGAGTTATAGAAAAAATTAAAAATAGTGAAAGCATATCCGATACATTAAAAAATCAAATAACAAATTCACATTGTGAAATAAACAATAATTATATTACTTATTTAACATCATCTCCTTCAATATTAATCATTAAAAATGAACCAGTTCCTTTATTTTCAAATTATTTTTGAGCAGAGATTTATGTTCAATCAAGAATTTGAATGCGTAATGATATTGAATATGATTTTAATAAAATAGAAATTAAGAAAAATTCAAATTTTTATAAAGAAAAAATAAGAATTTTAGAAAACTTATCTTTTGATTGATATGATGAATTTTATGGTTTGTCTGAAATTAAAAATATTGTTAAAAAAATTGATGAAACTAATAATTTAAAAAGTTCTATAAATATTTTGATAGCCAAATTAAAGCAGCAAGATTCAATTAATAAAAAAGATATAGAGCGAAGAACTATGGTTATTGCTTTTATGGTTGCAATAATAATAGGTTTGATTAATTTTTTTGGAATGGTATTTACTGTTTTAACCGTAAATGATATTAATTCTGGTTTAACCCCAACTAATATTGCTGCAATATCATTTACTACTTTTTTGGCTATAAGTTTAATTACAATGGTTAGTATATTTTTTGTTAAATCATACAAAGAACGAAAAAAGAAATAAATTTATTTTTTATTGCTAGGATCTATTATTATTAATTTTTTAATTTCTTTAACTTCATCCTTTAAAATATTTTCAACACCTTCTTTATAAGTTATATCTATTAATGCACAACCAACGCACGCTCCTAAAAGTTCAATTGTTACAACTCCATTTTTGTAACTAACAAATTTAAGATCTCCGCCATCTTTTTGAATATAAAACCTAATATTATCTAATACATCTTTTACATTTGAAATAATTTCACGATTAGTTTTCTTTTTTTTCATTTGTTTTTTTATTTTGTCCGATTTTATTTTCATTTTTATTAATTAATCTAACAATATTTTCACGATGTTTTCAAAACATAATAATTGCTATTAATATATTATTTATTTCTAAAAAAAGTATTACATGTCAATAATTACTATAAGTTAAATATCCACCTATGTTAACATCATTTGCTGATTTTTCTATTCAAAATTCTTGACCAAATGAAAAGAAATTTAAGTAATCAATATAATTTATTAAATTTATTATTGGCAATAATGATGCGCAAATTAGTGAAGCTAATGAAACATATTTAGTTTTAACTAAAACTAAAACTCAAACAATTGTTATTATTAATAATCACCAAAAGGAAATTGATATTAAAAACCCAGCTGTAGGTGCTGCTGCTTTCCCACCCTTAAATTTAAAAAATATTGGTCAACAATGCCCGATAATAGCAAAGAAATTTGATAAGTAAACAAAATAAAATACTTTTTTATTCATGTCTTCATTTATAAATTGTTTTAAACCGTATTCGAAGATACTTCAACAAATTAGAAAAGCAATAAAGCTTTTGGCAATATCACCTACACCTACAATAATTCCTATCTTTTTGCCATAAACTCTTATTGAATTAGTTGTTCCAGGATTTTTGCTTCAATGCAATCTTGCGCTATTTTTGATAATATGACCAATAATATCTGATGTCATAATTGATCCAATTAAATAACCAAAAATTATTGAAACAAAAATTAATATAAAAATAGCTAATTCACTTGACATAAATATTTTTAATAAATATTCTTTTAAAATTTAATTAATTATAATTTTTTCATTAAAATAAAATTAAAATTTCGTTCTTTAATAATTTTATTTATTTCATTTTTAATTTCGAAATTATTTGTTTTTAAATAATTTTTTAATTGATTAATGTTTCCTTCAGATTGCAAAATAAAATTCGTTTCTTTAATGCTAAAATTATCATTTTGTAGTATTTTTATTATTGCATTAGTACCAATTCCAGCAATAACAATGTAATTTGGATTAGGGATACAAAAATTTATTTTTTGATTTAAATTTTTTAATCCATCATTAAGAATATTAATAATTTGAGTTTGATAATTATGTCTAATTACATTTTGAATTGCATTGTTTAATGGTTCTTTTTTATTATCAATGTTGATAACTAATTTTGACTGTTTATTTTCAATTAATTTTATTGATAAGTATCCATGGTCACATCCAACATCTATTATTAAATTATGCTCAATTTTTGGAATTAGTTCACAAATAAAATTAATCTTTTTGCTCATTGTCTAAAAAAGATTTTAATTTTGTGTTTTTTGAAGGATGCTTTAATTTTCTTAAGGCTTTAGCCTCAATTTGTCTTATTCTTTCTCTTGTTACTTTAAATTTATTTCCTACTTCTTCTAAAGTCATTGGACCTTTGAAAGGCGCTAAACCATATCTCATTCTAATGATTTGTTCTTCTTTTTTAGATAATGTATTGTTGAATAATTCATTTATATGCTCAACAACTAATTTTTTATTAGTATATTGGTCTGGTCTATCTATATCTTTATCTTTAACAAAATCTATAAATTGTGATTCTTCATCATGACCCACTGGTTTATCTAATGAAACTGGATCAATATTTAATTTTCGAATTTCAATTATTTTTCTAGGTGTAAAACCATTTACTTGTCCACCCATTTCTTCAGCTAATTCTTCTATTGTAGGTTCTCTACCTAATGTTTGAGTTAAATTTCTTTCAACTTTTGTTAATTTATTTATAGTTTCAACCATATGAACTGGAATTCTTATAGTTCTTGCTTGATCTGATATAGCCCGTGTTATAGCTTGACGAATTCATCATGTTGCATATGTAGAAAATTTATTACCTAATTTGTAATTAAACTTACTAATTGCTTTAATTAATCCTATTGATCCTTCTTGAATTAAATCAATAAAATCTAAACCACGATTTAAATATTTTTTAGCAATTGAAGTAACCAATCTTAAATTTGAAGTAACAAATTGATTTATAGCATATCTTCTTGTTTCTTCATCATTACTACCAAGTAATTTTGCAATTCTAATTTCTTCTTCAAAAGTTAACATTTTTGAAGAACCTAATGTTGCTAAAAAAGATCTAACATTATCTTCAACTTTATCTTTAGTACTAGTACCCTTAATTGTTAATTCTTCAATATTATCATCAATTTCACTTAAATCTTGATTTTGGCTAAAATCACTTAAATATTCTTCTACATTATCATCTAATTTAATTCCTGAATCTCTTAATTTATCTAAAATGTATGTTTTTTCTTCTTCTGTAAATTCATGAGATTTAATATTTTTTATTATTTCTTCATTAGACATATAAGGTTGTTTACGTCTTTTTTGTTTTGCTTTCGTCTGAAGTTGTTTAATTATATTTTTTACTTCACCATCATAATTTCTATTTTTTGAATTTACTTCTAAAATATCTGTAAAGATAATTTCATTTCGTTCATTATTTGGCGCATGTTTTGGTTTTCTTCCGCGACGTTTTTTTTCAACAATGATTTCTTTATCTTTGTTTATTTTATTAGATACAGGTTTTAGATTTTGTTTTTTTGAAATACGATTTATAAGAATTTCTTTGCGAGGCACAATAGTTAAAAGTTCTTTTCTATCATTTATTGTACTTGGCAAAATAGATTTAGTTTTAGAATTAAATCTACTAATTATTTGTTTTGGCTCAGAATTAACAACATTATGTTGTTGATCTATATTTGGTTCTATTTTTTTTGTTTGTTTTTGTTTTATTTGTTTTGTTTTTGATAATCCATTAATGTTTTTACTTTTTATTGTTTTTTTGTTTGAATTAACATTTTTTTTCGCTACAATATTTTTTTTAGTTTGTTTTTTTGCCATGTTTTATTGATTTATCTATTTTTTAAAGAATTAGTTTTTAATATTTATTAAGATTATTATTTTAACATAATTTAACAATATCTATTTGTTAAATTTCATGATTTTTTCATAAAATTCTTTGTTTTTTTTATTAATTTTGTTTAATGAATCTATATGTTCATTATATGAATTTGAATCATTTTTATTTTCATAAAAATTAACTAAGTATCTATAAGATATACTGTATAAATTTATAGCAGTGTGTAAATCTATAATAGTTTTTTTAATATTGTTGAAACCGAAATTTGCAAATATTTTTTCATAATTTATTTCTTTTAGTAAACGTTCTTTAAAAATTAAATAATCTTTTTGAGTTTCATTTTTTTCAATTTCTTCAAGTATTTTCAAAAATTCATCATATGTAATTTTATTTTTAAATGTATACAAATTACTTAATTTTAGGCAAATTGTTTGAAAAAAAAGATGTGTATTTTTAATAAAAATTAAATTATTGAATTCAATTAATGCTTTTTTATGTAAAAAAAATGTTGTTATTAAATTAACTTCAAGATTAATAATTTTTTCTTTATATTTTATGCAATCTTCCTTTATTCTTGTTAATAAAATATTTTCGTTAATATTTCTTTTAGAAGTAACATAATTTTCATTATCAAAAGTTTTTTGAAAGTTATTTTTAATTTTAATTTGATTGAATTTAGCTTGTAAATCATTTGCTGATAAATCAAATGTTTTTGATATTAAATCAATATATTTATTTCACGTTATTTGATTTGCATATGTTTTAATTTCAATAAGTATTTTTTCTACAGAATTAGTTAAATCATTAATTGATAAATTTTGATTTAATTTTTTTTTAGTTTCTAAAATTAAATATTCAAAATAATCTTTTTTTGCATTAATTATATCAGTTAGTTTAAAATCACTTTTGTTAATTAATTCATCTAAATCTTTGCTATCGTTGTTATCAGGATATATAAAAATTGAAACTTTAAAATTGTTACTTAATAATTTTTGTGCACAAACTATTGTTGCATCTTTTCCAGGTTGATCGTTATCTAAAGATATGACAATTTCTTCAATATTTTTTAATTTTTTTAATAATTCAATGTGATAATCGCTTAAATTTAATCCCATTAAAGCAACGGCATTGGAAATATCAATAGAATGCAAAGCGATAACATCCATAAAACCTTCACATAAAAATAAATATTTGTAATCGTTATTTTTTTTAACACGATTATAGTTATATAAAACTTGATCTTTTTTAAATATTTTTGTTGTTTCAGTATTTTTGTATTTAGCAACATCGCTATTATTTAAAAATGCTCTCCCCGAAAAAGCAACAATATTGTCATATTCATCATGAATAGGGAAAATAATTCTATTTATAAAAAAATTAGTTTTTTCTTTACTTTTTACAGCTAATCCTACATTTTTTAAATCCGTCATGTTTATAGATAAATTTTCATTGCTTATTTCAAGCAATGCATTTAACAAATCATCATTTTTATTTAATGCACATCCAACATCAAAATAATCTAATAAATTTTTTGTTATTTTTCTTGATTTTAAATATTGATTAGCTTCATTTGCATTAATATTTGATAAACTCAATTTAAAAAAATTTGAAGCTAAAGAATTAATTTGATAATACTTTTCTTTTTCTTGATCATAAATGTTTTTATTTTTAAATTCATTAAGGATGTCATTTTTGATATTTAATGAATCACAAACATCTATAATAGCTTTTGAATATGAAATATTTTTATAAAATTGAATAAAATTAAAAACATCACCTTTTGTATTACACGAAAAACAGTTAAATAATTGTTTGGAAGATGAGATAGATAATGAAGGTTTAGTGTCCGAATGGAAAGGACAAATTGCTCAATAATTATTACCTTTTTTATTTAAAGTTAAATATTGTCCAATAACTTGAACAATATCAATTTTCTTTTTTAATTCAATGATTTCGTTGTTTCTTTTTTCAAACATATTAATCAATAATTTTCTTTAATTGTTCATAAAGGTTTGTTAATGAAATTTTATCTTGTTTCATAGTGTCACGATATCTAATTGTTGCTAAATTATTTTCAATTGTTTCAAAATCAATTGTTATACAATATGGAGTACCAATTGCATCCATTCTTCTATATCTTTTACCAATACTACCGCTTGTATCAAAAACACAATAAATTCCTGATTTTAACAAATCTAAATATATTTTTTTAGCATAATCATTTAATTTATTCGTTAAGGGTAAAATAGCAACTTTATATGGTGCTAATTTATTTGGAATTCTTAATAATTCACGTTCATCATTATCATTAATTTTTTCTACAACATAGGAATTACATATTATTGCGTAAAATAATCTTTCAATTCCTACAGAAGGTTCAATGACATCTGGTAAAAATTCCTTATTTTCATGAGAATCAAAATATTTAAGATTTTTTTTAGAAAATTTTTCATGAGCACCTAAATCATAAGTGCCCCTGTGAGCTAATCCTCATAACTCACCAAATCCATGAGGAAAATTAAATTCAAAATCTATTGTTTTTTTTGAATAATGAGCCAATTCATCTTTTTTGTGTTCTACAATTTTTAAGTTATCTTTATCTATGTTTAAGTTATTTGTTAAAAATTCGAATATTTTATTTTTAAAAATTTCAAAATCATTTATTGCATTTTTTTGATTAGTAAAATATTCTATTTCCATTTGTTCAAACTCGCGTGTTCTAAAAATAAAATTTCCTGGAGTTATTTCATTTCTAAATGCTTTACCTATTTGCCCTACCCCGAAAGGAAGTTGCATTCTTTGAGTTCTTAAAATATTTTTAAAATTTATAAAAATACCTTGAGCAGTTTCTGGTCGCAAATATAAAGTATTTAAATTATCTTCAGTTACACCTTTAAAAGTTTTAAACATTAAATTAAATTTTCTGACTTTTGTTCATTCATTTTTATTACATTTCAAACAGTTAATTTTATTCTTTAAAATTAATTCATCAATTACATTATTTTCAATATTTTCTGATATTTTAATACCTTTTTCTTCTAATAATTTATCTGCTCTAAAACGATTTTTACAATTTTTACAATCTATTAAAGGATCTGAAAAATTATCCAAATGTCCCGATGCTTTTCAAACATCTGAATTCAATAAAATTGAACTATCTAATATTGTCATATTAGGTTCTGAAAATATAAAATAATTTAGTAATTCTTGTTTTATATTGTTTTTTAATAAAGAACCTAATGGACCATAATCTCAAGCATTAGATAATCCATTGTAAATTTCAGAATTTTGGTAAACAAAACCATATTTTTTTAAATAATTAACTATTGTTTCTTGATTATTTATCATTTTGATAATCCGTGTGTAAAATATAAAATATTTTAATATATTTAATTAATACTACTTAAAGTTTTAAAAGATATTCCAACAATTTTATAAATTGCATCAACTAAAATTTTAATGGTTGTTAAAACGTCATATTTTGATAAATTACTATCAATTTTTTGATTTGAAAATAATTTAATCAAAATACCTACAATTTTTTTATTTGTAAAAACAAAATTATTATTATTATTATTTAATAAATAATCTTTTTTGCATATTCAAGAATAGTTAATTGTTTCAATACCATAAATGTTTTTTGATTCACATATTGCACATTTACACAAATTCATTAATAAACCATTATTTTTAACAATGAACACTAGTATATAAATAACAATGGCTAAATCTTTATATTTATTTTTTTTAATTATTTCAATAGTTTCTTTATAAAAATTAAACAAATTTTTATTTGTTTTATCAATGGAATTAATATATTCATTTAAAAGTCAAAAACTTTTATAATCATAAATTTCTCACGGTACAGCTTGAATTGTTATAGTTTTTTTTAATCTCCCCATTTTATCATTAATTCTTGAACCAAAAAATTCAATATCATTATAGTTTCCAACTAACAAATGTCTTGCATTTTTAGAATTAATTTTTCTTGAACCCAAAGACAATAATGAGTGTTTTTGCCCATTGTTTAATAAAACAACAACTATTTGATCAAATACTTGATAATCTAAAATATTAATTATGAATCCTTGTGTAATTATTTCTGCCATTTTTTGTAGCCAAAATCTTTAATTAGATAATTATTATTTCTTCAATCTTTTTCAACTTTGCAAAATAATTTTAAATTTATTTTGCAATCATAAATATTTTCAATTTCTTTCCTTGCTTCTATTCCAATTTTTTTAATTTTTGATGCATTTTTTCCAATAATTATTGCTTTTTGACTTTCTTTTTCAACAACAATAGAACAATAAATATGAAAAATATTTTTTACTGCGTCATATTTTTTATTATCAATTATTACTGCACAAGAGTGCGGCACTTCTTGGAAAGTATTTTTAATTATTTGTTCTCTTATTAATTCAACAATTAACAAATTATCTTGTAATTTTTCATCAATATGATTTTGAATATTTATATTTTCATCTAAAGAAGCAGAATTATTTATTTCATCAATTAATAAATTTAAATCATCAGATTTATTATTCATTAAAAAAATTTTATCAACTTTGTTTATTTTGCTTAAAACTTCATTTTTTAATTCTATAAATTTACTTTCATTTTCATCTATTAAATCTATTTTAGAAAAAATTAAAATTGTTTTTTTATTTGAAGTTTCAAACTTATTTAATCATTGAGAAATTGTTTTAATTTCATCATTATATTTTTTTGAACTATCTACTAAAAAAATAATAACATTAGAATTTTTAATTTGATTTAAAGATTCATTGATTAAAAATAAATCCAATTTGTTTTTTGCTTTTAATATTCCAGGTGTATCGTAAATCAATCAATTTGCATTCTCGTTTTTTATTATGCATGGAATTGCATTTCTTGTAGTTTGGGGAATTGAAGACACAATAGATATTTTTTGATTAGATAATCGATTAATTAAAGTTGATTTACCTGTATTTGCGCAACCTATAATTGCAATATAAAAATTTTTCATTGTTTAATTAGTGGGAACTTGAAAATATTCTGCTATTTTAGGTATTAAAATTAATAAACCAATAACAATTGCTGTTATTGACATTATTAAAGTTGCAGCAGCTGAAATATCTTTAATTTTTTTTGAGTTTATATTAAATTTAAATGCAACTAAATCTACCAAATTTTCAATAGCTGTATTGATTAATTCCATTGCTATTACAATTCCTATTACTAAAACAATAATCGCTCAATCACTTCATTGCATTTTAGCATGTAAAATACTTGAAATTATTAAAACAATCACTGCAATAATTATATGAACGACTAATGAAATTTCTTCTTTTATAGCAAATGCCAATCCTTGAAAAGCATGTGTAAATTTTGATTTATTAAGTTTGGAAAATTTTTTATTTGAATTAATTTTTTTCATGTTGTTTATATTTTTTTAAAACTTTTTTATTTATTTTATCTTGAATTTCTAAAGTTAAATATTCAACTGCAACAGATTTTTCATGATCAAAATCTAATAAATGTAAAATACCATGAATAAACATTCTAGAAAATTCACTTAAAAAAGTTACATTATATTTTTTAGCATTATTTTTTATTTTGTTAGGACATAAATAAATTTCTCCTAAAATAGGAGTTAATATTTTAGATTCAATTATTTTATTATTAATTTTGTTTTCATAAAAAGAAATAGTTATAACATCGGCAACATAATTGCGTTTTCTAGTTTTTTGATTTAAATTTAACATTTGTTTAGGGGATAAAAAGATAACTTCATAAAAAAAATTTAGTCTAATTTTAAACATTTTACTTATTGTTTCATCTATTATTGATGATAACATTTGAACATTTATGTTAGGTATATGAATATTTTTACTTATTACTTTATTAATCATTATTAAAAACCTAAATAATGTTTTGCTATTGTTTCAGATTTGATGAAAAGCAAAACTTCATATCATCCATTTTTGTGCTCATATTCTGGATTATATTGTAATAAAATTAAATTTTCATTGTTTATAAAAGAATTTTTCTTGGGGTAAAATTTCATATTATTTTTAGTATTTTTGTCAATTAAAATAAAATAATTAAAAGTTTTAATATCGTTAATAATTTTATCGTTATTCAAAACTAAAATAGTTTCTTTATTATTAACATATAATTGACAAATTGCATGTATTTTAATTTGTGTATTAAATATTAAGATAATTAATGTAATTAAGCAAAAACTGATTAATAAAATTAAACTAAATATTTTAAATTTCATTATTTTTTACCTCTATTATTTCATTAGCTTCATTAATAAGATTTAAATCATGTTCAACTAGAACTACAAAATTATTTTTAATTAACGATTTAATTAAATTGTTAAAAACTTTTAATTTAATAGAATTATTGACTGCAGACAATGGTTCATCTAATAAAATTATTTTATTTTTTATGTTTTGCAAAAATAACAATTTTATGACTTGTATTTGACCATTACTATAGTAAATAGGATTTGTTTCGAAAAGATTAATTTCATTAATAATTTTTTTTGTTTCTATGTTTAATTCATTTAAATTTATAAAATTTATTAAATATTCAATTGAAAATAAATTATTAGAACATTTATTTCCATCTATATAAATTACATTTTTTATTAATCAGTTTTTATCAATTTTATCAATTTGAATATTATTAATTTTTATCTCACCATCAGACAATTTTAATTTTGAAGTTAATGCTTTAAGTAATGATGATTTTCCTGATCCGTTTTTTCCTACCAACACACTAAAATTTTTTAAGTAAGCGTTTCAATTTTCTAAAATTAATTTTGATCCATCTTCAATTTTTATATTTTTAAAACTTATATTTAATATTTCATTAATTTCTTTTGTTACAAAATTTTCATTATCAATATCAAAATAACCGTTTATTTTCTTTGAAGAAGATTTAAATAATGAAAATGTAAAACTAAAACTTATTAAATTATCAATATTATTTACTAATAAAGCTTGAATGCTTAAAATGTACATTAATTCACTGATGTTAATTGAATTGTTTTCAACAATTAAATTTATCCCTATTGCAAGTATCAAAATTCAAAAAATAAATTTTGTAAATTCTAATATGTTATCAATAGTTGTTACATCTAAAAAAATATTTTGGTTATGTTTAGCATTTATAGATAAATTATTTTTCAATAATTTTGCAATATGTTCGTAATCAAAATAAATATTTTCATTTATTAATAAATTATTTAATTTAGATAAATAGTTATTTTGATTTTGCAAAAACATAATTGATTTTCGATATTGATGTTTATGCAAAAAATATTTAATTGTTATTATTATCGAACCAACAATTATTTGAATAAAACTTATTAAAATAAAAAATATATTTGTACTTGCTAAAATACTGAAAGTTATTATTCCTAAAATGATGGAATTTATATAACTAGGAATTTTTATTGTAAAAAAATTAATTATATTTTTGATATGTATATCAATTTCAAAAATTGTTCCAAAAAAATTTTGTTCATAAAATTTAAATGGATGTTTGTTTAAAAAAGTTAATAAATGGTTTCATAAACTTTTATAACCTTCTTTTTCATTGTTAGATTTTATTAAATTTACTAAATATTCAGTTATTTGTTCAATAACTTTTATAATAACGAAAGGAACAATAATAATTAGCAAATTATATGTAGTCCCAAAACCAATTGTATTTTCAATTAAAATTTTTAAAAATTGTGTTAATAAAATACCTATTGAAATTAAAATTAATTCTAAAACTAAACATATTCCAATTGCTTTTAAAGATAAAAAATATGTTCAATTAATATTTTTATTTTTTAACAATTTATTAAAATTAAATTTTGAAGATTGAACTGTACAAATTAAATTAGCAAATTGTGCTTGAAATTCTTTTGGTTCTAAAAAATATTTACCTTTGTCTGAATCGAAAATATGGAATCCTTTTTTATTTGGCTGAAAAACAACATAATGAAAACCGTTATATTTTTTAATTAAAGCAATATATCATTCATTGTTATTTAATTCTTTTAACTCCGAAAATTCACATTCATAACTTTCAATTTGTAATCCAAATTTAATACCTAATTCTTCTAAATCTAATAAGGTTATTCCTTCGGTTGATAACTTTGCATGTTTTAAAATATCACTTCGATCTAAATTAAGTTCATTAATTTCATTTGCTAACATCCCAATAACACAAATGCCACATTCATTTTCTTTTTCTTGATAAAGAATTTCCATTTTTCGCTCCTCTAATATAATAAAGTGAGTAAAAAATGAAGAAATTACAAAAATTTAAATTGTTAGTTTATACAAAAAAAAAAAAAAATCATATTCAAAGTTGAATATGATTAAATAACTTTTTAATTATGATTTCTTCGTTGTTTTTTTTGAATTCTTTTTTGAACTAGTTTTTGTTTTTCTCTTTTTCTTAGTCCGGGGCGTAAGTGATATTCATGACGCATAGCAGCTCTTTTTGTTTCACTTGCTATTCTCTTAAATTTACGTAATGCACCTTCAAGATCATTATTAACTACTTTAATTTTAGGCATATCATCACCCCCTTTCACAAATTTTAAAAATCTATTTTAATAGATTTTCATTTTCTAATATTTTGCGTGTTAATTCTTCACGTTGTTTACGAAGCATTTCATATTTTTTTTCTTCTTCTAATTTAATTTGATTTACTTTTTGTAATTCTTGAGTTATTTTAGCATTATCTTCTTTAACAGATTGCAATTGTTCGCTAAAAGATTTTTCAATAGTTAAAATATCATCAATATTTTCTACATTATTAAGTAAATTATTCTTATTTGTTTCTTCATCAATTTTAATAACTGATTCATTATCTTTTAATTCATGAGTAACTTTAACAATTTCTAAATTTTCATCAATTGATTTATCAATATTTTTATCATCAATATTTATTGGTTCAGTTGCTTTTTGAATAATAATTGGTGATTCATCTTCATCTTCAAAATTTTTAAAAATTGATGTTTTTGAATTTTTACTTGGTAAAGAAATATCGAATTCTTCTCGAATATCTTTTGTATTGTTTGATGTTAGTGCATCAAATTTTATTGTCGGTTGGAAAACACTAAGATCATTAATTCCTTTATTTAATTGCTCTAATTCGCTTATATTTGAAACACTAACAGATTTACTTGGGGTTTCAATATCTAGATTCATTTTTCTAGTATTTAGATTATTTCTTTGAAATTTTAATTCATTTAAGCGTTTTTTAGCATCACGAATCATTTCGAAAATTTCATCACGAGTATATTTTGTATCTAATGGATCTAATTCATTAGGTTTAAATGGAATACCTACATATGTCTTCATCCATTCTGATTTAGTTTGTTTTTGTTTTTTAGCTTTTTTTCATGATTTTTTTAAACGTTTTTTTTCTTCACGTGTTTGTGGGTTTAAAAAACTTATCAACATTCTTGTTCTTAAATTATCGCCATTAACCATTAATTCAAGAATTTTTTCATCAAATTCTACACCATTAATAATTCCATTTTCATATGGAGATTTTTTGATTATTCCTTTTTTTTCTAAAACTTCACCACGAAACTTTTTAAAATCTGCTTCACATTCTGGACCATAAGATTCAATAAAACTTTTAATATTAAATTCGCCATAATAAAGTTTGCATTTTTTTATGTATTCATGTCAAGAAAAATCAGTTTTATAGTGATTTTTATAACCATCTAAAAAAACTTCTCATTTGCTTTTATTTTTTAAATTTGCTTCTCTAGTTAGACTAAAATCTTCAGGTAAGCCTATATTTTTTATAAAATCTTTATTTTTATCTTTCATTTTCTAAATAACCATTTAATACCAAATTATTTTTTTGTTTTTTTAAATTTTTATAACAAACTGAATTTACACAAGACTTGTATACATTGATTAATTGCTACATATTATAAAATAAAATCAATATTTACTTACATTTATTAACACTAATAGATTATTTTTATAACTTTAATATTTTTAGTTTTTGCATACACTTGTACTATTTTTTAATGTTTATGACACATATATTATATATAGATTTGATTTAATATATATTCATTATTTACAAATAGATTAACAATAATAATTAAGTAATAATTATTATTAATTTTAAGTGAAAATTAAGTCTAATAATTGAAAAATTTATTAAATAAAATTTAATAGAAAAAAAAGCGCATTTTATGCTTGAATATTAAGCTTCATTTGTTTTAAAATTGAATTGTGTTTCCTAAACAGAAACTGAATCTAGTTAATTATAAGATTTATTGGAGCTTAGTAATTATGAAGAAAGTAAAGTGGAATAGATTATCTAAGTTTTTAGCAACAACAGGATTATCTTTCTTTTCAATTATTTCAATAGTAGGGATCAGTTCATATGCAGGTAATAAATCATATGGATTTGATTTAAATAATAGAACTAATGAACAAACAAAATCAATTTTAAATGAAAGTACAACTAATAATTCAGTTGTTCTTCCCAAAGTAAATGATACAAATGGAAAAACTTTAGTAATTGGAAAAAATATTATTAGATTAAACAATAAAGTAATTTATGTATCAAGTAATGAAAATTCTTTAATTTCTGCAAGTGTATTAACAGTATATGATGAAAATTTTAATCGAATACAAGAAATTTATTTAGATTCAGATTATGATCAAATGTCTCCAATTGATTCAAATGATGTGTCTAAAGGAATTGTAATTTCAAGTTGAAATAAATCAAAAGCTTTTTTCTTTAAAATAGACTCTAAAACTCAAACTATTATTGAAAAATCAAAAAGTGAATATGATGTTCCAATAAATGCATATCATGTAGCAGCAAATTTTGATTTAGATAACAATGGCGAAAGAAATCCTGTAATTATAAGTATCTCAGTTGCTAAATCAAATATTGATAAGTTAGATTTACTTATTACATCTATTGAAACTAAAGCAACAAGTAGTATTCTTATAGAAAAAAATCAACAAGGTATTCCTTTTGATAATATTAAATTAGTTGATTGTATTTCTATTAATGATAAGTTGTATATTGGTGTTAATTTATACAAAAACAACAAAATTGTTGGTAGTAACTTAATCTTATTGAAAGATGGAAAAGCTGTTCCTGGTGGTCCAACTTTTGATATGACGTTTGCAATAAAATGTATGTCAAATGATAATCAAGCTAAAAAATTATATGTTCAATATGAAGATATTAATGATCATAGTATTCGATTATGATTTTATAACACTTCAAATGTAACTAATTTTGGTCAAGCGAGTGGTGGAACAGACAAAGCATCCTTTAGTCAAATGATAACTGTTACACAAGCAAACAAAGAAAATGCTAATGGTATCATAACTTTAGGTGATAACAAAAGTGATATAAAATATTACAATATCAACAATTTAAATAATTATCAATATAAATACACATATAATTTCTTAAATGCAAACAGCAGTAAAATTAGTGATTTAATCTATAATAGCTACACAAATAAATTCAATTTGTTTTATAGTTACAACTCATATGTTGATGGAGTAGTAAGTTGATCATTTGATCCAACTAACACTAGTGCTGATGTGGATGATGAAAGTTTATACACAAATATTGCTCCTGTTCATATTAGATATGCTGATTATTTAAAATTAGTTCAAACTCCAGAATGAAGTAATGAATTTGCATCTATTTATGCTAAAAATAATTACGAAAATAATTATGATGCATTTTTAGAAATACCTAGTTATTACAAAGAATTACAAAAAGCAAGTGAATTAAATCGTGACAATAGTTTTGAAATTAAAACTGATGCTAATGATAATATAGGTACTTTTAATTTGGTTGTTAATCAGAACAAAAAAATTAATGTTGATACTAACAACAGTGAAAAACAAGAAGTTATTCAAACTACTAATCTATTGAATTTTAATGTTAGCAAATTTGTAAATGTTAATCCAGAAGATATTAAATTGAATATTGATTATTCATCACCGTTACTTAAAAAATCTCCAACTGAATTAAATGAAATGCTTAATAATCCCGAGACTAACAAATTAACAAATGAAATGTTATTTAATTTGTTGGGAATAGACAAAAAATATGAAAAATTAGATCATATAATTAAAATCAATGGATACAATGTTTTAGGTAATATTGATATTCAAATTACATTCCCTACTGTTTCTAATACAACTACATTGTCACCTATTTCTTCAAAAATAACATCACATGATTTAAGTAACGTAAATAAATTTTCTACTGTTAATTCATCAAAAACTTTAAAAACTAATTTCAATATTGCAATTGAAAAATGATTCATTCCAGTTGTTGCTACATCTGCTTTAGTATTTTTAGTAATTATTGGAATAATAAATTGATACACTTGAGGTAGAAGAACTTACGAAAATTATTTAATTAAGTCTAAAAAAGAATTACTTGATGAATACGAACCATTAAAGATTTTGATTGATGATGAAAATATGAAATTAGAAGACAATAATGGAAAAGTATTAAATCCAATGATGCTTGCATCAACAATTCAAATTAATATGAATTCTGATTTGCCTGTTCACTTTAGAGAAGAAAGTCATTTCTTTAACAAAAAAAACATTAAATAAAATTAATATTTAAATAAGTAACTTTAAATGTGTTATTGCAATAAACAGCAACAACACATTTTTTATTTCAAATAAAAAATAAATTAATTTTTTTTAATTTTTACATTTTAAATATATAATGGATTTAACAATATATATTAAATGATATTATATACACATATAATACACAAATTTTATAGAGGCTTAGATTTTAGATGAGTTCATTAAAAAATAAAAAATTATTAACTCAAAGTCAAATGATAGAAGAAATTAGTGAATCAACAAAACTTACTAAAAGTCAAGTCAAAGAAGTTATTAGTTCAATTCAAGAAATTATTAAAAGAGAATTAACAAAAAATCAGCTTGTTCGTTTTTTCAATATTGGTAAATTTAAAGTTGTTCATTCTAAAGCAAGAAACGGAATTAATCCATTAACTAAAAAAACACTAAAAATTCCTGCTCGTAAAAGAGTTAAATTTTTAGTGGCTAAATCATATTCAGCAAGTGTTCTTGGTTTACCAAATAATTCTAAAAGTAGCAAAGTAACGACAAAAACTAAAAAAGTTACTTCTAAAAAAAATACAAAATCTTCTAAGAAAAAAACAAAATAAAATTCATTTTAATAAAATAAATATAACTTTTTAGTGTATCTAAAAAGTTTGTTTTATTTTTTTGATAGAAAGTTCAATATTTAAATATGCAATATAATGATAGTAGTATCAAGGTTTTAAAAGGATTAGATGCAGTTAGAAAACGACCAGGAATGTATATTGGTTCAACTGATATTCGTGGTTTACATCATCTTATTTGAGAAATTTTTGATAATTCTATTGATGAAGTATTGAATGGTTCTGCTAGTGAAATTTCTGTAACTTTGCATAAAGATAATTCAATTTCAATTAAAGATAATGGAAGAGGAATACCAACTGGTAAAAATAGTTCTACAGGTTTATCAACAATTGATACAGTTTATACAGTTTTACACGCAGGAGGAAAATTTGATGGAAGTTCTTATAAAATTTCTGGCGGATTGCATGGAGTAGGAGCTTCTGTTGTTAATGCTCTTTGTACTTGATTAGTTGTTAAAGTACAACGTGAAGGAAAAATATTTGAATCACGTTATAAAAATGGCGGAAAAATTGATAAACCATCAACACAAATAGGAACAACGAATCGCACAGGAACAACTGTTCATTTTAAACCAGATCCAACTATTTTTAAAACAATTTCTTTTAATTCATCAATTATTAAAGAAAGATTAAAAGAAACGTCTTTTTTGTTTAAAGGATTAAAAATTAATTACGAAGATCAAATTAATCCATCTAATAGTCAAAATTTTCACGCAATTAATGGAATCAAAGAATACATTTCTTTTATAAATGAATCTAAAAAACAAATATCTAAAATTGCTTACTTCAAAGGTAATAAAAATAATATTGATGTAGAAGTAGCTTTACAATTTACTTCTGAAGAAAATGAACTAATTTTATCTTTTGCTAATTCAATTAAAACAATTGAAGGCGGAAGTCATGAATTAGGTTTTAAAATAGGTTTAACTGAAACAATTAATGATTACGCATTCAAATATAAATTCTTAAAAGAAAAAGACAAAAATTTTGAAGGTTCAGATATTCGTGAAGGTTTAACTGCAATTGTATCTGTAAAGGTTCCTGAAGATTTAATTTTATATGAAGGTCAAACTAAAAATAAGTTATTTACACAAGAAGCTAAAACTGTTGTTCAAAAAATCGTTAATGAAAATCTTTATTTCTTTTTAGAAGAAAATAAAGAAGATGCATCAAAAATAATAAATAAAATCATTACTACAAGAGATGCTAGATTAGCAGCTAAAAAAGCTAGAGAAGGTGTAAAGCAATTAAAAAATGCTAAATCAGAAAGAGTTTTATTTGGTAAGTTAACTGCAGCACAAACTAAAGATCCAAAAGAAGCTGAAATTTTTTTAGTTGAAGGTGATTCTGCTGGTGGTACTGCTAAAATGGGGCGTGATCGTCGTTGTCAAGCAATTTTACCATTGCGTGGTAAGGTTATTAATGTTGAAAAAACAAAACTATCTGAATTATTAAAAAATGAAGAAATTTTATCTATTATTTCTTGTTTAGGTGCTGGAATAGGTGAAAATTTTAATATTAAAAATTTGAAATATCACAAAGTGATTATTATGACTGATGCTGATACAGATGGTGCTCACATTCAAATTTTATTATTAACTTTTTTTTATCGATACATGCGCGCTCTAATTGAACAAGGAATGGTTTATTTAGCAATGCCACCTTTGTATAAAATAACTAATTCAGCAAACAAAAAATTTAGTTATGCTTGAAATGATATTGAATTAGATGAATTAAAAAAAGAATACAATAAATATACGATCCAAAGATACAAAGGACTTGGAGAAATGAATGCTGATCAATTATGATCTACAACTATGAATCCAGAGTCTAGACAATTAATTCAAATTTCTTTAGAAAATGCTGCGCAAGCAGAAAGACGAGTAACTGTTTTAATGGGCGAAAATACAGGTATGCGAAAAGAATGAATTAATGAAAATGTTGATTTTGTAATGGATGAGTAATTATGAGTTATAAAAAAATAGTTGATACTAAAGTTTGTAAAAAAGAACTTGACGAAATCATGTCAGATAGTTTTGGTAAATATGCAAAATATATTATCCAAGATCGTGCTTTACCTGACATTCGTGATGGATTAAAACCAGTACAAAGAAGAATTTTATATGCAATGTATAAAATAGGTTTAACACCCGAAAAAGCTTATAAAAAATCCGCAACAACTGTTGGGGAAGTAATTGGTAAATATCATCCTCATGGTGATTCTTCAATTTATGAAGCTTTAGTACGGATGACACAATCTTGAAAAAACAATATTCCACTAATTGATATGCAAGGTAATAATGGTTCAATTGATGGCGACAGTGCTGCAGCAATGCGTTATACAGAAGCTAAATTTTCTTATTATGGAATTAATATGTTATCAAATATCGAAAAACAAACTGTTAAATTTGTTTTAAATTTTGATGATACAGAACAAGAGCCAACTATTTTGCCTAGTTTATTACCTAACTTATTAATCAATGGTTCAACAGGGATTGCAGCTGGATATGCAACTAATATTCCGCCTTTTAATTTAAATGAAATTATAGATGGAATTATTATGCGTATTGATTCGCCAAATTGTAGACTTGATTCTTTAATGAAAGTAATTCCGGGCCCTGATTTTCCAACTGGCGGAATTATTCATGATGATAATGGTATTAGAGAAGCTTTTGAAACCGGAAAAGGAAAATTTATTTTAAGAGCTAAAATTATTGATGAAATTGAACACAATAAAAAAAGATTAATTATTACTGAAATTCCATATGAAACTAATAAATCTTCGATTATTAAAAACATTGAAGAAATAATCGATAATGAAGAAATAGCATATTTAACTGAAGTTCGAGATGAATCTGACAAATCTGGCATTAGAATAGTTCTAGAATATAAAGGAGATGAAAAAAATGCCGAAGCAATAAAAAGATATTTATTTAAAAATACTCAACTTCAAATTAATTACAATATTAACAATGTTGCTATAGATAAAAGAAAACCAATTCAAATGAATTTATTCAGATATTTAGATAGTTATTTAGATCATGCTTTAGAAATTATTGTTAAAAGTAGTGAATTTGACTTGAATAAAAATAAAAATCGTTTAGAAATAATAAATGGTTTAATTAAAGCAACATCAATTATTGATAAGATTATTGAATTGATTAGAAAATCAGAAGATAGAAGTGATGCTATTACTAAACTAATAAATAAATTTGAATTTACAAATAATCAAGCTGAAGCAATAGTTCAATTACGTTTATATCGTTTAAGTAATACAGATGTTTTAAGTTTACAAGAAGAAGCACAAAATCTTAAAGAAAAAATAAAAGAACTTAGTCTTATTTTAAACGATGAAAAATATCGTAAAGATCATTTAAAAACAATTTTAAGAAATTATAAGAAATTATTTAATCAACCACGTAAAACTCAAATTGAAGAAATGGTTGAAAAAATAGTAATCGAAGCAACTGATGTTGTTGAAAATAAAGAAATTTATATTTTTGTAACCAAAGATGGTTATTTAAAACAAACATCTCAAAAAAATATAACTCTTGAAAATTTAACAAGTTTCAAATTAAAAGAAAATGATGCTTTAATTTATTCTGAACAAGCTAAAAGTTTAGATCGTTTGTTATTAATAACTAGTTATGGTAATTTTGTTGCTTTACCTATTTACAAAATTAAAGAAGCTAAAATTCGAGAAACTGGAATTCACATTAACAGTATATTAACATTAAGGGATAATGAAAAAATTGTTTTTGCGAAATTGATGAAAAATAATCATGATTACGAAAATGATAACACATCAATTGTTCTTGTTTCAAAATCTGGAATGATTAAACGTTTTTATTTTAGAGATGTTTTTAGTTTTAAATCCATTCGTCCTAGTGTTTGTATGAATTTAAAAGAAAAAGATATTTTAGTTGATGCTAAAGTTGTTGATTCAGAAAAACAAGAAATTGTATTATATTCACAAATGGGAAATGCTTTGAGATTTAATGTTGATGAAGTATCAATAATTGGATTAAAAGGAATGGGTGTTAGAGGAATAAAACTTCGTAATGAAGATTATTTAGTATCTTGTTCAGTCATTGATAACAGTAATGAATATCAAGTTATATTATTAGCAGAAAAAGGGATCAAAAGAGTTAATCTTAAAAATTTAATTTCCCTTAGTAGAGCAACTATGGGCAAACCGTTGTTAAGTCAAATTAAATCAAAACCATATAAACTGATAACAACAATTTTAATTAATAACAACCAAAGAAGTTTTTTTTGTTATAAAAATAATGGTGAAATTATTTCAATTCCTATTTTTGATATACCTCTTATGGATTTTGATTCAAGAATGAGTAATCCAATTGATGAAACAACAACTTTTATTTATTTACCAAATCCAATTTTCAAATAAAATATGAAAAACAAAAATAGTTTTTTAAATTACTTTAGACCAAGCATTTATTTAGAAAATTTTGACAAATTAAACTTATTTGCATTAATTAATCAAGATATTAATGTTTTATTTTGTGATTTAGATAATACATTAGTTCCACATTTTAGTAGAAAACCAAATAATCGAGTTATAAGTTTTTTAAACAAAGTTAAAAATCATGGAATACAAGTTTGAATTATTTCAAATAATTCAAAAAAAAGAGTAGTAGAATTTTGTGATACACTAAAAAAATCAAATATTATTAATGGATATATTTGAAATGCAAAAAAACCATTAACTCATAAAATAAAAAAACACATGAAAAAAAATCGTATTTTATCTGAAAATGTTATTTTTTTGGGAGATCAATTAATAACTGATATTTTTGTAGCAAATCGTTTAGGTTGTAAATCTATACTAGTTCATCCTTTAATGGAAGTAGTTTATGATTTGAATACAGGAAATCGTAAATTACAAAGTATTTTAGAGAGCATGATTTATTCAAAACTAGAACAAAATAATTTTTTAAATATTACTCCAATTAACGAAGAATTTATTAATAGTGCAAATGAAATCTTGTAATCAAATTAAAAAAATAAATCAAAATAAAAAATGTGAAGGGTGTGGTGCTATATTAACAAGTGATGTTAATAAAATAGGTTACACACCAGTTATTGAAAAAGCAAAATTTTGTCAAAGGTGTTTTAAATTAAAATATTACAATAAAGAGTCTATAGTAAATAATGATTTTCTTGAAAATCATGTAAAGATAGTATTAAATAATTTTGATTTTTCTAATAAAGCAGTTTTTTTTGTATGCTCTCCTAATCAAATATTTTTCAATGTTAGTAAAGTAAAAGAAATATATAAAAAATCTAAATATTTTTATTTAATTATTTCTAAAATTGATTCTTTAATAAACATTAAAAATTTGGATAAAATTAAAAATAAATTATATAAATTTTTACAAATAAATAATATAGATATTTCATTAAATCAATTAATAATTTGTTCTGCTCATTTAAATTTAAATTATTCTGTTATTCAATCAACTTTTTTAAAATTGTTTTCAAAAAATATTAAAGTTGTATTTTGTGGACCAACTAATGCTGGCAAATCTTCATTAATCAATTGAATTATAAAAAGAGAAAAAATTGAAAATATTAATAATTTAACAACAAGTTATTATAGAAATACAACTCAAGATATCAAACAAATCAAATTATTTAAAAAAGGTAATTTCATTGATTTGCCAGGCTTTGTTGATGATAATAGTTTTCAAATTATTATGGACAATGATCAATTAAAAAAATTTTGCAATGAGAAAAGCAAATGAAAAAATAAAATATTTCAATTAAGAAATAATAGATTTTTAAAATTTGAAAATTTATTTAGTTTAAAAATTTTTATAAATCAAAATAATAAAAATTCTTCAAATATTATTACTTATTTTAACGATAATCTTAAAATTCATGTAGTTAATTTAAACAATAAAAATAATGAAAAAATTAATTTTGATAAACAGAATTTAGTTGAGTATACGTATGATTTAAATTTTAATTACAATTTATTAGTTTTAAATAATTTAGGATTTATTGTTTTGAAAAATGTATCAAAAATCATTTTATATTTAGACAAAAAGCTTTCAAAACCAATACTTTTTGAAAATGAAAAATTATAAAATGAAAAAAATTATTATTTTTGGCGGAAGTTTTGATCCTATTCATTCGGGTCATATTGAAAGTGCAAAATTAAGTTTAAAAAAACTTAATGCAGATTTATTATTCTTTGTTCCCACTTATTCAAGCATTCTTAAAAATATTAATTCATCACCTAGCATGCATAGAATTAAAATGCTTAAACTTGCTATTCCTAAAAATCAAAAATATAAAATTTCAAAATGAGATATAAATAATAAAAATTTATATACTATTAATTTAATTAAACATTTTTTAACCAAATATTCAAATCAAAATCTTTTTTTATTAATTGGTGGTGATCAAGTTAATAATTTTCATAATTGGAAAGATGCTAAAAAAATTTCGAAATTAGTAAATATTATTTATGTTTCTAGATACAACTACAAATTAAATAAAAATAATATTAAAAAATTTAATATGAAACTTATAGGAAATGTAAATAAAAATATTTCATCAACCGAGTTGAGAAAAAAAATTAACAATAAATTTATTAATAATAAAGTTGTTGATTACATTAATAATAATTGTTTGTATACTCAGGAAAGGGTAAAATCTTTTTTATCTATATCTCGTTGAGAGCATTGCAAAAGAACAGCTAAATATGCAAAAAAATTAGCTATAAAAAATAATTATGAAAACCCAAAAGAAGCATATATTGCCGGAATTTTTCATGATTTAGCAAAGGAATTTAGAAAAAAAGAACTATTGTATTATTCAAATTTATTAAATATAAAAAAATTTACTTCAATTGAAACATTACATCCATATGTAGCTTACTATTTTATGAAATACTTTTATATGTTTAAAAACAAAAATATTTTAAATGCTGTTTACAATCACACTGAACCTAATTTTCACAAAATATCAAAAATAGTAAAAATTCTTTATGTTGCTGATAAATGTGAACCCGGAAGAGAAATAAAAAAATATAGCAAATATTATGATATTAAAGAAATAAGAAAAATAGCATTGCAAAACATTGATAAAGCATTTTATAAATTACATAATCAAATTATTTCTTTCTATAAAAATAAAAAATAAATATTTATGATATTTCAATTAATTCTTGTAAAACTTGCTTAACATCCATATTATTTCTTAAATAAATATCTTTATTATTTCCACCACCAGGAAACTTTGTAAAGTTTCTAATTAATAAATTATTTTTAGATTTTTGTCTATATTGTAAAAAATCATTAGCTAAACCAAGATTTTTATATGTTTCTTCAAAAATGCAAATATTTTTATATGAATTAAATATTTTTTCAATTTGTCTAAAATCATAATTATTAATATTTATCGCGTTTATTATGTCTACATTTAAATTTAATTCTTTAATTTGATTTTTAAAAATATTTACTCAATTTCCATATGTTATAACAACATTTTTATTTTTTTTGTTGTTTTTATAAACTAATCATTCTAAATTTTCTATAGCATTTTTAATTTCATTTATTTGAGCTTCATCTAAATTAAGGTAGGGTAACTTTTTAGGATATCTAATAGCAAAAATTTTATTTTTGTTATTGGTAATAGCATGATCTATTAATAATTTTGCTTCAATAATATTTGATGGAGCAGTAATAATTGTATTAGGAAATGATTTTAAAAATCCTATATCAAAAATTCCATGATGAGAATCTCCATCTCCACCAGAAATTTCTGCTCGATCTATTAAAAGTAATAGTGGTAAATTTAAACGAGAAAAATCATGTAATAATTGATCGTATGATCTTTGCAAGAAAGAAGAATAAATTACTACAATAGGTTTTAGACCTCTTATTGCCATACCACTAGCCATACTAATTGCATGCTCTTCTGAAATTCCTACATCAAAATAATTATCTGAATTACTTTTTGTAAAATTTAAAAATCCAGAATTATATGTCATTGCAGGATTAATAATGTTTATTTTTTTATCTGAAGCTACTCATGCAGATAAATGTTCACTAAGATATAATCCTGTTAATTTAGCAGTTGATTCATTAACACTTGAAGAATGATTAACACCTATTTTATCTTTTGTGTAATTATCTAAACCTTTTCCTTTTTCTGTTTTTATATGTAATATTACAGGTTGAAACTTTTGATACCATTTAGCTTTTTTTGCTGCAATTAATATTTCTTTAATGTTATGACCATTAATTGGACCTATATATTGATAACCTAATGATGTAAATAAATTACTTCCAGATAGTCTTTTACCTATACCGTGAAAAATTTTATAAATGAATTTATATATTTTTTTTCCAAAATTAGTATTTCAAAGAACTAAATATAAAAATTTTTCTATAAAACTTAATAATTTATTTGTCTTAATTTTTGAAATCATTAATGGAATAGAACCAACAGCTTTTGAAATAGACATTCCTTTATCATTTAAAACTATTATAGGTTTAATATTTCTAAAACTAATATCATTTAGTGCTTCTAAAGCAACCCCATTGGCAATAGCACTATCTCCAATTACTGGAACAACATATTTTTCATTAATTTTAAATTGTTTTTTTATTCGATTAATTTTCTTAACTTTTTTTGGATTATTTTCAAAACAAATCAAATCATTTAATACATTTTCTCATTTTAATTTTAAGCAATTTTGTTCATATTTAATTGCTTCTAAAAATCCAGCACAAATTGATAATGAATTACCAGAATGTCCACCAGAATAATAATCATATTTTGATTCATTCATATTTTGCATTCCTGATAAACCATCAGTATCTCGAATTGTATAAATTAAATTTTTACGACCTGTAATTATTTTATGTATATATGATTGATGTCCTGTATCATAAAATAAAAAATCTTTATTTAAATTAAATTCTTTACTTAATGCAAGTGTAGTTTCAATAATTCCTAAATTGCTACTAAGATGTATACTTTTTTCTTTGCTTAATTGAATAATAAAATTACGAATTTCAGAAGCTAATTTATCTAAATTTTTATTATCGATTTTTAAAAAATCATCATAATTATTTATTGTATTTAAAATTGGATATTCATTATTCATAATTTATCATTAATATATTTTTTTTCTAAAAGTTAAAATTACTTTAAAAACAAAATTAAAATTTGGTGAATTAGCATTTTTGAAAACAATATAAGAATCATTTAAATATTTCATTTGTTTTTCAATTAGAAGTATTAAATCATCATATTTATTAGTATCATCATTTTGATTCAACACTTCTAATTTTGTTGTAAATAAATCAATGAAATTAAAATTTATTAAATTATTTAAACATTTTTCAATAGCTTCAATTTCTAATGTGTTGTTTATTGAATTGTTAATATAAATATTAATTAATTGATTTGTATATTCTTTTGATTTATTTTGAAACATCATTTCATTTTCAAAATAATACTTTTTATCAAAATTTTTAGAAGCTATTTCCTGACTAAAATTAATAATTTCATTAAATATTGAAATCAATTCTGTCGATTCATTAATAGGTGCTTTTTTAATTTGTTTATTGTTAATTAATGTTTCTAAAATGTTTTGATTTCTCACTATTCAAAAAAAACAAATTAATGCTAATAAGTTTGTAAAAATAGATTGGTTTTTAAAAACTTTATATTTTTTTTTGAAATTTAACTCATAATTAACTAAATTTTTCTTTACTTTTTTAACATGAGTAGCTAATGGCTTTATATTAATTTTTATTTTTTTCATTGTTTATAGAACCTATTTTTTCTATTTCTTCTTTAAAAATATTTAATAAACCTTTAACTTTAGCATAATCCATTCTTGTAGGTCCGACAACTGAAATTTGATGTTTTGCGCCTTCTGAATCATTAAAAACTGTTGATGCAACCGAAACGCCTTCGAATCCTATTTGATCCCCAAAAGTTATAGTTGTTTTTCCGGTATTTTGATGATTATAAGCAATCTGTTCTCATATCGAAGTATTTTCAAGCAAATCAATAATTTTTATTAATTTGTCACGATCTAAAAATTCACCATTTTTAATTAAATTTTTAGTTCCATATATATCACTTGTACATCTTGTATTAAAATCAAATATTTTATTAACAATTTCTTGAATAATATATTCGTATTCAATTACCATTTTTTTAATAATTTTGCGCAAACTATCTAATTTTGATTCAATTTCAGAAAATTTAGTATCTATTAAACGATCATTAAAAACTTTTACACATGTAGCAACATCATCATATTGTTTTTGATCATTAAACTTAATAGTTTTTTTAACAATATTTCCTGATGAAGAAACTACTAAAACAAGGGCTAAATTACTATTCAATCTAATTAAATCAATTCTACATAATCTATCATCACTTTTTATATGAGTTACAATAGAAGGAAGTTTTGTTATTTCATTTATAAAATTAACAGACATTTCGATTACTTCATCAATTGATTTAGAACGAGAATTTAAAATTTTTCGTAAGCGATGTCTAATATCAAAGTCATCTGTAGTTTCTAACAAATTTTCTTCATAATATCTATATCCTTCAAGAGAAGGCATTCTTCCTGATGAAGTATGCATTTTTTCAACTAAATTCATTTTTTCTAAAAAATACATTTCATTGCGTATTGTTGCACTAGATAAATCTTTAAAATATTTTTTAATTAAATTCTTACTACTAACAGGTGTAGCTGTTGCAGTATATTCATCTACAATTATTTTTAATAATTTATTTTGTCTTTTGGATAATTTCATTGTTATTTTTAAAGAAATTTTGTTTTTTAATATATAAATATATTAATAATCATTTTATATATTAAAAATTAATTTGTACATTTTAATTATATAAGTATATTAATTAAGTTATAGCAAAATGAATGACACATTAAAAAATAAATTAAAAAATGCTCCAAAAACATTTGGATGTTATATTTGAAAAAACAAATATAATGAAATTATATATGTAGGCAAAGCAAAAAATATTTTCAAAAGAACTCATCAATATTTTTTAAGACCAAATGATAATAAAACAGCTAAATTAGTTCAAGAAATAAGTGATGTTGATTTTATTGTTGTAAAAAATGAAAATGAAGCTTTAATTTTAGAATCCAATTTAATAAAAAAATACAAACCTAAATATAATATTTTATTAAAAAATAATAATGGATATCCATATTTTTTAGTAACTAATGAATCTAAACCAAGATTTTTATATGTTCATAATTATGATCCTAAAAAAGGAAAATATTATGGTCCATTTGCTAATTCAAACATGAAAGCATATGAAATATATAATTTATTATTAAAACTTTTTCCTTTGCGCAAATGTAATTCAGTTAAAAATAAAAAATGTTTTTATTATGATTTGAATATGTGTATGGGTGCATGTTTGAATGAAGATACAAAAGAAAAATATGATTTAGTTAAAGCTAAAATTGATAATTTCTTTACTAAAGGTAATAATGAAATAATTAATGAATTAAAGAAAAAAGAATTAGATGCTGTTAAAAGATTGGATTTTGAACAAGCTAATAATTATTTAGATTTACAAAAAGCTATTAAATTATTTTCAGAAAATCAAATTATTAATTTAAATTCAAAAAATAATATTGATGTTGTTGGATTCGCAATTAAAGAAAATTATATTTCAATTATTATTTTTTCTTATTTAAATGGCAAATTGTTAAACAAAAATTTGTTAATATCCAAATATGTAGGTGATATTGATGATGAAGTTGCTAGTTATTTATACCAATATTATTCTGTTAATCTAAAGCCATCAAAATTATATGTGTCACTAAATCAACAAACAATAAATTTACTAAAAAAGAATTTAAATATAACAATTTTTAATCCAGGAAAAGGAAAAATACAAGAAATATTAGAAACTGCTATAAAAAATGCTAATTTAGAACTTAATTTTAAGTTAAATTCTTTAATTCTAAAAGAAAATAGAAATATATTAGCAAACCAAGAGTTAGCTGAAAAACTTAATATTAAAGAATTAAATAGAATTGAAATTTTTGATAATTCAAATATTTTTAACGTTGATAAAGTTGCTGCTATGGTTGTATATGAAAATGGAATTCCTAACAAAAAAGAATATCGCAAATACAAAATTCAAAATCTTAAAGCTAAAAGTGATTATGAATACATGTATGAAATTATTTACCGAAGATTTTTAAGACTTTTGAAAGAAAAGAAAAAATTTCCTGATTTGATTGTAGTTGATGGTGGAAAAATTCAAATTAATGCAGCATTAAAAGCTTTAAAAGAATTGTTCATTGCTGACAAAATAAATCTTATAGGTTTAGTAAAAGATAATAAACATAAAACAGATTATATACAATTATCAAATAATACAAAAATTCATTTAGATAAAAAATCAAATCTCTATTTTTATTTATTTAATATGCAAGAAGAAGTTCATAAATTTGCCATAACTTATTTTAGAAAAACAAATCAAAAATCAGCAATTTCTTCAATATTAGACAACATTAAAAATTTAGGTAAAATAAGAAAAGAAAAATTATTATCTATTTTTGGTAATATAACTAATATTAAAAATGCAACAATAGAAGAATTAATGCAGATTATTCCCAAAAATGTTGCAATTGAAATTCAAAATAAATTAAAAAATGAAGTGTTAAAAAATGATTAAAGTTTTATGTATTTCAGATACTCACGGTCGCAATCAACGTTGAATTGAATTAATTAACAAAATAAAACCTAATATTGTTCTTCATTGCGGTGATCATTGCACTGAAGAAGAAATTATGAATAAATATGCTGATTTTTGAGTTGCTGGTAATAATGATTATATCGGCAATGAAATTGAGTTATTTAAATTAGAAAATGTTAAATTTATTTTGTTTCACGGTCATCAAGCAGCAAGATTTAATTTAAAAAAATGAAAACAAAATTTGGTTGATATTGCAAAAAAGCATAATGTTGATGCTATGATTTATGGCCATTCACATATTCAAGATATTGATAGTGTTGATGGCATTGTAACAATTAATCCTGGTTCACTAGAATTGCCTAGAAATGCTGAATTATTACCCACTTATGCAACATTTGAAGTTGTTGATAATAAAATTCAAAATATTAAGATTGAATTTTACGATTTTAATTAACAAGGATCTTTAATATAAATTGGTTCTAATTCTGAAACATTACTAATTTCTTGAAAATTATTTAAGTTATTAATTAAACACTCAACAATATCTACATTTTCATAGTTTTTATATAAAGGTAAATCTGGATTATCTTTGCAAATGATTTCAAACTTTTCATTTGTAATCAATTCAACTTTTCCAATGTTATTTTTATATAAAGCATAATATTCTTTATCACCGCGTGCGTCAATAACGCTAATTCCATTTTCATGTGGAACTTGTAATCTTAAAGAATTTATTACATATAATTTACAATTTTCATTTAATGTACATCAAGTTTTTCCAATTATACATCCTATTCTAACACCCGTAAAACTTCCGGGCCCGATTGTTAAATAAAATTTTTCAATTTGATGAGCTTTAATATGATTATTGTTTAAAAATTCATTTAAATATTCAATAGATATATCAGTTAAATTATTATTTGTAGGAATTGAAAAAAAATTAATTACCTTATTTAATTTATCCAATAATATTAGATTTAATTTGTTAAAACAACAATCAAAAAATAATTTGTATTTTTTCATAATAATTTCTTTTTAATTATTCTATATATTCTATATCATTTATTGATTTATCAATACTTAAATTTAATTCTTTTAGTTTTTTATTAAATTCTTGATCTAAATTACATTCAAAAAACAACTTTTTATTTAAAGTAGGATGAATAAATTCTAATTGATATGCATGTAAATATTGATTATATTCATTATTTAAATTTTGACCTTTTATTCCATATAAAGGATCATTTAAAATTCAATGTTCTATGAAACTCATGTGAACTCTAATTTGATGAGTTCTTCCTGTTAATAATTCACACTTAATTAAAGCATAACGATTTGTTTGATCTAAAACATAAAATTTTGTAATTGATTTTTTAGGATTTTTTGCGTTAATAACTGTAAATTTTATTGAATCACTACCATTTATTCTGCCAATTGGAGCATCTATTGTTCCCATTAATTCATTAAATGGATAATTTACTATAGCTAAATAAAATCTTTTCATTTCTCTTGATTTTATTTGTTCTTGAAGATTTGACAATGCTTTAAAATTTTTAGCTGCAATAATTAAGCCTGTTGTGTTTTTATCCAAACGATGAACCATATAAATATGATTATTTTCTTTTTTACTACTAAATTTATTTAAATGATTTATAAGTGCATTAACTAAAGTAGTTTCGTTGTTGTGGGTAGTTGGATGCGTAATTAAATTTTTTGGTTTGTTGATAATAATTAAATCTTCATCTTCATAAACAACATCTAATTTTAAATTATAAGGTTTTAATTCATTAGTTGTTGATTGAAAAATATTTGAATTAAATTTTGCTTCTACTAAATCATTAACTTTTAATGGAATATTATTTTTTAAGATTATTTTATTATTTATTTTAACACATGAATTAAGTATTAAAAATGAGACCTTAGTACGTGATAAATTTAAATGTTTTGATAAAAAAACATCTAATCTTTTTTCATTAGCTAATACTTCAAATTTATAAGAATTTTCCATAAATTAATTATTTTTTTATTTTATCTTCAAATGTTTCTTTTTTTGCTTCATTTATTTTTTTATGTTCTTTATGTTCTTTTTTTCATTCAATTATTGTTCTAATAATTAAAGTAATAAATAAAGCTATAAAACCACAAATAATAGATGAATCTGCAAAATTAAAAATTGCACCACCAAATCAAAATTGAAAATAATCCAAAACAACATTAGATACAGAATTTGAGTATGGAATTAAATAAGATGTTGCTCGATCTAAAATATTACCTAAGGAACCTGCAATAATCATTGCTAAGGGAATTAAAATATCAATTTTTTTATTAAATATAAAACCTATAAAAACTAATACCATTATAAAACTTTGTAAAAAATATACTAAAGCTACTGAATCTTGCAATTGTCCAAAACCGATTCCGGAATTAGTTATTACATTAATATTAATAAAACCTGTATTTTCAATTATTCCTTTATTAACAAACAAATAAAAACGATTTCTTAACCCAAAAATTATTCCTAAAATTAAACATAATGAAATTAAAAAAATAATAATTTTGATTAAAATTATTTTTTTAGTGTTGTTAGTTAAAAAAAATTCTTTAATTTTTGTTAATAAAAATTTTGTTTTTAAAGTGTGTTTTTTTATCATATGCTTAAAAATTATAAATTAAAAACACAATTCCCAAAAAATAAAAAAATTGTAAAAAACAACATTTGATTTTTTGCGAAAAATTAAAATTTATTTTCTTTTAACATCTTTTTTAGTTTTAATTCGACGAATTTGATCCAAACAATGATCAACTACTTTATTAATCGCTGTTAAAACATCTGGAGCTTTGTGCTCAGATCTAATTGTATGAGATTTGATTATATTAACATTTAAACGAACAGAAAATTCATTTTCTCTAGAGTAATAAACTATTTCAGCTTTTATAGATTCTTTATCAACATTTTTAAATCGATAAATTTTAGACAATTTAGATTCAAAGTATTCTTTTACTGATGGTGAAGATTTTGTATCTTTTCATCTAATTGAAAACATAAAAAATTATTTTCCTTTTTTATTGTAGTATATACTTTTTGCTACTTCAGTTGCATCAGATTTTGAAGCTAAAGTTTGCACAACTTGTAATGCAAAATCAAAAACATGACCTGCTGACATAGCAGTAATAAAATTTTGACTTACAACAATTGGTTCTTTTGAATAATTATCTTTAATTTTTTTAGCATCTTCTGGAAAACAAGCAACTTTTGCTGAACCTAAAAGTTTTAATTCTGAAAAAACAATCGGTGAAGAACAAATTCCTAATAGTCATTTTTTTGTTTCATTAAATTTGTTTAGATGTTCTATCAATTTTGGTTCTAACAAAAATTTTTCATAACCTTTTCCGCCGGGTAAAAAAATTGCATTATATTGCTTTAGATTAGTCTTATCAATAGTTTGTGTACATTTAATTGAGACACCTCTTTGTAATAAAACGCTATTTTTTTTCTCAATCGAAATCAAATCAACAACAAAATGACTACGACGTCAAATATCAACAGGAACAATTAATTCCATATCTTCAATTCCTGTTGCCACCATTGCAGCAATTCTAATTTGCTTTTTTAATGGTTTAGCTTTAACATTGTTTTTTGATTTATTTTCCATAATTGTTAATCTTCCTTGTTAACTACGATTTTTTCTTATCATTATCTGTTTTTTTATCATCATCATTTTTTTTATCAGATTTTTTAGCATCAGGATTTAAAAAATCTTTAAAATTGTTCATCATTTTTTTGTAAAAATCTTCACTACCAATATCTTCTGGATTAAAAATTCCTTCTAATTTTTCTTTTAGTTCATTAATGAAATCTCCACTCATGTTTTCCATTGCTTTAGAACTTTGTATATAGTTCTTTAAAACTAATACTATAAATTGTTCAACACTTGTGTTTTCTGGTAATTGATTTAGTTTAATAATTTTATTTAAACTTTCTTCTAAAGATTTTTTTACTTCTTCATCAATTTCAATTTCAATTTTTATTTTCTTAGAGTTATTTGACATATTGTTTTAAAACTTTTAAATTGTTAATAGTTGATTTAATTGTAATACTTATTAGTCACTAAAAACAATTTTTTACTTATTATTTTGATGATTAATTTGTTGTGTTTTGTTTTGAACTTGTTGTTGATTTTGATTAATTTGTTTTTGTTGTTGATGTTGAATATGTTGCTGATGATGTTGTTGATTAATTTGCTGTGTTTTGTTTTGCATGCTCATTTGTTGTTGATTTTGATTAATTTGTTGTTGTAATTTTACTTGTTGTGTTTTGTTTTGAACTTGTTGCTGTGTATTTGCATTTGCTGGAGCTAAAGAACCATCACTTACAGATACAGCAGCATGTCTAATGACTTTGTCATGCATAACATAACCTGATTTTTTAACTTCAACAACAGCATTTTTTGCTAAGTTAGATTTAACTTGCTCAATAGCACTCATTTTTTGTTCATTAAATGGTTCGCCTGGGTTAATAACCATTTGTTTAATATTTAATTGTTCTAATCATTTAATAAATTGATCTAAGGCCATTTTAAAACCTGAAACATAATTTTTAACCGCGGGATCTTTAATGGCTAAATTTATTGCTATTTCTAAAACATCAACTACATTAATTGCACCTGCTGCTGCTTTTTCCATAGCAAATTTTTTAGCATCTTCTATTTCTTGAGATTTTCTCGCATCCATTTCAGCAATTTTTTCTGAAATTTCTTTACTAGCTTTTTCTTCTAAATCTTTAACTTTTTTTAAAATTTCATCATTTGTTTTTGAACTATTGGTAGATACTTCTTCAAGTTTAATTTTGTGAATTTCTACTAATTCATTAATTAAATTGTCAATTTTATTTGAAATAGATTTAATTTTTGAACTTGAATTATTTTCAAAAAATTCTTTAAATTCTTCGATCTTTGTTTCAAAACTCGGTGTTAAAATTTCAGAAAGTTCATCTTTTTTTTCAACTTCTGTAGTTTCAATTTGTTCTTGTTGTTCTTGTTCTTTGTTCATCATAATTAACTCCTAATCATTTCTACTTTTTATTTTTTTTAACTTTAATGTCTTTCAAATCATCCATATCATCTTCTTCTTTTTCAAAAATTAAATCATTTTCAATAACAATTGCTCGTGAAGAAGGCAATTCATCAAATTTAATTTTATTTAAATTATTAAAATCACGTTTATGTTTATTTTCAGATTCCCAAACAATTTGCAATTCTGATGCTAATGATTTAATATATTTATTAACATTTTCATTTTGATGCAACGAAATATCAACTAATTTAGTTTCTTTATCCAACTTAGTTACATTTGCATATTTAACTTTAATGATTAAATCGCCGGCATTTTCTTTTTTGTTAGTGTCCATATTTATATGTTCTGGCAATCCATAACCATTGACTAAAATTACATCATTATTCATTAAGCCACTTTTAATTTTTAATTTAACTATATCATTTAATGTAGGTATTAAAATATAACCACCAACAGCTGAAACTAAAGGATCTATTAAAGCCACTGTAACAACATCATTGTTTTGTGTTTTAAAGAATTTACTTTCAACAATTTCATAAATTATTTTTAAATCACCTTTAATCAAGGCGTTATGGATATGACCAAATCCGGGATAAACATTTTCGAATTTTAATTTATTAGTTATTGGTAAACTTAGATCTAAATTGATTAATTCTTTGCAATATGTTTTACCCTTACATTGAGAACATGGTTTTGCAATTAAACGACCATATCCATTACATGTAGCACAATTTCACATTAAATTAGGTAATTGTTTACAATCAAAACAACGATAAACTGAATCTTTTATTTCAGGATCTCCACCTGAACCATCACATATATTACAAGGTATTTCACGATAGTAATTAATATGTTTTACACTATTATTAAATAACAAAATTTGATCTAATTTTATATGATATTCAATATTTAATTCTTTGCGCTTGTTAATTTGGAATAAAGAAATAGGACCATTAGATTTTTCGGTCGCTTTGGCATTCAAGGCTGCTAAATCAATATCTGGTAAATCAAATTCTTTTTTATCAAAATTAAATTCACTTTTAATTTTAGTTAATAAATTTTCTTCATTTATTACTGTAGTTGTATAAGTACCTATATCCATATTAATCATAGATGTTGGAATAGGTTCTGCTTCTTTCATGTTATTAAACGATGAAGAATCAAAATTTTCAAAATCAAATGATTCTTCAACAATTGTAGTTGGAAACTCATTAGATTGTGATTCTTGTTTACTTAATTCATCTACACTCTTAATTTTGAATGGTAAATCTTCTTTAGCATCTTTATTATTAATTGCACTATCATTAGTTTTATTAGTCGGTTCTTCTACTTTATTTTCATTTGATTTATTATCATCTTCTATTTTTTTCTTATTTAAGAATGATAAATCAAATGTTTTGTTAGAGTCGTCTGTTGATATTGAATTAGAATTATCAGGATTTACTAATTCTTCAACATTTTTTTCTTCTGAATTATTTGAATTATTTTTCTTTTTATTTAAAAATGACAAATCAAATGTTTTACTTGAAGTGAAATTAAACATTGAAGTTGATGAACTATCTTCTTTGGATTCTTGTTCTTTTTTAACTTCTGTTGTTTCTTTAACTTCTTGTTCTTCTTTAGCCTTACGTTCAGCAGCTTCTTTAGCTTCTTGTTCTTCTTTAGCCTTACGTTCAGCAGCTTCTTTAGCTTCTTGCTCTTCTTTAGCCTTACGTTCAGCAGCTTCTTTAGCCTTACGTTCAGCTTCTTCTTTAGCTTCTTGCTCTTCTTTAGCTTTACGTTCAGCTTCTTCTTTAGCTTTTTGTTCTGCTAATTTTTGTTCCTCATTAGGTTCTGGGAATCAATTTTGGTTTTCATCAAAATATCCACTTCATTGTCAATCATTATTAGAATCATAATATCCATAATCAGGGTTGCCAACAAATTTAGTTCAAAATTCTTCAGTTGGTTCTTTATCAACTGAATTTGTTTCAACTTTTTGTTCTGGTTCATCAGCAAATGGATTTCCAAAATCTAAATTATCGTTATTACTTGTTTTATTTATTGAATTATCATTTGACTCATCGTTTGGTTTTGAATCAACTGAAAAATCAAGAACATCATCAATGTTTTCTTCAACAATTCCTTTTTTAGCAAGTTTTTCTTTTCGTTTAGCTTCTTTAGCTGCTTTTTTAGCTGCTTTTTTTTCTTCTTTAGCTTTTCTTCTTTCGCTTTTTTCTAATTCTTCTTGTTGTCTAATATATTCATCTAAATCATCTTCTACAGCAGAAAAACCTTTTTTCTTTTTTTTCTTTTTACTTGTATCAAAATCACTTTCAAAAAAAGTTGTATCATTTCTAATAGTTTCAAAAAAAGATGAAAATGCTTCAGTTGCATCAAATCCACCAGGATCGCCGTCTATACCATCATGTCCGTATTTATCATAATTTGAACGTTTTGTTGGATCATTTAAAACTTCGTAAGCTTCATTGATTTCTTTAAATTTTTCTTCAGCTTCTGGAGTTTTATTACGATCAGGGTGGTATTTTTGAGCTAATTTTCTAAATGCTTTTTTTATTTCACGTTCATCAGCTTCACGATCAACACCAAGAACTTCATAATAATCTTTTTTATTAGACATTTTAATAAACCGCGTTAAATGTTATTTTTAAAAACATAATTTAGAATTTTAAATAGACAAATGATATTCTGAACCAATAATGTTTCATAGTTTGGATAAAATATATCTAAATAATTATACTATATATCACAACCTATTTTTTAATAGTTCTACTTAACTTTTAAATAAATTTAGATCATCATATTCAGTAAAATCATCCATTAAATTATTAGATTTTTTATCAAAATAAGTTTCCATGGAACGATTTAAAATTTTAGACATTTGATCAGTTGTTAATTTCTTTGTCTCAATTAAATCATTGAAATCATCTTCTAATTTATTTGCAGTTTTGCTTCAAGAAGAATTTAATGATGATTTTTCATTTATTCGATTGAATTTTCGACTTAATAAATTATTAGTGTTTTGAATTTTATTAGTTGTAATTTTATTGTCAAAAATACCAACATCTATTTTTTGAGTTAATGGTGAAATATTTGTTGTTAGTACAGTTGGTTCATTATTAAGAGCGATAATATCAAATCCAATCATTGGATTATCAGTTTCAACAATTCCATAAACTATGTTTAAATCTTTGTTCATTGATAATTCTTTTAAAATTGATGTAGTATTTGTGTACAATTGCGTTCCTACTTCTTTATTCGCATAAAATAAAATTAAAGTTGATTTTGCATTTAATATGCTTTGTTCAAAAGCTAATTCATTTAATTTACGATTAATAATGCGATTAATATCTTTAACCTCATTAGAAGTGAAACGTTCTCTAATTGCTAAAAAATAATTAACACTATTTTTACTTGAAAAGAAATTTTTTACATCAGCTAAATCAATATTTTGATATGAAGGTAATAAAATAATATCTGTAATTGATTTAATAGCATTTCCTATTTCTAAATTTGATTTTTTATAAGCATCAAAAATACTATTATTTGATTCTGAATTAAATAAAGCTTTTTCATTACTAATTGTTGTAATTGCATCAACTGATTCTTTTAATTCTTTTAAACCTAATAATGCTTTATTTAGTGCAGTTTTTCCTTCCCCAAGACTTGGCATAGTTGCAAAAGCCAATGTCAAAATATCCATTGATTTAGCAATTTTTCCAATTACAGGACTACCGCCTGTGCCTGTTCCTTTTCCTAATCCTGCAATTAAAATACAAACATCAGCACCTGATAAAATATTACGTATCTCAGATTCAAAATCTTCAGTTGCTAATCGACCACATTCCGGGTCACCACCTGATCCCATTCCTTTTGTAATTTTAGATTCAATTAATACTTTATTAGTTTTAGATTTTAAATGTTGTAGATGTTGAGAATCTGTATTTAATTGATAAAAAGTTACATTTGAAGAAAGGATATTATTATTTGAAATATAATCAACAATATTATTTCCAGCACCACCTATTCCTATAACTTTAATTGATGGTTTTTTAATATCTAAATTAACATCAAAAAATTCACGTGATTCATTAGTGATTTCTTCTTTTGTAAAAAATTGTGTTTTTATTTCATTAGAATTTAAATTGCTTTCTAAACTTAAATCTTTAGTATTTAAATTTTGTTCAATAGTTTTTGTATTATCTTGAAATAATTCGTCAGTTTTTAAACAACTATCGAAAGATTTTGATAAATTAACTTTAATTTTTTCAGTTTGCTCAAAATCAAAATTTGATAAAACTTCTTGCATTTGATTATATTTTTTCATTTTTAGATCCTCTTTTATTTGATAATTTTTTGAACTGTTTTGGTTATATTATTGTTGATAGCCATAGTAGCTAATTTAATTTCAATTTTTTTATCATATGTATTTGAATAATAAGGTTGAACGCACGAATTATCAATTTTATAAATACTATGTTTTCTATAGAATTGAATAATACCTAAAGCTAATGAATAATATTTGTTATCAAGCAACAATAAATTATTATTAGAATAAATTATTTGATTTGGCGGATTTGTAATTTTATAAAGTTTATCTATTAAACTATTTACTAATGGTTTTGATTTACATAAAATTAAAAATTTATTAATCTTTTTAAAAGATATTTCTTTTTCAAGAATTTGAATAATTTCAGATGCATAATTATTAACTAAATTCGTTAAAATTGTTGATTTAACATAATTTGAATCTAAAAAATTATCCCCAATAGAGAAAGCTAAATTAATATTATTTTCAAAAAAAGTATTTAAATTATCATTTAACAAATTTTTAATTTTATGCGAATCAATTAAATTAGTATCAATTTGATTTGCAACATATTTGTAAAATTCATTGTTACTAAAACTAAAGTGTTTTTTATTTTCTAAAATACCATTTTTCAAATATAACAATTGACTGTAATCGTTATAAATTTCTAAAACAATTGATTCTTCATTATTTGTGATAACAGATGCATTTAATGAACATATTGTTGTATTAAGAACTTTGATATTTAAATCATTTATTAAATTGATAAATTGATTAACTAACAAATTATTAGTTGTATAAACATTAATTTTTGCTAAATATCTAGAACCGATTACAATTTCATTTGTTTGAATTTTTTGTTTAGTTTGTTCATCAATTCAACTATATACTTCTCATCATAAAATTTCAGAATTAATATTTTTATTTCAAACATTGATTGCATTATTAATTCTTTCAAAAACTTTTTGAGGACTTTTATATGTAAAAAAATCAGTTTTAATTTGATTAATATTAAACTCTTTAACTATACCATCATCAAAAGATATCAAAACTTTTTCTATTTTAAGTTCAGTATATTTTTGAGCATCATTAATTAATTCATATATAGCATGTTTAAGTTTTTTAATATCTAAAATTTGTTTTTCATCATAAAGCGACTTGTTATCAATCGAAGTACTATATAATAAATTAAAGTTATTATTAGCATTATCACTAACAATTAATTTAATTTCATTTATGTCAATTGATATTCCAACACAAACTGTTTTTAAATTGTACATATTTTAGTCCTTTTAATGATGAATAATTTTGCAGATCTTGAACGATGGTTATTTTTAATTTCTATTTCAGAAGGTTTAATTGGAGATTTTGTAACTTTATTAAATTCTACTAACTCACTATTGTTAATAGGGACACCAGGCAAAATAGGTGGCGTACACAATTCATTAATTTTTTTTAAAACGATTTTTTCTTCTAATGAATGAAATGTAATAATTGCAAGTATTCCATTAATATCTATAAATTTAGGAATTTCATTTAAAAAAATTTTTAAAACATTTAATTCATCATTAACCGCAATGCGTAAAGCTTGAAAATATAATCTAGCTGGATGTTTTTTTTGATGCAACAATTTAATTGGTAAATTTTGTTTTATTAAATTTTCAATTTCTCAAGTCGAAACATTTTTATTGTGATCAACATATTCTTTGATTAATTTTGAAATATGAACAGGATTTTTTATTTCACCATATTTTTTAAAAACATTTATCAAATGTTGCAAATTATTTTTGCGAATATATTCTTCAGCAGTTAAGCCTTTAGATTGATTCATTCTCATATCCAAAGGTCCGTTATTTTGATAACTAAAACCTCGATCAGCTAAATCAAATTGCAAGCTAGATACACCAAGATCTAATAAAGCGCCTTGTATTTTTTTAATGCTTAAATCATTTAAGTGTTTTTTGAAATTAACAAAATTATCATTAATCAAAACTATTTTATTGTCATTTAAATGATTTGCGCATCAATCAATTGCTTGGGGATCTTGATCAAAACCAATTAGTTTACCTTCTTTCAACTTTTTTAAAATTTGAGAAGTGTGTCCGCCATATCCTATTGTAAAATCGCAATATATTCCATTAGGTTGAATATTTAAATAATTAATAACTTCATCTAATAAGACAGGTTTATGAATATTATTGTTCATTTTCAAAATTATTTAAACGTTCAGCTACTTCTTCAAATTTTTCGTCGCTTTCAGATTTGAATTTTTCATATGCTTGTTTATCTCAAATTTCCATTTTTTTACCAGCACCAATGATAACTATGTCTTTTTTAAGATTAGCTTCTTTTAACAAATTAGCTGGAATCAAAATACGATTTGAAGCATCTAATTCAATGTCTGTAGAGTTAGCAAAAATTTGTCTAACAATAATACGACTGTCTTTGTGGGTGTTTGATAATTTGTTTAATGATTGGGCATAATTTTCAAAGTCTTCAGGAGTTCTTACTTCCAAACATCCATCAAAACCTTTGCTAACCACAACAGCAGATGAAATTTTGGATCGTAAACGACTTGGAAGACTTATTCTGTTTTTCGCATCTAAGGAATGTTCGAATGTGCCTAAAAACATTTTGTACCATTTACTCCCACTTTATGACACTTAATATCATACAATAAAAAAAATAAAATTGTTTATTTTATTTAAAAAAATTTTTTTAATGGTTATTTGATAAATAATTAAACTAAATTTTTAAAAATTAATTTTTTCGTAGATTGTTAAAAAAATAAAGTTTTTTAAATTAATGTTTTGTTGTGTAAAACTATTGAAATTTATTTATATAAATTGCTGTTGTAAAAAAATATTATTGTTTTGTTATTTCTAGTAATTAGTTTTACTAGGTTTATAAATATTAAATTATTTATAATTGCATAGGTATACATTCAAGCATGTATTTAAATAGAGATTTAAGATTATGAAAAAAAGAATATTTTTAAACTTAGTTTTTATATTTAGTATTCTTTGAATAATAACAACATTTGCAATAGGAATTATTTCTTGTTCAGAATATGATATAGATGAAAATTATATTAAATGAGAGAGAGAGAGAGAGAGGAAGGTATTATTGACTACAATCTTCAATCTAATTTTCATGAATGATACAATAATTTAACAATAGCTGATTGAAATTACGATGAAAATGGAAAATTAAAAAATTATTATTGTTATTCAGAACAACAAGCAATTTTTATGTATGCTAATCAAAGAGGTTATTATTGAAATGAATATTTACATAAAAATAAAATTCCTCCTAATCAAAAAGTAAATTTAAATTTTGGAGGATTAAACAATCCTTTGGAGATTCGTGGTTCTGATTATCAATATGTTGTTTCTGCTTTAAATAATTTATATGCAAGATGACCATATGAAAATTACAAAGTATATCATGGTGTTGAATATCAAGAAATTGAATTTTGAGAACAATTAAAACCATATATTAAACTTATTAATGATAGATATGATTATTCAGAATGTATTGGCAAAATTATTACTTCTTATGGATTTATATCAACTTCATTAGATCGTGTAGAAGCATTAAGATATTGTGATGGTTCAAATTGAATAGATAATAAAAAAGTTTTGCCATTAAAAGAACAAGTTTTGTTTGTAATAAATATTCCAAAAGATATTATTGGAGCAGTCTATTTAGGTAATTTTAAATTTATGGGAGTAGCAAACACAGATAATCAAGTACTAATAAATAAAAATTCATCTTTTAAGATTAATGATATTAAATGAACTAGAAATGACAAAAAAGAAAAAATCAACATATTTTATGTTGATTTAATTTCTATAAATAATATTTATTAATCAAGAGTACTAACTAATTTCATTTATACAAAATTAAAAATCACTTAAAGAACTCATGTCTATATCTTGTTTTTGAGTTTCGCTTGCAATAAATAATGGCAATGTGCTCATTTTTTGTTTTGCTGCATAACAAACATTTGGAAACATTAATATGTCAGCATTAAAACGTTGAACATATTGATTATATAATCTACGTGAAGCAGCAATTTCAGATTCAATATATTGCGAACTACTCATAAGTTCGCCTATAATTGAATTAGCTTTTAAATCTGGATAATTTTCAATTGCTATTTGAATATTTCTTGATAAATCATTTAAAGCTTTATCTGCATCAATAATTCCATTAGGAGTTTTGTTTGAACGCATACTTGTAATTTTTTCTAAAGTTTCACGTTCGTGTTTTAAATATCCTTTTGCTTGATCAAGTAATTTTTTCAATGTTTCACTTCTTCTAGTTAAGCTTATATCAATTGAACTTGATGCATTATTAATCTTCATTTGTAAATCAATTCATTCATTTTTACGTTTAATTCTAATAATTAATCAAGCTATTCCGGGAATAATAGTTATTCAAGATAAAAATAAAAGAATTAAATAACCATTTTTTTGTGAACTAGTAGGTTTAGCAAAAACGGTTGTATTATCAACATTAGGATTAAATCCTTGTGGAGTATTATTTTCTTTACTTGGATTAATTACCATTAAACTTCTCCTAATATTTTTATAATTAAATCAGTATTTAATTAAAAATTTTATTCCTAATATTATATTACAAAATTATCATTTTTTATATTAGTTAAAATCCTAATAATTTTTTGTTCAATAACTTCATTTAAATTATCTAGATTATTAATTAAAATACTAATTCCTTTATTATCAATTTTAAAAATTAAATCTAATTGCATTTTTTCATTTAACTGGTTAATTTCTTGAACATATTCAATTAATTTTTCTTTATTTTTTGAATTTTCAAGTGATGATGGATTATTTGTTCAAATGTAGTTTTGTAACATTTTATTAGCAAATTCTTTGTTTTCATATACACCATCAAATAAATTATTTTTAATTTTAGAACTAACTAAAATAATATTGTTTGTATTTGTTGGATGATTTATAAAAATAGCATATTTATCTTCATCAATGGGATGAAATTTTTCATAAGTTACAGGAATTGTTTTCATCCCCACTTCCATCCCATAAACTGTTACTAAATCAACTTTTGTTTCTGAAAAATATGATTTAATTTTTAAATTAGCTTTAAAAATATCCAAAAATATCTTTTGGTAATTAATAATTTCTAATCAAGGTTTTCTTTTAAGGAATTCTGAAAATTTATTAAAAGAAATTAAGTTGTTTGCAAGCATCGGCAACAAAAGAATATTAAAATCAACATTTTCGTTTTGAGTTAAACTTGGAATTGATAAATTTGAATTATTAGCAATTAAATATGTTTTATCTTTTTTATATCATTCACGAGAAATTCCAGGAACTAGCAAAGGAATTTGAAGCATTTTTACAATTTTAGAACAATATGCATAAATAATTTTTTTAACTAAATTTATTGCATCGGTTAATTCAAAATTTTTATCATTTTGTAAAATTTGCGCATTAGTTACTAGACGATTTAAAATATTCATAAAATTTAATGATTCATTATTACCGAAAATATATAAGGAATCTAAGTATTTAGTAAATTCGTAAATATTTGATGATTCGTGTTGATATCAATTAACAAAATCTTCTTGTGATTTAATTGTAAAAAATTGATTTAAGTATAATTGTTGATTTGGATCAATTTCAATGTTGAAATATTTTAAAAATGTACTATTTTCTAACATTACACTTTTATTAGATTTACCTTTTGTCACATTAAATGAAAAATCAGGTAAAAAATTAGTTTTATAAATTAATAAATTAGTTTCATCTAAAAATGGTGTTGGTTCATTATGAATTGCAGTTAACGTTTCATATCTAATTACTGTGTGAGGACGATTTTCACTATCATATTCAATAGTTGTATATGGAAAACTCATTGAATTAGATGTAGCAACATTTCTTATATTATGTTCACGAAGCATTAAATCATAAAAAGGTGAATTTTTTAAAATTCCTTTAATTCCTGAATAAATATCTAAAACATTAAAAGAATTTTTTAAAAGATTTAAAACTTCTTGTGAATCAAAATATTCAGAAATCTGAATATCAAATTTTTGAAATACATTAATAATTAATTCGTGAATACTTGTTGCAGAAAAACCAGATAACATTAAATTAAAACGCAAATTTCTATCTTTTAAAATTTCGTTTTCTTTTAGTTGTTTAAATTGATTAAATTCTTTAATTATTTTTTTGTTTTTATTAAAAATCGGAATAAAAGCTAAACCTATTAATAAAACAAAACTAATGATAATAAAAACATTTGCTATTTTTTTAGCATTAATTTTTAATAATTTTTTTTGATCTATTATTTCTTTTTGTGATTTATTTATTTGATTAGTTAAATTATCAATTTCTTTTTGATTAATTTTTGATTGACTAAATTCATAATCAATAACTTCATCAATAGCTCTTTCTAGATTGGCAAAAATCTTATCAGAAAATGATTGAATTGGGTTAATTGGTAAAGAAGCAAAATCAATTTTATTTGACATTATTATTGATCACTATACATAAATAATAAATATAAATGTAAATTAAAATTTACATTTATAAAAAATATTTTTAAATAACAACAATTGTTTCAAAAATTTTATTAACTGGTTCTTGTGGAACAAGATTACTTACAGCATTAATTGCAAAAGCGCCGCCAACAATAGCACCAATCGCAATTAAAATTAAAACACAAGCAATTAAAATTTTTGCTCATAACGGTAATTCATCTAATTTAGATTTACTTTGATAATTATAAACGTCTTTAACAATCTTATAATCTTTATTATCGACTTGACTAGTTAAAGAATTTTCATCAAACTTTTTGGAAACAACAACTAATTCTGTTTCAAGATTATTGTTATTATTCATCTTGATTTACAGCTTGTCAGTATAAAGTTCTTAAAATTACTGCTTGTCCTAATCCATTAATATCCGCTGTTCCTGCAATATCAATATGAACTAAATCTACATTTTCTCTAAATTGTGTTAAAAACATTGCAGCACTACTTGAACCAGCACCTGGTTTAGAAGCACAATTAACAATATCAGCAACAGCTGAATCTAATGTTCTTAAATAATCTTCGTGTAATGGTAAACGTCAAATTGGTTCACCAGCATATTGACTAGCAGAATAAATTTGTTTTCAATGTTTATCATTAGTTGCTCAAACACCGCTGTATGTATTTCCTAATGAATAAAGCATTGCACCGGTTAAAGTTGCAACGTCAAAAATTCTTGTTGCTTTTAAATCTTTAGCTGCATAAGAAATTGCATCACCTAACACCAAACGACCTTCAGCATCAGTATTATCAATTTCTACACTCATTCCATTATATGCAATAACCACATCATCAGGGCGTTGTGCAGTTGGGCTTGGTAAGTTTTCAGTTAAAGGAGCAACAGCTATTACATTTGTTTTAACTTTGTTTTTTGCTAAAGCTAAAACTGTTGCAGTTACAATAGCTGCACCTGACATATCATATTTCATAGTTCGCATATGAGATCCAGGTTTTAAATTCATTCCTCCTGAATCATATGTAATTCCTTTACCAACATATGCAAAACGATTTTTAGATTTAGGGTTATTTAAATATTCAACAACTAGCAAACGAGCTTCACGAACTGAACCTTTATTAACTCCTAAAAGCATTCCCATTTTTTTAGCAATAATTTGTTTTTTGTTTAAAACACTAATTTTAATGTTAGGAATACCTTTAAATTCTTTTTGAAATCTTGCAACAAACGTTTCAGGATATAAAACATCTGAAGGTGTATCTTGTAATTCTCTTACTAATGTCATTGCTTTGGCAATATTTGTAGCACTAGAAATTGTTTTTTCAAATTTTTTATTAACTTTTAAAACAAATTTAGGTTTTTCAACTTTTTTAGTTTTTTTAGAATAAGGTGTTGCTTCAACAAATTCAACTGCATTAACAATTAAATGCACAACTTGTTCAGCTTTATCATCACCAATTACGTTAATAAAACTATCAACATCAATTTCATTAGTATCATATTGACGACTTAAATATTGACGAAATTTTGTAAAAAAAGTATCGCTACTAAAAGGTAAAGCAACTTTAAATTCAACTTGACCTGGTAAATCTAATTTTAAATTAACACCATATTCATTTTTAGCAGCTTTTGCAATAATTTTTTTTACAACAGTTTTACTTGATACATTGATTTGCATTGATTTATATCCTTAATAAAATTTATTCACCAAAAATGTTGTTTTTGTTACTATCTTTTTCTTTAATATCATTGATTGCAACTTCAGTAGTAATCATTAATCCTGCTACACTAGCAGCTTTTTCTAATGCTGTTTTTGTAACTTTAGTTGGATCAATAATTCCACTACGAATCATATCAACATATTCACCAGTTTCGGCATTAAATCCAATACCAACACCTTGATTTAAAATATAGTTAATTGTTTTAGAACTATTAAATCCAGCATTTTCAATAATTTGACGAGCAGGAGCTTTCAACGCTTCACGAACAATATCATAACCAATTGCAACTTCACGGTCACTTGAAGTTAAATAAGCAATTGATGAAATACTATTAATTAAAGCAATACCACCACCTGATACAATACCTTCTTCAACAGCAGCTTTAGTTGAATTTAGTGCATCTTCAATTCTTAATTTCAATTCTTTTTGAGCAATTTCAGTTGCACCACCAACACGGATTACCGCAACTCCTTGAGACATTGAAGCAATTCTTTCACGTAAAATTTCAGCATTATACTTATCATCATTAAGTGCATTTAATTTACCTTCTAATGTCTTAACGTGATTATGAATTTTTTCTTGATTACCTTTACCGTCAATAACTGTTGTTTTTTCTTTTCCTACAGTTATTTTACCTGCTGTACCTAAATCATCAATTGTTACATTTTTTAATTCTAAACCTAACGCTGAATCAATTAGATTTGCACCAACTGTAATCGCTAAATCTTCTAATACAGCTTTTTGGCGTTCGCCATATTCATTACATTTAATTGTAATAACATTTAATGTTCCACGTAATTTATTAACAGCTAATGTTGTAACAACTTCATCACTAAATTCATTAGCAACAATAACTAAAGAAATATTTGATTCCATGCAAGACTCAAGTAATGGAATTAATTCCTTAATATTGTTAATTTTGTTAGCACTAACTAATATTCTAGGTTCTTCTAGTACAGCAACCATTTTTTCATGATCAGTAACCATATAAGGTGAACCATAACCACCTTTAAATTCTAAACCTTCAGTTGTATCTAAAGTTGTTGTTAAAGTTTTAGCGTCATCAATTGTAATAACACCTTTTTTACCAACAATTTGCATTGCTTTAGCAATCAATTCACCAATTTGTTTAGAACCTGATGAAATTGCACCAACTTGAGCAATTTCATCTGAAGTAGTAATTGATTTTGAAACTTTAGCTAAATTTTGAATAATAACTTGAGAAGCTTCTTCAATACCACGACGAATATTTACTGGATTAGCACCACCATTAATAGCATCAATTGCTTTATTTACCATTTCTTGTGTCAAAATTGTTGCAGTAGTTGTTCCGTCACCAGCAATATCATTTGTACTAATAGCTGCTTCAGCAATCAATTTAGCGCCCATGTTTTCAATTGGATCAGCTAATTCAATTTCTTTAGCAATAGTTACACCATCATTAGCAATTAAAGGCGCACCATATTTTTTTTCAATTAAAGCATTTCGACCTTTTGGACCTGCAGTAATTCTTACTGCATCTGCTAATTTATTTAAACCTAAATTTAGACGATTTCTTGCAGCTTTTGAAAATGTTAGTTCTTTTGACATAATAAGTATTTCTCCTTGCAAATCTTATTTTTGAACAGCAACGATATCTTCGTAACTTAAAATTTTAAGATTTTTACCATCTTCACTAACAATATTAGTTCCACTATATTCTTTAAAAAATACAACATCTCCAACTTGAATTTCAAAATTACATTTTGAATCACTTTTATAAATTTGACCATCGCCTAATGCAACAACAACACCTTTTGTTGTATTAGTGTTTTCTTCTGAATTTGTAGTTAAAATAATTCCTTTTTTAGAAACAATTTCATCATTTAAAGGCTCTATTAAAACATTATCATGTAACGGCTTAATCATTTATGATTATCCTTTCAAATTAACAATTTTGTTATTTACCAAAACTAAATTAGGTAATTTAGACTTAATTATACCAAATTTTTTATATTTATTTATAGCTGCTAGACTTACTTCTTTTCAATCTTTTTTAGCATTTTTCAAGTTTTCTACTTTATATGTAAAAATACCATAATCAATTCCATGACCAGTGTAAATTTGATCATTGTCAGTAATAATAATAACACCTGCAGCTGGACGAATATTTGATAAAGTTTTAATTTCATTTAAATCGTTTGTGAAATGAACAATAAAATCATATTTAAAATCAGCATTGCTTACATTACGTTTAGGACAAACTTTTTTAGCAACATCTAAAACCAATTTACCAAATTTAGTTTTTGATAATTTAGTTTTAGGAAAATAATAATTAATTGCTCTTTCATAATCAAATGAAATTTCAGATTGTTTATCAATTAAATTCATAACTTCAACTGCAACTAATGGATATAAACCATTAGCAGTTTCACCAGATAACATAGTTGCATCAGTTCCACGATCAACAGCAAAATATACATCTGTAACTTCAGCTCTTGTTGGATGAATATTTTTTTCTAAAGAATCTAACATTTGTGTCGCAACAATAACTTGTTTATTTTTATCACGACAAGCTTTAATAATATAACGTTGTCAATATGGAACAACATAATAAGGAATTTCTAAAGATAAATCACCACGAGCAACCATAATTGCATCTGAAGCATCAATAATTGCATCTAAATTATTGATTGCATGAGTTGATTCAATTTTAGAAATTATCTTAATGTGTTCAGCATTATTCTTTTTTAAGATTTCTTTAACTTGTTTAATATCTTTAACAGTATTAACAAAAGATAATGCTAAATAATCAACATTGTTTTTAATTCCAAACAAAATATCATTTTCATCTTTTTGAGATAAAAAAGGAATTGAATAATGAGCATTAGGTAAATTAATTCGTTTACGAGAAGTAATTGTGTGAGTATTTTTAGCTTCACATGTAATAATGTTTAGTTTTTTATCTAATTTTTTAACTGTTAAATTCAATTTGCCATCATCAACTAAAATTGTAGATCCAACTTTAAGATCATTAATCATGTTATATTTGCCAGTTGAATCACTTGCATAAAATTTATTTTTAGATCCAACAATAACTTTTGATGTATAAATTTCAACTAAATCTTTAGCATTAATTTTACATCCTTCATCAACAATTTTACCAACACGTATTTCTGGTCCTTGAGTATCTAACATAATTGAAACAGGTATTTGTAATTTTTTAGAAACTTCGCGAACAATTTGAATTCTTATTAATTGTTCTTCTTGAGAACCATGACTAAAGTTTAAACGAATTGTTGTAACTCCATTGCGGATTACATTTTCAATGTTTTCATATGCTTTTTTAACTAATTCTTTGTTTTTAGGATCTTTTAAATCACCTAATGTTCATATTTTTTGAGTTAATGATGGTCCGCAAGTTGCAACTATTTTAGTTCGTTTCAAGTGATTCATATTCATTAAACCTCTTCTTTAATTAAATTAAATTGCAAAATTTCTTTTTTACGATTTTGATTTTTCATACTTAAAGCATAATCAAAATCATAATCAACAATTTTATTATCTTTAATTCCAACAACGCGATTCTTTTTATTTTTATGAATTAAATTAACAGCATAATGACCTAGTTGCATCGCTAAAATTCGATCCATTGCATTTGGATTACCGCCACGTTGTAAATAACCCAAACGATTAATATTAACAATTTTATTAGTTTCTTTTAAAATAGTTTGTCCAATCTCTTCTAATGATTGATATTTATTTGTTCCATATAAACGTTCACTAACAACTATTAGATAAGTACGACGATTTTTATCTTTTTTATATGCTTCTTTTACTTTTTTAGCAATAGTTTCAGCGCTCATTGGATTTTCGTGTGTGATTATTAAATCAGCATTATTTGCAATTCCACTATAAAAACTTAAATCAGCACAATAACGACCCATTGCCTCAAGAATTGTTACACGATCATGCGAGATTGCTGTATGATTGTTTTTTATAAGAGCTTGATCAATTGAATCTAATGCTGTATAAAAACCAATTGTAAAATCTGTAGAACTAATATCATTATCAATAGTTCCTGGTAAACCTATACAATTAATTTTTAGTTTAGATAATAATCTAGCACCTTGATAACTACCATCTCCACCAATAACAAATAATGTATCAATACCTCTTTTAATTAAATTGTTAGCTGCTTTTTGTCGAACATTTAATTCTTTAAATTCAGGTAAACGTGCTGAATATATGAATGTTCCGCCTAAAATTGAATTCTTTTTCGTTTCACTTAGATTTGCTAACTTAATATTATCTTCAACCAAACCTTTATATCCTTCATAAACTAAATAAGGTTTATAACCGAAGTATAAAGATTGTTCTACTAAAGAATAAATTGCTGTATTCATTCCTGGGCAATCACCGCCTGAGGTTAAAATAGCAATTTTTTTAATTACTTTGTTTTTAATCATACTTTGTTGAAATCTTTCTAATTTCAATAAAAAATGTAACTTATAACAATTTAATTATAAAAAAATTTTCTGATTTTTATATTGATATTAAATTGTCTTTAAAAACAAGTGACAACAATAAAAAACATTTAAATTTTATTAAAAAAATTAATAAAATGTTTTCTTTACTAATATTAATAATATTACAAGTTATCAAAAACAAACTAATTAAAAATTTTTTAATTATTTATACCTTAAAAATGCATAATTCTTTAAAAAAAGTAAAATTTTAAATTTTATTTGTTTTGCATTAAAATTTATTATTTTTTCATCAATTTATTCATATATAGATTAAAAAAATCATCTAATTGTTTTTTATTATCATCAGGTGCATCTATTGATATTGATTTCATAGGTAATTCATCCTTCATCTTGACAAGTAAATCTTGTAAATTTTTATCTTTCAAAAATGTTAATACTTCAAAAGTTGATAAAGTGATTATACTTATTTTAGTTAAATCAATATGGTATTGACTATTATGTTCAGACACAAACTGATAAATTAATTGAGGAGTTAATTTTTCTTTTACAACAAAAACTACAGTTGGATTATTATTAAATTTTAATAAATTAAAATGTTTTTTATTTTTATAAATATTGTATACATGCCTTTTAATGGGAATTCGTTCTTGTTTTATTAGTTTTTCTAAATCATTTATTAAAGTAGATTCAACAGTAGAAAAATAAGAATTATCTATAATTATTCCATCTGGGCTGCCACTAGATGCGTGAATTATGGGTTTTAAATTATTATCCAATTTAGTATTACACCATTCCTTAAAAATAGAAGCATTATTGTTATAAGATATAGAAAATGATAAATTTATTAAGTATTCAAAAATAGTTGAATTAGATATATTAGTTAAATTAAAATTTTTTTTAAGTTCATTTCATTTATTATCATTAACAAGTTCTAGCATTTTAATTACTTCATTTCGGTTATAAGGTAACTTTTCATAAAAATTAGTAGGTAATTTTAAGTTTGTTAAAAAAGAATAAAATTTATCAAAATCATTAGGATCTAATTCAATTAGATTTTTATATATATTAATGTACTTATTATTCAAAACATATTTATCATTTAATTTAATTAAAAATAAGGTATCGACTAATCATCTTATATTTATATCTTTATAATCTTTGTAAACTGTTTGATAATCTACTAAATTTAAAATATCATTTAATAAATTTTCTTTTCTTGATAAAATGTATTTTTGTATTTGGTTATCTGTTATTTTTTTATTAGTAAATTCATTATTTCACAATTTATACATTTTTTTTAAAAAATTTTTTAATTTAGAACCAACATCATCTAATAAATTGTTTATTAATAAAAAATTTTTCTCTAAAATTGCATTAATTAATTGAGGTAAAATTTTAGAAATTTTTAAAGGTTTTTTTCTTTTACAAACAACTTGTATATCTTTTTCTTTCAAAATTTTTGCTATGTCTTCTTTGCTCAATTTATTTTTTTCTAATTTTGAATTAATATCAAATTTATTTTTAGAAGTAATAAAAGAAATTAACAATTTATCACTATACCCTATTTCTAAACAATTTTTAACAAATCCTTTAAATATATTAGATCTTTTCGAATCTTTATGTAGCATTAGAAAAAATCAAATAATTGGAATTAAATTTGAAGCTATTTTATTATCTTCTAATATTTTTCCAATTTGTGTTCCAAAATTAGTTAATTGTATTGAATTATCATTTTTAATTAAGATTAAATTAAATTCTTTTAATTGCCTTACTAATAAATGACTTCTATTTTTTCTTGTAAAATCTTTATTTTCTATTTTATAAAAAACAATTTGTTCTTGAATTACATATTCTAAAACATCAGAAATATATAATTTATAATTTTTTGAATTTTTTGCTTTTAGTTTTTCTAATATGTAAGTAAATATTTGCGTATAAAAATTGACTTGATTAGATATTCTAAAAGAAGTATCTCCAAATCTATTTCAATTGTCAAATTTATTCATAATTTCCTCTTATTAAAATTTCTTGATCAATCAAAAAATTTTTTTTTCTTTGATAATTAGAATTTTTATATGAAATATTTTTTATGATGTCGACTTTTATATTTTTTTTATTAATAGAAATAAAATTATTTAGTTTTGTATTTTCTTTTCCTTTAGAATAAAGAAGATTTGATAAACATCACCTATAACCATTTTTTGTTAAAAAATTTAATATATCAATTAATTTTTGCTCTTCTAATTCTGTTCAAGAATTATTATATGTTGCATCTGAAATTAGATATGGGGGATCAAAATAAAAAAGTGTTTTTTTCTTATCTATTTCTTTTAATATTTCATATACAAAAATATCAAATTCTTTAGAATGAATTGAATAATTTTTTTCTTTTGCTTTTTCGCAAAATTCAATAAGTTTATTTTTTTGATACAAGCTTCATCGAAATTTTCCTGCAGGAATATTTCATTCATCTTTTGAATTGAATCTAATTTGTTGATTAAAACCAAAAAGTATTAAAACAAGTAATTTTTCCACATTCTTATTGCGATTAAAATCTTTTTTTAATTTATTGTATTGAGAAGTATATTTGTCATTTAATTTATCAACGGGTAATTTATATTGTTTTATAATGTTTTCTGTTTTTTGAATAACAAGGTTTACATCTGTATTCATTAAATAATTTAATATCGCTGTTAATCATTTATCTTTATCATTTAAAAATATTTTTTTTGGAGTTTGATAATTTAAAGATACAACACCACTACCAGCAAATACATCAACAAAATAATCAACATTATTTTTTGGAAAATTTCTAATTAAGTCCTCAATCATTCTAAACTTATTACCTAAATGGTTAAAAGTAGGTTTAATATATGATTCTTTTATTCTTTTTATTGATTTATTGTAATATGATTTTAATATTTCACTACCAATATAAAATCTATTTAATTTATTTGCTGCCACTAACGTAGATCCAGACCCAGAAAAAGGATCGAAAACAATATCGCCTTCATTTGTATGAATTTTTATAATTTCCTCCATTAAAATTAATGGTTTTTCAGTAGGATGAATTCTTTTTTTACTAGAAACAGATGGGCAAATAAATTCGGGTTTTAAATAAAATTTATCTAATTTTTTATTAAAAGTTCAAGAACCTTTTTTCTTAATAGCTCATAATGCAAATTCATAATCAGGAACATATCTTCTATCAACGTTTCTTGGCATTGGATTCGGTTTAATTCATCTTAATAAATCCTTAATTTCAAAATTTTCTTTTACAAGTTCTTGTGAAATTATTCCTAAATTTTTTCAGTCATTAAAAATAATAATAGATCCACCTGGTTTTAATATTTTTCCAATGTTATTTAATCATAACGTTTGATTAAAATTCTTATCTCATTTTCCGAAATCAACACCCAATCTACCGATTGTTTTAAAATTATTTTTTTTTGAAACATTATATGGCGGATCTGTTATTATTGCATCCACTATAAAATTTTGTTTAATCATACTATTTATAATGTCTAAACAATTTTTGTTATAAATTCTATTAACTTCTATATTTTCTTTTTTGATTTTTTTATTGTTTATCATTATTAATTGTCCACATAAATTTCCAAACAAATTAAATTAATATCAAAGCATACAAATCTCTGAATATTAATAATGTAAATTTCACATATTTCACATGCATATGAAACGGTTTTTAACCAATGTTTAAATTGTAGCACATAAATTTGTCTTTATAGTGTTAAAAAAATTCACAAATATCCAAAATTTTCATATGTGATAACATGTAAGAAAAAACAAATATATATAGGTTTTATAGTGTTTTAAAGAACGCAAATAATAAATTAAATGGCACGTCGAGAGAGAGAGAGAGAGAGTTGAACCCGCTACCGCACACGCTTTCTAAGCGTGTGCTCTATCCACTGAGCTACCAATGCGTTTTTTTAATTATTAATAAAATATAAATTATCATAAATAATAATAATAATAAATTTATTTATATTTAAAATTAATATAATTTTTATTTTTTATATTTTCCGTGTAAAAATTTAACAAATTAAAAATTTTTTAATAAATTTTTGCACTAAGTAAAAATTTTAATCTTTATATATAAACAAAAAATGTTTAGTTAAATTTTACTAATAAATGTTAGCACATAAAATGTCAAATAAAAAATTTTTTTATTTTTAAATTAGTTTTAAATGTTTTTTAAATAAAAATTAATTAATGAACTTTTTTGACTTTAGTCAAAATTCAAATATTTATTAACATCTTCAATAGTTATTGTTAGTGAAGTTTTTAATTCTAAATAAGATTTTTGTCAAACGTATTTTTTATTTATTTTGTATTGCGTGCATGCACAACATAAACTTTTTTGTCTATTTATTTTAAATTTTTAGATTAACAAAATAATTTTGTGTACTAAATTATCATTTAACTTAAAAATTGTCCTATATACATATAAAATATGCAAAAAACTATTTAGTCAAAATTTTAATTTTAAAATTTTTAATAAATTAAACAAAAAACATATTCATTTGCACAAATGTGTTTTTTGCTATGTGTTGTATAAACTACAAATTAAATAAAAATATAACAAACAATAAAAAATAAATTTTACAAATACTTACAAATTTGCTTCATTATATTCATTTTTGCAATGTCACATTTTAATTTTTAGTCTAAAATAAAAAAGCTTTCATGTAAAAAATGAAAGCTTTTTTATTTTAAAATGGCGCGTCGAGAGGGAGTCGAACCCGCGACCGCACGCTTAGAAGGCGTGTGCTCTATCCACTGAGCTACCGACGCATTAAACTACCTCATTATTATAAAATTAAATAAATTCAATAACAAAACTATTTTTTTAGGTAAACTAATTTAAAGATTTTTTTCTATTACACAATATGCAAAGAATTTGCATATTGTGTAATTCAGTTTTTCCACCTTTAGCAAATGGGATAATATGATCAATTTCGCATTCATTAAAATTTAAAATATTTCGTTTACATATATTACATTTTTTGTCTGATTTTTTTCAAATTTCTAATCTAACATCATAATTAAATGTACGTTTATTATCTACTAAATAATCATTTAAAATTTTATCAATTTTTTTGATTCTCGATTTAACAAATTCAATACTATCATATTTAGTTCCACCGCCCATTTGATCATTACGTAATTCATCAATTATTAAATTTATTTTACTTTTTATTTCATATTTATTTTTTATAAAACAGTTTTTAGATTTTAAGTTTTCATATAATGAACAAAAAATTGTTTCAAAATTTGTTTTAAATGCATTTCTACCTAATGTATCGTTATCCAACAAAGAATACATCAAATCTATTGTTTCAGAACATTTTTTAATTTCTTCTTCAATTTTATTTAATGGATATTTATTAATAACATCTTTTATTTGTTTTCGAACATCTTTTTTTGTTGCAGGCATATTTAAAATTGTTATACATCTAGAAATTAAATATTCTGCACCAAATCTTTCCTTTAGAGTTTTACTATTTGATAATTCATTTATTTTAGAATTTTTAATTATTTGCTTTAACATATCATTAATTTTTTTTGGAATTGATGACATTAATTCTTCATAAGCGTTTAATTTTATTGAGTTTTTATTTATTCTTTTAAATAAGTCAATAATATCATCCTCATTAACCGAACCCAAATCCACAATAAATATTTCTTTATCTTCAATTCACTTTCTCCTAATTTTTGGTGGCATTTCGGAATATGAAATTGTATTTTTTTTAAATTTTAATAATTCTTCATTTGATAATTCTTTATCTAATTCATTTTTAAAATCTTGATTATTTATATTTTCTAATGGAATGGAAAATTTTCCGTCAATAAAATCTTTTAATGCTAAAAATCTTTGTTTTCCATCGACAATTTGTTTAGAAGCAACTAATATTGGCGGAATATAAAAATCATTAATTATAGAATTGATTAAAGATTGTTTATTTTTATTTTTTCACGCTTCATTTCGCTGATATCAACTATTTGGATTATAATCATCTTTACTATTTATTAAATTAAAAATAGAAATTGTTTTTATTGTCGGTTTTTTCATAATATAAAATCTCAAATTATTTAACATTTTTAAAAAAATTTTTGTTAGCAACCCAAGCACATTGAAATTTTTTAATTTTTCCCTCTATGTCTGTTGTAAATCTTACATCTCGCTGAATAAATCAAAAATCACATTTATTCAAGGTATTTCCCATAGATTGAGAAAAAATTGTTGCACCATAAAGCAAACAAAAATCTTTATTAAAACTTAAACATCTTTCAATTAATTCTCTTTTTTTAGAAAAAGGTGGATTTGACAAAATTAAATCTCATTTTTTTGGAATAGTTTTATTTTTATAAAAATCACCATTTTTAATGTTTATGTGTGTGTTGATTACACTTATATTTTTTTCTTTTAGTACCTTAACAAAATTACTATCTTGTGTATCAAAAGGACACCAAACAACTTTATTTTTTAATTTTTTAATAACTAAATTAACAATATTTTCTACAGTTTCTTTGGGAGTATAAAACTCATTATTTTCACGCTTTTGTAAACCTAAAATATTTTTAATAGAATAATTATTTTGACTATTCATATGATTCATAATCTACAATTTAAAAGGCTATTCTAAAAAAAAAAAAAAAAGTCAATTTTTATTAACTAATTTTGTTGTTAAAAAATATTAAATTTTAGTTATTATATTTGAAATAAAGAAAATAAAAAATGTATCGATAAAAACAAGTATGTATAATATACTAAGTATAAAGTTTAAAATGCTTTATGTTTTGAATATATGGATATAAACAAAAAATCTATTTTGATATGTGTAAGTGGTGGTAGTGGTTCTGGTAAAACAACTATTGCTAATTCAATTTACAAAAATTTACCTAAAAATTTAAAAACTAAAATTATTTGCCAAGATAATTATTATTTACCTTTTTCAGACAAATCTATAAATCAACGTAAAAAAATTAATTTTGATCATCCTGATTCTTTTGATTGAAATTTACTTATTAAACATCTTAAAGATCTACTAAATAATAAACCTATTAATGTTCCTACATATGACTATGTAAAATATACTCGTGGCAAAAAAACAACAATTATAAAAAATGTCAATGTTATTATTTTGGAAGGATTAACATCTTATCTAAATAAAGAAATTGAAAAAATGGCATATTTAAAAATATATGTTGATACTCCAAATGATGAAAGATTAGCTAGAAGAATAGAACGAGATACTTTACAACGGGGTCGTTCAATTGAAAGTGTTTTAAAACAATGACGTGAATACGTTAGACCTATGTATCGTGAATATGTTGAAAAACAAAAAGCGACAGCAAATTTGATTATTCCTTGATACACAATTAATGATATTGCTATGAGAACAATTAGCAATGCTATTATTAATTTCTTTAAAAATTCAAAATAAAAATATGAGTTATTATTCTAAATCGAAATTTGTTGTTTCAAATCATGCAAGATTAAGAATCAAGGAAAGATTGAAACTAGATATAAATTTTAATGATTTAGAAATAGATGTAATTATTAATGAAAAATTGTCTGGTTTAAAACCTACATATCAAAAAGATGGTTATGAATATTATAAAATTCCTGAAACTAAAAATTTATATGCCATTGTTTTAAAAAATAATAATTTGATAACCACTGTAACAAATATGCTTCCAAGCAAAATAAAAAAAATACTTTAAATTTTATATCATTTTTTAAATTAATTCTGATATAAAAATAATAAAAATTAGTTTTTAGAAACCAAAATTATAACATTATGAATTATTCTGATTATTCAAAAAAAAGAATTTGAGAATTTATAAATGATTTTCTTTTTAATTCTAATTTTGATGAAAATAATTTGAATAATAATCAAAACATCACTGCAGAATTTGCAGAATTTGAAAATAATTGTTCATATGATATAAATATTTTCAATTATTTCAATGAAAATATTATAAAAAATGAAAAGAATATAGAAAAAATAGAAAAAAAACTATCTTTTTATAATGATTCACAAATAATTTTTAATTACGACACAATAGAAGATGAATATTTTAAAGAACTAATAAATAGCAAATATGGTATTAATTATTTTGCATCATCTTATTCGAAAACTGATGGATTAGAAAAAAGTCAATTAAAAACATTAGATGCCTTATTAAATTTTTGTAAAGATGATAAAAACAACTTTATTTCTATAAATGGTGCTGCTGGTACAGGGAAATCAACTTTATTAAATTATTTGTTTTCTAATATTATTTTTGATAATTTTCTTAATTCATTAAACAATAATTTTGATATTGATAGTTATCAATTTAACTATTTTTTAAAAAATTTATATAAATGTCCAAAAATTCTTGTAAGCGGTCTTACTCAAATTTCTGTTGAAAATATACCTGAAACATGTAAAATTAATTTTTCAAATTTAGATAATTGAATAAATCACGAAAATTTAAATATAAACAATTTTTTCTCGTATATTTCATTTACAATGAGCGGAAAAGGACAATCTTGAAAAGATCAATGAGAATCACAAAATAATTTAATTAATAATGAAATTTTCAAAATAAAAAATAATTATTGTTTGAGTGCAAATAATTATTTTAAAGAAAAAATAAATTGAGATAATATCCCATTTAAAATTTTAAAAAAAATAAAAGAAAATATTTCTTTAATAAAAAATATTAATGCTATTATAAAAACTTTGATTGAAAAAGAAAATTCAAAATTATCAGATAATTTATTTGAATATTCTTCTATTATTTTATCAATAAAAAAAGTTACGCAAGAAATTAATGAACAAATACAAAAAATATCAAATAAAAAAATAAAAAAAATTAATTATTATAAAAAAATAAAAGAATATTTAATAATTTGAACAAACAAAATAAAAGATATTTTTAAAGATAAATTAGGTTTTTTTTCAAATCAATTGATAAAAGAATTGGAACTAAACATATCAAATATAAATAAGTCAAATTTAAATAAATTTCAAATATTAGTCAATTCTAATAAAAAAATATTAAAAAAAATTTGGTTAAAAAATATATCCAATTTTGAACAAGTGGAAAATTTAATAGAAAAACAAATAAAAACATACATTAACTTAATTAAATCACTAGTAGATCTCATTAAAAAATATTCAAATGAAGAAGAAATAAAAGAAATGAATATGAATTATACAAATTTACCAAAATTTGATATAAAAATTTATGATATTGAAAATTTAAAAAATGAAAAAATTAAATTAATGAATATTTTAAATATTGTTAAAATTAATTTTAATTTAATTCAAAAAATAATCGATAAAAAAATTAGACATGAAAATATTTTTTTATTGCAGCACATTCATGAATGAATTTTTATTGAAACAAAAAAAATAAATATTTTAAAACCTATTTTATGTTCTAATATTCAAAAATATAATTCAAAAAATATTAAAAAAATTGGTTATTTTATTAATGAATTTGATTATATTTTTGTAGATGAATCAGGCCAAGTTAATTCTAAATATTTTTTATATTTGCTTGCATTAACAAAAAAAATTATAGTAATTGGAGATGAAAAACAATTAGTACCTATTATTGATAACAAAAACAATAAATTTTTTATTGAAAAAATAAACAAAATAAAAGAAAAATTATCTAAAAATGAATTTAATTATTTTTTAGATATTGTTTCAGAAAAATTAAATGTTTTCAAATTTAATAATAATAATATTGATTTAATAGACAATTCAATTTTAAAAATGATTAATTTAAAAACAAATTTTATATCTAAAATAAATCAAAACAAATATAAGGGTTTATATTTGTTAGAACATTTTAGATGTCCTAAAAGGATATTTGATATGATCAATAAATATTTTTATAATAAAACTCTTATTTTTTCTTCATCTGTAGAAGAAAAAACTTGCTTAATTTCTAATGAAATACAAAAATATTTAACATGCAATGAATCTTCATTTATTCAAATTGCATATGACTACGACAATAACAATATTTTTAAGAATATAAATTATAAAGAAATATCAATTGGAATAAATTTAATTATTGATAATCTAGATATTATGATAAAACATGCTAATTATGATGAATTAAATGAAAAATCAATTGAATATTTATCCAAAAATGTTGCTTTTGTATCTTTGTATAGAAATCAAGCTAATTCTATTAGTAAAATATTGAAAATTTTATCTAATGATAATGAAAAATTAGTATCTATTGAAGAAAATAAAATAATTGATCAAATTAACAATAAAATTAAATTAAATTTTTTTAAAAAAGAAAAATTAATTCGATTTTTTTTAAACTCAATTAAATCTGGAACAATTGATTCATTGCAAGGTATAGGATGTGATTTTATATATTTTTCAAATGTTAATGATAAACCTAAAAAAAATATAAATAATTTTGAATTTAATGAAAATAGAATTAATGTCTTATGAACTAGAACAAAAAAACATTTTTTTCATATTCAATCAATAAATTACTGAAATAATTTTAATACATCAAATTTAAAATTTAACTTTCGATTTGAAGCTGAAACAAGTTTAGAAAATTCTAATAAAGTTATATTTTATATCAAAAACAATATTGATAATTTATCAATATTTAATCTTGTTAAAAAATTTAAAAAATTTAACAAATTAAAATATCAAATAAATGAAATTGGAAAATATGGAGAAAAAATTTTTAATAATATATTAAATGATATAAATTTAAGAAATATTGTGGAACAAAAAATTTTAATAGAACTTAATAAAAATATTCTTATAAAAAATTATTTTTGACTAAATGAAAATAATGAATTTTTTAAAGAATATGATTTTGAAATATATACAAATAAAAATAAATCAAGTTATTTTATAGACGTAAAATCATCTATTAACAAAAAATCAAATAATTTTTATTTATCCAACAATGAATTGAAATTTATTAATACATACAACAAATATTATATTATTGCTAAAATAAATGACATTTCAAAATTTAATATTAATCTTAAAAATAAATATTCATTAGCTTTTGTTATTCAAAATATAACTTTTTTACAATTTGATAAATCAAAAAATAATTTTTCTAATTTTAACAAAAATGAATTTTATTATATATTACGATAATAATAAGTGTTATTAATATAAAAAACAAATTTAAATTTTGATTATTTAAATAAACTATTTTAATAATTTCCGTTTACTTTTTGGAGCAATTGGTAGTTTTCTTTTATGTTCTGACATAATAATTAAATTATTTAAACGTTTTTCTTGTTGACTTGATAATTTTTCTTTATTAAGTAAATGTTTATCAAGTTCTTTATATTTAAAACCTAAATCTTTTTCATCCGTTTGGTTAGGTAATAAACTTGCGGATGGTTGGCGATTAACAATTATTTTAGGTACTTTATAGTAATCAGCTAATTCATATACATCAGATTTTAAACAATTTCGTAAAGGTGCAAGATCGCAAGCTGAATCACCATATTTTGTAAAATAACCAGTAATTCACTCATCATAATTGCTAGTTCCACAAACTAGGTAATTATACTTTTGTGCTAAAGCATATAAGCTAATTGTTCTTAATCTTGACTTTAAATTTCCTAAAATAATTAAATCGTTTTTTAAACATAAATTTAATGATTTAGCTAAACATTTAAAAGATGAATTTAAATCTAAATTTTCATTAATTAAATTAAAATCTTTAATAATTTTATTAGTGCATTTTACATCTAATTCAGAATTATTAATATGCATTACAATTGCTAAATGATTATTTAAAAAAACTGTTTTAGCAATTCCAGCAATTACAGCAGAATCAACTCCACCAGATAAACCAAAAACAATACCTTTAGCATTTGCTTTTTTTACTTGATTAAAAACTCAATTTTCAAGATATTTTGCATATTTACTAATTTTCATAATCTATTAACCTTATGCATCAATTAAAAATTCATAACCGCAAATAACAATTGTATCATTTGGTTTAGCACCCATATTTTTTAAACTATCTTCAACACCAATAGCTTTAATAATTTGTCCTAATCTTGAAATGTTATCCATTGTATTTTGGGGAATTTTATGAAATCAATAATCTAATTTCTTGGATTGTACTAATCAACGTCCTAATTCATCGCGCGAAACATTTAAAGGATCATTATTTTCATCTTTAGCATAACTATCATAAGTGTATAAACGATTTAAATTCATTGGATTATTAAAACGATTTACTCCAGATACTTTAGATAAATCATTATAAAGTTTAAATACTTTAGGTACCAAATCACTTAAATCATTATTAATTGCACTAATACTAATAATTGAAATATTATTTAAATGTTTTTTTAATTCATTTAATCTTTTATCTGCACCTTCAACATCATTTTTATTAGCTACTACAATCATTTTTTTATTAATTAATAATTGTGAATATTTTTTTAATTCTTTAATAATTTGATCATGTGCTAAACAAATATCTTCATGATCATTTGGATCTAATGAAATTAAATGAATTAATATTTCACAACGTTCAACATGTCTTAAAAAATAATGTCCTAAACCATAACCTTCTGATGCGTTTTCAATTAAACCTGGAACATCAGCAAAAACTAATTTTTGATTTTCATATTCAACAACACCTAAAACTGGAGTTAAAGTAGTAAATTGATAATTAGCAATTTTAGGTTTAGCATTAGATAATTTAGATATTAATGTTGATTTTCCGGCATTTGGGAAACCAACAATACCAACATTAGCTAAATATTTTAATTCTAATTTAACATTTAATTCTTCACCTAAATCACCATTTTCGTACATAGCAGGTGCTCTTAATGTAGGTGATTTAAATGCAGCATTGCCACGACCACCTTTGCCGCCATGACATATAACATATTCTTGATCTTTATAAATTAAATCAGCAATTAACTCATTAGTATCTGCATTTGTTATAGTTGTACCAATTGGCACCTTAACATATTTTGGTTCGCCATTACGACCAAAACCCATATCAGTTTTACCGTTTTCGCCATCTTCAGCTTTAATTCTTTTAACAAATTTTAAATTCATTAAAGATGATGTGTTGTGATCAGCGACAAAGATAATGTCCCCACCATCACCGCCATTGCCACCCGCTGGCCCACCTTTATCATAATGTGCTTCACGTCTTCAAGCTACAACGCCATTCCCACCATTACCTGCACATAATTTTATTTCACAATAATCAATAAACTGCATAATTAATTTTATTTCTTTTTATGACAAAAAATGTTTTTTGAATCCACATCAAAAATTAAATTTTGGTTATCTTGAAGAATTTTCTTAAAACTTTGATTTATTTTATTTATTTTTGTTTCTTGATTTACATAATCTATAAAAGTATCAACACTTTTACTATAATTTGGTGATGCTACTATCTTGATAATAATGAAATTTGTAATAAAAAATAATCCAAAAAAAGTTAAAGCAACAATTAACAATCTAACTGTTAACATTAAAATTGAATATGGTGATGGCAATGCTGCTGATAATATTAAAGCAACTCATCCCATTCATGTAGCAAGAAAAATTGATACCATATCTCATGCATTTTGTTTAAATAGTTTTAATAAAAAAATAATTAAAGTATAAACAATTCCAGGAATAAATAAAAAATAATATAAACGAGAATCAATTTGAGCAAAAGTTGCTACTTGAGTTGAATCATTTGGATTAATCATTCCAGGATAAACAATAAAATATAATTTAAGTAAATTAAATTCACCAAACAATAATCAAATTATTAAGAAATAAATAAATACAAAAAATAAAACTAATAATGTTTTAATAATAGGATTAGTTTTTTGAGATATAAAAAAATCAGAAATTTTTAATGTTGTTTTCATATTGAAATTATATATTAATAACTTTAAAGTTATATTTATTTAAAATATTATTAACAATTAAAGTGATAAAAAGAAAATTAAGATCAATATTATGCAACCAAATATTTTAATTTTAAAACCATACATTCAAGAAAAAGTTTGAGGCGGAAATCGTCTTAAAGATTATGGGTATGAATGTTTATATGATAATCGAAATGGTGAAGCTTGATTAATAAGTGCAATTGAAAATAAATCAAGTATTGTTGTCAATGCTAATGACGTTAGTTTACTTGAATATTACAACAATCATCAAGATTTTTTTAATAATTACAACAAACCATATCCATTATTGGTAAAAATCATTGATGCTAATGATGATTTAAGTGTTCAAGTACACCCAAATGATGAATATGCATTTAAAAAACATAATCAATATGGAAAATGGGAATGTTGATATGTTTTAGATTGTAATAATAATGCAAATGTAGTTTATGGACATAACGCTAAAAATAAAGAAGAATTAACTAATTTAATAAATCAAAAAGAATGAAATAAATTACTAGTTAATAAACCAATTAAAATTGGAGATGTGATTGATGTACCACCCGGAACTGTTCACGCAATTAAAAGCTCAAGTTTAATTTATGAATTACAACAAAGTTCAGATATTACATATCGTTTATTTGATTATGATCGATTAGATAACAATCAACCAAGAACTTTACATATTGAAGATTCAATTAATACAATTTATTATCCACAAGATAATCTTAAAATTCAATCTGGTTTAAATAATGCATCATTAATTAATAATGAAAAATTTAAATTAGAAAAAATAAACAATATAAATAGAAATTACTACCTTTATGATAATGCACATTGAATTCAAGGAACAGTAATTGAAGGCAATGGACTAATCGATGATATTGAAATCAAAAAAGGTAGTAATTTTATTGTTAAACATAACCATAAGTTTTGTTTAAATGGAAACATGCAAATTTTAATTAGTTATGTTTCAATTAATTAATTTAATTTTGAATTTTTTTGTTAAATGTTGAATTTCCAAATAAAACTGATGCAATAATTAATAAGATTGAAAATACAATACTAAATAAACCAAAATTAAACATTGTAATATCAGGTAATTGGGGTGTTGGACTAGGTGGATTAGGTCCAATAATTTCTTTTTGAATTCTAACAAATTCTAAATAAGTATTATTCCCCAAAACAGTTAATGTAATTCCAATTATTGCAAAAGCCAAAGTTAAAAAAACAATAACATAAAAAATAATTACATTTCATGGTTTATCGTAATGCTTATGCATTTGAATAAATCTGGTCTTCGCTAATCTTTCATTTGAAAAATAATTAGTTCTAGAAGTTTTTGATTGTTTTGATTTTTTCATAGTGATGTCTCTTGAAGTATTGATTTTTAACTAAATTAGTTTCAGGATAAACAATATTATTCATTGATACTTGATTGTTAAAATTTTCATTTGTTTGTTGATTTTTATCTTTACTTTTTTTGAATAAAGAACTAATTTCACGGTTTCTAATTAAACCATATAAAGTACAAGTTATAGCTGTACCAATAACAATAGCTAAAAAGAAGAAACCTATTCCGCCAGCAATGCCATAAACATCATTACCACTTCCAATTGCACCTAAGATTGCTACAATTGGACCACCATGACCCGCTGCACAAGTAACGCTAAATGCTGCAGCAATAGCACCAGCAATAGCGCTACCTATAACATTACATGGTATTGCTTTTTTAGGATCTGATACAGCAAACGGAATTGCTCCTTCGCTAATACCTATGAATCCCATAATAATCGCGCTTACGCCAAGTGATTTTTCTTGTTCATCAAATTTATGTCTAAAGATTAATGTACATAATCCCATACCCAAAGGAGCTACAGGGATTGCTGCAGCAATCATCCCCATTGGTTCATAAATTTGCGAAGTAATTAAAGTTGTACATGTTAAGAATGCAACTTTATTAATTGGACCACCCATATCAAATCCCGCCATTGCACCAATTACAAAACCAATTCCAATACTTACACCTAATGAAACTGCATTAACAGCACCATCTTGTTGTTTAAATACACTTTCTAAGGCATTAATAAATTGACCCATAATTCAAGCAATTGGAGCTCCAATTACAAAAATAGCAATTAATGAATAGAAAATACCAACACCTAATGGAATAACAAAAATTGGCATAATTGGACTAATTGATTTAGGAACATTTCAAGTGTTCATTCATTTGACTGTATAACCTATTGATATACCAAATAATAATGATCCAATGAATCCCATAGCAGTTTGAACTTGAATACCACCAAAACTAAATATTGCACTAGCAGTATTACCTAGTACACTTACAATAAATGCCGGAGCAATTGCTGATCTTCCTGCAATACTATTTGCAATATATGCACCTAAAACACCAATCATTAATGTAAATGCTATTGATCCAACGTGATTTAAATAATATAAGAAATCACCTTGAATTTGTGAAATGTCTGCATTTTGACCATAAATTAGTTTTCCGATACCAATTGATAATGCAATACAAACTCCACCCAACATTACAAATGGAATCATATAACTTATTCCACTTAAAATATGTTTCATCAAATTTTCTTTTTGTTTTTTAGATCCAAAAGATTTTGTTTGATTTTGATTATTTGATGTACTATTTGTTATTAATGTTGCATTTTCATATGCTTCATTAATTAATTCAACAGGTTTATGAATTGCTGGTTTAATTGCTGATTTATAAACTTTTTTGTTATAAAATCGATCAGTATCAATTCCAATATCAGCAGCAATTATAATTAAATCTGCATTTTTAATTTCATCATCAGTGAAATGATTTTTTATTCCACTTGATCCATGAGTTTCAACTTTAATATTTCAACCATTTTCTTTTGCTGCGGCCATTAATTTTTCAGCAGCCAAATAAGTGTGCGCAACTCCAACAGGACAAGCAGTTATAGCTAAAATATTTCTTGTATTATTATGTTCTTTAGATTGAACAATAGTTTCATTATTATTTTGATTATTAGAATTAATATTCATATAATCACTAATAATCTTATATGCTTCTTCAGTTGAGTTTGTTGTTGATATTTCATTAATAAATTTTTCATTCATTAAAGCAACTGAAATTTTGCTAAGCATGTCAATATGTTCATTATTTTGTTCATCTTTTGGAATCATAATAACAAAACAATGTTGAGTCTTTTGACCATCTAATGCTTCTCAATCAATTGGATTTTTAAATCTTACATACATTAAACTTGATTTTTTTACACAATTATCTCTTGCGTGTGGAACTGCAAATCCTTTTTCAAATCCAGTTGATGATTCTTTTTCTCTTCTAATGAAAGCTTCATATAATTCATCTAAATTATTTGTTATTTCTAATTGATGAGCAATTGAAGCTATTTTTTTTAACGCATCATTTTTAGAACCGGCATCAATATTAAATTCAATACACCGGTTTGTGAAATTAATCATTCTACAACCTCATATTGTAAACATGTTATATTTTTTAAGTAATACAACAATTTTTATTATATCAATTAAAGTTGAATATTAATTTATTATCAAAATAATGAAAAACACAAAAATTTTTAAAATTTAAATTAATAAGATTTTGATTTAAAAGTTACAACTTGATCTTGATTTTTTTCTCTAAGATAAATTGCAATATAATTAAAAAGATTAGATAGTAAATTTAAACTATCAAAAATCAAATCAGATATTTTTAAATTAGATTCATTAATACTTAATTTATGTGTTGTTCTAACTGCTTTTTTAAATAAGCATCTAATAATTTCAGCAATACATGAACTAGAATTCCCAATAGGCAACACAAATTGTTTTAAATTTGATTTTATTTTTGTTTTATAAAATTTATACAAATTTAGAATTTTTTCATAAATTTTTTTATCAATTATGTTTTTTCCTCGTATTGAACCGTTTATATGTCATGCCAATTCAGTTAATCAAATTAAATCACGATGTAATTTTTTTTCTTTTACAAAACTTGTTAAATAACCAATATAACAAGCAATTTCATCAGTAATTAATTCATAATCAACTTTCATACTTGTTTCATATAAATATGGGTAAGCGCAAGCATCTGTTGATTTATATTGCCTTGTTTTTTTATTTTTCATAATTTTATTTACACAATTTTGACACTTTTAATTAATTATTCATTTTATTTATTTAATTAATAACAATTAAATTTTTTAAAGTAGTTATAGTTATACTTTAAAAAAACTTATATATATCTAAAAAATTATCAAATAAAAATTAACTAAAATTGTTAAAGAATATAAAAAACATGTTTTTAGTTTTAGAGAAAAATTAAAAATCTAAATGGCAATTTGATTTAAAAAAAATTAAATAATCATGTTTTGAACAAGAATACTAAATATTAAAAATAAATTTAACAATTTAGTTAAAAAATTAAAAGAATAATTTTTGTAAAACAATCTAAAATGGTAATTTAAAAATAGTCATTTTTTGACATGAAATAACTTTTATTTTTTTGTTTAGTTAATAATTAAAAAATATTTGATTTTATTAAATAATAATATTTATTAAAAATAACTTAAAAAATAACACATATAACATAAAAAATAATGGTCGTTTAGAAACAACCATTATTTTTGTTTAATTTATATCTAATTAAATTAATACTTTAAAGTTAATTTAAACAATGGATCATTAACTTTGATTTCACTTCCATATTGTGGAATTACTGTTAAATTATATTTAGATAAATTTTCACTTTCAGATAATAAGATAATTGGAGTAATTGTATCTAAATTCTTATTCTTGATTAAATCAAAATCAGCATCAACTAATTTTGCAAATGAATTAATTTTATCTTCTGTTTTAACATATGGTTTAAAGCCAACTAAATCATTTAAGTTATTATTGTTACTATTTAAACTAACAGTATCAATCCCAATATGGATCATAATTTTAATACCATTAGCTTCAACAACATAAGCATGTCCTGTATTAAATGCAAGACTAACAGTGGCATCTTGTTTTCATGGTGAAACAATGTGTGAATCATTAGGTTTGATTGCTGCACCTTGGCCAATTAATTCATCAGCAAAAGTTTTATCATTAATCTCTGAAGACTTAACAAGTGTTCCAGACATTGGAGCATAAATAATCATTTCATCTAATAATTGTTTATTTTCAGATTCAGTTAGATTATTTACATTATTTGAAACATTATTTTCTTTAGGTTCTTCATGATTATCAACCATTTCAACAAATTTCTTTAATGCTTCGATATTTATTTCTCGTTTAATAATAATATTCATTTGAGTTTTAATTGGTTCACTATCAGTACCAAAAATAGCATGTGCTAAAACTTCGCTTGGATAAATAATACCTTGTGCACCTAATTCTTTAATTAGTGCTTCATTAATTTTGTTTTTCTCTTTGAAGTTAACACGTAATTTGGTAATACATGCATTAACAGCACCTATATTTTCAAAACCACCAAATGCATCAATTAATTTATATGCAGTATATTGAGTGTGTGTGAAATCTGTTTTATTGTTTGTAATTGATTCATCTACTTGTTGATTTGCATTTTTATCTTTAGATGCAAAATATTGTTTTTTAGTTATTAATTCACCACCACGTCCAGGTGTTTTCAAATCAAAGCGTTTAACCAAGAAATAGAACAACATGAAATAAATAGGAATATAAACTATACCAATAATAACTGCAGCTCAACTATGAACATTGCTTCCTAATGCATCAGGAACAATTCCATAAATTGTAAAGTCGATGAAACCACCACTAAATGTCATACCTAAATTTGCACCAAATAATGACATGAATCAGAAACTAAATGCACATAAAACAGCATGAACACCTCAATATAATCAAGGCGCTAAGAATAAGAATGTAAATTCTAATGGTTCAGTTATTCCTGTTAAGAATGAAGTTAATGCAGCTGAACCAATAATTGACATTGCATATTTTCGGTTAGTTTTAGGAGCAGCCATAACCATAGCACCAGCAGCAGCTGGTAAACCAAAGATCATGAATGGAAATTTACCTTGTTCATATTGTCCAGGGTTTACACCAGGAAATGCAACTTTGAAATTTTCATGACTGAATGCTACAGGAGCACCTTTAATTGCTTCATAAGTTAAAGCACTATTAGTTGGAACAACTGCACCAATATTGCTAAATCCTATATTTCAAGTGTTTTCTGCAAAAGTGGTAAATGTCATTGTATATAAATCACCTTGAGAGCCACCGCCACCTGTGTATCCACCTAAAATTAATTGCTTATTAATTAAATTACTATTTAAAGCAAATCATAATCTTTGGTCGCCACCTCATTCATCGGTGTTGAATGTACCATTATTTAATTGCTTAATAATATCAATTCATCTTGGATCAGTTATATTATGATCAGCAAACATAAATCGTTCTCCATTAATCATAACACCAGTTACAGCATATACTTGTCCACCAACATGAATGAATGGAGAAATGTCATTAACATTATTCATACTACCACCAGCTGATGTATATCATAGTGGAGAATAGAAAGCGTGATGTAATCCTGTTGGAACTAAAGCTCTTTCAATATAACCAAAAATAAATGCATTAATACCACCATTCGCACCAAGAGTACCTAAACCAATACCTATATAATTAAGTCCTAATCCAATTCCAGGTCATATCATTGCAAATATAAGTGCCAATGGAATCATTGCAATTAATGAAATAATTGGAACAAATCTTGTACCAGAAAAAAATCCTAAAATTTTAGGCATTTGAATTTGATAAAAACGGTTATATAATGCAGCAACTATAGATCCAACTATTGCACCACCAAATACAGAAGTTTGTAAAGAATTAATACCAACATTTGTTCCAAAAACAGCAGCAGGCAAACCTGTTCAATATAACATTGAAAAAGTTCCATTTGCTTCAGGAATAATTAAAGCACTTTGCATCCCGTTAAATGATATTCAGGCAATTAATGCTGATAATGCAGCTACACCAGCATCTTTAGTGAACGCAATCGCAATCGCTACAGCAAATAATACAGAAAGATTTCCAAAAACAAAATCTCCTGCATTTTTCATAAATAAACCAAATACTTTTAATGCTTCGTTAGTTCCAGCATTAGTAGCAATAGCTGCTCCAATACCTAGCAATAAACCAGCAATTGGTAAAACAGCAATTGGCATCATTAATCCTTGCGATAATTTACCAATGAATTCTTTACCAGCGCCTTTTTTAGGTTTTTTAAATTTAAATCGTTTTTTTATATTGATTCCAACTTGAGTTGATCTGCTCACAAACGATTCTCCTTATTATTAAATTATTTTTAAATTTGATGCTTCTAAACAAAATGTAATTAAATAATTATTAATATGATGTAATAAAGATAATTCCTCCAATAGCAAGCATTGTAAATAATATTCCTAAGCAGAAAAATCCACTAGTTCTATATTTGATTCATCAATTTTTAGATTTTGAATGAGAAAATTCAAATAATTCTGATGCGGTAATATCGGTTTTACTTTCTATTGATCTTTTTCTATAAAATATATAACTTAATACATAACTAACAAGTGCAATTGCAATAAAAATAGCTGTAACTATTCAAAGAATAATTGAAGTTGAACTGGATATATGACCAGTTGCATTTTTAATTGCAATAAGCAATGTTGATTTGATTAAATTCATATTAATTATTTTTTAAATGTAGTTATTAGAACTTATTTTTTCAAAAAAGTAATCCAACTACAAACTTATTTTAACAAATTAACACATATATCTAATACTGAAATAGTATTATTTTTCTAATAAGAAAACAAATAGAAAAAAAACTAAATTAAAAAATATTTAACAATTAGGTAAATTATGATCAAATTAATTGAAAAATCAATGATTGGAAAAAAGAATCAAATTGATTGTGAGGATGGTTATTTTATTTCTGATAAATTAGTTGCTGTAGTTGATGGAGGAACACCTAAGGGCAAAATCAAATGAAAAAACAATAAAACTAGTGGTTGATTTGCAAAAGAATTAATACTAAAAGCTTTTAAAACAGTTGACCCAAATTGATCTAATAAAAAAATTATTGAACATATTAATCATGCACTAAATTTAGAATACAAAAATAAAGAAAAATTTTTTTATGAACACCCTGAAGAACAATTGCAAGCCGGAGTTGTTTATTACAATGATGTTTCAAAAGAAGTAGTAAGTTATGGTGATTGTCCTATTTTGATTAACAACAAATTATATGATCATGGTAAATTCATTGATTTGATTTCAACAGGATTAAGAAGTTTTTATTTAAGATTAGTAGATTTAAAAGCGATTAAAATTTCAAAAGAAAAAAGAAATGAGTTTGGGCGACAAGTTATTTTAGATTTTTTAACAAAACAATCTTTTTTTGCGAATTTAGAAAGACCATTTGGTTTTCCTGTAATTAATGGATTAAAACTAAATCATAAATTAACAATTGTTCATAAAGTTAAAAAAGCAGATGAAATTGTACTAGCTTCAGATGGATACATCAAACTTAAAAATACTCTTAAAGCAAGTGAAAAATATTTAAAAGATTATTTGTTTATTGATCCTGAATGTTATAAAGATTTTTTGGCTGCCAAAGGTAAAAACAAAAATTTTAAATCATTTGATGATCGAACATACCTTCGATTAAAAATTATTGAATAATTTTTTTAAAATTAATTTTTCATAATTCTTTGTGATTACAGTTAACTTCCAAATAATTAACAAAATAATAAACTATTCCCATTAATATAGTAATACCAATTAAAATGGAACTAATTACTAAAACTACATATGCGTAATCTAATTGTTGAAAAAAACCTTTAATAAACGAAGTAAAAAAAGTTCCGCAAGCAATACTTAATGATGCAAAAGATTGATATAAACCTAACGGACTAAATTTTTTGGTTTTAAAACTTAAAGATAATACATGCGCTATTAATAAGTTGTATAAAATCCCAAAACCAAATCCATTTAAGAATTGAATACCTAAAAAAGCTATTGCACCTGAAATTTGATTAGGGTAATTTTGTTGAGTAATTAATATAGTTGACATGTTATAAAAAATAAAAAACATTGCTCCAAAAATATAAATAAGGTTTTTACTTACATATTTAGTTAAAACTAATCCCATCAAAATTCCACCCATTAATTGAAACCCACTAAAAATGGCTGAAACATATCCTTCAAAAGGTGCAGTATTTTCTGCGCCACCAATATCTTGAATAGTTAAAGTTGCAATAGAATCTCCTGTTGCAAATTTTGTGAAATCAATGCTTGCACCTACTAAAATTATTCCAACCAAAACTATTCAATCTCTATTGGTTGTTATTAATTTCTTTTTTGAAACTTCAATACTTAAACCTACATTATTGCGGTTTTCTTTTAAAAAATATCCAATAAAACAATTAATGAAAATAACAACTAAAGCAATTACTCATAAATATTTCATAAAATTTGGATCAGCATGAATGCTTGCACCAGGATTTGAACCATATGGTGCTACACTTCTAATTATTGATTGAATTGGCGATGCTAAAAAATCGGCCAATAAGGGTGGTAAAGATAAAATAGAAATAGTTAAAAACGGTTTAGTTTTAGCATGTTGTTCATTAAATCATAAACTAAATGTTCCAATACAACTAGCTCCAATACCAACACCTATAGCTTGGATAATATTTGTTGCAAAACTTGGAATTATGATTAAAGGAATGAAGGTTAAAATTTGCAAACCAAGCGAAATGTAAACTATTATTTTTCGTGATCTAAAATGAACACCTAAAAAATCAAATAATGGTCTAATAAAAATACCAACTAATCCATAAACAGTTAATGGAACTCACAATAAAGATTTATCAATTTCCAAATCATTATTTAATGTTCCTCGATATGAACGAACTAACATTAAAGGAAATCAAAAAAATGTATAAAAAACAAATAATAATTTATATCCTGGTGCATCAAGTTTTATTTTGGTTAACAAAACAATAGATGCAATTAAAATCAATAAAAAAATTGATAAATTTATAGCTAATGAAATATAATTTATTTCTTTTGTTGTTTCATAAATAATATTATTGAAAACTAAATTCATAATTAATCATCTTGTAAAAGTTTTCCAAAAGTTTCTTGAGGAACTTCTACACTCCCAATAGCTTTCATTTTTTTCTTACCTTCTTTTTGTTGTTCTAATAATTTTTTCTTTCTACTAACATCGCCACCATAACATTTAGCTAAAACATTTTTTCTTAAAGCTTTAATTGTTTCGCGACTAATAATTTTAGATCCTATTGCTGCTTGAATAGGTATTTCAAATAAATGCTTTGGAACTAAATCCTTTAATTTTTCACAAATCTTTTTACCTTTTTCATATGCAAAATCTTGATGACTAATAAATGATAATGCATCTACTTTTTGATTATTTAATAAAATATCAACTTTAACTAATTTAGATTCTTGATATCCTGTCAATTCATAATCTAAACTCGCATATCCTTTTGAAATAGATTTTAGTTTATCAAAAAAACTATAAATAATTTCAGCCAGTGGCATTTCATAAATAATTTTTTTTCGAACCGAATCTACTTCTTGTAATTCTAAATAATTACCACGGAAATTTTGACACAATTCCATAATGCTACCTAAATATTCATCTGGAGTTGAAATAATAACTTTAACATATGGTTCAAGAATTTTTTTAATTCTTGTACGATCAGGAAAATTAGCTGGATTATCAACTAATTCTGTCTCATTATTGGTTAATAAAACTTGATATTTTACTGAAGGTGCTGTAACAATTAAAGGAATATTATATTCACGAACAATTCGTTCGCGAATTACATCCATATGCAACAAACCTAAAAATCCACATCTTATTCCAAAACCTAATGCTTGTGAAGTTTCATATTCATATTCTAAAGCTGCATCTGATAAAGCAATTTTATTCATTGCTGTTTTTAATGATTGATAATCAGAAGTGTCAACAGGATATAATCCAGCAAAAACCATTGGTATAACTTTACGATAACCTGGTAATGCTTCTTTTGTTGGATTATTAGCATATGTTATAGTATCACCTACATTAACATCGCGAACTGTTTTGATTGCTGCTGCAAATCAACCAACTTCACCAGAAACTAAAATATCACGTTTAGATAAATATGGAGTTTTTACTCCTACCTCAGTTACTTCATAAACAGATTTATTAGACATCATTAAAATTTTGTCACCCGCTTTTAATGTTCCATTTTTGATTCTAATGAAACAAACTGCACCTTTATAAGAGTCATAATATGAATCAAAAATTAATGCTTGTAATGGTGCATTATCATCGCCATCTTTAGGGGGCGGGATATCACGAACTATTGCTTCAACAACTTGTTCAATATTTAAACCTGTTTTAGCTGAAATTAATGGTGCATTTGAACAATCTATTCCAATTTGTTCTTCAATTTGTTTTTTAACTTTATCAACATCAGCTGATGGCAAATCAATTTTGTTAATAACTGGAATAATTTCTAAATTATTTTCTAATGCTAAATAAACATTTGATAATGTTTGTGCCTCTACTCCTTGTGAAGCATCAACAACCAATAATGCTCCCTCGCATGCTGCAAGACTTCTAGAAACTTCATACGTAAAATCAATATGACCTGGTGTATCAATTAAATTAAATAAATATTTTTGATTATCTTTTGGAGAAACATATGCCAATTGAACAGCGTTCAATTTTATTGTAATGCCTCTTTCTCTTTCGATATCCATGGAATCTAATAATTGATTTTGCATTTCTCTAGATTCAACCGTATTAGTAAATTCAATTAAACGATCTGAAACTGTTGATTTTCCATGATCAATATGAGCAATAATACTAAAATTTCTAAAATATTTTTTATCCATAAAAATTATTTTTCATTTTTTTGAAATGATAATAATTTAATTATTTCATCTACTAAACGATCAGAATTCTGCGATAATTTATGAATAATACCATTTTTAACACCACTAATTCGACCTGTAGTTTCACTAACTACAAAAATGATTGAATCAGTTCTTTCACTTAAACCCACAGCAGAACGATGTCTTGCTCCATATGAAACATCTAACAATTGACGTGTCATAGGAAAATAACTTGAAATAGAAACAATATTTTTGTTTCTAACAATTATTGCACCATCATGTAATGCAGAATTTTTATTATAAAAAACAGATATAATAAATTCTGGTGAAAAATCTCCTTTGATTTTATAACCAAGATTAATATAAAAATCTAAAGAATCATTACATTCAATTGCAATAATAGCTCCAATTTTATCATTTGACAATTTTAATAATGAACTTGATAAATTATCAATAAATACTTTGTCACTTGTTACATCGCGATGCTTACGAAATATTTTTTTAAATCTTACAATAATTCCATTACGCAAATTTCGATTTGCAAATATTGTGATAATTCATATCAAAAATGCAATTGATAATAATATAACACTTATCAATGAAAAAATTTCAGCACCGCTCATTTACATTGAAACCTTAGTTTTTATCAATAAACCTAAAAAATTTATTTAATTATAAATTAAATAAGAAATAAAAAAATTAATTTTTTTATCATTTTATATGTTTTTACTCACTTTATTATATGGGGGGTGAAAAAATGAAAAAAATTAGTTTAATCAATAAGAAAAAAATTATTGGTGGTTTATCATTTTGAAGTTTTGCAATGGGTGCGGCTTTAATAGTTCAAACACTTACTAGTACAATAATGTCTATTATTAACGCTTGTACTTCTAGCAACGAAAAGCAAATAAATAATAATTCATGATCTAAAAATTATAATCAATATAATCCAAGTAGTTCGCAAATTGCTCTAAAATTCGGTTTTACGCCGAAACAATCTGCTATGTTTTTTGGATAAAATAAATTTAGATTAAACAATTAAGTGTAACTTTTTAAAAAAATAAAAGTTGCACTTTTTGTTTTTATAAAAAGATTATTTTTTATAAAATTCTTTTCTTTTAAAACCAAAATTTACTTTAACATTTTTTTGTGTCAAAGCATTGTTTTGAAATTCAAGTGGAATAGGGACATTTATAAATGTTGGTGGAACTGGTTCATTTATATCAAATTTTTCAGAATATTCTAATAAATGTTCATCATCAATATCATCATTCATATTATCTTTAATTTCTTGAGTTGTGGATATTAATGCATCAATTTTCGAAGAAATATTTTCTAAAATAGGATTATTGTTTAAAGCCATTTGGTTTTGTTGTAATAATTCATTTCCGTAATTAGTAAAATTATTAGTTTCATTTGAATCATTAATTTGAACAGTGTAGGATGGAACAAAAATATTTTGATTTGGTGCGGCATCTAATATTTCAGCTGTATCATCAGAAATAGAATTAATAACCAAATTATTTTTTAAAAATTCTTTATCTAAATTTTGACTATAATCTTCAACGGGTGAAACAACTTCTTCATTAAGAAAATTATTATGAATTTCTTCACTAAAATTATTTATGTTTTCGTTTATTTTTTTTTTAGAAAAATTATCATCACAAACATTTTTATTTAAAGGATCAATATTAATTTTAAATCCTGAAATCACAGTAGTTTTAGCTTTGTTTTTTTTGATTTTAAATTGTTTGTTATCAACTTTTATTATTTTGTCATAATCATTAAATTCATTATTTTCAATAATTTTTCTTTTTTCTTTAAAACTTTTTATATTTTGAATTTCTTCAGGAGTGATTGTGTCATCAATTATTTTTTCAAAAGAAACATTTAAAATATTAGCCATCTTATTATTCTTAGATAACTTTTTATTATTTTTTATTGTTGTTGATGACGAAGATGATGATTTTGATTTATTTTTAGAATTTGTTTTTTTAGTTTTTGTAGCACTCATTATTAAATCATTCCTGGCAGTTTCTTTTACACATAAATTATAATATCTTAAATAAGATAACAAAATATTAATTTATTTGAACATTTTTGCATTTTTGATTTTCATAATTACAAATTACATTAGGTAAATTATTTAATTCAAAATGAAAATTTTTAGAAATTTCTTTTATATTTTTCATATAAGTCATTAATGGTCCTAATGGATTATTGCTTATACCTATTTGATAAAAAGAATTATCTATTGAATTATATAAAGAAACTTGTTCATGAAGTGGAACATAAAAATCTTGAACTAGACATAATTTATTTCTAGAATCAAGCGCATTTAAGAAAGCACTAATTCATAATTTTAATTCAATTACATCAGTCTTTAATGCATTATTGAATGCAAAATAATAAATTGGATCATAAAAAACAATATAAATGTGATTTGGCAATGTTTTAATTAAATCTTTATTGATTACTGATAATGTATGAATAATTTTTGTTTCTTCTAAAATTTTTAAAAGATTTTTAATTTCTTGAATATTAATTTTTAATAAAATTGACAATTTATCTAAATCAAATAATGATTCATTAGCAAATGCAACATATCTTAATAATTCTAAGCATGAATGAATATCTGAACGCTTTTTTTGATTTTTTTCTAAATCAAATCATAAAATGCTAATTATTTTTTTAATAATTTGATTAGCTAAATTTGTATTTTCTTCTAATTCTAAATTGAGGATTTTACTATTTAAAAATTTTAAATAAGTGTCAAAATTAATGTTGTTTCTTGAATGATTTTGAAGATAATTATTAAATGTTTCGGAATAAAGAACAAATATTGGAATATTTAAACGTTTGTATGTATTTTTAAATAAAAAACCTAATTCATTTAACATTAAAAAAATAACTAAATTATATTTTTTAGATAATTTGTTGAATTCTTTAATTCATCAAGAAATATTGCTAAATGTATTAAATTGATTAATAACTAAAACATGTTTTTTATTAGATGGTGCCAATTTAATATGTTCAATTAATTTTTGATATTCTTCAACATCATATTTTTCTGTTTTGTTTACATCATAAAAGGATAAATATAAATTTTTTTGATTTGAACTTAAATATTTTTTTAATAAATGTAAGCAAGTAATAGAAGCATCTTTTAACGTAGAAAGATTGTGAATTGAAATTACTTTATTTTTTTTACCACTTGCATATAGTTTATCAACTAATAAACTTTGATTAAAATTTTTTGTTCCTCTATGATTGGAATTTAAATATGATATCAATTTCTCTTCAGATAAAATCATAATTAACTATTGCTCTTTAAAATTTTTTTTCTATTTATACTAATTATTGAATTAGCATATTTTCTAATGTCTTCACTTGATAATCTTCCGTGATGCTTATCATCAGAACCAACAAATTTTACTTTTCTAACCATTTTAACTTCAGAAGGATTTTCTACTTTATCTTGCTCGTGATTTTGCGAATCTAAATTTGAAAAATTATTTAAATTATTAATCATTTCATCATTTAATGGAATTTGTGGATCTTGTCATAAAAATTGATTATTTAAATATTGAGGATCAAATAATGGTGGCATCATCATAGGTGTTTGTGGCAATGTAGCATTTGCATATAATTCAGAATTTAATGAATCAAAATTATTATTTATAAATTTATTTTGTAAGCGAATTTTTTCAACTTCACTATTAAATTTACTTAAAATTCGATCAGTTATTTCATTTGTTAATGAATTTATTAAATCTTGATTAGGTGAATTTTTTATTTGATCCTTAATTTCTAATTTTTCTTTTTCGCTTAAGAAAGGACTAGAATAATTTTTAAAATTTATTGCGCTAGTATATGGATTTTCTTTAATTTCTTTTTGAATTAAATTGATTTTGTTAACCAAATTATTATCAAAAACAGAATTTTCTATATTATTTTTGATTGTTGCTTTACGAATTAAGTTTATTTTATTTTTTAATTCTTCTAAATAAGAATTCTTTTTATTTAATAATGATTCTTGTTCTGCATTTAATTCTTCTAATTTGTTATTAATTCTTGATTCAACATTATAGTTTAAATTAGCAATTTCTTTTTCTAATAAATTTTGCTTGTTTTTTATATTTTCATTAAATATTTCTTGATGTTCTTTAGAAATTTTGTCATATATTTCATCTAAATCAGTGTGGTCAACTGATAATTCCTTATTAATTATTTGTTGTGATTGTTCATCAATTGCATTATTAATTTGATTAATCATATTGCGTTGTTCATTTAATAAAGAATTGTGATAATCTAATCTAATTTGTTCTAATAATTCTTTATGCTTAGCACGTTCATTTTCTAAAAAAATTTGTCACTTATTTTCGCGTTCTAAATTTGCTCTTTGAATTTCTGTTAATTCATTTTCAATAATATTTTTTATATCTTGAATCTCGTTAGACAATTTATTATTAATTTCTTCATTTGCCGCTATTGTTGTAACAAAGGGTGGATTATCAATATTATCTAAAGTTTCATTTTTAGTTGTAGTTGCTAATTCTTGTTCATAAACAATATTAGTAGCTTTCATTTCATTTAAATAAATCGATAAATTTTCTAACTCTTTATATTGTGTTATTAATTTTTCATTACAATTTGCGATATATTTTTTAATAATAATATCATTAGATAAAATATCAGACATAATGCTATCTGAAAATATAGCTTCAACATAAGGTGTTATCTTTTTTAAAACTCGGTGATTAGCACGAGAAATAACTAATGATAAGTTATCAGAAATTTTATTTAAATTTTTAAATCATGAATTTTTAAATTGATTTTTTAAATTATTAACTTCTTCTAAAATTTTTTCAATTTCATCAATAGATTGAAAATGATTTTCTTTTAAAATTTCATATTTCAATTTAATTGAATTCATTGTCAAATTAATTTGCAATGATATTTCTTCAAAATTAATATTAAATTCATCAATTAAATAACTAATTTTTTTAGCTTGATTATTTTCTTTTTCATTTAATTTAGCTTTTAATAGTGACAATTCATTTTTCAATTTTAAAATTTTTGGATTATAGTGATTTAATGTTAATCCTTCATAATCATAACTTACTAAATTTTTGCGCAACGCATCAAGTGAAAGACTATGCTCTTTTTGAATAGCACTTATTTCTTTAGCAATTGTGGATAAAATTTGATCTTTATCATTTAAATCTACATTAAAATTTTGATTCGAATTCATAGTCTTTCCTATTTAATAAATTTTAAAAGTTATTAATTATCTAACAAATCTTTAATACTTTTAATTTCGTCTGTTAGTTTTTGTATTTGCATTTGTTTTTCGGTTTGAATATTTTTTGCTTTATTTTTTTTTGCCAAATCGTTTAAATAATTATTGTGAATAATTTGTTCACGTTCTTGAGTATATCTTTGTCTTTCTTTAGCTAAAATTTTTTTTGTTTCTTCTAAAATATTTTTAGCTTCATCTACATTATTATTATTATTTACATTATTATTTTGTTGCAATCTTTGTTGATTAAGTAAAGTTTTATATTGCAACATTTTTTCAGTTAAACGATTTTTATCATTATTCATCATAAGTAATTGATTATTAAAATTATTTCTCATTTCAACAATCATTTCTTTTAAATCTCGTTCTTTATTTTCAAGTTCACGAACACGTTCTTGATCTTTTAAATTGTATTCTTTTATTAATGCTTCACGTTCTTCATTAATTTTGTTCATTTGTGAAGCAAGAATATTTTTAATTTCTTCTAATAATTTATCATTTTTTTCATTTACTTTTTTGTGTTCTAATGTTTCTAAATCGATTTCATTTTTTTGAAAATTTTTGTTTTCTTTTAATTCCAATAAAACACGATTCATTTCTTTAAATTTAGAACGAGTGTCATAAGCTAAAGCACGTAATAACTTATTTAAAGCATTTTCTTTTTCACGAATTATTTTATTTGATTCTTCTTTTTGCAACTTCATTTTTTGCATTTCAACAAGTTCTTTTAATTTATTTTCAGTTTCTTCGCGACGTTTATTTGCTTCAGCTATTTCAAAACGATGTTGTTGCTTTAACATTTGAATTTGCTGTTGTTGAATTAAACGTTGCATTTGAACCACTGGGTTCATAAAATTATTATTTGAATCTTGATGATTTTGTAATTGATGTTGACAACACAATTGACAATTATTATTGAATTCTGAGTTATTATGCATTGAATGATCTCCTTTAATGTTGTGGTGATGGTGAATGTGATTTGTATTATTTAATTCAATATTTTTTTTCTTTTCTTCTTCAAATTCTTTAAATTTTAAATCCAAATTATTTTTATGTTCAATCAATTCATTTCTAACTAATTCTAAATCTGACTCACGCTGTGCTAATGCTCTATAAATTTTATTTAAATATTTAATTTTTTGTTGTTTTTGTTTTTCAAATTTTTCTTCTTTTTCTTTTAAAGTTTCTTGAATTTTATTTAAATTATTAACATCGTTATTATGTTGTTTCAATGTTGATTCAATTTCTTGTTGCTTAAGTTTTTGCTGATAATCAACTTCTCTAACTTTTTTGTATAAAGAATTTAATTTATTCTTTTTATCTTTAAGTTCTTTATTAAATTTTTGTAAATTTTTTATAGCTCTTTTTTTAGCTTCATTTAACTTGTTTTGTTCTAAAACAATATTTTGTTTCAAAATCAAACACTGTTCATATTGGTGTTTTAAACGTAATTCATTTGTGAAAATAGAATTTTTACGATCATCCAATTTAGAAGTTTTTTCTTCTAATTGTTTATTTTTTTCATTTAATTCTAATTCACGTTTTTCAATTTTGCGATATTCAGCGTTAATTTTATCTAATTCTTCATTGCGTTTAGCATCAAATTCACCACGTTGTGCATTTAGTGATTGCAACGCTTGTTCTAGTTCTTTAGATTTAATAGCTTGGTCTGCATCAATTTTTTGTAAACGTTCTTTTTCAATTTGAATTGCTTTCTTTTTGTAAGCTAATTTGTGTTCTAAATTTTTTAATTGATTTAAAACATTTTGGCGATAAACTTCCAATTTATGAACTTGATTATTAATTTCATTTTGTTGTCGTTCTAAAACAAGAACATTTTGATCATATTTTTGTTTAGTTATCAGTGTTTTTTGTTTTAATTCATTTAATTTAGCAAATTGATTTTTAATTTTCTTTGATTGTTCATCTAAGAATAATTGGCGATTGTCTAATTCTATTTGTTCTGAACGAATTCAGTTTATTTCTTCGTTACGTTCTTTATCAAATTCATTTTTTTGACTTTCTAAACGTTTTAAAATATCTTTAATTTCATTATCTTTCTGAATTTGTTCTTTGTTTTTAAGTAAAAGTAATTGTTCTTTTTCAAATAATTTTTCTTTTTGGTTTGCTAATTCATTTTTAGTTGCATTAACTAAATTGAAAAATTGTGAATGTTTAGAAGATAATTTTTCTTCTTTTTCACTTAATTGCTTGTTCTTTTTATCTAATTGAAATTCTCGTTGTTCAATTTTTCAATATTCAGCATTAATTCTATTTAATTCTTCATTGCGTTTAGCATCAAATTCACTACGTTCTACATTTAATGATTGCAATGCTTGTTCTAGTTCTTTAGATTTTGCCGTTTGATCTACATCAACTTTTTGCAAACGTTCTTTTTCAATTTGAATTAATTGTTCTTTATAAGCTAATTTGTGTTCTAAATTTTTTAATTGATTTAAAACATTTTGACGGTAATTTTCTAGTTTATGAATTTCTTTCTTAACTTCATTTTGTTGTTGTTCTAAAGCACGAACATCTTGATCGTATTTTTGTTTAGTTATCAATGTTTTTTGTTTTAATTCATTTAATTTAGCAAATTGATTTTGAATTTCTCTTGATTGTTCATCTAATAATAATTGACGATTGTTTAATTCTGTTTGTTCTGAACGAATTCAGTTTATTTCTTCATTACGTTCCTTATCAAATCGAATTTGTTCTTGTTCTAATCTTTTTAATATTTCTTCAATTTCTTTATCTTTATTTTTTTGCTCTTCCATTTTGCTTGAAATTAAATTTTCTTTTTGAATTAAATCATTGTTTTGTTTTGATAATTCGATTTTTGTGTTTTTAATCAAATTAAATAAATAAGAACGTTGATTTGCTAATTCTTTTTCTTTAACATTTAATTTTTCTTGTTTGTCTAATAATTCTTTACTCTTTTTTTCTAAATCCAATTTTTCAGATTCAGTGGTTTGCTTTAGATAGGTTAAATTTTGATAATCTTGATTTAAATCATTACGAATTCGATTATTTTCATATTCAAAATTCTTTAATGAATTATATTGATTTTCAATTTTTTCTATTGCTTTTTGACGTTCACTATCAAACAAATGACGTTCATTTATTAAATCAAAATAAGCTTGTTGAAGTTTTTCTGATTCTTGAATGTTAAATTTTTTTATTTCTTCATTTTTAGAAATTTCTCTATTTAAAATTTCATGACGTTGATCAACATTTTTAGAACGTTCTAATAATTCTTTTTCAAATTCACGTAATTTGCTTAATGTAAGTTCACGTTTATAGTTAATATCTAAATTAGCTTTTTCGATTTCTTTACGTCTATTATCTAAATCAGCAAATTTTTGGTTTAATTTCAAATTATGAAATGAAGTATTTTTTTGCAAATTATGCAATCTATCAAATTGTTTTTTAATATCTTCAGATTGTTTTTCAATTTCTCGTTGTTGCAAATCTAAATTAATTTGTTGATAATGCATATCTTTTAAGAAATTATTTTTTTCAGCAGATAATTTTTCTTTTTCTTTATCAATGCGTCTTAAAATTTCTTTAATTTCAGAATCGCGTTGACGTTGGGCAACATAATTTTCATAATTAGATTGTTCTTGGGACGCCAATACAAATGAACGATTATCTAATTCATTTTGCATTTGTTTTAAATCATTGAATAAATTAGTATATTTCAATTCAAAATTATGTTCTTTTGTTTCTAAATCTTTTTGACGTTCTCGCAAAATAGACAATTGTTTATTTAATTCATAGTGATTATTGTTTTTATAATTTTCAATGTTTGAATTAAATTCACTTATATCATTATTTAAATTAAAACGAATTAAATCATTTTGTTGTTGAGAATATTGAAGTTCATCATATCGTTTTTTCAAATTATCTAATTCATCTTTTTTGAAACGTTCAAAATTATTTCTTTCATTTGAAAGATTATTCATAAGATTTTGAATTTCATGCATTTTTAAATTGTAATCACGTTGAATTTCTTCATTTAGAATTTGTTGCTTGTTCATTTGAATTTCTTTACTTCTTTTTTCACTATTTCTTAATTCATTTTCATATTGCCGCAATTTATTGAGTAGCAAATTTTTCTCATAGTGCAATTTATCTCTCTCAGAAATTAAATCTTGTTGTTTATTATAAATGTTTTGTAATTGATTTTCATAAGTAAAATTTGGTGTTAAATTATTTGTTTGCTTTAAAGAATTAAATTCTTGCATCAAATTATTAATTTTATTATCCAATGTATCAAACTTATCATTTATATCTTTTGATGTGCTATTCATTTTATTAAAAAATATTTCCTTATCAAAATTTATTCTATTTATTTCATCGTTAACATAATCAAAAAGTTTGTTTGTTTTTTGTGAATAATCACTTATATTATTGTCCTTAGCATCTATTAAATCTTTTATTTGATTCTTCAAAGCATTTAAACTATTTTTATAACCATTTATTTTATTTTCAAAATCATTGTAAAGATTATCTATGCTTTTCCGATGCTTATCAAAAATTTTAATTTTATTATCAAAATTTACATTTTTCGGTGAATTAACTAAATTATTTTCATCCATTAAATTTCTTAAAACTTCAGCTTTTGATGAAAGATTTTGTAATTTTAAAGCTCAATTGATTGAATCTGAGTTAGCATTATTATTAGTTAAATTACCACCATATGACGATTGATTAATATATTTTTCAATTGATTTAATATCATGCAACTCTTTGTGTTTATCATTAATTTTGTTTTCAAGAATATTTATAGCCTTATTTATATTTTCATAATCTTTCATGAATTCTTTATTTTTCTTATTAATGCTTTCAGATTCTTTTCTTATATAGTCTAAATCATGGGATACTTCTTTTATTGTAGAATTTGTACCATTAGAAAAATCTATTTTGTTAGAAGAATCATCAAGTTTATTTAATAATTGATTAGTAGAATTTTTTAACTTTAATAAGTCATCTTTCAATATTGAAAATTTATAATAAAGATTATTTATTTTTTCTTCAGCATAATTCTCAAATAAAATTTTTTGATTCTTGAAATTTTCTTCTAAAATATCTAATTTTTCATCAAAATTATTTAAATTATTATCACTTACAATATTTAAATTTTCTAAAATGATGCTAATTTTAGAAATTGCAGATTGAAGATTAATTAAATCTGAAACATTAACATTGTTTGTTTGAAAATAAACTTTAAATAAATTATCAATTATTTTTTTTAAGTCTTCTAATTCAATTAAAATATTTTTAAGTTTATTTTCATTAAAATTATCATTTTTAAAATTGATTAAATTTGAATTAACATTTATTAACAAGCTATCAATTTCTTGTTTTTTATCATTTAAAAATTTTTTAACATCAAAACTATTGGATTCAAAGTTTTGATCAAAATTTTGAGCAAGGTTTCTTATATTATTAACTTTTGAAATAAAATTTTTCATTCAAATTTTGCCATTTGAATTTTTTAATAAATCTTGAATATCATCAATTTTATTTTGTATAGAATTTGTTAAATTATCGATTTTAAATACTAATTCATCTTTAATTAAATCTAATGCATATAATTGCAATTCCAAAGATTCTTTTTCATCGTATAAATTGGAACTCGCTTCATCATTAACAAAATATGTACTATATAGTGGATCACTATTTTCATCCATTGTTACACGGATGTTATCAATGATATTATCAATTTCTATATTTCGTACATCTATATATCTATAAATTGCATGAAATGAATCAAAAATATGAATATCAATTTTATTGTTTATGATATTGCTTTTATATTCAATAAGATCATCATATGAATGCAACAATTCATTTGAATAAAATTTTAATTTATCTTCATGTTCACAAATTAATTGCTCAAGATAATTTATTTGATCATTAATTTTAAAAGAATTTTCAAATAAACTTTTTTTAATTTCTTCTAGTTGAAAAATTAAAACATTTTTTTGATTAAATAATGTATTCAACTCATTTTGCAAATTATGCAAATTTGTAGAATTATTTTTATCTGGACTGAAATTTATAGAATTTTTTTGATCTAGCAATAATTCATCAATTTTGAATTGTTTATTAATAATTTGAACATCAATTGTTGATAAATTTTGAGATATCGTTGTTAAAAAATTAAATAATTGTCGATAATTTTTATCAAGTTCTAGATTAGAAATTTCATTTTTAGAAATTTCAGATTTTATTGTTTCATCAAATTTATATTGAGCATGTTTTAATTCAGAAGAAATATAATTAAATTTTTCTTCATTTTTTCTAATAATATCAAATGCAGCATTTTGACAATGATGAAGTTGATCATTTTCGAATTCAATTCTTTCTAATTCATCAATTAAAAATTCTTTACGATAATCTTCTAAATCTTTTTGCAATAAATTATTAATATAGTTTGATCTGCGGTCAAACAAATAATAAATTTTTTTTAAAACTGAATCTAAAGAATTTGAATACTGATTTAAATTTAATTTAAATTCTTTTTTTGCATTGTTGTAAAAATTTAATTTATTAAAATCATTAGTTATTTTGTTATACAAATTTTTGTTATGCTCAAAATTATTGAAACTGTTACCAATTTTTTCTTGAATATTTTGTTGATAATCATTAATATTGGGATTAAATGATTTTTGCTTTCTTTCATTAAAGTTAGTGTTATTAGATTGAGCCATATTATTAATAATCTATCCAAAAAATAAAATTTTTTATTTTTTATAGAAAACTAAAAATTTATACATCATTCTTATTAAAAATTCAAAGAATTTTAAAATAAAAATATACTTTATAATTTTAATATATATTTATATATATTATTTAAATATTTTTGCTAAATTATGAATTAAACAAATGATTTTTAAATAAAAAGAATTTAAATTATGGAATTCACAAATAAAAAGGATAAAAAATTTTTAAAAAAAATTATTGCTAATTCAATAATTAGAAAAGGCGCATATAAAAATAGAAAATTAATTATTAATTTTCAAATTTCTAAAATAAATGTTGGAAAAATTAAAAATTTTAATGAATTATTAGAACATTGTGGTTTAGCAAATGAATATAAAGAAAATCAATGTTTTGTAATTCTTTCAAATAAATTAGATAATACTTACAATTTTAAATTAACTTATGCAATGATATTCTGCTCTATAAATTGGAAAGTTTTAGATATTGAAATTGTTGAGCCTAATTCAAAAATTAAACAAAACAAAGAAATTGAATATGTATTTATAATGCCACCAAATATGATTAAGTATTTAGATATTAAAATTGGATATTTTTTAAGAACTTAAATTAAGTACTTTATGACAACGCAAGCATAATTCTTTGGTTGGAAAATAACTATCTTCATAATGAGTCCAGCAACGTTCGCAACGATAAAAATTTGTTTTTGATAATTGAATTTCAGTTATTTTTTCATTTATTTTAATTTCAGCAACATTTAATCATTCTTTCAAATGTTTGAATCAAACTTTATTAACATCTACTAAATTTTTTGGCAAAGTAATAGAAACTTCATTATTTTTATTAATAATTTTTTTATCTCTTAAAACTTCAATTTCAGCATAAATCAAATTTTTAAATTTCAAAAAATCTTCATAATCTTTTAAATATATTTCAGAATTTTCAATAATTTCAATATTTTTTAAGCTATCTAAGAAAACACTAGATGATTTATTAGGTAAATTGTAATATTGATACGCTTCTTCGCAAGTGTGAGGTAAAATAATCGATAAACGCATTAAATAATGACAAAAAATATAATTTAAAACAGATTGAATAGCTTTTCTTTTTGGATTATTTTTTTCATCACAATATAAACTATCTTTAATTAAGTCGAAATATCATGTTGACAAATCGATAATTTGCTTATTAATAATTTTTAATGCTAAATAGAATTTATGATTTTTAAATAAGGAATCTATTTCTTGTAAATTAGAATTAACTTTAGCTAAAATAATTTTATCTGCTAATGAATAATCGTATTTATTAAAATCTTGAAAATCAAAATCATTAATATTCGATAATATATATCTAAATAATGTGTTTCTAATTTTGCGATATTGTTCAGATACTTGCAATAAAATTTTATCTCCTATTCTATTATCTTCTGAATAATCAACAAAACAAACTCAAAGTCTTAAAATATCAGCACCATATTGATTACAAATTTTAATTGGATCTACAACATTACCAATTGATTTTGACATTTTGTGACCTTTTTCATCTAAAGTAATGCCATGAGAAAACAATTCTTTATAAGGTGCAATATTATTTTGAATTGTTGAACAAATTAATGATGAATTAAATCATCCGCGGTATTGATCAATTCCTTCTAAATAAATATCTGCTTGAGGTTTTAAATTATAGTGATTTAAAACATTATATGAAACACCAGAATCAATTCAAACATCCATAATATCTTGTTCTTTAAAATACGTTTTGTTATTTAAATATTTTTCTGTTAAAAAAAATTCTACAGGTTTTTCAAATCAAGAGTTGCTACCATGTTCTTCAATCTTTTTGATAATGTTTTTAATTAAATCCAAATCCATAATAGGATTTTTATTTTCATCAAAAATAATTGGAATTGGAACACCTCAAACACGTTGACGTGAAATACATCAATCCGTTCTCTTTGTAACCATATTTAATAATTTCTGATAGTCTTGATCATTTTGAAATTTAATAGTATTTATATTATTTTCTAAATTATTTTTAATTTTAGATATATTAATAAATCATTGTTTTGTTGCACGATATATAACTGGTTTTTTGGTTCTTCAATCATGAGGTTCGCTATGAACAAATTCATTGTAAAAATGTAAATTATTAGTTGATTTTAAAACATCACATATCGTTTTATTTGCATCGAGATAAAATATTTCTCTTAATTTTTCATCATGAAAATCACTATTAATTTTTCCTGAATCATCTAGATGAACAATCATTTCATTAATATTATTTTTTTTACAAACATTATAATCATCAGCACCAAATCCTGGGGCACAATGCACTAATCCTGTTCCATCGTTATTTTTAACATGCTCACCCAATATAACAATTCCAAATTGATTTGGATACATAGGATGAACATATTTAATGCCATTTAACTCTGTTCCATTGATTGTATCTAAAATCTTATAATCATTTCAAGACAATGTTTTTGCAATATCATCTAATCGATCTTTAACAATAACAAAATCAAATTCATTTGTTCGCACTAAAACATATTGAAAATTTGGATTTACACAAATAGCTTGATTAGCAGGAATAGTTCAAGGTGTTGTTGTTCATATTAACAATTTAGTTTGATTTTGAATTTTTTGAGAATTTGATTCAACAACATTAAAACTTACATAAATGCTAGAGGCTTTTACATCAGCATATTCTACTTCTGCATCTGCTAATGCGCTTCTAGAAGATCATGATCAATATATAGGTTTCAAATCTTGATAAATTAAATCTTTTTCAACCATGGTTAAAAATGCATTAAGTTGATCTATTTCATATGTTTGTTCATATGTGTAATAACATTTATCAAAATCAGTTAACAATCCAAATCTTGCAAACTGTTCTTTTTGATTTTTTATTTGAGTTTTGGCATATTCTAAACACAGATTGCGTTTTTCAATTGTTGATAAGGAATTATAATTTTTTGTTTTTTGACTAACAGCATGTTCAATAGGCAAACCATGAGTATCTCAACCTGGAATATATAGACTATTATAGCCATATAGAATTCAAGATCTAATTACAAAATCTTTTAAAATCTTATTTAAAGCATGTCCAACATGCAAATTGCCGTTTGCATACGGTGGGCCATCATGCAAAATTTTCATTTCACGACTTTTAAATGATTCTAATACATTCTCATAAAGCTTAGTTTTTAATCATTTTTCTTGAAAAACTAACTCTTTTTGATTAAGATTAGCTTTCATTTCAAAAGCTGTTTCAGGTATATTTAAAGTTTTCTTGTAATCCATAAATAAATTTCTTACCTATAACACTATTCAATAATTTCAGGATTATATCTTTGTATTATTGTATCAATAATTTTCTGGGTTATTTTATCAGGTGTTGATGCACCTGATGTTATCCCAACTTTTTGTTTATCAATAAATCAATTATCACATAAATCATTAATATTTGATACTAAATGTGATTCAACATTATGCGTTTTACCTATTTCAACTAATTTTAGTGAATTATTAGAACGTCTATCGCCAACAACAATAACTAAATCTAAAGTTTTTACAACATTAATTAATGCATCTTGCCGTTCATTAGTAGCATTACATATATCATTTTTAAATTCAATATTTTTATATTTCAATCTTAATGCTTTAATTACATCATAAAATTCATAAATAGAAATTGTTGTTTGATTAGTTACAAAAATTTTTTTATCAGGACATTTTAATTTATTTACATCTTCTGCGGATTCTAATAAAATAATTTTTTCATCAATAGATAATGCTGAAATAGTTTCTGGATGATTAGAAACGCCAATATAAAAAACATTGTAACCTTCGTTCAGTTTTTCTTTAATTAAATCATGTGTTTGTGTAACATACACACAAGTAAGATCAATAACTCGTAAATTTCTTTTTTTTGCTAAATCAATAACTTTTTGATCGGTTCCGTGTGCAGAAAAAATTACAATTGGTTCATCAGTATTATCTATCTCTAAAATCAATGATTTTCGATCTTTAATTTTATCATCTAAAACAATTACCCCTAAATCCAACATTTCTTTAACGACATGCTCATTATGAACCAATCATCCTAACATATAAATTTTTTTGTTTGGATTATTTAAAGCAACATTTTTTGTTATAGCAAAAGCATTTATTACGCCTGTACAAAAACCACGTGGAGAAATTTTAATTAACTGCATTTTAGCTTATTGAAAAAACAAAATTCATTTTACAAAAAATTTTATTAAAAGTTTTTAGTTATATGTTATGCATTTATTATATATGTTAAACATAGAAAAATATTTAAAAATATGCTTAAAAAACATTTAATAATCTCAATTCTGCTTTTATATCTAGTAATAATTTCAATATCAAATTATATTTATGTTAACTTCTTGTTCACAAAATAGTAATCAACAATTAAATATATATATATATATATAGCTGAAATAAATGATGAATTAACCAAAAATGATTATTTTGATTTGTATGAATTTTCTAAAAAAACTAATTCACTAGATTTCTTTTTTAATAACAATATAAACAATGGAGCAAATCAAATTTTTGAATCGTATTTTTAAAAATGATTTAATACTTTATCTGAAAAAGATTTTGAAGTGAACTCAAATAATAAAGTAGTTAATTTATATTGTGATTCAAATTTACAAGTCATTAATTTATATTCAATTTTTTGAGATCATTTTTGAAATGTTATTTGCATAATCAAAAGATGTAGTTGAAACTATTGTTGATAAAAAATTTGCTCCAATGCCGTGAACAAATTTTGCTGATCCAGACAATATAAAAATTAGAGGTAATGATTACAAATATACGGAAAATGCAATATTTAATTCAATTTCTCCAATATCTTTTACTTCTTATCATGGTGTTGAATTCATGGAAAATGAATTTTGAGATCAATTAAAACCATTTGTAACTACTAACAAAGATGGAAAACATGACTATAGCAAATGTATAGGCAAAGAAATTTATTCATATGATTTTATTTCATCATCATTAAATAAAGAACATGCAGAAGATTTTTCAATAGGAATGAATTTAACTGAGCATGATAAATTAGAATCGCCACTAAAAGAATCTACTGTCTTTAAAATCAAAGTTTCAAAAGATTCTAAAAATTTAGCTTATGTTTCAGGATTTCAATTAGCTCATCAAGAAAATTTTTTAAAAGTTAACAATGAATGACAAATCATTTTTAACATAGGATCAAAATTCAAAATTGATAATGTTTACAAAGAAAAAAATATTAATGTTTTTGAAATGACATTTTTACAATAAAGAAATTTAATAGATAATTGATAAGATTAATTTTATACAAAAAACAATTTTAAATTTATCATTGATTAAAAAATGAAATAATATTATTACTATTTATCAATCTAATAAAATGTCAAAGCAATCTTTAATAAATATAGTTTTATATAAACCCGAAATTCCATACAATACTGGTAATATAATTCGTTCTTGTGCAACATTTACTTCTAATCTACACTTAATTAGACCATATGGATTTTTTATAAATGATAAACGAATGATTCGAGCTAGTACTGATTATTTAAATCAAATTAATTTGTTTGAACATGATGATTTTCAATCATTACTTAATTCAATTGATGAAAATGATTTAATATATTTTTTAACTAAAAAAGGTGAATCAAGACCTGATGAAATCAATTTTAATTTTAATCAAAATAAAAAAATATATTTAGTTTTTGGTCAAGAAACAAATGGTTTACCTGAAGAAATATTAAACAAATATAAAAATCAAACAATCAGAATACCAATTAGTAATGAATCAAGATGTTTAAATTTAAGTAATAGTGTGGCTTGTTTATTATATGAAATTTATCGACAAAATAATTTTAAAGATTTAGGAATAAATTATGAGATTGCGAAATAATCCTAATGCGCTCAATATTTGTGAAAATTCGTCATATTTTTTAAAAGTTAACAACTTAGTAAATAAAAAAATAAGTGATTTATACAAAAACAATAATAAAAAAAATTACATAGAAATCGGCAGTGGAAAAGGTGGGTTTTTATGAGAAAATGCTTATAAAAATTCAAATATTAATTATTTAGGCATAGAAAAATTTTTAACAGTTATTGCTAAATCTATTAAAAAATATGAAACAAATGAAAAAAAATTAAACAACATTTTATTAACATGTTTAGACGCAAATGAAATAACATCATTTATTTCTGAAAAAAGCGTTGATAAAATTTTTTTAAATTTTAGTGATCCCTGACCCAAAAAAAGACATTGCAAAAGAAGATTAATCGATATTAATTTTTTAAATAAGTATGAAATAATTTTAAAAAAAGATGGATTAATTGAATTTAAAACTGATAATGACAATTTATTTGAATATTGTTTAGAACAAATTGAGTTAAAACATAATATTGAAATAATTGCTAAAACAATTGATTTACATAACTTGCCAAATGATGATTATTTGAAAATAAATAATATTGAAACTGAATATGAAAAAAAATTTGTAGCTAACAATATTAAAATTAAAAAAATAATTTTTTGCTTTAAATAAATAATTTTTTATAACTTTTGCTAATTAATATATAAAATATATCAATGTAATAATACATGGCGATTATGGCGAAGTGGTTAACGCACCTGACTGTGACTCAGGCATACGTGGGTTCGATCCCCATTAATCGCCCCATTTATAAAATTAAATGCTTTGCTATTTAATTACACGCAAAGAAAAAATATGGAATCTTAAAGTTCCATATTTTTTTTATTAAAATTAATTAGTTAATTTGTGTTATTAAAAATATTAAATTAATCTTTACTTTGTATTACTAAAATTATTCCAGAATCAAATGAAAAATTAATTTTTTTATTTTTAATAAATTCATTACTTGATAAAGTGGTACTAGAAATTAAATCTTTATTTTTTAATTGATATTTTGAATTTACAATAGAAAAATTTTTTATGTTTTGTAATGAATAAAAAGATATATACTTCATATTACCAAATCTTGATAATGATCATTGGCCAGGTAAATATAATTTAGCTCAATTAGAATAATCAATAAATTCAATCTTATTCAATATTTTGTAATATTTAAAATTTGCTAATGCAGATAAATTAGATAACAATTGATCTAATCTACCACCGTTTCAACCAAAAATCTTAATTTTATTAATTTTTTTCTGCTTTGTTAATCAATCTAAAGTTATTTCAAAATCTGTTTGGTCTTTTTCGGGGGGATAAATGAAAAAATTTTTAGTATTTTCTTTAATTAATTCAAGTTCATTCTTGTTGACAGAATCAAAATCACCTAAAGCAGCATAAAGTTTTAAATTATTTTTCAAAATGAACAATGAACCTTTATCAACACCTATTCATTTTGCAGAATTTTTACTATATTGATTAATTATTTTAATAACTTGCTTATTTATATTTCCGTTAAGAATTAAATTAAAATTCATAAATAATTATTTCACACAATTTTTTGATAAATACATAAAAATCTTTAAATCTTTTTAAGATATATTATAAAAAAAATTTTTTATGAATAATTTTTAACTTAATAGATTATCTATTAACTATATTAATTTTTATGTAAAATATTTATGTTTTGCTGGTTAACTGCTGATTTTTAATAAATTAGAGGAAAGTCCATGCTCACACAAACTGAGATGTTTGTAGTTTTTATGTAGGTTTAATAAATAAAACCTAGCATTATGATTAGATTTATAATGACGGCGCAAATAACCTAAAATTTATATCATGGTGATTTTGCATAAAGTGCCACAGAGACGAGTATTAATGAAAATTAATAGTGAAACGTTGGTAAACCCCATAAGTGAGAAACCTAAATTTTGGTAAGGGAACACAAAATTAAGAAATGAATTAAAATTGTGACATAAATTTATAAATTTATGTAGATAAATAGTTAACATCCATCTATTTGGATACAGAACATGGCTTATAAGCAAAATAGGGACCGAAAGGTCCCTTTTTTATTTTTAATAACGTAATGCAAAAATTTATTCTTCAAATCTATTGCTATCAAAGAAATTTGCTTCAAGAAATGATTCAGGATCAAAATTTTGAACTTTTGGTAAATCTTCTATAGTACTAATACCAAAAAGATCAAAAAATTTATCAGTAACAGAATAAATGAAAGGTCTTCCTCAAGTATCAGATCTGCCTAATTCTTGAACTAATCCGTGCTCAATTAAAATATCTACTAAATTTGCAGAATCAACTCCTCGAATTTCTGAAATTCTTGGTCTAGTACAAGGTTGATTATAGGCAATAATAGCTAATACTTCCATTAATTTTGAATTTAAAGGATTTTTAAATTTTAAATTGGCATATCGTCGCATTTCATTTTTTATTTCAGGTTTAGTCAAAAATTTATATTTATTACCGTAATCTTTAATCGTAATACCTAATTCGTTATCTAAATCAAATTTATTTTGTAATTTACCTAAATTTTGCTTAATTTCTTCCATTGTTAATTTAGGCAAAATTTTATGTAATTCAGCTAATGTCATTCCTTCTTTTCCGGCAACAAATAAAGCACCTTGAATTATTGCTTTAACATCTAGTGATGTTTGATTATTGATATTTTTTTTCTTTGGAGGCGATAATTGTGATTTTTCTTTAGCAAAAACATTTTTTATTTTATCTAAATTTAAATTGTTACTTTTTGTTTTAATTTGTTTAGATATTTTTTCTTTTTTTGCCATAGTCATTATTCCTTATTACCATTATTATTTTTATTAATTTCTTTTTGTCTCTCTCGCAATTTCAATTTTTCAGCATCACTCATTTTACGATATTCTTCGCGCGACACATAAGCATCACCGTATTTTTCTTTCAAATACATTTCACGTTTTTTTTGATATTCTTCAGCTCGCTGCTTCATAATTTGTTTTCTGTATTCTTCAGTTTCGCGCTTAAAATCTTCTTGTCTCTTAATCATTTCTTCAATGGTTTCTTCAGGTTCATTACTTATAGGTTTTGTATTTAATTCTATATATATTTCATCATTAACTTTTTTTTGAAACATATCAATTTTTTGATATCTTGTTAAAACTAATAAAGCAACAAAACATGTAACAAAATACATTTGATTAAGTTTATTTTGATCAACTTTGCTCAATAATTGAGTCAAAGTAATTTGCTTTGATTTACTATTTTTAATAATTTCATATATTTCATTTTGAACATCTTCAATTGATAATTCTTCAACAACAATTTTTGGAGAATTAATACTTTTATTTTTTAATCTATTAAAAATTCGTTGCATCGCAACTAATAATCGATCAGGATTCATGTAGTTTGGTAATGGCGCTTCTGGCAAATCATCATTAGAAACTTGGAAAGCATTTCATTCATCAGCTTCTTTTCCAATCATTTGTGAACGATTTAATTGCAATTCTTCTAATTTTGGTATAACTTCTCGATAATGTTTATATTCAATTAAATGTTTTACTAAACGATCTCTTTCTTTGTTGTTTGATAGATCATAATCTTCCTCATTTTCATCATCAGTTGAAGGAATAATTTGTTTAGATTTTAATTCGATTAAATATGTAGCCATTACTAAATAATCAGTAATTTGTTCAATATCAACATTTTTCATATTTTCTTTAATAAATTTTAAATATTGTGCAGTTAATTCAGCTAAATCCAAATTTAAAATATCCATTTTTTTATCTTGAATTAAAGCTAACAATAAATCAAATGGCCCTACAAAATGCAAAAAAGACAAATTAAAAATATTATCAATTGGTTCTAAATTGGAATTTGAAATATTATTTAAATCATTTTTTCTACGATAATAAAAAACATCAAATTTTTTAAAAGATTTTTTTTCAATTAAATTAAATTCATTCAATTTAGGATTAAATTTAGTATCACATTTAAAATCATTTGATAATCGACTAACAATCAATTCATCAGCAAATTCTAAAAATAATTCATATATTAGTTTTCCACCAATGACATAAATGTCAACGTCTTGAAAATCTTTTAAAACACTTTTTGCAGTTTGATATATTAATGCATCTTTAGGTACATCACTTTTATGATTTTTAGTCATAATTATGTTAATACGATTTGGCAATAATTTGCCCATACTTTTATATGTATTAAAACCCATAACAACTACTTTATTCATAGTTGTTTTTTTAAAATGTTCCATTTCTTCAGGAATTTTTCAAGGTAAACTATTATTTTTACCTATTCCATGTTTAATATCTTCACACCAAATCATTTTAACCATAAAATTTATACCGCTACCACACCCGAAATTTTAGGTCATGATTCATAATCAACTAATTCAATATCTTCGTATTTAAATTTAAATAAATCTTTAACTTTGCTATTTAAAATAATTTTAGGTAATTTTTTAGGTTTTCTTGTAATTTGCAATTTAACTTGATCTAAGTGATTTTCATATATATGAGCATCACCTAAAATATGAATAAATTTTCCACATTTTAAATTAGTTACATGAGCTAGCATCATTGTTAACAATGAATATGAAGCAATATTAAAAGGGACACCTAAAAATAAATCTGCACTTCTTTGATAAAGTTGACAATGCAATTTATTATCTAAAACCTTAAATTGAAATAAACTATGGCATGGTGGCAATGCCATTTTTTCAATTTCTTTTGGATTTCATGCACTTATTATTAAACGTCTAGATGTTGGGTTGTTTTTAATTTCTGAAATTATTTTTTTTAATTGATCAACACCTAAAAAATTTCTTCATTGCTTTCCGTATACTGGTCCAAGATTTCCTCATTTTTTTGCAAATGCGTCATCTTTAATAATTTTTTCTTTAAATCATAGCAAATCATGATCTTTTTTATATTGCTTTGATTGTTTATATTTTTCATATGGTCATTCATTCCAAATATTTACATTATTTTTTACTAAATATTGAATATTAGTATTACCACTTATGAATCATAATAATTCATGTACAATACCAGGAAAAAAAACTTTTTTTGTAGTTATTAAAGGAAATCCCTTAAGTAAATCAAATTCCATTCTTAAACCAAAAGTAGATAATGTTCTAATCTTGGTTCGATTATCAGTCATTATTCCATTTTTAAGCACATATTTTAATGTATCTAAATATTGTTTCATATTTTTTATTTTTTTTCATGCTTTTGTTTTAGATTTAAATAATTTTCATTAATTAAATTTTGAATATTACTTGCAACATTATTCGATTGAATATTAATAAAATTAATTGGTAACAATGGTTCTAAAAAACGTACATATACTTTATAACCTTGTGGTTTTAATGATAATTCTTTACGTTTATTATGATCCATTCTATTTTGAGTATTTCAAATTGCTACAGGAACTATTGGACAAAAAGCACGATAAGCAATTTTTAGCGCACCTGGTTTAAATTCACCAATTTCATTACCAGAAATTCTTGTACCTTCTGGAAAAATTGCAAGTGAAAGATTATTACGAATTAACTTTTCCTGGTCATCAATTGAGGATGCCATTTGTCTTATATCATTACGGTCAATAAAAATAACATCAATTAATCTAAGAATTTTCCCAAAATTTTTATTCAATAATTCTTTTTTTGCTACAAAAGTTATAAGCGGATGTTCTTTATGGTTATTTAAAATTTGAATCATTATCAAAGGATCAATATTTGATTTATGATTCATCACAAATAAAACCGGCTTTTTTGGAACTAAATCTCAATTTTCTTCAACAATTTTTATACCTTTAAAATATAAAATTCTACTCACTAAAATATATACAATTCTAAATCTTTCATCTGGTAAAAATTTTTCAGGATTTTCTACATAATGTTTTGATTTTGATAATGCTGACAAATATCTAAAAATAAATTCAATTCCTACAAACGGAAAAGAAAGATATTGAAGTATTCTAATAATTCAGCGAGTAAATGTTTTCATTATTTTATTAAATTGCTTTCTGCTACACAAATTGCTGTTATCATATCCGCTTCATATGAAACTGACAAATGTAAATTAATTGTATTATCATTAACTAAAAAACATTCATATAATCCGTTAATTTTTTTAATATCTAAATCAGTAAACAATTGTTTAATTTTTAGTGATTTATAAATAGCTTCTTTCAAAGCTCAACGAACCGCTAAAAACATATCTTCTTTATTAGCGTCTTTTAACGAATTATATTTATTAAGCTCGTTTTGGGTTAATAATTTTTTAACAAATTCATTTGATTTTCTATTTGATATACGTTTTATATCTACCACATCTATTCCAACACCTAAAATCATATATTCTTTACCCTTTTAAATTAATATATCTCTAATTTTTTTAAAACTTTACTTAACATGTGTTCAATTCTTTCTAATTTTTCATTAAACACAGTATTACGTTCTCGAACATTTTGTTCGATATTTTGCATTCTACGCATCATTGCTTGATTACCATAACCATTGTTATATAAATCATCCAATTCTTTTTGCAATTTCTTTATTAATGCATCTTGTTGACTTGTTTTTTCGCTAATAGATGCAAAATTATTAATACTTGTTAAATAGCGATTTAAATTTTTTTCATATTGATATAGTTTTTTAACAATTAAATCTAAAAATTCATCAACTTCATCTGGATCATATCCATTTGAATTAGTTTGACTAAATTTCTTATTGTAAACATCTTCTGATGTAATTTTTACTACTTTGTCATTTTCATTAAAATTCATTTTAGATTCCCGTCAACATTTCATTATTGTCACAAAATAATTTTTATAAAATTATTTTAATAAAATAACATTATATTGTATATTTTAATTAATTATTATGTAATTAATTATATTTTACAAATGCACAACTCAAATAAAAATATTACAAAAAAAATTACTAACAAAGAAATTGAAAATATTGTTAAAAAGTATAAAAGTAAAAAAATAAATGATAAAAATCAAAATGTTTTTTTTGCTTTTACATTAAATAATACAAGAGTAACAATATACAAATCAAATAAAATATTATTTCAAGGAATAGATTCTGAAGATGTTTTTAATATTGTGTTTAATAATAAAAAACACATTGATACTTCAGAAAGAATTTTTCAAAAAAAATTATTAGATAATCAAATTGGATCTGATGAAGTAGGCGTAGGTGATTATTTTGGAGGAATAAGTGTTGCAGCTGTTTTAGTGAATAAAGAAGATATTCAAAAATTAAAAACACTTAAAATTAAAGATTCTAAAAAACTTAATGATTTAGAAATTCAAAAAATAGCAAAACAAATTGAAAAAATAAAAATTAAAAGTGTTTTTAATGTTTTAAATCCATTGGAATACAACAAATTATTTGAAAAATATAAAAACGCTCATATTATCAAAACATACTTACATAACAAAACAATTTCTGAATTAATACAGAAATACACAATTGATTTAAAAAATTGTTCAATTATTATGGATCAATTTGCAAACAGAAAAAATTATGAAAATTATATAAATGTTATTAATCCAAAAAATAAAATAAAAATAGATATTTTTGAAACAAAAGGTGAAAGTAAATACATCTCTATTGCAACAGCATCTATTTTAGCTAGAAATGCATGATTAAATTCTATAGCTAATTTAGAAAAAAAATTAGGTTTAAAAATATATTTAGGATCTTCTAATTCTAAAATTTTAAATGTAGCCGAATTTATTTATAAAAAATATGGTTTAGATCAATTAAAAACTTATGTAAAATTACATTTTAGTTTTACAAACAAAATAATCAATAAATAATTTTTAAAAACTTAAAATGAACTATTTTTGAATTTTTATACCTTTAATTTCACACAATTTAATTAAATTTTTTGTAATTTCATTAATTTCCTGAGTAGATAAAGTTTTTAAATTTTGTTCAATGAAATAGCGAACAGTGTAATTAATAATTTTTGAATTTTTAATATGGTTAGATTGAACAAATTTTGAAGTAATACCTGTAGTTGTATCAATAGTTACTAAATCATTTTCAAGTTCATTAATTTGAACAATTGAATTATTCTTTTCATTTGTTTCTTTTTCATAAATGGAAATTAATTCTCATTTTATTATTTCGGGGATAGAATCAATAACTTCAATAAAATCATCAAATGCATTATTAGGTTCTAATGTAAAAGTAATATCACGATCAATGTTTTGTAATTTACTATAAGTCACATATTCTTTTTGAATTCTATTTAATGATGTTATTAATTTTTCAAGATTTATATCTAAAACATAAATAGGAGTGTCTGCTAAATCATATTTTTTAAGAATAGATGGTCGAACTTGACCAATATAACCAATAATTTGATTATAAACAACTAATTGCAATGAATCATTTGTAATTAAATAATCAGATTGATCAATTTTTTTATAAGCACATCTAAAACCAAAATTATCAACAATAATATTACTTAAACCTTTCATTGTTAACAAATTATTTTCAATTCCACTATTAATGTAATTATTTTCAAATAATTTTGATGGAAGAGCTATACCAATATGGTGTTCTGAACCCTTTTGTGTTAATAAATTTTGTAGTTCAAAAATAGGAATTAATTTATTTTTTCTTTTTTTATTTAAATCTAAAACTTTTAACAAATTACTAATGATATTAACTCTAAAATATTCGCGTTCAACTGAGTTAGCATCCAAAACTTTAATTGGTTCTTTGTGGTTAAAAAAATCAAATATTTTTGCATCTTCGTAATTGGTTAAATTATAAGTATGAACATTTGAAATTTGTAAATTGCAAAGTTTTTCATGCAATTTTTTTAACATTTCATAATTATTATTTTCTTCAAACTCTAATGAATAATTAGCCACTATTGGTTCTTGTTTTAACAAATTAATGTTAATCATTTTTACAACTTCTTCAGCTATATCTTGTCATGTTCAAATATCACTACGATATGAAGGAACTAATACCATGGAACCATTAATATCAAAACCAATACTTTTTAAACTATATTCAATTTGTGCATTTGATAATTCATTTTGACTCAAACCAATTAAATTTCTAATATCATTAAAATTAATTGGTATTTTTCTACAAAAACTATCAACATTGCATTTTGAATTTAATTCTGATAATTGTTGCGGTAAATTATTTTTTAATAAATAACGATAAATATGTTGAATTGTTAATTTTGTAGCATACAATGACACTTGTTTAGAAAACATTTTTCCAGAAAAAGTACTAGTATTTAAACGTTCTAATGTTTCAATAATTTTAGTTTTTTTATAATTTGCAATTTCAATTAAAAATGAAGTTGTTTCATTATTAACCATTACTTCTTTGGAAATAACAATTCCTGCCAAAGCAACAATTTTTACTCGATCACAAACAATTAAATCACCAGGGAAAATTTCATATTTTTTATCATCTGAACCAATTATGGTTTCTCTTTTACTAGAAATTCTTAAAATTAATTGACCTTCAATTTTATTAGCATCATAAATATGAATTGGATTTCCTGTAATTAATGATATTAAAGTACAATTATCAATAATGTCATTAATAGGTTTAATCATATGATTAATTAATACACCTTTAAGATCTCAAGTTGAATTTTTTACTCTTTTGCTTCTTAAATGAATAACATCATAATAATTACATAATGATGGAGCATAATTTAATACTTTAAATGCTTTATTAAAGCGACGATTTTTAACAAAAAAATTACGCATTTTGTCTTTAAAACGTAAATTTAATGATGCTGCTATTTCATAACAAATAAATCGAACACCTTGTCATTCGGGACGATTAGTAGGAATACTAATATCATAAATCACATCATCAGTACTTATATATTTAGAAATATCTTTATCAAACAATTTTGCATCATTCAAAATAATAATGTCATCTAAATCATTAGCTGAAATATATTTTCTATATTCAGGATTTAATTCTTCATAAGAACATAACATACCTTCTGACATAATTCCATTAATGTTTTTAGACATAATAGTTTTACCATTTGGTAGTTCTGAACCTGTTAAAGCAACAATAACATATTTACCTATCACGGATTCGCGATTTTTAACATTTTTTGCTCCACAAACTATATCAACAAGTTGTGATGTATTTATACGTACTCTACAAATTGAAAGTTTTTCAGAATGCGGATGTTCTCTTACTTCATTGATTTGCCCAATAGTAACATATGAGTCAGTTTTTGGAAAATGATAAATGTTTTCTACTTCAGCGCCAATTGCGTTAAGAGTATTAACAATACTTTCTTCACTAATTTCTTCTATTCCATCTATAAAACTTTTAATTATTTTTTTAGATAACAACATATGAACTAATCCCTAAATTGTTCGTTAAAACGAAAATCATTTTCATAAAATTCTCTTATGTCATTAATTTCATTTTTTATCATTGCTAAACGTTCGACACCAATACCTGCTGCCAAACCTGAAAACTTAGGATTCACACCTGAAGATTTAATAACAACAGGATGTAATAAACCTGCTCCTAAAATTTCAATTCATTTAGAATATTTACATACATTACAACCGTTTTGGCAATTTCAACACCTAACATCAACTTCAAATGAAGGTTCTGTGAATGGGAAATATGAAAGTCGAAAACGTATTTTCACATTATCTGAAAATATAAAATTAATAAATTCTTGAATAAATCATTTTAAATTAGTTAATGACATATTTTCTCTAATTCAAATAAAATCTATTTGAGTAAATTGATGAGAATGTGTAGCGTCATCCGTATCATTACGATACACATTTCCAAAACTAACTACTCTAATATCACTATTTTTATTCAATTGCGACACAGCTTGAATTGTTGAGGCTGTACATTGTGTTCTTAATAATCTTTTATTGTCAATATAAAATGTATCTCTAGAGCTTCTGCCGGGATGATCCATAGGAATATTTAAAATATCAAAACAAAATGTTGTTGAAGTTAATTCACTATTATTAACAATTTTGAAATTAAACCTTTTGAAAAAAACAATTATTTCATCAATAGTTTTTTTCAAAATATGATTTGTGCCAGGAAACAAATTGCTTGCTGGTAATGTTAAATCATATTTTGGACTAAAAATTTGATCATTTTTATTTTCAATATCATTTACAGTAGTTTCAATTAAAGAATCAATATCATCTTTTAATTTTTGTAGATTTGCACCAAATTCTGGTTTTTGTTCTGCTGGTAAATTACCTAATTTTTGATAAAGTGGTTTAACAAATTCTTTTGTGAAAATATTTTTAATTTCATAAAGAATTCTAGTATTGTTAATGCCTATAATTTTATTTTTTAAAATTGAAATTAATTCATCGTGATTAATCATAATTAATACCACATTATTCTATAAATAAATTTAATATACATTAAATTATTTAATAATTAGATTTATTTCGTTGCAAATTTATTTCATTTTTTAATAAATAAGCTTCAAAAATTTGTTTTTTGTTAAAACCTAATATTATTGATAGTTTAATTAGTTGCTTTATAAATAAATCAATAGTTTTTTTATCTTTAATATTTTGAGCTAATTTAATTAAACTACTAAAATAAATAGTTAATTTGCTATTTATGTTTTTTTTGTCTTTTTTAATGTTTGGAATGTTATAGACATTTGATGATTTATATTGAATCGCAAAAGTAAAAGCAAAATGAAATACATCTGCTAATTCGTCTAAAATTATTTTTAATTCACTTGAAGATTTAGTAGATCAAAATTTAAAAAAACGAATTTCGTTTGCTAATTCACATAATTCAACAATCAAAGCTAATTTTCTTTTAGATGAAGTTGATTTATATTGGGTATGAAATTTTTTAAAAATTTTTTTGTCTAACTCTTTTTGAATAACAATTAATTTATTAAAATCCCAAATCATTATTAATTATTCATTACACTTTGTACAAAATTTTTAAATTCTTCTGGTTGTTGAATTGCCATTTCAGATAACATTTTACGATTAATTAAAATATTATTTTTTCTTAATTTATTGATAAAAACAGAATATGTAATATCCATTTCGCGCAATGCTGCATTTAATCTCCCAATTCATAAAGCACGAAATTCTCTTTTCTTGTTTCTTCGATCACGATATGCATATTTTGCTGATTGAATAACAGTTTGTTTTGCAACTTTATATGAAGCATGTCTAGTACCAAATGTACCTTCAGCTTCATTAAGTCATTTTTTACGTCTTTGTCTTGTTGCTGGTCCGCCTTTAACACGCATAATTTTATCTCCTTAAAAAATATTAATTTAACAATTCTCTAATTGATTTTGATTGATTTTTATCAACAAAAGAAGCTTTTCGCAAATGTCTTTTTTGTTTAGTTGTTTTGTTTGGTGCTAAATGAGAAGTATAAGCATGTTTGTGTTTAATTTTTCCAGACTTAGTAACTTTAAAACGTTTAGCAGCAGCACTTTTAGTTTTCATTTTAGGCATAAATTTATTCCTTTCTTTTTTAAAAAATAATTAATCTTTTTTAGGTTTATAGTTTTTATTAGGAACAATTGTTGCTTCATATGTATTTGCAGCAGTTCTTACAAATTTCTTTTCAATTTCTCCATGTTCCCCTACTAATTTGATGAAAGAATCAAATAAATTATTAATTATATCTTCACGAGTAATTAATCGATTAAAGGCTTTAACACTAAATTTGACATGAAATCCATCATCTAATCAATCTTTAGCATTATTAGCACGTCAAGATAAATCATGTTGACCAATTGTTGGTTTAACATTTATTTCTTTAACTTTAATAACTGTTTGTTTCTTTTTTGATTCGCGTTTTTTACGTTTTTGTTCATACAAAAAACGTCCATAATCCATTAATTTAGCAATAGGAACTTTTGCATTAGGCGATATCACAACAACATCTAATTGTTTATCGGTAGCCATTTGCAATGCTTCTTCTTTTGAAAGTTCTCCTAAATTGTTTGAATTTTCATCTATTAAAACAATTCTTTTAGGAATAGTTTCATTCATTAAAGGATTATTTGATTTTTGTTGTTTTTGAAAATTAGTATTACTATTTCTATTTTGATTATTATTCATTAAATGATTTTTTTCCAATAAATTAACAATTAAAACTTTGCACTCTCTAATATTAAAACTAATATTATGGAATAAACAAAGTCAATTCCAAAAGTATGATTTTTAAAATTTAAATATAAAATTTAAAACTAAAAAAAACTAATTAGCCTTGAAACATTAATTCTACATTAAGTCAAATAGGCGAGTTTAAACTACTTTTGTTATTCAAATAATTTATATTTGAATTAATCTAATTATACATATTTTATTTTTTATGTAAATAAATAAGATTTAAAAATATATTTTTAAATGTTTTTTATTAAATGAATTTTTTTATTTTGATGAATTTCTCTAATTTTTAAAATCGGTAATATACTCATTAATGCAAATGGTAAACAAATAGCAAATGAACCCAAAATAATTTGAGCATTTAAAACAAAAGAAAAAAATCAATCATTATTAGTTCATCAAATAACTCCTGCTAAAATGTGAATAAACATTTTTATTGAAAATAAAATAAAAGTTAAAAAAGAAAAAAATAATAATGTTGCAAGATTTTTATTTTTTTTGGAATTAATGTGCATCTTTTTGATGAAAAAAAAATTTATATTAGCAAAAAAACAAATAGGTAATAATATTCAATAAGACAGCAAATATTCTATAAACACTTGCAATGGATATATTAATCCTGATGAAAATGGTAGTGCTAAAATTGGTGAAATAAAAGCAAACAAAAGAACAAATTTTAATTTATCAATAATGATTAAAACTAAAACATAAAACATAACATCAACTTCTATGCTTCATCCGCCAAAAATTTTTCAAAAACTGAATAAAAATTTGACTAGCAAAAAAATTGACAATAATAAACCTAATAAAACAAAATAAAAAGTTTCAGAGTTTTCAAAAAAACTTATGAAATTTTTTTTAAAAAATTTAATTTCTTTTTTATTTAATGTAAATTCATTAATTAATTTAGGAAATTTTAAAAAAATAAAAAAAATGCTAAAAAAACTAATGAAAAAATAACTTATCTTTTTGTTGAAATTTAGTTTTATAGTTAATGATCATATCAATGATATTAAAAAATTAAATATGAAAAAAATTATTATAAAAACTCACGAACTTATAAAAATATTTTCATTAGTTGCAGAATTTACACCTATTTTTAAATGAATTTGAAATGATTCTAAGAAAATGAAAATTATTGTTGCTATATTTAACAATGCATTTGTAAATAATCAAAACATTTCTTTTATTAATAATTTTTGTTGTTTTTGAAAAAACAAAAATTTACTAATTTGATAATTTTTTTGTTTGATTTGAAAATTAATAAAATCAATATCTTGTTTTTTTAATAATTCAAAATCTTGTGTACCTAATTCTTTTTTGACATTATTTACTTGCATAACCTTTTAAAAAATCCAAATCATTTAAATATTAAAAGGTTAGATAAAAAGAAATTAGGCTACTTACGCTAGTATTAACTAGATCAAGTTCAAGAGTATTTCTCAACCATTTTCGACAAGAAATGAAAATAGTACCTCTGCCTTTTAATAGTTTGATTTTAGCACTATAAAAATTAAACAACAAAACTAATTGTTTTGTTTGGCACGAAAATAATTTTTTTAATTTCTTTATTGTCAATGTATTGTTTAATTTTTTTATTATTTATAAAAGCATTTTTTACTTCTTCTTCTGAAGCATCTATTTTAAATTTTAAACTTTCTCTAAATTTTCCATTAATCATACAAGAAATAGTTATTTCATTAACAACAATGTATTTTGGATTATGTTGCGGCATTGGCAAATCATAAACACTTGTGTTTTTATCCATATTTAAAAATAAATTCAACTCTTCACCTATAAATGGACAAACGAAACTTAAAATAATAACAAAATTTTGTAAATATTTTTTAGGAATTTTATCAACTTTATAACAACTATTTATAAATACCATCATTTTACTTATTAACAAATTAAATTCATTTTTATCTAAATGTTTATTAGCTTGTTCTAAAAATTCATGATATGAATGCAATAATTCTTCGTTTGAACTTTCATCCAAATTTTCTATATTAATTTTATGGAATAAATTTCAAACACGATCTAATCATTTACGCATCGCATCTAAACCGCTATCATTTCATGCTAAGGATGCTGTAATAGGACCCATAAACATTTCATATAATCTTAAAGCATCAGCACCATGTGAATTACAAATATCATCAGGATTTATAATATTTCCTTTAGATTTAGACATTTTAGTCCCATCAGAATTTAAAATCATTCCTTGATTTATTAAATTCATGAATGGTTCAGGAGTTGAAACAATTCCAATATCATACAAAAATCGATGCCAAAATCTTGCATACAATAAATGCAAAACCGCATGTTCTTGACCACCAACATAAATATCTACAGGCAAAAAACGATCAAAATTTTTCTTTGCTTCATTACTATTTAATGGCAAATATTCTAAAGATGCATCATTATGAATTTTCATCAAATAAGCCAAATAATATCAACAAGAGCCTGCTCATTGAGGCATAGTATTTGTTTCTCTTCGATACAATTTATTTTCAATAAATACATTAATTCATTTTGTAGCATTAGCAAGTGGTGGTAAACCGTCTGGATTAGGTTCAAAAGTTTCCATAGGTGGTAAAACTACTGGCAAATCTTCTATTAAAAAAATTTCATTTTTTTCATTAAATATTATTGGAAATGGTTCACCTCAATATCTTTGACGCGAAAATATTCAATCTCTTAATTTATATGTGGTTGTCTTTTTTCCAATAAAATTTTTTTCAACATATTCTATTGATTTTTGAATTGCTTCTTGATTATTTAAACCATTTAAAAAATCAGAATTAATATGAATTCCATCACCTAAATAAGGTTCATTTTCCAAAGAATTGTCTATCACTTTAATAATTTCTAAATTATGTAATTTTGCAAATTGATAATCTCTATTGTCATGTGCCGGAGTAGCCATTACTACACCTGTACCATAATTATTTAATACATAATCAGCTATTCAAATAGGAATTTTCTTTTTGTTTACTGGATTGATAGCATAAGAACCTGTAAAAACTCCAGATTTATTTGCTTTATCTTTTCTTTCAATTTCGGATTTGTTTTTAACTTCAATTAAATATTTTTCAACATCATTTTTATAACTCGGATTAATTATTTTTTCTAAAAAAGAATTTTCAGGAGAAATCAATAAAAAAGTTACTCCAAAAATGGTATCTGGTCTAGTTGTAAAAACAGTTAATTTGTTATTATTTTCTAAATTAAAATCTATTAAAGCTCCATCACTTCGACCAATTCAATCCCGTTGCATTTTTTTAATAGATTCATTTCAATTAATTACATTTAATCCATCTAATAATTTGTCAGCATATTTAGTTATTTTTAAAATTCACTGACGCATAATTTTTTTAGTTACAGGATAAGAACCTCTTTCACTAATTTTGTTACCGTTTTCATCAGTTAAAATTTCTTCGTTAGCTAAAACAGTTCCTAATTTTTCGCATCAATTTACTTCGATATCTGATATTTCTGCCAAACCATTTTTATAAAGTTCATTAAATATTCACTGAGTTCATTTATAATACTTTGGGTCAGTTGTATTAATTTCTAAATTAGGACTGTAGTTAAATCCCATCATTTTTAATTGTCGTCTAAAATTATTAATATTTTCTTCTGTGAAAGTTCCTGGATGTTTATTTGTTTTTATTGCAAATTGTTCAGCAGGTAATCCAAACGCATCATAACCTATAGGATGAATTACACTATAACCACAAGCTTTTTTGTAACGACTAATTATATCTGTTGCTGTATATCCTTTGATGTGACCAACATGTAATCCTTTTCCTGATGGATATGGAAACATATCTAAAACATAAAATTTAGGTTTGTTTAAATCATCTTTAAAATTATATGTTTGATTTTTATCCCAAAAATCAATTCATTTTTTTTCAACTAAATTATGATTATATTGCATTTACATGACCTATATTAAATACTTACAATCTGCTTAAAATTTGAGTGAAGTAAAAAAATCTTAAAACAAATTACTTTCCAAATTATAAATTTTATTAATTTTTTTAAATTAAAAAAATAAATGTTTTATTTTTTAAAAATTTATAAATGTATTTTCTTTGAAAAAAGAAATTTATTTTTTTACAAAATTTTGATATCTTTTTAAAGAAATAAAATATTTTTTAAAGCATAATAAAATTAAGGTAAATAGAACAATGAATAAATTTAAATCAATTAAAATAGAATCTTTATATAATTTTAGTTACACTGAATTTTGAAATAAAATTAAAAAAAATTTAATTAAAATTTGAATTTTTCATACTGGTTTTGTTATTGGTATTTTATTTAACATTTTAGCAGCATTAATATTGGCAACAATTATTATTCAAATTAATACTATAAATTTGTATATAGCTTTGCCACTTTACATAATTTTTAAACTTATTTTTATATTAACTACAATTTTTCAAATATGATATCAATCGAATGAAATTAAACAAAAACAATATACAGATGAACCAATTAAATTTTTTTTTAATATAGAAATGTTACAAAAGAAAAGTAAAATTGGACTGATTTTATCTATTATTGGTATTTTTATACCTTTTATTTGTTCAATATTTGGATATTTAATATTTATGGTACCATTACAGCAAAAATGTCAATTGTTTTTGCAACATAAATATTACAAAGCATACATATCATATTACGAAAAAAAACAAAGTAAACAACAAAATATTTAGATTAGTATGAATAACATAGAAAATAATAAAAAAACAGTAATTGTTGGTTTGTCGGGCGGCGTAGACTCTTCAGTTAGTGCATTATTACTAAAAGAACAAGGTTATCATGTTATTGGAATTTACATGGTTAACTGGGATAAGGAGTTAAATGGAGATTTTTTAGGAAACAATTTAAAAGATCTTGAAATAGGTTGTTCATCAGAAACGGATTTTAACGATGCAAAAAAAATTGCTGATCAACTAAAAATTGAATTAATAAAAATTAATTTTGTTAAAGAATATTGAGATTTAGTTTTCAGTAAAATGTTGAATGATTATAAGAATAATCTAACACCTAATCCTGATATACTTTGTAATCATTTTATAAAATTTGGTGTATTAAAAGAATACATAAATAAAAATTATCCAAATGCGTTTTTAGCAACAGGTCATTATGCAAAATTAATCAATGAAAATAACCAAAATTATTTGCAAATATCTAAAGATTTAAATAAAGATCAAACTTACTTTTTATGTTATTTAAAATCAGAACAATTAAATAATGTTATTTTTCCTTTAGCTAATTATTTAAAATCTGAAGTTAGAAAAATTGCCAACGACAATAACTTAATAGTGGCAAATAAAAAAGATTCAACTGGAATTTGTTTTATTGGTGAAAGAAATTTCAAATTATTTCTTGAAAATTATTTTGATAAAAATTCAGGAGATATTATTTTATTGCCAGACAATAAAATTATTGGAAAACATGATGGAACACTTTTTTATACGATAGGTCAAAGACAAGGTTTAAATATTGGGGGGATGAAGGAAAAAACTTTTGTTGTTGGAAAAGATAAAGAAAAAAATATTTTGTATGTGGCACTAAAGTCAAATAGTGATCAATATTTAGAATCAAATATTGCTAATTTAATTGAATTTAATTGAATTATAGAACCTAAATCAATAAATTGAGAAAATGAATTTTTTTATGTGAGATTTAGACATCGACAACAATTAATAAAATGTTTTATAAAAAGTATTGATAAAACTAATGTAAAGATTTTTTATCCAGAAAAATCTAAATCTGTTACTCCTGGCCAATATGCTGCAATTTATACCCAAAAAAATATTTGCATAGGTGGTGGTAAAATATTAGAAGCAAAAAACCATTAAAAAATATAGGAATATCTTTCAAATATGAAAAAACTATCAGGGAATGAAATTAGACAAAAATGATTAGATTTTTTTAAAAGTAAAAATCACTATATTGTTGAATCAAAATCTTTGGTTCCTGTAAATGATAATTCCTTATTATGAATTAATGCAGGTATTGCAACATTAAAAAATTATTTTTCAGGTAAAAGCAATCCACCAGCACCAAGATTAACTAATTCTCAACGCTGTTTAAGAACAAATGATATTGAAAATGTTGGCGTCACAAGTAGACACCAAACTTTATTTGAAATGCTGGGTAATTTTTCTATTGGTGATTACTTCAAAGAAGATGCAATTAAATTTGCATATGAATTATTAATAAATGAATATGAAATAGATAAAAATAAACTATATATAACTATATATGAAAACGATGATGATGCATATAAATATTGAGTTAATGTCGGAATTGATCCAACTCATATAATTCGTTGTAATCGTGATCGAAATTTTTGAGATTTAAAGCAAGGTCCTTGCGGTCCTTGTACTGAAATCTATTATGATCGTGGTATTAAATATGATCCAGAAAATATTGGAATAAAATTATTTGATGAAGATATAGAAAATGATCGATATATTGAAATATGAAATATAGTTTTCAGTCAATTTAACAATGATGGCAATGATAACTATTCAGAATTAGCAAGAAAAAATATTGATACAGGTTCAGGATTAGAAAGGTTAGCTTCTATTATTCAAGATGTTCCAACAAATTTTGATACAGATTTATTTTTACCAATAATTAGAGAAATAGAAAAATTTACTACAGAAAAATACAATGTTGAAGATTATTTTTCAAATGATGTGAATAGCAAAAAGAAGCAAACATATTTTCGTGTAATAGCTGATCACATAAAAGCTGTTGTTTTTGCAGTGTCAGACGGAGTTATTCCAGGACCAAAAGGAAGAAATTACACAATTAGAAAATTAATAAGAAGAATTGTGTTGTATACAAAAAAACTTAATATAAAAGATAATTGAGCTGAGCCGGTTATTAAATCTGTAATTGATTTATACAAAGATTTTTTTAAAGAACTAAATGATAAGCAAGATGAAATTAAAACAACTTTGTTAAGTGAAATAAATAGTTATTCTAAAACAATTGATAAAGCGTTTGTTTTGTTTAAAAATCAAATTAGCGAAAATACTTTAAACACTGAAAATTTTTTTAAATTGGTAGAAACATATGGATTACCAATTGAATTTGCAAAAGAGTTTTTAGATGATGCCAAAATTAAAGCTGAAAATTCGTTAAATTTAAAAATAAATAATGTTAATGTGGATTGAGATAAATTTGATGAATTATTTAAAAATCACCAATTAATTTCTAAAAATAATAATCAGGTTGCCGCAATAGAAAAACAAAATGAAAATTTACTAAAATGCAATGTTTTATCCAAATTTGATTATGAATTAAATTACATAAAAGCAAAAGTTGTTGCATTATTTGATGATGAATTTAAACCACAAAATAAAATTAAAAACGGCAATGGATATGTAATTTTTGATAAAACAGTAATTTATGCAACTTCAGGTGGTCAACAACACGATGATGGTTATGCCAAAAAAGCATTTAAAAAAGTTCATTTTGATAATATTATAAAAGCACCAAATTTACAACATTTACATCATTTTAAAAATGCTTCTTTTAAATTAAATGAAAAATGAATATTGTGACATGATGAATTGTGAAGAAAACAATCAAGAAAAAATCATTCACTAGAGCATATATTACATTCAACATTAAAAAAAGTTATAAGTGAATCTATTAAACAAGAAGGCGCATTTAAAAATGCCCAAAAAGCTACATTAGATTTCACACACCCTTCAAAATTAACAGATGATCAACTAGAATTAATAGAAAAAGAAATTCGTAAGGTTATTGCTGCAAAAATACCTGTTGAAATCATTTATACTGATCTAGAAGGTTCTAAAAAATTAAATGCTATTGCTTATTTTGATGATGAATATAAAAAACATGACAAATTAAGGGTTATAAAAATATCTGATTATAGTGTAGAACTTTGTGGCGGAACACATGTTAACAACACATATGAAATTGAGAATTGTTTTATTACAAATATAATATCTAATGGTGTTGGTTCTTGACGTATTGAAATCATTAGTAGTCATCAAACTATTGAAAATTATTTAAAAAAACAAATACAAAAAATGCACAATGAAATTGAAAGCATAAAAATAGAATCTATAAAAATTAATAATCAAAATTTAATTAATAAAATAAATTCTTTTGTTCTTCCAAAAAATATCGAAGAACTTCGCAAAAAAAACAATGAATTTAATGAATTGATAAATGATTATCGAAAAATAAAGATAGAGTACGATAAACAAAATCAAGAAAATGAAGCTAACGAAATTAAATTAAACTTAATTCAAAATATAAATGACAACATAAGTATTTTGGAAACTAATGATATTGATAGCAAAAAAATAAGCATTGCTTTATCTAATGCTAGCAACGAATATCAAAATATATTATTTTTAATTCTTAATAAAACAAATAATAAAACGCAGTATTTTGCATCAATTAAAAAACCAATTAATGAAATTTTAGTTGCCAACAACATAATCAAATTATTAAATCAAAAATATGATGGTAAAGGTGGCGGCAAAAAAGAATACGCTCAGGGCGGATGCCTAAAAACTTTATCTATTAACGATATAAAAGAGTTATTAAAAATTTAACGATGTATTTTTTAGGTTTAGATGTTGGATCAAAAACATTAGGTGTAGCTATATGTCATGTTGACACACAAATTCCAAGTCCATTAACAACTATACGATTTAATGAAAATAATTTTAATCAAGCTGTTAATTTATTAAAATCAAAGATTAAAAGTTTTAACTATGAAATTAAAGAATTTATTATTGGTTGACCAATTAATGAAAATGGAACTTTAAATAAAGCTACTGAACGAGTGGAAAAATTTGTAAATGAATTAATTAAACAATTTCCAAATTGCAAATATAAATTACAAAACGAAAGATATACAACTAAAATTGCAAATGAAATGCTTTTTGATATGGAATTAAAAGCATCTTTAAGATCAAAAAATATTGATAAAATTAGTGCTGTTTTAATTTTGGAATTTTTTTTAAATGAACAAAGATAAAAAAGAATCTATTTTAAAAGAAAGTCAATTAAATAATGTCGCAAATATGCGAAAATCTAATTTAGATTTTTTGATAAATTTTTTAGAAAATAACAATTATTTAAACACGATTTTAGAAATTGGAACAGGTTGCGGATATAGTTCATATTGTTTAAGTGAAATTACTTCAGTAAAAAAAATAACAACTATTGAAAAAAACATTAAACGATATGAAATAGCGAAAAAATTATTAAAAAATGAATCAAAAATAAATATTTTGAATAAAGATGCGAATGTTTTTTTTAATAGCACAAATATTAATAAATATGATGTCATCATTTTAGATGGTCCAAAAAATAAATTAATTTGATATATCGAAAGAAGTTTCAATTTTTTAAACAAAAATGGAATATGTGTTGTAGATAATTTATTTTTAAAAGACATTCGTAAAAAACAAAATGAAAAATTTCAAAAGCGTTATGAAAAATTAATTATTAAAAACAATGAATTACAAAATTACATAAATTTATTAGATAAAAAAAGATACAATATTTTTGTTGATGAATCAGGTGATGGTTTAGTCATAATTCAATTACTATAAATATCTTAAGTTAAATTTATGAAATTAATAACAATGCCTTTTGATTATGAACAAGCTATTAATTTTATTGAAAATAAAATAGATTGTATTTTAATAGGAAACAAAGAAATAAGTTTGCGATGTGCAAATTATTTTACATGAAATGAAATAAAAAAAATTACTCTTAACAAACTAAAAACTAAAGTTTTTATTTTAGTTAATCAATTTTTCTTTGAACCAGATTTAAAAAAATTACTAAACAATTTAAAAAAACTAAATGAATTACCAATTGATGGAATATATTTTCAAGATTATGCTATTCCGCAATTATGCAAAGAAAATAATCTTAAATTTAATTTAATATATCATCCAGAAACAATGGTAACAAGTTATGGACAATTTCCATTTTTCTTGAAAAATAATATTAATCATTTAGTTTTATCAAGAGAATTATTTAAATCTGAATTATTAACAATTTGTAAAAATAAACCCAAAAAAATGAAACTTGAAATTCAAGCTCATGGTTTTTTGTTTATTATGCACTCTAGATGAAAGATGATTTCAAATTTCAATAATTACGCAAATTTAAGAATTGATTCAAAAAAATTTTATTGAATAAAAGAAACATTAAGAAAATATCCAAATGCTATTTTTGAAGATAAATTTGGAACACATATGTTTAGTGGTTATGAATTATGCATTATTAAAATAATTAATGAATTAAAAAATATGAATATTGATTTTATAAGAATCGATAACATTATGCAAAACAAGGAATGATGTTTTAAAATAACTTATTTGTATGATGAATTATTAAAATTAATAAAAGAAAACAAAGTAGATGAAAGGACTATTAATTTATTTTGAAATAAAGCAAAAGATATTTCAAAACCAAATGAAATATCTTTAGGTTTTTTAGGTTCAATAAAAGATAACTTACATTTAATTAAAAATGAAAAAAAATAAAAAAATTGAATTGCTATCTCCAGCAGGTGATTTTGAAAAAGCCACAATTGCATTAGATTATGGTGCTGATGCAATATTTTTAGGTGGAAAGGCGTATTCTTTACGTTCCCAAGCATCAAATTTTTTTATGAAAGATATAAAAAAAACTTGTGCATATGCACACAAAAAAAATAAAAAAGTTTATGTTGCATTAAATGTAATTTGTCACAATAGTTTAATAAAAGGTTTTCCTAAATTCATTCAAAATTTATACAAAACGGGTGTAGATGCTTTAATTGTTGCTGATCCTTATATTATTGATTATTTAACTAAAAAATACCCTAAATGAGAATTGCATTTGTCAACCCAACAATCAGTAACTAATTCTGCTGCCGCAAAATTCTGAAAAAAAAATAATATTTCTCGAGTTGTATTAGCAAGAGAAGTTAGTATTAACGAGTTAAAAGAATTAATGAAAAATTTAAAAAATGAAGTAGAAATAGAGTATTTTATTCATGGCGCTGTGTGCATTTCTTATTCCGGGAGATGTATGATGTCAAATAATTGATCATTAAGAGATGCAAATGTTGGCGGGTGCGCACAATCATGTAGATGAAAATTTGATTTAATCGATAAAGAAAAAGAAATAAAACATACAAATTTATTTACCATGTCGCCAAAAGATATGATGCTATTAAAATATATTAAGACATTGATGGAGTTAAAAGTAGCATCATTAAAAATTGAAGGAAGAATGAAATCTTTAAATTATATTGCAACTGTAACAAAAGCATATCGTCAATTAATTGATACCAATAATGATAAATCATTTTCTAAAATTAAAAATGATCTTAAATATGCAGAAAATAGACCAAGTAGTATTGCTTTTAGCAAAGGACAACCAACAACAAAAGAAATGCTTTATCATGATGAAGAGCGAGAATTAAAACAAAGATTTGCTTTTGTAGTTGATAAAATAGATAAAAATTTTATTCAAGTTAACAGTAGAAACTATTTTAAATTAAATCAAAAATTTACAATTTTTGGACCAAAAAACAAATATAAAAATTTAACTTTAATTTCAATTTTGGACAAAAATAAAAACAAAATTGAATTTGCAAATAAACCTATGCAAACATATTTTTTAAAGTTTAATAACAAAAGATTTTTAAAAATAAGTAAAGGTTTTATAGGAAGAATTCAATAAATTTATTTTATAGATGAATAATATAAACCGTGTAAGTTGCAAAAAGTATATGCTTCTACTTTTTTACCATGCGAAACTTTAAATTTTACATTAGGTTCATTATCAGTTTTATAATTGAAATCATATCGATGAATTCATTGATCATCAATTTTTAGAACAGTTGTAACTAAATGATGTTTAATATTCATTGGATGAACATTATTATAATCATGTCTAACAAAATAACCATCATTTTGTTTTTCAATTAATGGAATATGACTCATATTATGAGTATCAGAATCTTTAACTTGCAATTCAATTAATGTGTCGGGTCGTTGACCGCCATCCTTTGCTATTTCATCATATAAAATTCAATCTTTTCTAAAAAATTTCATTTTTTTGTCTTTCAATTTAATTTATACAAATTAAATAATATCTAATAAAGTATTGTTTAATAAATTTATGTTTTCACATTTTAAAATATTATTTTTCAATTTAAAAAATTTTAATTTAGATTTGTAAAAATTAAATGCAGATTTATATGGTTCAATATCAATATTAATGCCGTCTTTTAATCGTAAACCCATCATTAAAACTTGTAAATAATACTCTTCATCACTTAATTTATATGTTATTTTTTTAGGTTTATTTATAGTTCCCTCGTAATGATAATATAAACGTTTTTCTAATCCAAAAGCGCCATAACCTATTGCAGCTCAATCTTTTGTTAATCAATAAGCTAGATTATGCTTAGATTGATATTTTTTTGATATAGCTCAATTTGATACTTCGTAACGCTTAAATTTGGTTTTATTGAAGGCGGAAATTATAGATTCTAATTGATCAGCTTCATCATCTAAATTAATTTTGTATTTTTGTTTTGTCAATATAGAATTTGGTTTTAAATCTAAACCATAAAAAGAAACGTGTTGAATATTATTTTTTACAGCAAATTCAACAGCATTTAATGTATCAACAATCTTCATCAATGGCAATGCATACATAAAATCAACTGAAATATTATTAAATTTAAACAATTTCATTAATTTAATCGCTTTTTGGCAATCTTCAATTGTGTGGCTTCTATTTAAAATTTTTAAGATTTTGTTATTAGTGGATTGAACACCTAATGAAATTCTATTAATTGAATTTTTTTTAAAAATTTGAAGTTGTGATTTAGTTATTAAATCTGGATTACATTCAATTGTAAATTCATTATTAATCTTTAATAAAGGTTTCAAATGAGATAAGAAAAAATTCATATCTTCATCAGAGAAAACATTTGGTGTGCCACCACCTATGTAAATGGTAGAAAATTGTTTGATAGAAAATTTTTTTAGATTACTTACTAAATAGTTAATAATTTTTTTTGGATTGTACTTACAAATTAAATCTCTTTTAAAATCACAAAATGTACAAATTTCTTTACATAAAGGAACGTGAATGTATAAATGTTGAGGATTCATAAATTAAATATTAAAAAATTCGCTTACTTGTTTAAAAATAGAGTTTATATTATTTTCCAAATAATCAAAATGAATTGTCTTATTTATATAATGATTGTTGCATCATTTTATTTGTTTTTTAGCTAACTGTCTAATTAATTTTTTCAATTCATCTAACTCGATTTCTTTTTTGTTTAAAATACAATCAATTAAATAGGAATATCCTATTGCTTTTGATGCTTGTGAATTAATAAAATTAGGTTGATTATCAATTAAAAATTTAATTTCATCTGTTCAACCATTATTAAACATTTTTTCGGTTCTTTTATTTAATAATTCCATTAACAAATTTTTATTATTTAAATTGCAATAAATATACAAAACATCATACTTTAAAATTTGATTCTGAATTAATTCATTTTTTTTAAATCCTGTAGTTTCATAAATCTCTAAAGCTCTAATTAGCCTTTTCCTATTATATTTAGAAATTTTTTTAGCTTCAGTGGGATCAATTAAAAAAAATTTTTCAAAAATTTGTTCATTTGACCAATTTTTGTATAAATTTCTATCTCGCATAGGTGAATTGCTTAAGTTATAATTTTTAGTTATCGCATCTATATACAAATGTGATCCACCACAAATTATTGGGATAAATTTTTTATTTAACAAACTATCAATAATTTTTTCAGCTTGATCTTTAAAAATTTTAATATTTCATGAATCATTTACACTTATATTATTTATAAAATGATGGTTAACTTTATTTAATTCTGCAACATTTGGTTTATTAATACCTACTGAAATTTCTTTATAAACTTGAAAAGCATCAGCACTTATTATTTCAGCTTTTAAATTTAAATACTTTGCAATTTCAATTGCTAAAAACGATTTTTTTGATCCAGTTGGTCCGACAATAGCAATAATTTTTTGTTTCATGAATTAAATATTTTTAAACAAAGTTTATTTTTTTTAGTAATATTACTATTTTATATAATAAAATAGTTCAAGTTCATATTTAAATTTTTAATTTAAAAAATTGATCAAATTAGGTAACCAATGACTAAGAAAAGTAAAAAAATAAAAAAGATAACAAGTTTACTAGGATTATTTTTAGCTTCAGTAGCTGCTGTAAGTATTAGTTTAATGACTACAAGTTGTTCAAATGTTAATTCAAATTTATTTAGAACAATAACTTTAGATGATATAAATCAAAACAAAGAATATGATAAATTGGATACAATCAATGAATCCGATGTTAAAAATTTAGTGTACGGAACTAAAAATTTTAATGATGGAAATTATGTTTTGTTGGTAGCCTCATATTCAAATGATGATCAATGAAGATTTTTACATGGAACAAATTGCACAGCAATAACTCCTAGATGATATGGTAATTATGGCAAGGCTGTTCAATACATTTTAGGTGAAAATTCACCAATTAAAGGTTTATATCCAAATGGTGTTAAATTTGCTTTATTTGTTGATTCATACATATCCGAAAATAATACAAATAATAAAGATAATCCTTTTGCAAAATATAGAAAAGTAGATTCAGATTCTCAAATTGCTACTAAAGAACAAAAAGATAATTCAGAAAAATATAGAAGAAATGACACGCAAGCTATTCAATATCGAGATATTGTTAATTTTCTTTACAACACATATTCAAGTGAAACAAATGCTAGTGGTTGATTAAATAAATCTGCTGAATTCCCTACAAATAATTCTACAGATGGAACAATTCCATCAGCAAGCAATGATACTTATGGAGAAATTACTAAAATAATGGCTATAGCCTTTAAGCAAGATAAAGATGGCAAAATTCAACGTAGTTTCTTTGCATATAATTCAACATCTGGTGGTGGAAGCGATGATGGCTCAACTACTCCGCCCGAAGAAGATAATGGTTCAGGTGAAAATAATTCAGGTAGTGGCGAAACAACTACTCCAGAAAATAGTGACGCTACAACAAAACAAAAAATAAAAAATAAAATTACTATTTCAAATAAAGCTGCTGTTTCATCTCCTGGAAGTGATGATTTCTCAATATTCTTAAGAGATTTTTATCAAACAGATAATTTAAAATAAATTTTATTTTTTAATGAATAAAATTCAAAAATAAAGTAGAAAAATAAATAGGTTGCTTTTGCATAATCTATTTATTTTTTTTAAAATATTTCTAATATTTTTTAATTTTATAAGATATATTTACTAAAATTTTAAAATCTTATTTTATTGTTTTGCCATAAGATTTAATAGTTTGTTTTTAATAATTTGAATAAATTAGTTTTTTTTTATGTTTATCAAAGAATTAACTATAAACACAAAAAAACTAAAAACAATAAAATTGCATTAACTTAATCATACTAAATAATCCAAAGTTGTTAAACCTATAGTAAAATTGTGCTTATATTAAATGTTGCTAATGATTATCTATGTCATCTTTTAACAATGTTTTTTTAATATCAATATCAAACAATTCTATTAACTCTTCTAAAGAAATTTTGCTTAAAATGTTTTCTTCATTGTCGGAAATAATACTTTTTATTAAATGCCTTTTATTTTCCTGAATTGCTACAATTTTTTGTTCAATAGAATCTTTTGTAATCAATCTATAAACATTCACAGGTTTTTTTTGACCAATACGATGAACTCGATCAGTTGCTTGATTTTGAATAGCTAAATTTCATCACAAATCATAATGGATAACAATTTCAGCACCAACTAAATTTAAACCAACGCCACCAGTTTTTAATGTCGATAAAAATATAGGTGTTTTATCTTTATTAAATTTATCAACAATAGAAACACGATCTTTGTTTTTTGTACTTCCAGATAAAACATAATATTTAATGCCACGTTTATTTAATTCGGATTTTAAAATATCAATCATTCCTAAATATTGTGTAAATATTAAAATTTTTCGTTCATTTAATATTGCTTGATTAACCAAATCTAAACAAGTTTCTAATTTAGAATTTTTACCAATAAATGATTTATCTTTTAATTCGGGACTACAACAAATTTGTCGCAAATCATTTATCATTGTAAAAACATTTAGTTTTATAGAATTTAATTCTTTCTTTTTTTCAGTATTTTTAGTTATCAATTCTTTAATTTTATTTTGAGAATCGTGAAATCACTTTTCATAAAACAATTTGTGTTCAGGTGTAAAAGTAACTAAAATATCTGTTTGAGTTTTAGGTGGTAATTCAGTTAAAACTTTTTCTTTTGTTCGTCTTAATACAAATGTATTTACTTTTTGTTTTAAACGTTCTAACAAAATAGGGTTATTGTCTTTAGTAATATTTTTTTCGTAATCATTAGCAAAATCATTAGTTGTCCCAAATAATCCCGGTAATACGAAATCAAAAATAGATCATAATTCTAGAACGTTATTCACGATCGGTGTGCCAGTTAATGCTAAATTATGTTTAGAAGTAATTTCTTTAACACATGATTTTAAATTTGTATTATTATTTTTTATATTTTGTGCTTCATCTAAAATAAAAAATTCATATGATTTTTTATTATGATATTCAATATCTTTTTTAAATACAGAAAAAGAAGTTATTTCAATATTATGTTTATTTGATTTTATTAATTTAGTTCGTTCTTTTGCTGTCCCTTCAATCACACATATTTTTAATTCTTTTGCAAATTTTTCAAATTCCACTTTTCAATTGTGAACTAATGATGTGGGAACAACTATTAAAGAAGGTTTTTTAATTTTATTATTTACATATGCATCATATAAAACAGAAATGATTTGAATTGTTTTTCCCAATCCCATATCATCAGCTAAAACACCACCAATATTGTATTCTAGTAATAACTTAATTCATTTAAAACCGTCAACTTGATATGGTCTTAATACATTTTTAAACGGTAAAGGAACTTTAAAGTCTTTGTTCTTTTTATTAACAAGATAAAAAATTAAATCAAAAACATTTTTTTCAACATGTTTTTTAATTAAACTAATATTTCCTTTAAAAGCAATATATAAGTCAAAAATTCGATATTTTGGTAAAGTAAAATATCCTAATTTTGTAGATGTTGCATTGTAATAATCAAATTTTGACCAAAAATCTAAGAATGGTTTATTTTTTTCCGAAATTAAATTAATAAAAAATTTATCATTAATATAGATTTGATTTCCTGAAATATAATGTTTGCAAATTAATTTTAATTCTTCTAATGTCAAATTAAAGTTATCACATTTAATTATCAATTTATCATCGTTAATAGATATTTTTTTAAAATTTTTATAATCGAAATTTAATTTTAATTCATTTGTTAAATTGCTTAAAATTTCATATTGAGCAATTGGGCTTTGTTTATATTTTTTAAAATCATTAATTGCTGATTCAAATTCTTTTATTTTTAAAGTTGATATTTTTTTACTTTTAATAAATCATTGTTTTGAACCAAAAAAATAACTAGATAAAACATTAATAATAGATTTCTCATATATTCATAATCTTTTTTTATTTGTTGAAGAATTATCATCAGTTGAAAAAACACTAAATGATGGAGATCCTGGATAAACATATTTTATTCTATGTTTAATAATTTTTTCTTTATCGTTATAAATTAAACTGATAATTGTTTTAGGTATAAAATCAAAAATATCTTGGTTCTTGCCATCAGAAGTTGTGTATTTAAAATTTTTAATATTGTTATTGAAATAATAGAAAAAATAAGATTCTACTAAAGTATTTTCTACTAAACTAACAACTTCAAGATTCTTTTTATTCTTTCAAAATTGAATAGTAGGATCAGCTCAAAGTAATTGTCCATTTTTATTAGCATTAACTTCACTAATGCTAATTCATTTTTTATTTGATTGTTGAATCATTAAACTAATATGATATTTACTATGTTCATTTAATTCTTTATATAAAATGTATTTATTTGGGCTATCCATTATCATTCTAAATGAATCAGATTTTTCTTCTAAAAATTTAGATAAATTGAGATTATCTTTAATCTTATACTCAGATTTCAATCAATTAATTAAATTAAAAATAACTTTTCTATTTATTCAAAAAGTATCTTTTGAATTATTTCTTAATTCATAATTGCGATGATTTTTAAAAGATAATTGATTTTCAATTAAAAATCTAAGAATCTTTAAATCTAATTCATTAAAAGCGCTAGAATTAATTTCATATGATGAATGATCCAATAAAGAAATTAACAATGATCCATTTTTGTTATTAATGTTTTTAAAAATTTTTTTAGAACAAATGGGTGTAAAAATTTTATTACCTGATGTCAATTGGAAACTAAATTGACTAATTTTTTGGTTGTTATCAAAATTAATGTGTAATTGAGTAAAAGAAATTGATCCTTTATTTCAATCTAATTTTTTATAGGAATAATTTATTTTTTTATCTAAATGTTTTTGCTTATTTTTAGCATCTTGTTTTTTCTTTTCTAATGCTTTTTGTTTAATTAAATCATAATGACTTACATTGTTATTTTTTTCATGTGGTTGAATGAACAGTTTTATTAAAACTCCAATTATATGAAAACAAGGTTTATCTAAATTACAAGTGCAACTAAAAGACAAAATTTTATTTTTTTCAACAACTAATTCAATTTGAAAAACATCATCTAAATCAAAAACTTTTCCAATATAATAATTTTCTTTTTTTGATGAATTTTTTGCTATTACGCGATTTCTATTAACTAAATTTTGCCCTTTAATAAAGACAATTTCACTCTTTGCAAATTCTTCAATACTACTTTTGTTCATTTACAAACCAAATCCAATATAAATTTGTTGTGTGTAATCAACTAATTATAACATATTGAAAAAATATTTTTTTTATCTTAATTTTGCTTGATGCTTTAATAGATTACATAAAAATAACAAAAATATAAAATTTAATTGGAATTTAAACAAATAAAATTTATTAATTTTTTTCAAGCACCTAAAGCGATTTTTTAATACATTTAAAATTTTAAATTTATTATTTTTGTTTAGTAAATATCTCATAAATTTAATAATGAAAAATTAGTATATAAACTATTAATTTCAAATTTTTTTAATAAAGTGATAAACACCACTTTGATTATTATCATAGTCAGTTATAAATTTAGCTTCTGTTTTAACAAAATCAGCTGCATTTAACATAGCAACACTATATTTAGCTTTATTAAACATAGGTAGATCATTTCCGCCATCACCAAAAACCATAAATTGTTCGTTAGTTGCATTTAAAATATTGAAAATCTTTTCAAAACCTGTGCCTTTATCAATTTTTGAATTCCCAATATCGATAGAATTTCTTGTGCTTTTCGCAATAGATACTTCAGAACCAAAATTATTTTTAATATGATTAAAAACTTTATTCTGATCAATACTTCAAACTAAAAATTTAAAAACTGGATCTTTTTTATTATATTTAGCTAATGGTTCAATTTTTCATCGGAATTCTACTGGAAGTTTTTTAACAATCTCTTTTCAGCAATCAACATGTGGAAAACTTTCAGGATATGTATAAATTTGTTTAAATGTATATAAATAAAAATTATATTTGTTCGCTACACAAAAATTAATAATTTTATTTACTAATTCTTGATTCATATGTTCAGAATAAATTATATTTTTGTTTTGATCCAAAATTATGGCTCCATTTGCTGCTACAATTGGAATATTAGGTTGTAATTCAAAAATTTCTTTAAGCATCATATATGGTGGTCGACCAGTAATTATTGAATGCTTTAAATTAAAAGAATTTAATAATTTAGGTATCTTGATATTATCATTAGCTAAGGTTCGTTCATTGTTTATCAATGTTCCGTCTAAATCAAATAAAAGATATTTAACATCATTTTTAACATTTTCAAAATTCATAAATTTAATAGTTAACCTTTAATAAATATAATCCCGATCCTGGAGCTTTAAAAACAGATTTACCTTTACTAGGATTATCAAATAAATTTTTACAATGATTTAAATCAATTTTGTCAATTGCAAAATTAATCATGCATCCAATTATCATTCTAACCATATTTCGCAAAAAACCTGTTCCGTTAATTTTAAAATATAAGAAATTATTTTTTTTAGTTATTGTTATTTTATTAATAGTTCTAATTGAATCTAATTTTTTATCTGTCGTAAATGATAAAAAATTTTTTTTGCCAATAAATAATTTAGATATTTCTCTTAATTTTTTTAATGAAATTTCATAAGGAATTTGTCAACTAAAATCAAAAGTCAAAGGATTTGTTTTTTTTGTTATTTCTATTTTATAAAGATATGTCTTATTTTTAACACTATAACGAGAATGAAAAGGTTTAATAATTTTTTTACCATCAAAAATATTTCAAATTCCAAAATTAAAAGAATTTAATTTAGAAATTATTCCTTTTATGGGAATATCTTTTTTTACATCAAAATGAAAAACTTGAGCAATTGCATGAACAGTAGAATCAGTTCTTCCTGAACCATATACTATCACTTTTTCATTATACAAAGATGATAAAGCGGTTTGCAAATCACCTTGAACTGTTTTTAATTTAGGTTGAATAGCTCAACCATGAAATTTTGAACCATTATAAGATATTTTAAAACAATATCTTGTAAATCCTTTTTTAGGAATTAGGGGCGACTGAGACATTATGACCAATTCCTTGAGTCATTCAACTAGCAGAACCAAAAAAAGCAAAAAATACTGATTTAGCAGTTGCAAAAATAGCAAAACCTAAAAATAACATAATTAACAAATAAATTGTTCAATCTATAAAATGAATCTTAAATATTCTATATCTAGTTCGTGAATAACGAGAGTTGTATGCTCTTGCTTCCATTGCATTTGATATTTCACTAGCATTTCTGAAAGCAATTGAAACCATAGGTACAACTAAAGAAACTAAAGCATGTCCCCGTTCAAAAAAACTACCATTTTTAAAATCAATTCCTCTAGATGCTTGCGCATTTAAAATTCTTTGAGATTCTAATAATAAAGATGGTACAAATCTAATTGCAATACTAATTGTCATTGCCAACGCATTAACTGGTAATTTAAAAATTTTAAATGGAGATAAAATTTGTTCAATTGCAAAAGATAATTCAATTGAAGTACTAGTTGACGTCAGAATGATAGCTAAGATAATCATAATATGAATTTTTTGAGTAATCAACAAAGCCATCATAATTGCTCTAACAGAAAACGAATAACCTTTAAATTGCATTATTGGTTCAATTAAATGTGTATTTGTATTAATATTGAATCCAACAATATTAGATCCAAAATACTTCCCGATAGCTAATATATAATTAGGATTCATTACATAATCAGGATTTGTTTCAGTTCCATTATTTCAAACAATATTATTAAATCCATTATTAAATAACAATTTTAAAAAATCTGAATATGTAATAATAGGATATTTGGTGCCATTAAGTTGAATTTCAAAATTTTGATTAGTAAAAAAATTTGGAAAATTTAAATGATTATAAAAATCAGATAAGACGTCATCATTATATAAACCTATTTTTAAAAAACCAGGATTTAATTTTTCGTCATTAAATAATTGAATAAAACCAGGATTTCGATATGTAAATCAATTTATAAACAACAAAATTAAAAACATAAAAATTATCGTTTTTAAATTTGTTCAATACATTCTGCTAGGTAATTTAGCCACAAAAAAAATTGCAGTAACAATTAAAAAAATAATAGATTGAATCACAAATCCTAATGGCAACAAAATTAAAACAACAAAAGATATAAAAATTAATATTTTTAATACAGGATTTATTCGATGAACAAACGAATTTCTTAAAATGTAACCATTAATAAAATTAGACATTTACATACTCACTAATTACTTTATTTATTGCTTTAGATAATTCATCAACTGTTCTTGGTTCATAATCATATAATTTTTTAAATCTTTCATCTTTAGCTACCAAATCATCAATAACACGAATTACAGGGGGAGTAATAATTGTTGTAGATTTCAATAAATCTTTATTTGTAAAAATTTGATATGGTGTTCCTGAGTTTATAATTTGACCCTTTGATAATACAATAATTTCATCAGCTATTTCTAAAACTTTTTCCATTTGATGAGTAATAACAAAAACAGTTTTATTTTTAGCTTTTGATTCTAAAATAATTTGCATCATTTCATTTTCGCCTTGAGGATCTAATCCCGCTGTTGGTTCATCAAAAATAATTGCTTCTGATTCGATAGCTAGAATTCCAGCAATTGCTACTCTTCGTTTTTGACCACCTGATAATTCGAAAGGACTTTTTTCTAAATAAGAATTATCTAATCCCATTTTTTTTAAATATTTTTCTGCCAATCTTCGACCATCTTGTTTTGAAGCACCCAAAGCTACTGGACCAAACATGATATCATGCTCAACTGTATCTTTAAATAATTGGTATTCTGGAAATTGAAAAACCATTGAAATAATTTTTCTTAATTTTTTAACATTTTTAATTTTTGTTTTTTTTCCACCCAAATGAAAATTTTTTACTCATATTTCACCATATTTTGAAACTAACAAACCATTAAAATGAGTAACTAATGTTGATTTACCACTACCTGAATCACCGATAATACAATAAATTTTATTTTTTTTAAAAGTGTAATTAATATTACTAAGAGCTATATAAGCATCTGGAGTTTTTTCGTTAAAAATACACATTAAATTTGAAACAGATAAGAACTCATCATTTTTAAGTGGAGAAACTATTTTTTGTTTTTTAAACATGATGCAATCTCCTCAATTAATTCATTGTATTTTAATGTTTGCTTAACATCTTTGTTCAAATTATTTAATTGTTTTGACAATGCTAAAGTAAAAGGAATATCTAATTTAATATCCTTTAAAAAGTTTTCATTGCTAAAAACTTCCTCAGGTGTTCCTTGTTTAATTAAATGACCATTATCCATAACAAATACGCGATCACAATTTATAACTTCTTCCATATCATGAGTTATTGAAATCACTGATTTGCCATTTTCTTTTAAAGAAATCATAAATTTTTTAATATCTAATTTTCCTTTAGGATCTAACATTGATGTTGATTCGTCAAAAACAATAATATTTGGATTAATTGCTAAAATTCCAGCAATTGCTACTCTTTGTTTTTGGCCACCTGATAATTTGTAAGGTTCATACTTCAAAATGTGTTCAATATCTACTTGTTTAGCAACGCTATTAACAATTTTAATCATTTCTTCACGAGGAAATTTACGATTTTCTAATCCAAATGCAATGTCATCTTCAGCAGTAATTCCAATAAATTGATTATCAGGATTTTGAAAAACAATACCAATATTATCTCTTAAAAATTTTGAATTTTTAGAGGTTATTAAGTGATCATAAAGATAAATTTCACCTAATTGAGGTTTTAAAATTCCAGTTAAAATTTTTGAAATCGTTGATTTCCCAGATCCATTATGGCCAATAATACAAACATACTCATTTTTTTTAATTTCAAAACTAACGTTTTTTACAACAAAATTTTCAGCATAAGAAAAACTAACATTTTGAAATTTAATTACTGTGTCCAATGATGAATTTTGATTCACTTGAAATTACTCTTAAAATACTTAATATTTAATAATTACGTTCAAAGGTAATTTATTATTAAGTGATTTACGTCCTTTAAGTTTTTCTAATTCAATTAAAAAGCTATAACCAATTAATTTGCCTTTAGACTTTTTAATTAATCGTGAAATTGCACCAACTGTTCCAGCTGTTGCTAAAAGATCATCAACTAACAACAATTTTTGATTAGGCAAAATTGCATCTTCATGAATTTCAAGTGATGCATTGTCATTGTATTCTAATGAATAATTTTCACGCAAAGTTTTTCTTGGTAATTTTTTTGGTTTACGAACAACAATAAAAGGAAGTTTAGCAGCATATGCTAAAGCAGCACCAAAAATAAAACCACGTGATTCTGGAGCAATTATTGCTTCGGCTTTAATTTTTTTTGCAAATCCTTTCATTTGATTAATAATAGCACAAAACAATTCACTATCATTAATTACAGGCATAATGTCATAAAATAACATATCTTTGATAGGAAAATTACGAACTTTATAAATTTTTGCATCTATTTTTTTAAGAATTTTTTCTGTCATAAAACTAGTAACGTCTTTCTATAAGTCTTTCATTTATACCCGGAATAATTTGTTCATCAAAACGATCATAATCTTTATCTTCTTTAAATTGGATTTGTAATTTTTTCTTATTATTAGAAATCATGTTTTGTCTTAATAAAATCATTAAGCCCAATAATTGACTAAATAAATAATTAGCAATCATTAAAGAAAATAATAATGCAACTGATGATAAACCAAATAATGTTAATAAGAATAAATTCAAATCTTGACTAATAAATGATCCATTGCCACCTATATTAAATAAACTAATTAATAAAACACCTAATGGAAAAATAGAACCAAAAATAACAAATAGTCTAATTGAAGTAAAGATATTGTTATTAATTAATTTAACAATTGATTCTTTTTTATAAACAACATAATGGTATCAATAACTATAATTTCAAGAAATACTAAATATGAAAGCTATTTGTGTCAAAATTCATGAAATCAATAAAACAAAAACTGCTTCAAATTGAATAGTATTTATTAAAAGCGGAGAAAATACTAATAAAATGCTTACAATTAAAAAGAAATTAATAATACTACTTACAATATATGGAATCAAAACAATTCATCGATATCTTAAAGCAAAATAAATTGCCATTACACCCATAGATCCAAATATTGATATAAACATAATTAATCCTGAATTTTGAACACTAGCATCTAATGGTCAAACAAGATTTAAACTAAATAAAACTAAAGAAACAATTCCTACAATAACTACAATTAATCAAGTTAATAATGCTCATAATGATTTAGGGTTAAAGAAAAAATTTCTAAAATTTTGCTTAAACAAATTATGAAGTTCATCATCAACATTACTTGATATAGAACGATTTAAAATCAAATGATCATCATTTTGTAAATTTAATTGTCCAGTAATTTGATTTAATCATTTTGTATCACGTTTATAAACAAATAAACCATATGTTGTTCAATTTTTGATGGAAACAAATAATTTAACATATATTGTTGAAGAACCATAAACAACAAAGAAAGACACAAATGAACCAACAATCATTAAAATTCCAAATGAACTTTCTTGATAATGACCAACATACATTAAAAACAAACCTAAAACTAATGTTAACAAATGAATATCAACAATTTTCATAAAGGTATGGTTGTATGCTAATCTAACAGCCTCGGTTATCGATGTACTATTTCTAATATTACGCCTAATTGATTCAAAAATTAATAATAAACAACCAATACCAATGGTTATTAATCCAATCAAACCTAATAATGTAAATAAATCGATAATACCACCAAATTCATTGTAAAGTAATAAACTTAATACTGCACCTAACAAAATTGGTAAAAAACTAAATAATCCTGGTATTTTATATAAAATACTAACAATAATACCAACTAATAAAACAAAAGCACTTAAAGCAATAATTGATGTAGCAAATGCATCAATTTGCATAAATGTATCACTTAATATAGGATCATTAGCAATTGAGTTTGAACCTATTAGAGCTACGTTGTTATTAAAATTACCACTATTAATTAAATTAGCAATTCGACTAGCATTTGCAAAACTTACATTGGCATATGAACCAGTATCATCAAGAATTTCTTTTAAAACTAATTTATTATTACCACCATGGTTGAATGTTTGTTCTTTTGGAAATAAGTTAGTTAGTGTATCATTTTGAGTTGCATCAGGATTAATCGTTCTTGCTTCATATAGAATGTATGGAGCAAATAAACTTGAATAATCATTTGGTGCTCCCCGACTTGTTCTTGTTTCAGAAGGCGACGTTATAGTTGATGGAGAACTATTGTCTGAATCACTTTTGGCTTCATATGCATTTGGTTTAGCATAAATGTAATATAAATCTTTTAATTGAATTTCATCAGCAGAACTAAATGCTTTAATTAATGAAGTGTCTTTAGAAGATTCTTCACTACCATCATATGGAGATTTACGATGTAAAAATTTTCATAAATTTTGTTCTTTTTCAGAAAAACTAAAATACTCTCTTGAACCTTCATCAACATTAAAAATGTGACGAACATATGCCAAAGCACCTTCTTTATCACTCCATAAAATTAAATTTCGATTTCCTTGTGCTGTAGATCCATTAGCTCCCGAATTAAATAAACTATTATTTCCTTCAACAGATGCTTGACCATTTCCGCTTATGTAATCACTTTCTTTATTAATATTTTCAATAGCTTGATCAAAATAATTTAAAGCAGTATTATTTTCACTATTTAGAGTTACGCCAGGAATATTCAATTCTAATGTTATTGAACTATCAGTCGAAGAAGCTGCTGGTCTAGTAGCACTAGCTGAACCGGGAATAAATCTTATAGGTTGAACGGGTTGATTAGCAATTCCTGAAGAACTAAAAATTTGATAACCATCTGTTGATTCTAATGTCAAATCAAAACTTCGATTAATTTCGAATGTAGTTTGACGTAAGATTTTTTGAGTGTAATATAATTCTTCACGATCTTGAGGATTTAATTTGTTAACAGTAACTGTTATTGATGGCAAAGCATTTTGATTTATTAATCAACTTTTTTTTATTAAATTTTGATCAACTAAATTAGACGCATTTGCATCCGCCTGATTAGAAGAAATAACCACTTGATTAAAACCTTGTAAGTACAAACGATTTGCATAAGTATTTGAAATTTGATCTAACATTTCTTGAATATTAGGAATTAATTTAGTATCAGTTGTATTTCTTTCTTTAGTGAAATCTTGGTCCTTAACTCTTTGTGAACTATCTGCTGGTTCATATGCTGAAAAATACACTGTTGTTGAAATTGTACCATCATAAAATGCACCACGATTAGCACTATCAGCCAATCTTAATGAACCAAAAACAATACCAATGATACTCAAGACCATTAATACAAAAACTATAGTACTTTTTAATAAAGTGTCAAACGAAGGTTTTTTCTTTAACATCTAATTAATACCGTATGAAATAAGATAATGAAATTATAACAAATAACATTTTATATTTTTATCTTATTTTTTATGTTTTAAGCAATAATATATTTTTTTATTACAAAGCTAAAGACAATTTAAATTTTTAGCTAAATAAAATAAAGTGTATCTTGATATATTAGACACACTTTATATTTGATATTCTTGTTGCTAAGTTTTAAATTAACTTAATACTTCAACAACAGTTCCAGCACCTACTGTACGGCCACCTTCACGAATACTAAACTTACTTCCTTTTTCACAAGCAATTGGTGAAATTAATTCTACAGTGATTTCAGTATTGTCACCAGGCATAACCATTTCAGTTCCATCTTTTAATTTAATAGAACCTGTAACATCAGTTGTTCTGAAATAGAATTGAGGACGATAACCGTTTAAGAAAGCAGTATGACGACCACCTTCTTCTTTTTTCAAAGCATAAATTTCAGCTTTAAATTTAGTATGAGGAGTAATAGAACCTGGTTTAGCAAGAACTTGACCACGTTGTACTTGACCACGGTCAACACCACGAAGTAAAATACCAGCATTGTCACCAGCACGAGCTTCATCTAATTCTTTACGGAACATTTCAATACCTGTTACAACAGATTTAAATGTTTCACCTAAACCAACAATTTCAACTTCATCATTTAATTTTAGAGTACCACGTTCTACACGACCTGTAACAACAGTACCACGACCTGTAATTGTCATTACGTCTTCAATTGGTAACAAGAATGGCTTTTCAGTATCACGAACTGGATCAGGAATAGTGTCATCCACTGCCTTCATTAATTCTTTAATTTTTTCTTCTCATTCAGGTTTACCATTTAATGCTTCTAATGCTGAACCACGAATAATTGGAGTATTGTCACCATCAAAACCATAAGATTTTAATAAGTCTTTTACTTCTTCAGCAACTAATTCTTGCATTTCTGGATCAGAAGCAACATCACATTTGTTTAAGAAAACAACCATTTTAGGAACACCAACTTGGCGTGCTAATAAGATATGTTCACGAGTTTGAGGCATTGGACCATCAGTTGCAGAAACAACTAAAATTGCTCCATCCATTTGCGCAGCACCAGTAATCATGTTTTTAACATAGTCAGCGTGACCTGGACAGTCAACGTGAGCATAGTGACGAGCTGCTGTTTCATATTCAACGTGAGCAGTGTTAATAGTAATACCACGAGCTTTTTCTTCAGGTGCCTTATCAATTTCATCATAACGCATCGCCTTAGAATTACCTTCTTTTGCTAAAACTGTACAAATAGCAGCAGTTAAGGTAGTTTTACCATGGTCAATGTGACCGATTGTACCAATGTTTACATGGGGCTTAGATCGGTCAAACTTTTCTTTTGCCATAAATTTTTGAATCTCCTTAAATTATTGGAAAGATGTAGTAATTTTTAATCAAATACCACTCTTCAAAAAACCATGAAGAGAATATTTCTCTTATTAATTATTTACATTTGTAAATAATAATTACGAAAATAATTATATTATTAAACTAACAAATTTTGTAAAAAATTTAATTTAATTACAAATAACATTTTTTAAAATTATTTAAATTTTGAATATTTAATTTAATTTTTTTCTAGAGAAATTAAAATGTTTCTTTTTAGGTTTTTCTTTGAAATAAAACAATCGAAATATCAAAGTATTTAAAACAACTGCAAAATCACTAAATCCCATTAGGATAACAGCAATAATAGTTGGAACAATTCCCAAAAACGCTAATGGAATTACAACAATGTTATAAATAAAAGCTCACAAAAAATTAAATCAAATAATTTTTCTAGTCTTGCGAGAAATTTGAATTGCATTATAAACATTTTTTAAATTTTGATTAACAACACTAATATCACTAACAGCGTTGGCACTTTCATTAACTAAAGACATATTAATTGAAAGATCTGCAGCTTGTAATGCAATTAAATCATTAATTCCATCTCCCGCAAAAGCAACTTCATATTTTTCTGATTGAAATTTACGAATCAATTGTTCTTTATCAAACGCAGAACAATTAGCATAATATTCATCAATACCTAATTTGTCAGCCAACTGTTTAACAACAAAAAAATTATCACCGCTAATAATGCACAATTTTATTTTCTTCTCTTTTAATAAATTAATTGTTTCAAGAGCATCATCACGAATAATATCTTGAATTAAAAAGGCAAAAACAACTTCATTATTAATTGCAAAACAAACATTAGTACTATTTTTAATTTTTTCTAAATCTAAATTATTATTAAATTTGTAATTCAATTTTAAAAAATGTAAATAAGAAGCAATTTGAATTGTTTGGTCAGCAACTTGGGCTTTCAAGCCTACACCTGGAATTTCAACAAAATTAGAAGTTTCAATTGGTTTAATATTTTTATCACTTAAATAATTGAAAATTGTTTTAGATAATGGATGATAGGCATTTTGAACTAAACTATAAATTTTGTCTAAATGGCTATTATCTCCAAATGTTTGTTCAACAAATGATTTGTTTTTTGTAATAGTACCCGTTTTATCAAAAGCAACTAAATTAATATCTTTAGTTTTTTCAAATACACTTGGATTATTGTAAACAATACCATTACGACCAGCATTACCAATTCCAACAACAATTGCTAAAGGGATAGCTAATCCCAATGCACAAGGACAAGAAATTGCAATTAAAGCAATTGAAAAATAAATTGCTACTCTAACATTATTCATTGTTGCATCCGCATTATCGGGATTTAAAAAATGAGGTAAAAAATGACTATCGCTTAAACCTAATCATTGTTGAATTACATAACCATAAAAAAATTGAACTAAAAAACAAATAATTGCCAAAATCAATATTGATGGCACAAATCATGATGCAATTTTATCTGCTATTTTTTGAACATATGATTTACTAGCTTGAATTTTTTTTATTCTTTTAATTATATTGGCAACAACAGATTTATTAGGATCAACTATTACTTGACAAATGACTGAATTAGTTAAATTTAAACTACCACCTATTATATTGGATCCTACATTTCTAAAAATATGTGTACTTTCTCCTGTTAAAAGACTTTCATCAAAATAAGATGAATTTTCAATAATCTTACAATCAATCGGAACCTTTGTATTAGGTTCTACTAAAATATAATCACCAATATTTAAACTTTTATAACTTATTTGTTCAGTTTTTTTAGATTCCAAATCATATTTTAAAGCAAAAGGAGTTTGGATTTCTAAAACTTTATTTATATCCTTATTTACTTTTGATTTTAAAAAATCACTTATATAATTTCCAATTAATAAAAAAGTTATGATTGTTGTTCCGATTTCAAAAAAATACATAAAACCATTATGATGACTAATATCATTTGAATTAGTTACTAATGAATATATTAATGCATATACACTTCATACGTACGCAAATAAACTAGATGTGCCAATTAATGTATTCATTCCCAAGCGATGTCATTTAAAAATTTCTTTAAACATCAAAAGATAAAATTTTCTTCCAATAAAGAATTGAACAAATGTTGCAATAACAAAACCAAAGATAGGATCATTTAAAAATAATGTGAAATTATTATTAGGAATAGCTAACATTAAAATATGACCTAAAATTAATCAAAAATCTAAAAATATGGCTAAAATCAATTCAATTTTTAAACCATATTTAGAATAAAAACTTTTAAATGATTTCATATTTATAACCAAGTTTTTCAATCGTTTTTATGATAACTGATTCATCTATAACTTTGGGATCATATTCAATTTCAACTTCTTGAGAAACACTATTAATTATAAAATCTACAAGATCTAATTTTTTTAAAGCTTTTTCTATATTTTGAGCACAAGTGCCACAACTAAAATAAATTTTAAATGTTATTGATTTTGTCATATAAATTCAAAAAAAATAATTTAAATATTGATAAAATATCTTTTTTAATTATAAAAATAAAGTTTCTTAATTAAATAAAAAAAGCTTATTATTTAACATTTTGTTATTTAGTAAATTAAACAAAAAACAAAAGAAAAATAAAAGCTTTAAAATATTTAGAAAAATTAAAAATTAATTGTTTTTTAATTTGAAAAAGTGTTTGGTGTGCTTGGTTTTGCGGGCGCAGCACTAGGGGCTGGTTTTGGAACAGCATTCGATACTGATGTTGGTTTTGCAGGTGCAGCACTAGGTGATGGTGCTGGTTTTGAGCCACCCGCTTTAAGCATTTGTGGTTTAGCTTTCATATTATTAGCATTTGTGTTATCAATAATTTTTTTGAAAACACCACCAACAGCTGTAGTTAATGTTCCAACTTTTTCGTGTTGCAATTCAAAACCAACTTTAATAGCTTTTTTATGTTTGGACATCGGGATTCCAATACCACAACCTAAGCCAATAATTAAAGCAACTAAAACAATTGGTACTGCAATAATAATTGGAAAAATTCAATCAGCTAATGCACTAAAACCAGAAAATACAGAATTGTTTATTTGATTGATACTTATACTATTAGTTCTTGGCATTACATCATAAGTTTTAGTTAAACTATTTCATGAATAAGCAGTTAATGTTGTTGTTTGTGAAACAAAATTTGTATTTGATGCAACTATAATTACTGAACCATGTGGTGGGGTAGAATTTTGAATAATAGGTTCTTTAGTAATTTTAAAGATTTCACTTGCAAATTCTGATTTTACAATTCTAATCATTGTACTAGAATCTTCTAAATTACCATTAATTGTTGATAAACTAACTTGTTCTAATAAATTACTTAAATTATTTGTTAATATCTGGTTATTTAAAGTTGATACAAATGATCCAGTTCCCAACAATTGAAAACGATCTATATTTGAAATAGTATTATATTCATATTGACCATATACATCTTCAACTTTTCGATAGGAAAGACCTTTTTCATTACTAGAATTATGGATTTGACCAAAAAATAGGCTTTCGTTTTTTGATGAATCATCTCTTGTTTTTAATAAAACATCAAATTCACCGTTAGTTTGTTGTTGATTATTAGGTTGAACAAAATATGAATTTGTAGAAAGATTATTATTTAATCCCACTTGTCAACTTACTGATGTACTATTAATTGTTAAATCATTAGAATTTTTTGCTTCAAATCATGCTCTTTTTGGACCATGTCAAGTTCTATTATTTGAACCATAATTGTAATAAAATCTTTCATGCCAAATTGCATCACCATAATATTCACTAATTTCTGGTGATTTAGTAGCGATGAAATACTCATTTCCATTAATTTTGGAATTATTGTTGTTTAGTCATAAACTAGATATTTCTGAATTTGAATTAGTAGAATTTAAACCAACAAAATCATTTCATGAAATATTTGGTTTTAAAGTACCATTGGTTTTACTATTAGAACTATTATCTTCATATGGGCTATTACCAATTTCAAATTGTGAAGTAATAGTTGGAATAGTATCATTAAAATCTTTAATTCCTGTTACATAAATTGCAACACCTGTATTAATAATATTATTTGTAATAGTTTTATAACTTGCTGGAACATAACTAATTGCTTGATTAGATATTTTTACATATGGATAATCCATATCTTTATATTTAGGTTGACCAACTAAATTACTATCACCAATTGATATTGAAGAAGGACCATGATATGCAAGACTTTTTAAATCTGATTTAGGTTCGTTTAAATAAACAATTGATTTTCCAACTTGCATTGCATATCCATAAATTGTTTTACCAGGATCTTCTTTACTTTGCATTTGTACTTTAGTTAGTCCACCTAATGATTTTAATGAATAACCAAATGACAAAGTTGGATAATAATAATTAATAGCATTTTCAATTAATAAACTTAAATTATATGAATATGATGCCTTATTATTATTATTATTACTGCTAATAGGTAAAAATACATCTCCAACTTTTTGTGTTGGAGCATATTCTCATGATAATGTTGAACGACCACATTGATTTTTTCAAGTAGAAGAATCAGTTGATGAATCACTTGTTGTATAACTATTTATATCTGTTGATCCACTACTTGAGTGATTTTTATTATCAAAATAGTAATATGTGCCGATAGCAGATGAGACACTCATTGTAGCACCAATATCAAAATAACTTTGATATTGAAAAACGTTTTGAAAAAAATTTATATTTGTATCTAAATTACTAATTGGTAAATCTAATAATGCTTGTACATTAAAAGCTGTACCAAACAACAATGCAGGATCAATTGAATTAGCTGTTGTATCTTGAGTATTAACAATAGTATTTGCACCAGTTAATTGCAATGATCGTTTATCTTGTATAGTTGTTGCAACTGATGATTGATTATTATTATTATTATTTCCATTACGATTTTGAGATTCTTTAACTTGTCCTACCGTAATTCCAGCTGCTAAATAAATATAAGTAGTTTCATATGAAGAAGCATTACCTTGAATTCCAGCAACTGCTAATCTTGGAACATATGTAAAATTACTAGTTTGTCCGATTGGTGCATAAGATTCATTTCATCGACGATTTGGAGCTCTATCTGGTAAAGATAAATTTGATGGATTATATTTCAAATATCTTAATAAATATGCATATGGAATCCCGCCATAATTTTGATTGTTATTAATATCAGAAACATATTTTGTGAAATCTAATTTTCACATTCCTATACTTAGCGCTTCTGGATCATTATATATTGAACCATTACCACCAAAAATAAGTAAAATACCATCTTTTGCAAACATATTACCTAAATTAGTAACATACTGTTTTCATGGTAAAACCATTTTATTGCTAGAAATATTATTGCTGTTTTGATCTACACTATTATTAACTTTTTCTGAATTATTAGTTACATATCAAGAAGGATGATCTTCTTTTGTAAAAAAAGTATTTTGTGTTGGTGAAGTACCATCTACATTAGATGATGAATTAGATGAATCTTGTTTTCAAAGTGATGGATAATTATCGACCATTTTTTTAGGATTAATATCCATATAACCAGTAATGGTATAAGAAGGTGTTCAATTATTACCTGTATATGAATTTACATTTTCAACAATTTGAACCACTGTTGCTTGTTTTTGTTTATTACTATTGTTTGAACCATTCAAATCATTATAAGAATAAGCATCATTTACATCAACTGTTGTTTGTTCATTAGGCACTTGAGTTGGAACCAATAATAAATAAAGAATATTTTGATTTATTCCTTCATCTTGCGTAATTTCAACAACTTTTTTATTTGCAAAACTAGGATAATCTGAACTTAAAGTTTGAGGATCAAATTCTCATAAAATATTTCCAAATGCATCGATTCTTGTTGCGCTTTGAGTTTCTGTTAATACAACAAAACCGCCATTTTTAACTTCTATTCCATCAAAATTATTATTTTGTCATCGACGAATGTTACCTACTTTTTTTCCAATATTAGAACTACTATAACTTTTTAAATTTTGATTAAGAACTAAATTATTAATTTTTTCTTGATTAAAAGTACAATATAAACTAATCATTGTTGTACTAACAATTGCAATACTAATTGATGAAGCTAATAAATATTTATAATTAAATTTTCTATTTTTTTTATTCATAAATTTTCTCTCTAAAATTTATTAATTTGGTTTTTTAGGGGCCGGATTTGCAGCTGGTTTTGGTGGGATTGGTGATTTGGGCGCAGAATTGTTTTGAACATTTGATTTTTTCGCAGCAGCTTTCAACATTTGTGGTGATTTATTATTTTTAGTTTGTGTCAAGATTTTTTTGTAAACGCTACCAACAGCTGTTGTCAAAGTATCAATTTTTTTATTAGATGAAGCAAAACCTTTTTGCATCATTTTTTTGTTTTTATGTAACGCAATTATTACAAAACAACCAACCAATATTAATAAAATTACCAAGAAAACCACTCCACAAACGATTGCTGGAATAACTCAAGGAGCTAATGTAGCAAATCCATCATAAGAAAATGAAGGAATATTCAACAAACTATTTTGAATAATATTAGGATATTGTGTTTGATCAAATGAAGCAGATGAATAATATTTACCATTAATAAATTTCAATGCAACATCAAATATAATAGATGAAGAAGTAGATTTAACGTTAAAAATTAAAGGTTTTTCACTAGGGGTTGAATTAACTACACTTCATCCACCAGAGTAATCAACTAACTGATTCAATAAATCAGAATCACTTATAATTTCACTTGGTGTTTTAGATAATAAATTATTGTTTGATAAATATTCTTGGTCAACAGGTTTAATTGTTCCTCAAATTTCAACATTGGCTTGAATTGATGGATTATCATTAAGAATAATTGAATCTTTTGAAGAAATTGTATTTGCGATTTCTATACTCTTGTTTTCTTTAATGATAAGAAAATTATCTTTCATTGAAACAAACAATTTAGATATCTTGCTATCCTTGCTAGCTTTTTCTGATAAAACACTATTTAAAGATAATGATCAAGAATGTGATTCTGGTGAATATGAAATGTAATAACACAAATGTTTAGAATTATTTAAATCTTGATAAGTGACAACTCATACATTATTTAAATATGAAATTGATAAAAAATTAGTAAATTTTTGAAGATCAGTTGATGAAAATAATTCAATTGAATTTTTTACTTTATTTTGAAAATCAGCTACTGGAACCATTCTAATACCAACGGCAGGTTGAACAAAATTATATGTGAATGTATAAATAGCATCTCTTAAAACTAAAACAGCACCAATTTGATTAAAAGTTCCAAAGTCTGTTTTTACATAGCTTGATGTTAATTGAGGAGAAAATGCAATAATTTTTTGACTAGCAGTATTGTTTCATCCATCATTAATAAAATTTTGATTGTTAGTTTGTGGATTTTTATTTAATAAAATTCGTGACATCCCAACTGGATCAATACCAACTGGATAAGCTACTGGTTCTGAATTAATAGTTGTATTAACTTTTATATCTGTATTTCAATTATTAGGAGTTGAAATTAATTCTGATGCAAAATCAAATCTTTTAAAATTATTTGTTGATGAATTAGTTTTAACACAATTAAACAATGAAAATTTATTTGAAAATTCAGTAGTTGAACTAGTTTGCAAATTAAAAAATGTATTCAAATAAATTTTTTCTTCTGGGAATTCATTTAAACTATTTTTTGGTTCGACACAAATTGAAGCAGCTATTTCACTAGTCATTATCGGTAAAATTGTTTGTGATTGAATTGCAGAAAAAGGATATTTAAAATTACTTGATTTAGATGATCATGTAAAAATAGGTTTAAATAATTCATAAGATAAATTATTTGAAGTGGATGAAACTAAAACATCTTTATTATTATATTTACTAGTACTAGTAACTTGTAAATTATCATTTTGAGAAACTGGTAAATGTGTAGTTGGCTCATTAGCACCTGTTTGACTTATATTTTGTTCATTTCAACTACTAACTTCCTCAGGTGTACCAAAAGTACCTTTTTTAATAGTTTCCATATCTGTGGATTGAGAATTTTGAGTGTTATCTACCAAGGAACTATTAAAATCAGATACATTTGGTTGCATCATAGCTAAAAATACATATGAATTAGATTCATTTGTTTCTTGATTAGATATAGTTAATGTTTTTGCACCACCGACAAATCATGCTAAATTTGATATTTTATTTTTTTTCATAAATGGCAAATAAAAATATTTCTTCATAACATTAGAAGTATTAGTATTTGGCTCAGTAATATATAAATTTTCCTCTTGATACTTACTATTAAAAGGATCAAAATCATAATTTGCATACAATAGAGGGGTTACATATAAAGTACTTTTACCACTTGTTTTTACTTCAAAATTATAGAATCAAAAACTTTGATATGCATTACCCCCAAACAACAAAATCATTTTTTTATTTGTAGATTTGTCTTTTAAAAAAACCATATTATTAGCATTATTTAAATATAATTGCTTTAAAATGTAATAGTCATGATTACTAGTATCTACTGCACTATTTGAATCTTTCTTGCCACTATTACCTAATAGTTTATAAATAACTGATTTACTATTGTCATTTATATATACATTATTTACAGTAGTTGTTGTGTCACTAGCTGTTGAATTGCTTGTTGTTGTATTTCTAATAAAAGATAATTTGGAATTATCATCAGTTTCTTGAATAGCTTCTTGAACATAAATGTGATCTCAAATATTATCTGCTGCTTGAGAATCAGTTATTGTATTTGTTGTATCTGCTAAATGACTAGCAATACTATTTTTATTATTTATACCAAAATTAGGCAAACCTAAATTATATACATTCCGTTGATCAAAACTTGAACCTGTATCATAAAGTTGAACAACTAATGCGGGGTGTTCAATTGTAAATTTAATGTTATTAGCTGTTGTATTACTTTGATCTTGAATACCTATTTTTGTTGCATTATGAACTAACAAAGCATAAAAATATCCATTATCATCTGTATCTGCTACTATTTGTCGTGTTTGATAATTAGTATCTTGTTTGTATTCTCATTCATATAAGTATTGCATTTGATAATTAATTTTAACAACTTTAGCTTTTTGATTATTATTGCTAGTTGCGGTTAAAATATAATTACCATCACGATCAGTTACTTCATCAATACCAACTCTACCTGAATCAATTCTAGAACTTGTAATTTTTATATCTAAACTAGAATCATTTAATGGTTTAGGAACAACGTTTGTTTTTACAGTATTTGTGTTTAATGTTAGTGAATTATTGTCTATTTTCTTTGTGTTTGAATTACTAACTAAAACTAATCCTAAAAATGATGCTGTCAAAACAATAGCACCAATAAAAAATTTATAATATTTAAATTTAAACATTCCTTAAAATATACAATACACATCAAAAAAACATATGTGTATTATTTCTCTCTCACAAGAACACATAATCCTATATATTATAATAATAAAAATATCAAAAAATCAAATTACATCTTTTAAAAAGTAATTTAATGTTTATAAAAAAAAAAAAAAAACTCATCAATTTGCCGATGAGTTTATAAAGAATGTTCTATAAATTTAAACTTATTAAAAATTATTTTATTGGTGGTTTTGGAGCAGATGATGGTGGAGTGGGTCTAGAAACAGAATCATTTGTTAATTGAGATCTAGCAGGTGGAACTGTATTTGGTTTTTTAGCTGCAGCCTTAAGCATTTGTGGTTTAGATTTCACATTATTAGAATTTGTATTGTCAATAATTTTTTTGAAAACACCACCAACAGCTGAAGTCAATGTTCCAACTTTATCGTGTTGCAATTCAAAACCAACTTTAATAGCTTTTTTATGTTTAGCCATTGGAATCCCAATACTGCAACCTAAACCAATTATTAATGCAACTAATACAATGGGAATAGCAATAACTACAGGAAGAATTCAATCAGCCATTGCACTAAATCCAGCAAAAATAGAATTATTTATAACATTAATTTTAGAACTATTCGTTCTTGGCATTACATCATAATTTTTAGTTAAACTATTTCATGAGTATGCTGTAAATGTTGCAGATTGAGAAACAAAATCTACATTTGATGCGACAATAATTACTGGACCATATGTTGGTGTAGATCCTTCAATTATTGGATTTTTTGTAACTTGGAATACCTCATTCAAAAATTGATTTTTTACAATTCTTATAGTTGATTTAGAGTCCAATGGATTTCCTGTAACAGTTGATAAATTAACTTGAACTAATAAATTAGCTAAATTGTTAGTTAAAATTTGGTTAGATAAGTTATTTACAAATTGACCATTTCCCAACAACGATAATCGATCTATTTCAGAAATTGTTTCATAGAAATATGAACCATAGTTTTGCTTTAATTTACAATATGAAATTCCGGGTTCTCTTGTATTATTTATTTGACCAAAGAAAATATCATTATTTTTTTGCGTGTCATCTCTAGTTCTTAATAAAACATCAAAATCACCTTGAGGTTGTTCATTGTTCTTTTGAACATAATACGAATCAGCAGTAAGGTTACTATCAAGTCCTACTTGTCATCCAACTGTAGTGCTACTATTAGATAAACTATTAGAATCTTTTACTTCAAATCAAGCTCTTTTTGAACCTTTTCAATCAGCGTTATTTGAAGAGCCATAGTTATAATAAAATCTTTCAGTTCAAATTGCATTACCATAATATTCACTAATTTCTGGTGATTTAGTAACTATAAAATGTTCATTGTTATTTGTTTTTGTTTGATTATTATTTAATCATAAACTAGATATTTCTGAATTAAAATTAGTAGAATTCAAACCTACAAAATCATTTCATGGAATTGTTGGCTGTAATGTACCATTAGTTTTTGTAGTTGAACTATTATCTTCATATGGACTATTACCAATTTCAAATTGTGAAGCAATAGTTGGAATAGTATCATTAAAATCTTTAATTCCTGTTACATATATAGCGACACCTGTATTAATAATATTATTTGTGATATTAGAATAATCTGATGGAACATAACCAATATTTGAGTTATTTATTTTTACATATGGATAATCCATATCTCCATATTTTGCGGATCCAACTAAATTACTTTCTCCAATCGATATTGATGATGGTCCATGGTATGCAATACTCCTTAAATCTGATTTAGGTTCATTTAAATACACTATTGATTTACCAACTTGCATAGCATATCCATAAATTGTATTTTCTGGATTTTCTTTACTTGGCATTTCAATTTTAGTTAATCCACCAAGACATTTAAGTGAATAACCAAATGATAATGTTGAATAATAATAATTTATTGCATTTTCAATTAATAAACTTAAATTGTATGAATAAGTTGCATTATTATTATCATTAGTTTTTGGTTGAAATATACTTCCTATATCATTGTTTGGTTTATAACTTCATGGAAAAGCAGTTCTACCTAAATTATTTCAACCATTTGAGGCTGTTGTATATGTATTTATATCTGTTGTCGATGAACTTGCATGATTTTTCTTATCAAAATAATAATAAGTACCAACTGCAGAAGACACACTCATTGTTGCACCAACATCAAAATAACTTTCATATTGAAAAACATTTTGAAAAATAGTTAAATTTTCATTTAATTTAGTTGTTGGTAAATTAATTAATGAATCAATATTAAAAGCTGTGCCAAATAATAAAGCTGGATCAATTGAATTAGCTGCTGTATCTTTTGTGTTAGTAATAGTATTGGCACCTGTTAACTGCAATGAACGTTTATCTTGAATTTTAGTAACAACTTTATTAGTAGAAGTGTTGCTATTACTAATAACTTCACGAGCTTGTGATTCTTTTGCTTGTCCTACTGTAATTCCAGCAGCTAAATATAAATAAGTAGCTTCATCAGTTGAAGCATTAATTTGAACACCGCCAACTGCTAATCTTGGAACATATGTAAAATTATCAGTTTGTCCAATAGGAGCATATGATTGATTTCAACGTCGGTTTGGTGCACTAGTTCCCAAAAGTGGTTTTGATGGATCATATCTTAAATATCTTAATAAATAAGCATAAGGAATTCCGCCATAATTTTGGTTATTATCAATATTTCCAGAATATGGTTTTAAAAAATCTAATTTTCACATTCCGATACTTAAAGCTTCAGGATCATTGTATATAGAACCATTGCCACCAAAAATTAATACAATACCATTTTTAGCAAACATATTACCCAAATTAGTAATATATTGTTTTCACGGCAAAACCATATTAGCACTTTTTAAACCATTGTATTGATTAGTATTTTGATCAGCATCGTTGTGTACTTTTTCAGAATTATTAGCTACATATCAAGATGGATGATCTTCTTTTGTAAAAAATGTAGATGATGATTGAGAAGATTTTCATTGATTTGGATAATTATCAACCATTTTTTTAGGATCAATATGCATTAATCCTTTAATTGTAAATGAAGGAGTTCAAGTGCTTCCTTGGTATAAATTAACATTTTCAATTATTTGAACAACAGTTGCTTGTTGTTTGCTTTTTGAACTTCCTGTTAATTCATTATATGCATAAAGATCTTTTGGATCTATAGATGCTTGTTTATCGGGTGTATTTTTTGGTATCAACAATAAATAAAGAATATTAGAATTATCACCCTCATCTTGAGTTATTTCAACAACTTTTTTGCCTGCTAAATTTGCATATTGACTATCTTCAGATGCTATTTTTTCTGGATCAAATTCTCATAATATATTTCCAAATGCATCAATTCTTGTTGCACTTTGTGTACTTGTTAATACAACAAAACCACCATTTTTAATTTCAACACCATTAAAATTATTATTTTGTCAATGTCGGATTTTACCTACTTTATTACCAACAATACTTGGATTTGAAAAACTTTTTACATTTTGATTAATAATAGGATTAGAAATTTGATCTTTATTAAAAGTACTATATAAACTAATTGCAGCAGCACTAACAATTGTTGTGCTCACCAAAGAAATCAATAAATATTTATAGTTAAATTTTATTTTTTTCATATATTATTCTCTACTTATTTCCTTAACAAAATTATGCTGGTTTTTTAGGTGCTGAACCAGAAATAGGTTTATTTGGAGTTTTCACATTAGGTTTCATTTTTTCAGATTTTTTAGCTGATTTCAACATTTGAGGTGATTTATTATTTTTAGTTTGTGTCAAGATTTTTTTATAAACACTACCAACAGCTGTTGTCAATGTATCAATTTTTTTATTAGATGAAGCAAATCCTTTTTGCATAACTTTTTTATTTTTATGTAATGATAATATTACAAATATACCAACTAAAATAAGTACTACAACTAAGAAAACAACTCCACCAGCAATTGCTGGAATAACTCAAGGTGCTAAAGTAGCAAAACCATCATATGTAAATGAAGGAATATTTAACAAACTATTTTGTACTATGTTTGGATATTTAGAATTATCAAATGAAGCAGATGAGTAATATTTACCATTAATGAATTTTAAAGCAACATCAAAACTAACACTTGAAGATGTGGAATTAATATTAAAAATAATAGGTTTTTCAGTAGGTTCATTAGTCATAGGATCAACACTTCAACCACCTGAATATTTAACTAGTTGATTTAATAAATCTATAGAAGTTGAAATTTCATAAGATGTTTTAGATAACAAGTTATTATTTGATAAATATTCTTGACTAACTGGTTCAATAGTTCCCCAAATTTTAGCATTAGCACTTATTGATGAATCACTATTAAAATCAATAAAATCACCATCAGAAATAGTATTGATTATTTGAATATTTTTTTGATCATTTAAAACAAGAAAATTATTTTGCAACAAAACAAATAATTTAGATATTTTACTACTATTTTTTGTTAATACATTATCTAACATTATTGTTCAGGCATTTGGAACAGGTGCATACGAAATACGATAACATGCATGATTAGAATTGTTTGGATCTTGGAAAGTAACAATTCAAACATTATCCAAATATGAGATAGATAAAAAATTAATAAATTTTTGAGCATCTGAACTTGAATTTAAAATTATTGATCTTTTAACTTTATTTTCAAAATTAGCAACCGGAACCATTCTCATACCTTTTTCAGGTTGCACAAAATCATAAGTAAATGAATATATTGCATCTCTTAAAACTAAAACTGCGGCAACTTGTTTATAAGTACCATAAGTAGTTTCAATATTTTTTGTTGTTAATTGTGGAGAAAATGAAATTATTTTTTGACTAGCAGTATTTGCTCATCCATCATTTATAAATTTATCTGATTTTTCAGGATTTTTATTTAGTAAAATTCGCGACATTCCAACAGGATCAATACCTACATCAAATACTTGATTTGTAGATGATGAATTTTTATCAACAACTAGATCTTTATTTCAATTATTAGGATTTGAAATTAATTCTTTGCCAAAATCAAAACGTCTATATCCTATATTACTTGAATGTGCACAATTAAACAAAGAAAATTTATCTGGTAAACTAGAATTTGAATTTGTTGGTAAATCATTAAATGTATTCAAATAAATTTTTTCTTCAGGGAATGATGAAAAACTATCTGTAGGTTTAACAGATATCATAGCTGCAATTTCACTTGTCATAACCGGTAAAATAGTTTCTGATTGAATTGCTGTAAATGGATATCTAAAATTACTTGAGTTGCTTGATCATGGTTGTGTTGGACTAAATAATTCGTATGATATATTGTTTGATGAAGAACCAACTAAAACATCTGTATTATTATAACTTTGATCTAAATTTGATAATTGTGGATTAACATTTCTAGCATTAGGTAAGTTTGTAGTTGGCACGCTAGAACCAGTAGTTTCTTTATTTGATTCATTTCATACACTAACTTGTTCAGGTGTTCCAAAAGTACCTTTTTTATTGGCATCACCTGCATTCGCAGTTAACAATGATTTATCAAAATCAGAAATATTCGGCTGCATCATAGCTAAAAATACATATGAATTACTACTAGTATTTTTTTGATCTACTAATGTTAATGTTTTAGCTCCACCTACAAATCATGCCAAATTTGAAATTCTATTTTTAGTCATGAATGGCAAATAAAAAAATTTTTTCAAAACTTTAGAAACATCAACTGTTGGTTCTGTAACATACAAAGTTTCATTTTTATATTTAGCATTGAAAGGATCAAAATCATAATTAGCATAAAATAATGGTATTATGTGTTGATTACTTCCACTATTTCTAGTGCTTACTTCAAAGTTATAAAATCAAAAATTTTGATAAGAATTTCCACCAAATAATAAAATCATTTTCTTATTTGTTGTATCATCTTTTAAATAAACCATATTATTGGCATTGCCTAAATATAATTGTTTTAAAATATAATATTGATTATCACTACTACTTGAAGTTGAAGTTGTAGAATCTTTTTTACCATCAGAACCTAACAATTTATAAATTACTGATTTAGATGAATCATTAACATAAATGTTTGTGTCTGTTCTTTCACTTTCACGTGATGTATTATTTGAAACAGATGTATTCCTTATAAATGATAATTTAGAATTTTCATCAGTTTCTTGAATTGCTTCTTGAACATAAACATGATCTCAAATATTATTAGCAAAACCACTTTCTGTTACAGAAACTCCATTAGCAACTGTGGTACCATATTTTGATTTATCATTTATTCCAAAATTTGGCAAACCCAATTTATAAATATTTTTTGTTTCAAATTTTGATCCCGTGTCATACAATTGAACTACTAACGCAGGATTTTGTATATCAAAAGTTATAGCATTAGCAATACTTTGACTACCACTACTACTTGAAGAAGAACTAATAGTAACATTTTCGTTTACTAATAAAGCATAATAATAACCAATATCATTTATATCAGCTACTACTTGCCTTGTTTTATATGAAGTTTGACTATACTCTCAATCATACAGATATTGTAATTGGTAATTTAATTTAGCAACTTTAGCTTTTGTATTATTTCTATTTGATGCAGTTAAAATGTAATTACCATTTTGGTCGACAACTTCATCGTTAGAAACTCTTCCAGAATCTAATCTTAGACTTGAAATATTTAAATCTAAATTAGGATCATTTAATGGTTTAGGAGTTATATTTACATTTTTTGCAACACTTGAATTAACTAAAGAATTATCTAAATTTTTGGTATTTAAATTAGAATTATTAACCCAAAACAAACTTAATAAAGGTGTTGTTAAAATAGCAAAACCTATTAAAAATTTATAGTACTTAAACTTTAACATTCTTCTTTTAAAAATATTTGAACACAATTATAAAAATTATGTTTTATCTCTCTATTAAAAAACAAATTTATTAATCATTATAATGCAAACGGGACAAAATTACAAATTTTAATTCAATTATAAATACATAAAAAAAAAAAAAAAAAAGCAGAATTAAAATTCTTGCTTTTTTTGAAAAAAATGTATATAAAAATTTGTTTTTAGATAAAAACTTGATTTATATTTTGAGTTTAAATTTTATAAATTAATTAATGTTTAAGTTAAACAGCAACTGAAACATTTGTTGCTTTAACATTTTTCTTTTTACGAAAGATTTTCTTAATAAAGTGGAAGATAATGCTTAAAACTACTTGAATAGCAATAGCAAACACAAGTCCAAAACCAATTGGAATTAATCAATGAAATAAAGATAATACATCACCGCTATATTGTTCTAATGTTAATTTATATCAATTTGCAACATCAGGAAAGATTGCTGTTAATGCACCTGTAGGCATTTTTGGCTCTGTTAATAATCCTTGTCATTGATCGAAATTGTAGTTGTTGCTAAATCACATAGAACCTAAGAATACTACTACTAAACCAGCAATAATAGCAACTGAGATTGCAAATGACAATAATTTTTTAACAAATCTTACTAATCACATAGTTCACCTCCTATAGATATTAGTAAAAGCACCTAAAAAATAGTTTAAATTTTACTTATATAAGTAAAAAACTAAAATAGTCTTAAATGTGGTTTTCGAATTTTAATTAAAAAAAATAAAAAAGTCAAATATGAATATTCAAATTTTAATTTACCCTATTTTCAAATCTTCTGATGGATATGAATATAAATTACCATTTGGATTCTTTTTAACTCATGTTAATAATGTTGTAGAAACACCTAATTGACCAATGATCATTAATAAAATGGTTAAAATAAATGGAACAGGATTGATATTTGTTAATAATCCTGAAACTCCAGTTGTTAAACCTACTGTTCCAAATGCTGATGAAAATTCATAAAGAATATCTATTAAACCCAAGTTAGTGTCAGGATGAGACGAATCAATAATAATTTTGGTAATAATACATGATAATGACAAAACTATTAAAATTAGCAAGAAACAAACAAATGAATTGTTAACTGTTTGATTACTAATTCCGCGTTTAAACATTCGAACTTGATTCTTACCTCTTAATTTAGCTCAAATTGCTAAACAAATAACAGCAAAAGTTGTTGTTCTAATTCCACCAGCAGTAGAACTTGGAGCAGCACCAATAAACATTAAAGCAATGAAAATACCTTTAGTTGCATCAGTATATAAGAAATTATTTATAGTTGAAAAACCAGCACTTCTTGTAGACATTGTTTCAAACATTAATCTTCAAACAGCATTAAAACTTGGATTATTACCAAAAATAGCTTTTGATATAGTGTTTTTATCAATTCCATCTTTGAATTGCAAGTTACTATCACTTAACAATTGATTAGGCAAATTAAAAATTCCATTAACACTTGTCATTTCAACACTAGTTGAAATAATTATTCCTAAAATAGATATTATTAATGTTGTAATCAAAGATACTTTTGTGAATAAACTAAATCTGAATTTGTGATTTTTATTAAATATTTTGCGTAATCTTATTTTTTCATATATATCAAAAACTACTGGATATCCAATACCACCAACAATAAATTCACTCATAGTAATAAATAAAAACACAGCATGATAATCATTGCTGTAAGAAGATAAGCTAGAGCTACCTATAATATCAAACCCAGCATTATTCATTGATGAAATTGAATGAAATATGCCGGCTCATATTGACATAGGGTTGTGATACAAATATGTTGGATATTGAGAATTAACTGTTACATATTGGGCTAAATTTGTAGAATCAGGAGTGATTGAATTACCTATTATTTGTTGTTCATATGCTAATGCAAAATTAAAATATAAACTATAAAAAATGGCATAGATTAATTCAGCAACAAAAATAAATACAATAGCCACTATTATTGTTCTTGTAGTACCGCCTAATTTAGAATTTCCTCGTTCAGCACGTAAAATAATAGAAGTTGAAAAAGAATCTTGTTTATTTTTTTTAGACTTGAAGAATTTTCAAATCAAAAAGAAAATTACAATAAATCCTATTCCACCTATTTGAATTAACAATACAATAACAACCTGACCAAAAATACTATAAGTACTTCTAACTATTAAAGTTGATAAACCTGTATCACTAAAAGCTGAAGCAGCAGTAAATAAAGCATCTAAAAAAGTAAAATTTGCTGTTTCAATAACTTTGTATGTCCCATAAGTGGGATCAAAAACAACAAATAAATTATCACCTAATGAATAAAAATTGTTAGGTTTTAATCTATCTAAATCAACATTTATAACCTGTTTTGCTAAAGCACTATAAGTACCATTTGCAAAAAAATCTTCATTAATAATTTTTTTATATGGTTCAGGATATGAAGTTAATGAAATAGGCAAATATAATAAAATTGCGCCAATTAATATTAAGTAAATATAGAAATGAACAATTTTTTGAGGTACAGTATCACCAATAAAAATTATTTTTAAAACTTTAAATAATTTTTGATGACGTTTTTTGAAATTATTAAAACGATTATGATAAAAAATGTTCATATATTTAAAGATGATTTTTAAATTTGCTTGTTAAATTGTAATATATAATATTAAGTAAGTTTAAATTATTCTAATTTAAAGGTTCATCATGGCTAAAAGTGATTTTTGTGTAATTGGTTTAGGAAGATTTGGAACTCAAGTTGCTAAATCACTATCAGCTAATGATTATAATGTAATTTTAATTGATAATGATGAAGAAAAAACAAAATTAGCTTCAAAGGAATTTGAATATGTCTTTCAAGCTGATGCAACGGATTTAAATACATTAGAAGAATTAAATATTTCAGAAGTAGATACAGTTATTGTAAGTGTTAGTAATATTGAATCATCTATTATGATTGCAGCTAACTTAAAAGAATTAAAAGTCAAAAATATAATTGCAAGAGCTAAAAATTTAATTCATAAACGCGTTTTAAACACTATCGGTGTTAAAGAAGCAGTTATTCCTGAAGAAGTTGTTGGAAATAACATTGCTATGAAAATGATTCACAAATCTAATGCAGATATTGTTACTTTAGGTAAAACTATTAGTATTGTTAAATCTAGCTTAACAAATTCAAAATTGTTTAATAAAAAATTATCAGATATTAACATAAGAGCTTATGCAGGAGCTAATATCATTTCTATTCAAAGACAAGATAAATTAATTTTTCCAGTAGATGCAGATACAACATTAATGCAAGCAGATTTTATTTCAGTAGTTTGTAAATCAGATGAGATAGATGAATATTTAGAATTCATTAATCCAACAAAAAAATAAAAAATTTAATTTTTAACTACAACGCTTTTATTACTTAAAAGAGTTAAAAATGGTGTAGATAAAAATGGTATTATGAAAAATACCAATCATAAAATTAAAACATATTGAAAATTATTAACAAAAATTGTTAGTAAGGTTATTAAAGTAATTAAAACAATAGAACTTATTAACTCTAACTTATTAAATTTTATCGCTTCTCAAAAAGTATATTTTTTACTATTTTTAGGAGTAACAATAAATTTTGCTTTTTTTCCAAAAATTGAAAATGTAAAAGTTAATATTGATGAAATAATCATAGATGGATAAAGTAAACAACAAAAAAACAAATATCCTAGTAAATGAAAAAAATTTTCTTTTCTTATTAAAAAAATAATGTCATTAAGCAAAGGTATTAAGAAAAAAAATACTATAAAAATTCAAAGAAAATATGAATATTTGTAGTAAAAACCTAAAGGATATAAAATTGAAAAATTGATGATTATTGTGAAAAAACAAAAAACAGTTAAAAAAATTGATGTAGACGATAAAAATAAATCTAATTTTTTAAAAAAATTTGTTTTGTTGATTATGAGTTTGAGTCCAAATTTTTTAATAAATTCAAAATTGCCTTGAGTTCATTTAATATTTCTTTTTTTAAATGAAATAAAATCTACAGGAAATTTTTCTTCACATATAACATCATACGCAAAAACAATTTTATATTTTTTATTAATAGCATTTACTGCAAATCCCAAATCTTCAGCAACTATTTCGGGAAATCCCATAGAATCATAATAACATTTGCGATCAATCATTGCACCATGACCATTTAATGTTACTGAACCATAAACATTTTTAAATGATATAAAAGTAGTTCATGCAGGTAACACACCTTTTGAACCAAGTTTGTCAAATAAATTTGAAAATCTTGTTGCCTTATGATTTGCTTGAACAATTCCGACATTATTTTCAAAATATGGTAAACAATTTTTAATAAAATTATTTGGAATTATTTCATCACTATCTAACAAAACAAAATAATCAAATTCTTCTTTTGTATTCATTAAAAAATTATTTATATTCCCTGCTTTAAAACCTTTTTTGTCTTTTCTTCTAACTAGATTAATATTTTTGTTTTTATTAATAAAATTATCAATTTTATTTTTATAAAATTCTTGATCTGAATCATCCAAAATATAAGTACAAAAATTTGAATAATTTTGATTAATAGATTGTAATAAACTTTGTTCATCAAAATCATTGCAAGTAGTATATAAAAGCAATACTTTTGGTTCTAATTTAGAAATTAATTTTGAATGATTAAATTGTTTAAAATAATTTTTTTTATATTTGGGTTTTAAATAAATGTAATAAGTTAACAAAATAACAAAATCTTTAATACCATTGCAAAATCCAATATTAATAATTAATCAATTAAGAATTAAAAAAAATTTTACAACTATATCTTGAAGAGTAAAAAAAGTGTTTTCTCATTGAAAAACAATTAAATATCAAGAACTTAATGATGTAAATCCGCCTCACAAAACAAATATCAAAATATATGGAGCATTAATTTTTTTCATAATAATTAATGCTAAAAAAAAAAAAAAAAAAGCAAGTTTTTTAAAACTTAAACTTGCTTTTTAATTAATTTATCAATAGAAAATAGTTGTTATTTCATTTTTTTAATTATTTTGTTTCAATTAATTTTTGCATTAAATCCAATTAATCAAACAATTGACAATAAAAAACAAATTATTTGCATTGCACTAACAAAAGAACCAAAACTACTAGGAGAAGTAATTAATGTTCCACTTGCAGATTGATTAATTAAGAAAGATATCCCTAATGGTGTATTTAAATTTATACCAGTTAATGTTAATGTAGTTGGAGTATTTAAAGGCGATACACCTATTAAACTTATGATAATAAAAACAACAAAAAATACAGCACTAAAAATAAAAATGTAAAAAAATTTATTTTTTAATTTTTTATCGTTTTTTAACGAAATAAATAAATCATCTTTTAATCAAATATTTATAAAGTAAAACAAATTAACCATTAAAACAATACCAATAAAAATAATAGCTATAGCATATGCTGAAAGCGAATAAATAATATTACCCATGCTACTTTGAATATTTCACAAAAGATTAATTGATCTAGAATTCAAATTAAACAAATCTCCTATACCAATTAAAGAATCAAATGGAGCAAGAATAGCAATGCAAATCAAAATCATTTCAACAAAAAACAAAACAACAAATAATGTTGCTACAAAAAATACAAAAGGTTTGGTTTTAATATCTATTAATTTATTAGATGGCGGGCGATTTGCATGCTCATTATATTTTTCCATTCTAATTTTTAATAACTTATCTTCAAGATTTTCGCTTCAACCTGGCATTTAAAATAAACCTCTAAAATTTAGGACGATAAATTTTTTCAGACATTCAAATAGATTTTTTATCTTTGACTAAAACCATATCTTCAATTCTAATGCCCCCAACTTTAGGGATATAAATACCTGGTTCTACTGTAACAATCGAATTTTGTAAAAGTTCAAAATTATAACTAGGTGAAACATTTGGTAGTTCATGAACATCTAGTCCTACACCATGACCTGTTGAATGAACAAAATATTTTTTAAATTCTGTTTGGTTAATGTAATTTCGACAAACAGTATCTAATTCCATTCCCTTTATTCCAGCTTTACATGCTTTAATTCCTTGACGATTAGCAGCATCAACTACTCTATAAGCATTAACTAATCTTTGATTTTTGGGTTTATTTCCAACAACAAAAGTTCTTGTTATATCAGAACAATACCCTTTATAAGTAGTTCCAAAATCACAAGTGACAAATTCGCCCATTACTAATTTTTTATTTGTTGGATGATGATGAGGACTGGATCCATTTGTGCCTGAAGCGACAATAGGATCAAAAGAATTTTTTTCTCCACCAGCATTAATCAATTCAATAGTAATTTTTTTAGCTAAATCTATTTCAGTCATATTTGGTTTAATTCATTTAGTTAAATTATTACCAACTTTAGCTGTGATATTTACAACTTCTTGCATTAATTTCAATTCTTTAGGTGTTTTGATAGCACGCAAAATTTGTGAAGATATAATTTTTGGTTTTTTACTTGATAATTTATTAAGTAAACCTTCATAATTATAAGTAAGGTACTCACCTTCAATTATTAATTGATCAACATTTATCTTTTTAGCTACTTCTTCTAAAATTTTAGGACTATTGTATAAAACAACTTCAACATTTTTAATGTTTCGTTGTGCTGCTTCAAAATATCTAGCATCTGTAACTAAAATAGCTTTTGATTTGTTGATAAATAAAAAACCAAAAGTTGAAGCAAACTCAGTAAATCATAAACGATTTTGATCTGAAACAAGTAATAAAGTATCAGCTTTTTCTCTTTTTAAAATGTCCTTAACAACACTATGTTTAAAAATAAATTCAGTACCTAAAGATTGCTTATTACTCATAAATAACTTATTTCTTTTTGATTTCTTTATGTAAAGATGTTGTTCGACAACGTGAACAATATTTATTTAATTCTAATTTATCAGGATTTTTTTTAGAATTTTTGTGAGTTATATAATTAATTTCATTACATGTTGAACAACTTAATCTTGTTCCGCGTTTTACTGCCATTTTAAAATACTCCTAATATAGTTATATCCAAATGAAATATTTTGATTATTTAATTACTTATCATTATATAAAAATAGTTTTAAATTTATTCTTAAAAAATTATTATTTCAACAAATAATCATAGAACAAACATGAAATTCGCTTTTTAAAATGTTTTGTTCCAATATAATCAGCTTCACTTTTTAATGCATTTCTAACATTAATGGGCGCTAATTTAACTGCTACTTTTTTAAACATGTTTTTGTCATTATGAGAATCACCAATTGCAACTCTTTGATCATAAGAAATATTATTAGAATCACAAATTAAATCAACAATTTTGCCCTTATTTATATTAAAAGCTGTGATTTCTAACATATTTTTAGAAGTTCTTGAAATTTCAAAAATATTTGGATAAATTTCTTTTAAATTTTCAAATAAAACATCCAATTTTTTTGCTGATGTGCAAACAATATTAATTTTGGAATAATTTTCATTTAAAAATTTGTTAATAATATGTGTATCTTTAGGTCTTACTAAATGAATTAAAAAAGATGAAAAATGAGAACTTAAAACAATAGGTGCACCTTTGTGCAAATTTCTTGGATATCCTCAAAACAAAACGTTGTTTTTTAAACAAAATTCGTAAATTTTTAGTGCTTGTTGTTGCGGAATTAAATTTTCGGATAACAAATTGTAACTATTAGAATTTAAATCAATTTCATAAAAAAATGAACCATTACTAGCACCAACATAATGAATCTTAAATAATTTAGATTTTTCATTAATAAAATTGGCATATCGTTTTGCAGAATATGGATATCTACCAGTAATAATAGCATTCACAGAATCTGGGTATTTTTCAGCATAAGAATCTAGAGCTAATATAGTTTCTTTAGAAATTTTTTTGTTATGTCCCAATAATGTTCCATCTAAATCTAAAGCTAAAAATCTAAATTTTTTGTTATCCATTTTTATAAATATTATTTAAGTAAATTGATTATTCCTTCTTTATTTAAAAAACCAGCGTGACGTTCAGATTGTTTACCATTTTTAAAAACAATTAATGTTGGAATAGAAGTGATTTCAAAAGATTCAGCTAAATCATTTAATTCATCAACATTTAATTTTGCAAAAGTAATTGATGTCATTTCTTTAGATAATTCTTCAAAAAATGGAGCCATCATTTTACATGGTCCACATCAATCAGCATAAAAATCAACAATAACTACTTCATTATTTTTAATTAATTCATCGAATTCTAAATTGTTTTTAATTGTTATCATACGTATTTATAAACCTTTTAAATTTAAATAGAAATTTAATTTTACTAAACTATAAAATTTTGTGATAAAAATTGCTTATAAATTATTCATCTTTGTCATCATTTGATTCTTTCTTAGAATTTTTTGATGTTTTCTTTTTGGAAGTTGTCTTTTTAGTTTTATCTTTTGGAACTATAACTTCACCTTCCATTGTGCGCATGTAATTACATGATGGATAGCCTGTGCAACCAATAAAAGATTGACTACCTTTACGACGCGAAGAGCGTTCTACTAATTGCTTCCCACAATTAGGACAATTTTCCTCTAATAATTTTGGTTTTTCTAATGATTCTAAATAACGACATTCTGGATAATTAGAACAACCTATAAATTTGTTACGACTTTTAAAACTATAACGATAAATTAATTTAGATTTACAATTTGGACAATCACGTCCTACATATTCAATTTCAGGTTTAACTTTTTCGATTTTATCAAATGCCATAATAACTTCCTTTTCGAATGATTCTCAAAAATTTAATAAATATTTGCGATACTCTTCCTTCCCGTTCGCAATTTCATCTAAATGTTCTTCCATTCCCTTTGTAAATTCTTTATTAATAATATTATTAAAATAATTTTCTAATTCTGTAATTACTTTTCGACCTAATGAAGTAGGTACATATGCTTTTGCTTCTAAATTGGCATACCCACGATTTAATGCAACATTTGCCATTGTATTATATGTTGATGGTCGACCAATTCCTGATTTTTCTAAAGCAGCAATTAAAGATGCTTGTGTAAAACGTGGGGGTGGTGAAGTGACATGTTCATTAATTTGTACTTCAGAAGCTTTGAATTTTTTACCTATTTCAAATTCATTTAATGGTAAGATATGAATCTTTTCTTGTGTTTCATAATGTGTATATATTTTTGTATAACCATCAAACTTAATTGAACGACTTGAAGCATAAAATTTATGACCGTTATTTGTAAAACGAATATCTATTCTTTGATATTGAGCCGGTGCCATAAAAGCAGCTACAGTTCGAATTCAAATTAACTTATATAATGCATATTCATCACGATGCACTTTGTTTTTTATTGAATCTGGAGTAATAGAAATATCAATTGGACGAATAGCTTCATGAGCATCTTGAATTTTTACAGAAACTTTAGAACTCTTCTTTTTTTGCTTAACTTCTGAAGATGCTAAATAATTTTTTCCATAATTTTTTTCAATATAATTAATTACATTTGTTTTAAAAGCATCAGCTATTCTTGTGCTATCTGTACGTGGATATGAAATTAAAGCAATATGTTCTTTTCCTACATTAATTCCTTCATATAAATGTTGTGCTACTAATGTTAATTTCTTTGCTGTTCAGCCTAATTTATTAATACCATCTTGTTGCATCGTTGAAGTTTTATATGGTTCTTTAGGGGATTTTGTATAAAATTTTGGATCATCAATTGAATAAATTTCGTATTCTTCACCTAAAGATTTTTTAAACAATTTAGCATCTTCTAGTGTTTTAAAGTCAATTCCAGAAACTTCTTTTGGTTCTTCAAAACTTAATTTTTTAGCAATTTCATCAGACACTTTGCGCAAAATTAATGGAGTTTTATTTTTTAAAAGAACATCAACTGTTCATCATTTTCTAGGAACAAATGATTCAATTTCTTTTTCACGATCTTCTAAAAATTTTAAGGCAACAGATTGAACTCTTCCTGCTGATTCTGCATGCAACTGATTTTGAACTAAGCGTGATAATCTAAATCCAATCATTCGATCTAAAATTCGTCGAGCAAATTGTGATTCAACTCATTTTTTATCAATATCTCTAGGATGTTCTAATGCATTCAAAACTGCTTCTTTTGAAATTTCATTAAAAACAATTCTTTTACATTTCTTTTTATCATTTTGATTTAAAATTTCATAAACATGTCAAGATATTGCTTCGCCTTCTCGGTCAGGGTCGCTAGCTAAATAAATTTCTTTTGCTTTTTCAGCTTTATTTTTAATATCTGTGATTATTTCTTTTTTAGATTTTTCACCTGTTTTACTAGGTTTAGGAATAATTCATTTTGGTTCCATTGTTTTACTATCAAAACCTAAACCAAATTTGCTTAAATCACGAATATGACCTATAGTTGCTACAATTTCAAAATCAGCTGGTAAATATTTTTGCAGCGTTTTGATTTTATTTGGTGATTCGATTATAAGCAACTTATTTTTCATTTATGTTTTTTCGCTAATTTTTGATAGTTAAAATATTTTAGATTATAGATAAATCTAATAAAAAGTATTGAATTTGGTTTTATTTTACTAAACGTTTGTATCATTCAACAACGTATGTTTCATTAATTTCAATTGGCAATTCATTACGTTCTGGATAACGTGTATATGTTCCTTGAAATGTTTTTTGATTAACTTCTGTAAATGGTGCTCATTTTTTAAATTCAATAGCTTGTTTAACCATTGGTAAATTTTGAGCACTTGTTTTCAATTCAATAACATCTCCAATGTTTAAAATGTATGAAGGAATATTAACAGTTTTACCATTAACTTTTATATGACCATGATTAACTAATTGTCTTGATCCACGACGTGTTGGAGCAAAACCCATTCGAAAAACAATGCTATCTAATCTAGATTCTAAAACTCTAAATAGATTCATTGTTAAAATTCCTTCCATTTTTTTAGCTACAGAAAACAAACGTCGAAATTGACGATCATTAATTCCATACATATATTGCATTCTTTGTTTTTCTTGTAATTGTTCTGCATAACCAGATAACTTAGGACGAACTTTATTACTTCCATGTTGTCCTGGTATTGAATTGCGTTTTTTTCCTTTTGAAAATTCTTTGCCACTTTCTAGCAATGAAAAATTAAGACGTCTTGAACGTCGAAAAACACTACCTGTATATCTTGACATTATATAAGTATCCTTGTGATTAAATTAAAGCACAAGCTAAAATTAATTCTAATAAGTGCAAATTTTGCTAATGATTTCAGGTTCTATCAGCTTCCTTACTTTCAAAACAAATGTCAAAATTTGTTCTACCTACAATATTAATATGCTGATGTGCTACGTAGATTTTAATAAATAAATTAAAAATTTGATAATTTTTTTAAAAGAAATATTATTTAAGTTTTATTATTAAAATGTTGTGTTTATTTAATTATTAACAATTTTGTCTTAACATTTTTATTTTTATCTTATATAAATTAAAATTAGTGTTTAAATAAATATGTTAATAATGTTGTAGAAAACATTTAATTGAAAAGATGCATTAAAAATTAATTTAAAAAAGCAATATTTTATATTTTATGGTTTGTAAAAATGTTTAAAAAAAATTTAAATTTAAGTAAATTAATAATTACGTTTTTTATTTTTTGTTCAATTTTTTTAATCGCTAGCAACAAAACTAATCAATCTTATCAAATTAATAATAATGACAATAGTGTTGCAACTAACACTGAAGACGACAATATTTATACAATTGCTAAACCTGATACTTTATATGAAGTTAAAACATTAAGAAAAACTGGAAATGATAAAAACAAAATAAATGTTTTGCTTTTGGGAGATAATTATTCATTTCAAGATTCAGATGATTCATTTTTTAATACAATGTATGAAAGAGTTATAACTCCATGACTATCATCTCCAATGACTACAGATGGGTCAATTTTTGATCCAAATCATCAACACACAATAGAAAAAGAAATTCTTAGAGGTACAAGAAATCCATATCAAACATTTTTAAATGACAAAATTAATGTTTATTCAATTCAACCAGATGCCTTAAATTACAATGAAAGCATTACAGATGGATCTAAAAGTTTTTTTGGTTCTTATGCATCATCAAATGTTTCATCATCTTGATTGCAAGTACCAAATTGAGGAAAAATAAAGAAAAATGTTTTATCTTATGATGTTTCTAAAAATTTTCTTGAAGATGATGGGATAATAAATGGTTCTACAGCAGGAATAATAAGAAAATTAGGAAATGTGACTGCTAATGCAACTTTATCAGATTATTATAGAGCAACCACTGATAATTTAGCTACAATTCATATGCATGAAATGGGTCATTCTATTTGAGGATTAACTGATGAATACCCTGATACAACTTCATCGGGTAATAATATCAATAGAGCTTATATTAGTGATCCAGAAAATGAAAATTCTATACCTTGAAAAGAATTTTTAAATTTTAGAGGAATTGGTTTATACAAAACTAAAAATAACAATGTATTTTTGCCTGCAGATGAATGTATTATGCATTATGGGACATATGCAACAGCAATGGATTTTTGTGAAGTATGTATGCATCATATTGTTACAACGGGAGCAAAAGCAACCAATAGTGAATTATTTTATATTGCAGATCCTGAACTTACAACAGTTGAAGGTAAACCAAAATATAATGACCCAACAACAAATGTAACAAATCCTTATTCAGTAGATAATATATCAAGCAAAGAAGTAAATTGACAAACTATAACATTAGCTAAAGATAAACATTTAGAATTGCGAACTGTTATTGACAATATAACATCAAAGACTAGAAAAATAAAATTTAGAATCACACTAAAAGATAAAAATACATTTTTTGAAGAATCTGAAGTTTTTGTTATTAAACCAAATGAGTTAAAAGGATTATCTTTTAAAACAAGCAAAACATGTCCCTCTGGACTAACATCAAAAGATTCAATTTCTGGAGAAATTGTTGATGCTGAAACTAATGAAGTTTTAGCAACAAATAATGATCGTGTTAATCGCCATTATTATGGCACATCATATCTAAGAGATTACATAGGTAAAAGACAATATAAAGTTACTATAAATTTCAAAAACAAAGAAACAAATGAAAGTTTGCCAAACGTTAAACCAACAATTTTGGTTAAAAGAGATGGAAGTAAATTTAAATTAGAAAAAATTTTATTTAATGGCTATAGATTAGATCCTAAAAAAAGCAAAATAGATAATAAAGAATTAGTTATTAACAAAGCAGATCAAACTTTTAATTACTATTATGATCCATTACCATACAAGAACTTAAAATTAAAATTAATTGATACAACTAAACAAGCTAATAATTTAGAAAAAATAGTAAAAGTTTATGAGGGTCAAAAATTTATTCCTAAATCATCAGATTTTTTTGCATTTAATTTAGATTCGCTAGATAGTGCTAATCCAAATTTAAATAATACATGAAATGAATCTATTGTTCCACCTAAAACAGTTTTAAATTATGATCAAATTCAAGATAATATCACAGAATTGGTATATACTAAAAGTTCTCAAAAACCTATTTATCATTTAACTAAAAATGTTGAAACAACTCAAGGAAATAACAATTATAATTTCAAAAATTATGACAAAACTCTTAAACCATTTTTTACAAAATCTTTTAAATCAAATTTCGAAGAATTTGGATCAAATTACAACATTATTTTCAATAATGTAAATTACGAAATTTCAGGTGAATATCAAATAGTTTATTTTTATGGAAACAATGTTTCTGAAATTGAAAAAAATAAATCTTTAATAAACAAAGTTAAAGTAACTATAAAACCTAATACAGATCCCAATTATAATCAAAACTCTGTTCAAGGTGAAATTGAAAAATTAAATGCAAATAATTTAATAATTATGGATAAATTTGAAAAATCTGAAGCTAGTTTGAGCGATTTCGAAAATATTACAAAAAATAATTTACTTCAAAATATTTCTAATTTTGATTTAGATAATAAAAATTTTAGTTATGAAGTTGTTGATTTTAGTAAAACATATAAACAAGAAAGTTTATTTTCTAATTATGGATATAAGTTCAAAATAAAAATTAGTTCAAATAATAAAAATATCTCTATGACAACAAGAGAATTTGAAAAACATATTTATTTGAAAGATGATAAACCTGTTGAGCCTCCAATTTCTGATGAAATCTTATTAAATCAAGAAATTAATAGAATCAATTCTATTGATTTAAAATTAAGCAAAAATGAATTTACACAGGAAGAAATTAATTCAATTGATGAAAATAATTTTGTAGACCAATTATTAAATTGAAATTCTGTAGTTGGTGATAAAAGTAAATTTTCTTATCAAATCTCTAATTTTGATAAGAAAAACAACAAATTTTCATTTAATGTTAAAGTCATATTAAATAATGATTTATCTAAAATTAAAGAAACTAAAATTTTTCAAGTTGATTACACTATTAAAACATTAATTGATCAAAATTTAAAAAACGAAAAAAATAGAATTGACGAATTGCAACTATCGTTAAAAACAAACCAATTTACACAAGAAGAATTAAATAATTTAGTTAAAAATCCAGATTCTTTTGTAGAAAAAATAAATGGATGAAATTCTGTTGAAAGCAAATTTGACTATAAATTTATAATTGAAAACAAACAACAAAACCAAATAAAATTAAATGTACAAATTATTGAAAAAAATTCACAAAATTATTTAACTTCAAAAGATTTCATATTTGATTATGAACTAATTAATAATAATAATTTAAAAAACAATAATGAATTGTATATTGTTTTGCTACCATCACTGATTATATTTGTTGTTACAATTTTAACTATTTTTTGATTTGCAATACACAAAAAAATGAAAAAAAATAAAAATATTTAAAATTATTGTTTTGCAACTTGTTAATTATAATGAATTAAGATTATTTTAATATTAAAATTTATTACAAGAATACATAAAAAAATAACAAAACAAATTAATATTAAATAAATTTCATGTGATCAAAAAGAAAATCTAAATCTTCGTCGATTGTAGATATATATTCTAATGAATTTTGATTTAATGCAGTTAACATTATTTTTTCTTTTTCAGTCAATCGATTATATATAATTTCATTCAATGAATATTTGACTCCATTTATATCATAATCATTAATTAAAAAATATCATTGTGTATTATTATTTCTAATTCCCAATCTATGAATTCTATCTTTAGATTGTAATAAATGAACTAAATTAAATGAAAATTCAAAATAAATTGCGTCACTGCAAACTTCGTGCAAAGAAACAGATTCAGCTAATGTATGAGGATTAGTCAACAAAACATCAATTTTCTTTAATTTAAAATTTTCTATAATTGAATCTCTAGTTTGAGAATCTGTTTCTCCATACAAACTTTTAGCATTTATTCCTTGATTTGCAAGTAATTCTTGAATACTAAGCATAGAATCAACAAAAATGCATCAAACAATTACTTTTTTATTTTTTAATAAAACTAGATCTTTAATTAATTCAATACATTTTATTTTTTTAGATGTTATTTCGATACTGTTTATTAATTTTTCATATTTATCATATTTATCATCTTGAAAATCTAATATCTCATTTTCATCTCAATCATTAATTATTGATTTCAAATCATATTTATTTATAGATTTCAATAATAAATGAGGGTTTGATTCTAATTGTAAAATTCTTGTATAAAATGAAAATTTATTTTTGTATGATTTTTGATATATTATTTTGAATAATTCAATTTCAGATATATTTGAATTTGATTTAATTAATAAATCTTTTTGTGGTTCAGGTATTTGCAAATCCTGTTTAGAAGTTCTGCAAAAAAATGGATAAATTTTTTTATTAATTGATTTTCTTAAAAACTCATCAGTATTTTTTAATTTAATTTTTGAAAATCCAAAATAACTATTGTAATCTTTATCGAATAAAATATTTAGAATATTAAAAATATCCAAATAAGTATTAGGTATGGGTGTTCCTGTAAGAGCAATTCTGTATTTAAAGTCATTTACAATACTTTTTGCCCATAAAAATCTTTTGCTATCAATTTTTTTTATTCTATGAATTTCATCAAACACTAAAAGACAATTATTTTCTTTGGAAATACGAATTATTTTATCTATATACTTATCTAATATTTCATAATTAAAAAGATACATATTATAATTATCATTTATAGGGTTTTCCGTATTTTCATGAGCATCAAAATATTTAAGAATAATTTTATTATTAAAACATTTTTTAAACTCATCTTTTCAAGATTTAAAACAATTCTTTGGGCCAATTATAACTATTTTGCTTATTTTATTTAATTCACGCAAATATGCAAAAGTTCCTAAAACAGAAGATGTTTTTCCGGAACCAGGTACTGAAAAATTACAAGATCTTATCATTGACGTCATAAAAAAAGAATCTCAAATTTGTTTTTCTTTTAGTGTTCTAGAAAGCAATTTATTTATTTTTTCTTTGTATATTTCAAATTTTTTTAAAATAGTAGGTTCTTTTCTTTTAATGCTAATTCCTAATTTGCATCTTTGCTTAATTAATAAATCAAATTCATTAATGTAATTTAAAAATTTGTTAGTTACTATAAAATTTATTTTTATTTTTTTTAATTCGTCAGTCAAAATTTGTGAAATATTTTTTAATTTTTCAATTTCAACATCATCCCTAAATACTACAATATTATTGACTTCATCATAATAATTTAAGTAATCCTTAATATATATTTTAAAAATAGGACTTGATTTAAATATTTTGTTGTTATCTAAATTTAATTTTAAAAATGGAACATTGTTATCAACATCAAAAAAAATTGTATTTTTTGATAAATATAATTCATCAAATATTATTTTATTTTTATTGAATTTTAATATTTTTTCTTTTATAGTTTTTTCCGCTTCTAAAACAAGAACATTTTCTGAATCATTATTTCATAATTTTTCAAAATTCTGAATTGATCGAGAAATTGAATCATTGTAAAAGTTTGTTTGATCTTTTATTCAGCTTAAATGAACATAAAATGATTCATAATTATTTTTAAAAGCAGATTCAGTTTCATTATTTGAACCAACAAAAGTTATTATATTGTTATTAGCATCGTAAAAAATTCCCATTTTTTCATGAAAAATTCCATTTTTTGTAAAAGCAAATTTTATTTCTACAATTCCTTGAGAAATCAAAAATGCTAAATTTGATAAACGGTTTTCTTCTGTAAGAGTAAGTTTTTCATCTAAAGATAAATTTAATTTATTTTGAATTTTAGATTTTAAAAAATAACCTTTTTTTATTAATTCATAATCCTCATTAGAAATATTTTGTGAAATTATTAATCTAAATTTGTTATTTTTTGTTGCAAAATGTTCTAATCCTTTTGCATAAAGTGATAAAGCTTTAGAAGAAAAATAACCAGATGTTCTATCATATTTAGAAGCAACTTTTAATATTGGATTATAAAAACTATCTGCTATATCAGAATTTTCACTTGTATAAAATGGTTTTAAATTTAAAGTTTTAAACATTTGTTATGTTTTTCTTAATTTTTTCTAGTAAATTTATTGTTTTATCTATAATTTCGTTAAATTGGTTAAAAACATCTAAATCTTTTTTTATTCCTGCAAAAATAACAGGATCATTAAAATTTTCTAATTTTTTAAATATAGTTTTAATTTCTCTAACAGAATCAGTTTTTAAATTAAGAAAATTAGCTTTATCTAATGCGGTAGTAACAATAGAAGAAAATTCATCAACAATGTTTTTGTTTTCATTTCTTATTTTTTCAATTTCTTCAATTTCTTTAATTTCTGGTGGAAATACTTCTAAGAAATTCTTGCATAATTTATCTGATTCTTGAAAAAAAGATTCTGATTTTTCAAAATGAGCAATTTTTTTAAAATCTCTTATATACCTTGTTAAATCGTTTTGTGGTTTTGCTATAATTCCCATGAAACAACTTCTTTTAATTTTTTCTACCAATGTTTTATCATCTATTTTACTAATAATTTTATTAATTTCTCTTATAGGTCCATCGATTGCTAATTCTTTTGCAATATAAAATTGATTATCGTTACAGTTTATAAATTCCAAAAAATCAACGATTAATTTTGAAATTTCAACTTCTTCTTCAATAGACTTTACAGTTTTTTTAACACTTTGAGCATAATCTTCTACAGAAATAATTTTATTTTTTACAATATCATCATATATACCTGATAATTTTTCAATTGGATTATACTCAACTTTCCTGTCTTCCCCAAATTGAATTGATAATTCAAAAATTTTAATATCTTTTTCTGTAATTGATTTTTTCGTTATGATGCTAGCTTGAAATTCTCCAAAATTATTAATATTTTCTCTATTTAATTGTCTTATACATGATAATCGTCTATTTCCATCTATGACTCTCCCGTCATCTAAAACTACTCCCGGTTTCATTTGACCATGAATTTTAATATCTTCTTTAGTTTTTTTAAATGTTTCGTCACTACTTTTTTCAATGAATTTTTCAATTATTTTATTTCTTTCTTCATTGTCAAAAATGGAATTGAAATGATTATTTTCTTTTTCGTTTGATTTTAATTTACTTATATCTGTAGAAATACGATCGTTACTATCATTCAAATATAAAAATTTTATAGGAATAGAATATACTGGATAAACTTCTGTTGATCCTGCAATTGTAAGTTTTTGATTAGTTTCAGTTTGTTTTATTTCTTTGTTTTCAAATTTTTCTAGTAAAGACAAGTTATTTCTAGTTTCACCATGCATACTATAATGACTCTATTTTTTCAATACAAATTTCTTTATTTAGGAAAATTTTATCAAATTTTTTATTGTAATATAGATTATTTTCACATAACTTAATTAATTTTGTTTTTGATATCACTAAATTATATTTATTTTTTAAAGTATCAACAAATTCATTTATATAAATTTCTTTTTTATTTGTTAAAAAAGATTTAATAAATAAATTTGATCTTGATTTTGATTTCACGAAATTAAAAATTTTTACATTACACAGCTTAAAAAAATAAATATTTTTATTTTTTATAAGTTTTTTATCAAAATTAGTAAAATCTATTCTTAATTTATTACAAATTTGAGTTTTATTTTTTAAATAATAATAGTTAAAATAATTATCACCTACATAATCTTTAATTTTGTTAATAATTTCATTATCATAATTTTCAATATTCTTAAAAAAAGTTTCACAATTTGTTTTTGCATATTCTGAATTTGATATTTTTTTTGAAACAATGTTATTAGATATTTCAAAATTGTTTGTTTTTAAAAAAAAATTTATCAAATTTTTGGATTTAATTTCAAATTTTTTTTCAAATCAATTAAAAATTTCATCTAAAGTATAAAATTGATTTGAAAATTCCATATTAATAGATTTTAAAATGTTTTCATAATTTTTATCAATTGTGATATCAAAAGTTGTATTTTTAAAATTTTTGTTTTCTGAAATATTGTTTGAAAGCAAAAACATTTTAATTTTTTTAATAAATTCTTCCTTATTTAGTCAAAAACTTTGCTTTATTATTTTTTCATTAGCAAATGTTGTATATGTATCATAAGAATTTTTTGCATGAGGTCTTAAATGAAAACTTAATTTATTAGAGGATTTAATAAAATTATACTTAATTTTATTATTTGAAAAAGTTTTTGCTCCCCCGTTTGTAAAAATCTTTTTAGTATGAAAAAAAACTTTTTCAGCATTTTTTAAATTTTCATCAGAAAATTTAAAGTAACAAATTTCTTTCACAAATTCAGATTTATCATTTTTATTATTATCAAATAAAACAAAAAGAAATATTTTATTTTTTAATAGGTTATATAAGCTTGTTTTTTTGAAATTATCTTGTTTTAAATCATCTAAAGTTAAAGATATTAATTGAATATGTTCTTTTAGTTCATGTTTATCAAAATTATAAAATATAGATCTCAAGGAAATATTATTATCCTTTAAAAATTTATTAGAATTATTGTTAAAAAATAAATCTAAATATTTCTTTAAAATTAAATTTCTTTTATTTTTTCCTAGTGAAATTTTCAAATCATAGGAATTAGATAATTCTAAAAGAGTTTTATCTCTTAATAAATTTAATTTATCTATCAATATTTTTAAATTTTTGTTATTAAACATTAAATATTGTTTTTAATATCCTTCTTTATAATTTTTTTTAATGGAAGTGATAATCTATTAATTATTCCACAAACTAATGCGTTCCCCATTAAAAAATAACGTTGCTTGTCAGTTATACCATCAATTTTAGTTCAATTGTCTGGAAACATATTAAGTCTTTCACATTCTATAGGTAATAAATATCTATATTTATTTTTTTTATATTCAATAAAATGACTCATTCTACTTAATGAGCCTTCAGAAGTTACTAAAGTTCGACTAGGCAAATTTATATTATCGGGAAAATTTAATCTCCCCTCAGAATAATTATATTTGTGTCCAGTTTTTTTATTTTTTTTCGTTATTTTTTTTTTGCTTTTTAATATTTTTACTTTATCTAATCTGTTTTCTGAAATAATAAACTTTTTATCAATATCTCTTTTATTGATTAATATATTTTTTAAATAAATTTTTTTTCCTTCATATATTGATTTTGTTTTAAATGTATAAACATTATTTATATTTAGCATTATTCCAAAATCAAAAAAATTTATTTTAAAATTTTTATTTTTTAATTCCGAATTTAAATTTATTTTTTTTTCTTCTTTTATAGAAAAATCGAATGATTTATTAAAAAAATTATTTTTATTATTTATTAATTTTTTAAAATTAAAATTTTTTACATTATTTTTATAATATTTTTTTATTTCATTTTTAAAAAAGAATGAATTTTTTTTGCAAGCAAATATAAAAATTCTTTTTCGTTTTTGTGGCATTCCATAATCTGCAGCATTTATAATTTTTCACTCAACATAATAATTTAAATCTGACAAGGATTTTAAAATTGTAGAAAAATCTTTTCCTCTGTTTTTAGATGGTGAAATAAGTAATCTATCAACATTTTCAAAAAGCAAAAATTTTGGTTTTTTTTCTTTTAAAATTTTATGGATTTCTCATCATAAAATACCTTTTTTTCCTTCTAAACCTTTTGAATTAACTAAGGTTGTTGCAACTGAATAATCTTGACATGGAAAACCGCCAACTAATAAATCATGATTAGGTATAGCAGATTTATCTATTAAGTTAATATCAACATTAGAATTATTTAAATTTGAATCTTTTAAAAATCTACTAATATAGCAATTGTATGCAAATTGATTTTTTGATTTGGGTTCTCATTGATTAAAAAATACAAATTTAAAGTTTTTTGATTCTCTAACTTTGCCTTTAACTAGTTTAACATTATTTAAGCCAACTCTAAATCCGCCAACACCAGCAAATAACTCTACAACTTTAATCATAATTAATATAAATTAAGTATCTGATAATAAAAATAAAAGCAATAAAAAATAATTTAGATAAAGTGTGTTTCATAATATATATATATATATATGTATGTACAAATCTTTATGTAAAAAAAATAAACACAAATTATTCAAGTATATCTATTTTACTAATTAATTCCAAAATTTTATAATCATTTTTATCAATTCATTCAATTACATTAAAATTTTCATCATTAAAATGATTATATTTGTCTCCTGTTAAATTTAAAAAATTAAATAAATTTCATACTACAGATCCATGAGCATTGTAATTAAAAAAAATTTTTTCAAGTTCTGAAAAATTTTTTTTATTTTCAAATTTTTCTATTAAAAGATTACAAATAAAATTAAAATCAATTTTTACCGATTTATATTGTTTTTTATACTTCGCTAAATTATCTATTTTGATTTCTGTTTTTTCAACATTAATTAAATTAGCATTTAAAAAATTTTTAATTTGGTTAAAATCTAAAGAAGAGCCTACTTTTTCAGCAAATTGAATATAAATAATTTTATTATTTTCATCTAAAATAAAAACACTTCTATATAGCAAATTAGCTTCTGGTATCACTATACCTAATTCGTGTCCTAATTTAAGTTCATTATAATCAGAAAGTAATTTAGCATCAATTAATTCATTAGCTAAACATCATCGTTTGTGCGCAAATGGCAAATCAGCACTAACATTAATTAATTCAATATTTTTTTCTTTTGCTAATTTATACATTTCTTTAGTTTGAGTGTCACAAATTCCTGTATCTATTGATGGGAAAATAGAAATAATTTTTTTTCCATGAATTTCATATAAAGAATGAAAATTTAAATCTTTATCTATTAATTCTATATTTTTAATTTCATATCCAATTTTTACTTCTGTTTTTAAAGATTTATTCATTGATATATCTTTAAGTAATAATGATTTCATATAATTTCTATTCCTATTAAATATTTAATATGATATTAGTTTACATTAAATTAATTTTGTTTGTTAATAACTAATTTATAAAATAGCTTGAGCTGCTGTAATAATTGAAACATCAACAATTTCTGAAACTGATGCTCCGCGCGATAAATCATTAACAGGTTTATCTAATCCAATTAAAATTGGACCTATTGCTTCAAAATTACCTAAACGTTGTGCAATTTTATATCCAATATTACCAGAATCTATGTTTGGAAAAATATATATGTCAGGTTTTTTGTCTCATGTTAATTTAGGTGCTTTTTGTTTTCTTACTTCATCAACATAAGCAGCATCAAATTGAATTTCTCCTGCTAAATCTATATTGCTGTATATTGGGTCTTGTTTAATAATTTCATACGCATTTCTAACTTTATCAACAGATTCGCCAACACCTGAACCAAAAGTTGAATAACTCAGCATAGCAGTTTTAAGATTTTGAATTTTTAAAACATTTTTAGCAAAATCAATCGCACCCTTAGTTATTTCAGCTAATTCTTCAGAATTTGGATTAATATTAATGGCACAATCAGCAAATATTAAAATTTCATTTTGTCTTTCCATTACAAACAAACTTGAAACAATTTTATTATTTGGTTTAGTTTTAATAATTTGCAATGCCGGTTTTAATGTATCTTTTGTAGGATACTCTTTTCCACAAACTTCACCATCAGCCTCATTTAATTTAACTAATAAAGAAGCTAAAACATTTGGTTTTTTAACTTCTTCAAATGCTTGTTCTATAGTCATTCCTTTTGTTTTTCTTAATTCGTATAATTGATTAGCATATTTGTTTAAATCTAAATCATCAACAATAATTTTTTTTATATCAGAATTTATAGACGTTGGAATTTCATTTTTATTTCTAAATATTAAAATCGGAATAATTGGATAATTTTTAACTAATTCTTCTGCTGCTTCTTGCACAAAAGGTGATCAACCTTCAGCTAAAATAATTTTAGGTTTAACATTTTTATCAGTAATTTTTTGAATTAATGTTTTAATAATTGAGCTCATTTGTAAAATCCATGAATAAAAATATTGAGAAATTAATTATACAAACTTATTTGATTAGTTATATATTTATAAAAATAAAAAACCCTAACAAGATGTTAGGGCGCTTCAGCTGGGATGGAGCAAATGCTCTTTCATATCTTAAAGTAAGACAACCGTTACCGACTTTACAAATTTATTATAATTCAAAAATATTTTTTAGCAAGGAATATAATTCATTTTTTTATATATAAATTCTTTTGATTCATCTGGAATTTTATCAGATTTAGATATTTTTGAATTTATCTTTTCTTTTATAATCGTTTGGAGTGATTCAGTAGAACTACCAAAAGAATTTAAACAATCAATAATTTTTACAATTTCTAAAAGTCTAATATTGTTATTAAAATTTTCAAAGAAAGTATATAAAAATTTTTTTAATGAATGACTATCTTTATTGATTTGAATATTATAAACAACATTATTATGACAACATCTATTTCTAATATTTACCAAGCTGTGCATTACTGCTGAAAAAATATCTATATTTTTGTCAAACTTTTTTTGAAATGCTATATTCAATATATCCATTTGAATTTCATTGTTTAATTTAAAAAAATATTTTAATAAAAAACCAAAAGAAATTGAAAGAAATAAGGATTATATAGGAATTGTTTTTAAATTATTTTTATATTTTTTATATAAATTTATCTTTATGTCAATTTTTTTCAAAATTTGTTTTTCTATTTTTTCTCTATCTTTAATTTTTATTTTATAAATTTTATTTCAATTTTCAGATGATAAATTAAGAATATCACCATTAGGCATATTAATTGAATGTAATTTTTTAGCAATTGAATAACAAATAGCTGTATTGAATCTTCTTTCTATGTTGAAAATATTGCTTAAAATTAATTTACTAATATCTCTATCAAAATTAAATAATGTTATTAAAGATTCTTCATTAACTTTATCCATGTATTTATTATTTGCTCTTCTAAAACCTGACATAAAGGGGTCATTATATCCATTGATAAAATTTTGATAATTGTAGTTTTTTAAATAGTAAAGTAATTTATCTTTATTATTAATTTTTAAATTTCTTTTTTTAATAATTCTATTTGTTCATTAAATGTTAAAAATTTTTTTAATTTACATTTTTTTTCTTTTTTCATAATACAAAACTTTAATAAAAATAAATTGTAATTTTATTATTTTTTAAACTCATTTTAAAATATCTAAAATTTTTATCCATAAATTTATAAAAAAACCAACTCCTTATTTAAATAAAGAGTTGGCATTTATATTAATTCGAAATTTAGTAATAATGGAGCGGGTAATCGGGATCGAACCGACATCAACAGCTTGGAAGGCTGTGGTTCTACCATTGAACTATACCCGCCTATGGTGCCCGAAGCCGGACTTGAACCGGCACGGTATTGCTACCCCAGGATTTTAAGTCCTGTACGTCTACCATTCCGTCACTCGGGCTAAATGGTGATCCGCCCGAGGCTCGAACTCGGGACCCTTTGATTAAAAGTCAAATGCTCTACCACTGAGCTAGCGGATCAATTAAGTAAGAAATATTTTTTTAAAAATATTCTTACTAAATTTTAGATTCATAAATTGGCTGGGATGGATGGGATCGAACCATCGCATGATAGAGTCAAAGTCTATTGCCTTACCGCTTGGCTACATCCCAATAATGGTGGGCAGGGACGGATTCGAACCGCCGAAACCGGATGGTGTCTGATTTACAGTCAGAAGCGTTTAGCCACTTCGCTACCTACCCATTTTTTATTGCAAATTAACTATTATTTTTAATTTTCTTAATAGTTACATTATATGGAAATTCAATTCCTCTTATTTCGCAAACATCACCTTCTTTTTTACCAATAATAGCTTTTGCTAAAGGTGATTCATTTGAAATCTTATTTTTAGAAGGATCAGCTTCAATAGCTCCAACAATTTCATATTGATGTTTTTGTTGATCTTCATGATCAAGAATTTGTACAATAGTACCAATACGAACTACAAGTTGTTGGGAACGTGATTCTTTAATGATTTCTATATTGCTTAAAATATCTTGAATCTCTTTTATTCGAGTTTCAATTTCTCCTTGAGAACTTTTAGCAGCATCATAGTCAGCATTTTCTGACAAGTCACCTTGTTCACGCGCTTCTTGAATTAATTTAATAACTTCAGGACGTTTAACATCAACTAAATAACGTAATTCTTCTTCTAGTTGTTTGCGTCCTTGTTCTGTTAATAAATACTTGTCTGCCATGAAAATTATCATTCCATAAATATTAATTTGCTTAAACATTATAATATATAAATATTTATTTTTTCCACAAAATATTCCATTCTACTTATAAAATATTTTAAAAATTGTAAATGTATGTAATATTTAGGAATTGAATTATTCTTTTTAACAAACAAAAGTTAAATTAATTGCATAAAATAATAATTTAAATAAACCAAACTTTTAAGTTATTCATTCAATTAACTATAATATATAAAATAGATTACAAATTATATGATTGGTAATTTTGTTTTTCGTTTTTTTTATTACTCATTAAAGTAAAAAAAATTATAAATATATTTGGAATAGTAAAAAATACATACCAAAATATTAATTCATATTTAAATGTACCCAATAAAAAAACTGAAATAATAGATATTGATAAAAATAGAAAATAAATAAAAATATCTCAAATGTTTAATTTAATCGCAGATCAAATGGTATATTTTTTACTATTTTTAGGAGTAACAATAAATTTAGCTTTTTTTCTAAAAATTGATAATGTGAAAATTCTTATGCAAAATGTTATCAATGAGGGGTAAAAAAACAAATAAAAAAGTAAATAACCTAATAAATTTAAAAAATTTTCTTTTCTTTGAATCATAAAAATTAAATCAGATATTAAATAAATAAAATTAAAAAAAATTAAAAATATTCAAATTATATATTGAAATTTGTATTGAAAATTCAAAGGACCCAAAATTAAAAAACTTATTATTAATAGCAATATTGAATATAGATTGATAAAAATACTAGTTACATCAAAAAATAAACTAAGTTTCATAAAAAAGTTTTTTTTAACAAAAATTTCAGTACCTAATTTTTTAATTAATTCAATATGACCTTGAGTAATTTTATTGAGATATTTTTTATAAGCTAAATAATCAATAGGAAATTTTTCTTCACATATTACATGTGGTAAAAATAAAGATTTATAACCCTTATTTAAAGATTTAATTAAAAAACCTATGTCTTCTGTAACAATTTCAGGGAATCCATTACAATCAAAATAACAATTACGGCTTATCATTGCACCATGTCCATAAAAGGGTGTTGTGCCATATAAATTTTTAAAAGACATTGATATTGTTCAATATGGCAGCACATGATTAGATGCTAATTTATCGAAAAAATTACTTGTTCTAGTTGCTTTATGATTTGCTTGAATAATACCTATATCATTTGTAAAATACAACAAACATTCTTTTATAAAATTTTTAGGAATTATTTCATCGCTATCTAAAATAACAAAATAATCGAAAAATTCTTTTGTGTTCATTAAAAAATTATTAATATTACCTGCTTTAAATCCTGAAATATTATTTCTTCTAATTAAATTAATGTTTTGATATTTTGCACAAAAATCATTAATTTCATTTTTAAAAGTATCTTTTTTAGAATCATCTAAAATATAAATTTTAAAATTATCATAATCTTGTTCAATAGATTTAAGCAAACTATTTGAATCAAAATCATCACATGTAAGATACAATAGTAAAACTTTAGGTTGTCCTTTATCAAATAGTTTTTCATTTTTTAAATAAAATTTGGATATTGGTTTATTTTTAATATAAAAAAAATATGTAACCATTGTAATAAAATCTTTAATACCAATACAAGTAATAAAATTTATTACAATTCAATTTATTACAATAAAAATTTTTACTACTACTTCATTAACACTTAATAAAGTATGATTTCATTGATAAACAATCATATATCAAAAAGATAAGCCAGAAAAAATTAATCAAAATACAAAAAATAAAATATATGGAATATTGGCTTTTTTTGACTGCATGTTATCAAAACTATAATTAGCGAAAAAAAATGGAAAAACCATTATAAAAAAAAAAAAAAAAAGGCAAGTTTTTCAATAGTTTTTATGCAATTAAATTTTTGATTAATATGTTTTATCTATTTTTATTAACTTTAAAAATTAAATTTTTTTATTTTTTATATTGCTTGGCATTTTTAATTAAATTAACAAATAAAACTTCAGGTTGATATAAAGTTGAATTAAATTCTGGATGATATTGGGTTGCAATAAAAAAAGGATGATTTTTAATTTCAATTATTTCTTGAAGATTATTTTTTTTATTAACACCAGAAAAAATAAAACCAGCTTTTTCAAAGTCTTTTAAATAATCATTATTAAATTCATAACGATGTCGGTGTCGTCGTTTAATATTTTTTTTGTTATAAATTTTAGATGCTAATGTGTTTGATTTAATACTGCATTCATAGTTACCTAATCTTAAAGTTCCGCCTAATTGAACTTTATTTTTAACAATTAAATCTAAAATTTTATTTTTTGTGTCAGGATTAAATTCTGTTGAATTTGCATCTTTCAAATTTAAAACATTTCTTGCAAATTCAACACATGCTAATTGCATTCCTAAACAAATTCCTAAAAAAGGCAATTTATTTTCTCTAGCATATTGTATAGCAAATAACTTACCATCAATTCCCCTATTATCAAAACCGCCAGGAATAACTAATCCGTTAACTTTTTTTAATTCTTCAATAATTTGCTCTTTTTTAAGCACTGCATCAATCCAAACTAGTTCTAAATTAATGTTTTGATAATATGAAGCAATTTTTAAAGATTCATAAATTGAAATATAAGCATCTTTAAGTTGGGTGTATTTTCCAACAATTGCAATTTTAATTAAAGATTGAGTTTTTTGATTTTTTATTGCAGATATTAAATCACTAAATTTCTTAGATAAAGTTTTAGATTTAAATTTTAAATTTAATTTTTTAGCTAAAGCATTATGAATTTTTTGCTTATATAAATATTCAGGCAACAAATGAATATTATCAAGATCAACACATGAAAAAATATTTTTTAATTTTACATAAGTTGTTATCGCTATTTTATTTTTTATATCATCAGATATTTCTTTATTAGATCTAACTAATAATAGATCTGGTTCAATTCCAAAACTTCGTAATTCTTTAATTGAGTGTTGTAATGGTTTTGTTTTAATTTCATAAGATGGACTTATTTCAATGATTGGAACTACATGAATACAAACTGCTTGATTATCTGGTAATTCATACTTAATTTGTCGCATAGCTTCCACAAATGGAATTGATTCTATATCACCAATTGTTCCACCAATTTCAACAATAACAATATCAGAATTCGTTTCATTACCTAACTGATAAATTGAATTTTTAATTTCGTCTGTAACATGTGGAATAACTTGAATAGTTTTTCCAACATATTTACCATCGCGTTCAGCTTTAATAACTTTATTGTAAATTTTGCCAGCTGTTATAGATGACAATGAAGTAAGTTCAACATTTAAAAATCGTTCGTAGTGTCCCAAATCTAAGTCCGTTTCCATACCATCTTTGGTTACATATACTTCACCGTGTTGATATGGCGACATTGTTCCTGGATCAACATTAAGATAAGGATCAAGTTTAATGCTTGTAATTTTTAAACCTAATTGATTAAGTAAACAACCAATGCTAGCTGCACTTAAACCTTTACCTAATGATGAAAAAACACCACCTGTAATAAATATATATTTTGTTTTTTTGTTTCATTTAATGTTTGTTTTCATATTTACTTAACCGATACTAAATCATTTTTCAAATAAAATTAATATTTCTTAAAATCATTTCACTCATAATACGTTCTAAATGATTCATATCATAAACATATAATATTACATTTGCACAAAATTCTTGAGTAGTTTTGTTTTTGGAAATTGAGATTTCATTTAAACTACCTTGATTTTTAATAATATTTAAAACAATTGAATTGACAACAGATTCACTTCATGAACCTTTAATTTCAACATGAGTTCAAAATTTTCTTGTCAGTGTTTCAAGTTTCTTTTTATTTCATCTTAAAGGAATTAATTTATTACTATGCGAAAATTTATGCAACTGTCTACAAGTTGGATTGTGAACATAAAGTTGTGAACGTTCTTTAATTCCGACAACTTGCATATAAGGTAATTTTGAACAACATCTTGGAATTTGTATACTATTAATTTTTAAGCCTTCAACAACTTCAAAAAACGACTGGTTAAAAACCCATCTATTACTATGCTTGCGTATTTCTTTTAAAACAGATTTTCAAATGTTAGACTTAGAAAAAAAATCAATTTGGTCTTTAGAAGATAAATGTAAAACATTAATATAACTTAAGTATTCCTTAATTGAATTTAATTGTAAGATTTTTAATCGTTTTAACATTTCGGCATTACTAATTTGATTATCTTTTAAAGTTTTTGCTACTTCATCTAAAAAGTTTTGAACAGAATTGTATTGTGTAATTTCTAAATTACTAACAATTTGATTAATATGCTTGCGAATTGTGGGATTACTTACATAACGATTTCAATTTTCTCTAATGGTTGGATTTTTATTATACGTAATTTCAATTACATCACCATTATCAAGATTTTGACCTCAAGGAATTTTTTCTCCAAATCTAAAAATATTTTCAATATATTTAAATTGTTCAGGGTCAACTTGATAAGCTAAATCTAATACAGTTGAACTTGCAGGAATATTATATGTATTTTGATTATTAGTAACAATAACATCTATAACTGGAATTTTTGTTAATTCTTTTATTAAATCAGTATCTTTTTTAGTTGAATTTAAAAATAAATCTAATTGAAATATTTTAGATGCTTCATTTACTAAAACAGTTTTATATTCTTCTTTATAACGTCAATGACTAGCCAAGCCCAAACGACTATTAGCATCCATTCATTTTGTTCTAATTTGAATTTCTACTAAAGTTTTTTCATCAATAATTGTAGTGTGAATAGATTGATACAAATTATTTTTTGGCGCAGAAACATAATCCTTAAAAAACTTTGGAATGTATTTAAAGTTCAAATGAATTAATCCTAAAACATGATAAATATCTAATTCATTATCTAATATAATTCTTAAAGCATATACGTCATGAATATTGTTAATACGAGATATAGAATTTAATTTATTATATGTTGAATAAATTCCTTTAATTCTATCTTCAAACTTATATTTAATGTTTTCATCATTTAATAAATTGTGAATTTTATCAGTAATTTTTTTTCATTTATCTTCATTAATTAAACGGTATTCATTAATAATTGAGACTGTATTAGTATATGCCTCATAATTTATTATATGAAAAGCTTGATCTAGTAATTGAGTTTTAACATTGTACATCCCTAAACGACCAGCAATGTTTGCATAAATATCAAAAGTTTCTTGAGCAATAGCTTTTTGTCTAATAGGATTTAAGAATTGAATTGTACTTAAATTGTGAAAACGATCAGCCAACTTAATAATAATTGCACGAATATCTTTTGAAATAGATAAAAAAACTTGGATTTGATAGTTAGGGTTTAAATTTTTTAATTGATTTTGCTCACGATTTTTTTTAGCAATCAAAGAAATTTTAGTAACCATTTGAACTAATACAGTTATTTCATTGCCAAATAATTCAATTAATTCTTCTTCAGTTACTTCGGTATCTTCTAAAATATCATGTAATAAACCTGCACAAATTGTAGTAACATCCATTTTTCATTCAACTAATTTGATTGCAGTTTCTAATGGATGAATAATAAAAGGTTCACCACTTTTACGTTTTTGATTTTCATGTTTTTGAAAAGCAAAATTTAGTGATTTTTTTATTAAAGCAATTTCTTCTTGATCATAATTTGATTCTAATGAATTTAAAAAAAATTGTTCACGTTCTTTATAATTTGTCATTGTTTTAATAAACTTACATGATAACACTTTTTATCTTATAAGTATAACAAAAAAACCTAATCTTATATCAATGTAAGATTAGGTTCAAATGTTGTAAAAAATAATATATTTTTAATAATTTAGTCAATAAAAGTTATTAGGACGAGGTGGCAGTTGTTGATTTACATAGCCATTATTAAACATTTGGGGTATTATTATTGGGATTGGACGTGGTTGTTGAGGTGGTACTGATGGTGCAGGGTATCCATATGGAGGTTGTTGAGGCAACATCATTCCGATCATTACAGGGTAACCATATGGAAGTTGCGGTATAACCCCTAATAACGGACGTGGTTGTTGAGGTGGTATTGATGGTGCAGGGTATCCATATGGCATTTGAGGCATCATTGCAGGCATCGGACGTGGTTGTTGAGGTATCATTGATGGCGCAGGGTATCCATACGGCATTTGAGGCATCATTGCAGGCATTGGACGTGGTTGTTGAGGTGGTACTGATGGTGCAGGGTATCCATAAGGCATTTGTTGAGGTGTTGGATAACCATATGGAACTTGAGGAGGCATTCCTGTTCTAGGATATTGATTATAAAAGTTGTTGTTCATATTGTCATTTCCTTTGCGAGCACTTCTATTAGGATTAAGTGATATTAATGAAGTTTGGCTAGCTTTATTATCTAAATTATTATCTGCAGCATGACTTACATTATTATTTACAACATCAACATTATGATTTTCTTCACGTTGCATTGCTTCAGCACGTTCTCTTGCAACAGATTGTAATCGTCCCATTAAACGATTATGTTCTTCTTGTTGCATTTGAATTTCTCTTTCTTTCTTTTTAGATAAAGGAATCCCAATACCTAAACCTAAAATGATACAAAGAACTAATAAAGAACCACAACCCGCAACAACAGGAATAAATCATGGTTGTTCTGTAATTGGAACACCGCCAACAACTGAATCATTTTCAGCTTTAGTAATTAAATTAATTACATATAAATCTTGTGATGATTTATTTATAGTTAAAAAAACAACAAGAAACAAAATTAAAGAACAAACAATTAATATACTCAGAGCTATTATTATTTTTATTTTTTTATTTGAAATTCATTTATTTGTTTTCATGTTATCACTTTACTTTTATTGTTTTTAATAATCAAATGGATGGAAATCAATAAAACCTAAATGTCTAGATGGTAATTGTCTTCCGAAACGATAAGAACTAAATGAGTATGGAGAATCTAGATAACTTGGACTAGCATATGTACCATAACGTGGGCGAGATGAGTAATAACTCATTGGTCCATATCTACGTGGCATATCGTAATAACTTGGTCTAGAAAAAGAAACTGAATCATAAGAAGGAGAGAATGATCTTATGTAAGGTCTACTATATGAAATTGCTAAAGGACGAGCAGATGGATATGGAATTGTATCAATAGGTCTATATGTTGGGATAGGTTCAATGAAGTCTAAATCTGGAATTTCATCAACTAAACGACCTGGAACATATTTTTCTTTAATATATCCATTATTATCTGAAGGTTGATATTGTTGCGAATTATTTTGTTTAGAAGACAATGAAGCACGAGTTTCATCTCTAACGCGTTTAACTTCATTGTTTAAATTCAACAATTCATTTTTAGCATTTTGAATTTCCATTTTAACACGTTGCATTTCTTGATTAGCTTTTTGAATTTCATTTGAATTCATTTCAGCAATTTGTGAAGTGCTATGATTAGTTTCTTCTTTAACACGTTTAAATTCGTTGTTTAAATTTAACAATTCATTTCTAGCATTTTGAATTTCCATTCTAACACGTTGCATTTCTTGATTAGCTTTTTGAATTTCATTATTATTAGCTTCATTAATTGAAGCAAAATTAGCTAATCTTTCTGCTTGGCTATCAACAGAACGTTTAACTTCTTCTAATCGCTTATTTTGTTCTTCAAGTTGATTATTAGTTGGTTGAGAAATTCTATTAACCAAAATTGGTTCTTCAAAAGTTTGAATAGGTTGTTGAATCGGAATTGGAGTTGGAGTTATATATTCTTGGATTGGTTGTTGGTAATAAACTTGATCTTGATAGAAATCTTGTTGTGGTGGTTGTTGCATTTGATTTAAATTTTGATTCAAACCAAATACATCTTGTTCATTATAAGGAACACCTGGGTATTGTTCTTGGTGTTGTTGATCATAGCCTTCTACTGGATATTGTTCATCATAATTAGATACATTAGCTTGTTCATCAACATATGCTTGATCATTATGCTCTTCAACATGTTGTTCTTGTGGTTGTTCTTGTGGTTGTTCATTTTCTTCAGGAGCAATAAACATATCTAATGTAATTTGATTATGATCAGCATCATAATAATTAGATATATCAATAGGTTCGCCAGTTTCTGGATTGTAAAAAGTTTTACTTGGAATGTCTAATGCAAGTGTTACAACATTGTTCTCACTATCATATGCTTGGAAAGTTGTAACACTATCATCAGAATCTCCATCTACTGAAGGACCATGAATTTGATTGTCTTCAACATCAAACAATTGTAAGTTAGGATCAAGTGGTTTAAAATTCTTTACTGAAACCAAATCTTCAGTTTCAGGATTATAAGCTAATGCATGCGGTTTACCTTTTAAATCATATGCATAAATAATTTCCATGTCAGGAAATTTTTTGCTCATTTTCTTTTGTAGTGCTAAAAGTTTTTTTTCTATTTTAGGTGTCATAATCTTATCAATAAATTATCCTATTTATAAAGTAATACTAAAGTTCCAAAACCAAATTTTCATATTAGAAACATCACATAAAATTCTAACACAATAAATCCTAAAGTATTTGGAAAATATTTAAATATATTATATTTTGAAGAAGTATTCTTCAAAAAATTTACTCTAAAATTTTATCTAAACGTTTTGTATCATAAGTTAAATAATTTGCATTAGAAATTGAAGTGTCAAAATTTGCTGGAACAACAATTTGACCATAAAATTCTTTTCCTTCATTATCAAATTCTTTTAAACTAACATAAGTAACATTATTAAGTGGAATATCTAAATTTGTTAAGTATTTTGAAATAACTTTAAATTTAGATGAAGATTTAAGATTAAATAAGTATGTGTTATTAAAAAATTGGTTCACATTGATATCAGAAGCCAACAATAAATCATTTAATTCATTATTTTCATCAAAAAATTTTTCATCAAAATTTGAACCTGATGAGTAAACATATATTTCACTTACATCAATTTGTTTTAATTGATTTTCAAATGATAAGTAATCATTATTAATTGTGAAATCAAATTTTCAAATTAATTTAAATTGTTTAGCACTTTGCACATTTAAAAAATAATTTAACAAAACATTTGTTCCGGGTTTATTTTTTAACTGACCCTTAACTAAAACTCCTGATTGAGAAGATATTGCTAAATGCAATATTAAATCTAAAGTATCATTATTTAAAAAACCATCATAAATAAAATTTTCTTGATTATTAATTTTAAAACAACTACCGCCGCCTGACACAATATCAATATTATTGATATTTAATAGTGAACAAATTTGTGATGCTTGATCATATCATCCATTGCTACTTAAAATGATTAATGAATCACTTGCTAGTCTATGAAAAAATCTTTCAATGTGTTTTGAACTTACATCTTGGCAATATATTGCTGGTAAATTAGTATCTATTATGTATGCTTTTTTCATTTTATTTGTGCTCTATATTGGCATTTTCAATCATTTTAACAAATTCTAAAAAAGAAATCTTACTTATTAATTCAGACCCATATTGACGATAATTTATTTCTTCAAGATTTTTGGCTTCATTATCTCCAATAACAATTTGCAAAGGTATTTTTTGAATTTGAGCATCTCTAATTTTTTTAGATAAACGTTCATCTCTAGAATCAATTTCGCAACGTATTTTATTAAATAATAATTTATTTAATAATGTCTTACAAGATTCTAAATGAACTTGATTATTAACAGGAATAATTTTTACTTGAACAGGAGCTAATCAAATCGGCAAAATTCCTTTTGTTTGTTCTAACAAAGTTGCAATAAATCTTTCATAAGTACCTATAATTCCCAAATGAATTATCACACATCGAGATTGATTATTTTGTGAATCTATATAAGTAGTATTAAATTTTTGTGGCAATGAAAAATCTAATTGAATTGTTGAACAAGTAATAATTTTATTTAATGATGTTTTACATTGAAAATCAATTTTTGGACCATAAAAAGCTGCATCGCCAATTTTTTTAGAAAAAGACACATTAAATTTTTTTAAAGCGTTTTCTAACTGTGTTTCACTTCTGTTTCACATTTCATTATCATCAATAAATTTTGTCTTATTTTCTGGATCATGAAGCGCTAAATCAATATGATCTATTTTTAAATTAAAAGTTTTTATAACTTCATTAATAATGTTATAAGCATTTATAATTTCATCTTCAATTTGATCGGGACGACAAAAAATATGATTATCTAATAAAGTCATTACTCGTACACGTTCTAAACCAATTAAAGATCCAGAACTTTCATAACGATGCATAATTGAATCTTCTGATAAACGAATTGGCAATTCTTTGTAAGAATGAGGTTTATTTAAATAAACCAAACAATGATGTGGGCAAGTCATTGGTCGAAGCATCATTGATTCATTATCTAGTTCTATTGGTGGAAACATATCTTCATTATAGTGACTATAATGACCGCTTATTTTATATAGTTCTAAATTTCCCAAAACAGGAGTAGAAACAAAATTAAATCCATATTTTAATTGACAATCATGAACGTAATTGCCGATAATATTACGCAATGTAGTTCCATATGGCAATCAAATAGGCATTCCTTGACCTGTCAAAGAATTAAAAGTAAACAATTCTAAATTTTTTCCTATTTTGCGATGATCACGTTCTTTTCGCTCTTCAAATTCTTTAACAAAATTAGTTAGTTCATTTTCAGATTTAAATGAACAACCTACTATTCTTATTAATTGTGGTTTGTTTTCATTGGCTTTTCAATAAACACCACCAATTGACAACAATTGATTAAATTTTAAATCTGAAAATTTATCTAAAATTGGAAACTCGTGTCAAATAAATAAATCTTTTTTTAATAGATGAATAAATCTAAAATTGGATAAATTGGATTCCTTAATTAATTCAGAAGTAAATTCATCATAATTAACTTTTTTTAAAGCTTCTGCTTTGGTTAAATTAATAATTTCATATTTTTCTAAATTTAGTGCAAGTTTAATTATTTTTTTTTCAATTGATTTAAAATCTTTAGCACCTATATCTTTATTTATTAAAAAATCTACTAAAAATGTGTCATCAGTAAAATTTATTTCACCAAATTTAGCATTATTGTCAATTTCTAATAAATAAATTTTTAAAAGTAAACTATAAGTACTTAAAAATAAATTTGATTCATTTTGATTAGAAATATTCATAAAATTTATATACTCAATTACTCAAATTGAACTTTATCACTATCTGGATGGTTATCTTCTAGTGAAATCATATTTTTTACATGGACTAACATTTTATGACCATATCTTGATTTAAAAATAGTTAATTTACCTTCAACAATATATCATAAACCAGCAACTAAAAGTTTTTGAATATGAACATCTTTAGCACTAATATATAACTCGTAAAAATGTTCATTTTTTACATTACCTATCATTCCTGCTTGAACTAATCTAACAAAAAATGAACCACTATCTGTTCGATTAACTTTATCTAACATTCCTGAAATTTTTACATAATTAATGTATTCTTCCATAATTAATAATCTCACTTAATTTAAAAATATTTAAAACATTAAATTAATTTATTCATTCACAATAATTTCTGAAATTTCTATTGCTACTTTTCATTGTTTTGTTTTGTGATCTTGGTATGTTCTTAAAACACCTTCAACTGTAATAGTTTCATATTCTTCAACATATTTTGCTAATGTGTCACTTAGTGGTTTATTAGCATAAAGAGTAAAATAATCTACAAAATTTGTTTTTCCAAATTTTCTTGTTTGTTTTATAGAAACATAAAAACCTTTTTTATTACTAGATCAACGATAATTTTCAATAACACCTTCAATAATTACTTTATTGAGCATTTAAATAACCAAATTTAATACTATTTTAGTTTTTTTTCTTATTTGTTGGTGCATCAAAATTTACTGGATTTTGCACAGGGGGTTGTAGATCAAATCTAATTGGAAAAGCAGCAATTGTTTTTAATATTAGTTTTTCTTCTAAAATAGCTCTTCTTATACCTTCAAATTTTTCTTTATCATCTAAAACTTCACGAATTGAATCATTAGTTTTTTGATAATAAACATCCAACATATCTTTAATTTCTTGATCAGTAACTTGAACTTTTCAAAAAGTTGTTAAATAATCAAAAACTACAGTTTTTTTAATTATTTTTTCAGATATTTCATTTAAAACTGCATCTTCTGGTTCTTTGCCTGAAGTTTGAGTTAGAGACATTTTGATATTTTCTTTAATGAATTTTTTATATTCTTGATCAATATCAAAAGAAAAATGTTTAACAATTTCCTCCATTGCTGCTGAAAATAAATTATCTTTAATGACCATTTGAACAGTTTCAAAATCTAAAACTTGTTCTGAAATATTTTTGATACTTTTTCTTAATCTATCTTTGTGCTGAGCAATTAGATTCCCATCTGTAAAAATTCTTGTAATTTTAATTTCTTTTGAAAAATCAATTTCTTTTGTTACTTTTCCAGAAGATTTATTAACAATATCTTTTACTGATTCATTACTTTTATTATTTTCCATAAAAATTTATTTATGATCTCCAAATGTATATAACTATTCAAATTACAAAAAATTAAAAAATCTTTAAATATAAAAAATTAATAATTTTTAAAATCTATAACATTATAAACTTTACATTTATAATTACAAAAAATATTTATTTAAATTAAATTTTCATCATCATCAAATTTATAAATTCAAGATTCTATATTTGGTAATTCGGATATTTGTTTAACCAATTTATTTTTTGCAAATTGTTTTGGTAAATCTTCTAATGAAGATAAAAATTTAAATTCTGATGAGTTGAATAATTCAAATAATTCTAAACGATTTGTTAATATAGCTGTTTCAGATGGAGCGCAAATTTTATTGCTAACAAAATTATAAATTTTATTTGTGATATCTTTTTCAGTCATATCTTGATTTATTTGCAAGCATTCAAAAGTATTGGAATTTGAAAAAACATAATTTTTAAAGGGAGAATTTTGGACTTCAAATAAAGAAATAAAAGCAAATTTTATTTCATGAGATTTTAAATTTTCAAAAGCATTTATTCAGTCTTGTGAAAGTTCTAATTGTTTACTTGATAAAATTTCACTTCCAAATTTATAAAAAGAATTTGATAATTCTTTTTTATTTATTTTTCATTCTTTTGATAATTCTTTACAAAAATAAAAAACTATATTTTCATCAGATAATGAAAATTTATTTATCTTTTCTTTTAAATCATCATTAAATTCTTTATTAAATAATTTTGATATTTTGCTTGCAATTTCATAAATAAAATCAATTTGTTTGCAAACAAATTCTTCTATATTTATTAATGCAAGTTTCAACATAAGTTATTTTCAAATTCTATTAATTGTTTTTGAAGTTTTGGATTTTTAATTGATTTATATAATGTTAATCTTTTTTTGTGATTTTCTCACAATTTTAATTTTTTTTCATAATTTTTTAATAAGCTTTTGGTTTGTGAAATACTTTCACCTATTGCAGCACGAGAAACATTAAATTTTTTTGCGATTTCAGCATAAGTAAGATTATTTTCATAATACAACTTAAAATATTTTATTTGTTTTGATTTCAAAAGAGGTTGATAAATTGATAACAACAATAATTGATCAATAACATTTTGTACAAGTGGATTTGTATAATTTTTATTCGACATTTTCTAAACCTAAATTAGAAGTTATTCCTAAAATATATTTTTCCAAATCAAAATTTGCCAAATCATCAAGTTGTTCGCCTAGTCCAATTAATTTAACAGGAATATTAAATAAATCTTTAATTGCTAAGATGACGCCCCCTTTAGAAGAACCATCAACTTTAGTCAAAATAATTCCGCTAATTGAAATTAATTCATGAAATGCTTTTGATTGATTTAAACCAGATTGGCCTGTTGTTGCATCTAATACTAATAAAGTTTCATGTGGAGCATTAGGAACGAATTTGGTTATAACATTAGATATTTTTTTTAATTCATTCATTAAATTAATTTTGTTTTGTAATCTTCCAGAAGTATCACAAATAACTAAATCGTATTTTTCTTCAACGCCTTTCTTTACACCTTGATAAATAACAGTTGCTGAATCTTGCTTTTCATTTTCTGGAACAACAATATCACAACCTATACGATCTGCTCAAACTTTTAATTGTTCAATGGCACCAGCTCTAAAAGTGTCTCCTGCTACTAATAAAATTTTATAGTTTAGTTTTTTATATCGAGCTGCTATTTTACCTATCGATGTAGTTTTACCAACCCCATTAACACCCACCATTAAAAAAATATTGGAACGACCTTCCTTAAAATTTAATGAAGTATCTAATTTTGAATCTTGAATGTAATATACAAATAATTTATCAATAATTATTTCTTTAATTAAATTGGGGTCAGTTATTTTTTGAAATTGAATTTCTTCTTTTATTGCATCTATAATTTTTTGACTTGAACTTGATCCTATATCCATCGATATAAAAATTTCGAATAAATTATCAAAATATTCATCATTTAATTTCACATATTTTTTTGACAAAGAATTAATTGCGGTTGCAAAACTAAAAGCTGAATTTTTTAATCCACTATCATATTTACTTTGGTCTGTATTAAAAATTCGATTTGCTTCATTTTTTTCTTTTATTTGTTCAACAACATTATTTTTTTTTCTATATTTAGAAAATAATTTATCAAAGAATTTCATAAAATATTAAACCTGTTGTGATTCTGATGCATTTTCTGAAACATAATTTTCGGCTTGTTCAAGAGTTACAGATAGCATTTTTGTAACACCTTTAGTTTGCATTGTAGCACCTAACAATCGATCACACTTAGTCATTGTTCCTTGTCTATGTGTAATAACTAAAAATTGTGTTTTGTCACAAGATTGTCTAATAATGTTTGCAAATCTTTCAACATTAGCAGGGTCTAATGCACTTTCAGCTTCATCTAATATTACTAATGGGAAGGCGCTAATTTTCAATATACTAAACAAAACAGATAACGCAACTAAAGTTTTTTCACCACCTGATAATAACATTAAATTCCCTACATTTTTTCCGGGTGGATTAGCATATACTTCAATACCTGTTGTCAAAACATCTTCTTCAGGATCAGTATAACGAATTTGACAAGATCCTCCACCAAACAAATAATAAAAAGTTTTTGGTAATTCTTCATTTAATTGATCAATTAAATTTTTAAAATCAATTCTTGCTTTATTATCAAGTTCATCAATAGCCATTTGAATTTGTTCTTTAGCTGTTAACAATTCTTGTTGTTGTTTTGAAAGCTCATCAAATCTTTTTTGTTTATCATCAAGTTCAGAAATAGCATCAATATTAACTGGTCCTAAATTATCTAATTGAGATTGCAGTTTTGCAATTCTAATTCTTGCTTGATTTTCAGGTACTGGTAATTCTTTTTGATAATTTTCTATTGCATATTCAATAGCTATTTTGTAATATTCATTAATTTTATTTTTAATGTTATCCATTACGTTTTCATTACGGATAGATGTTTCGTTAAAATTAACCAATTTACTTTTATCTTCATCTAAAACTTTTCGAACTTCATGCAATTTTTCAGATAAAGAATCTATTTGAGTTCGATACATGTTTTTAGTTTCTTGATTTAGTCTTAAATCTTCATTTAAACTTTCTTTTTTTATCATTAATTCATTTAAAGTTAAATAAATTTTATTTTCATTTCAAGAAACATTTTTACCATCATATGTCTTGTTAGTTAATTGTTCATACTCTATTTTGTATTCGCTTATTTGTTTTTGAAGAGAATTAATTAAATCATTATATCTTTGAAACGAAACTTTTCGTTCATTAATTTGATTTTCTAAATCAGATATTTCTAAAACCATCTTATCAATTTTAAAACCTAAATTTTTAAGATTTGTATTAGCATTATTTTTTTCTTCTTCTAATTTTTTGATTTTTCCTTCAACATTAAAAAAAGTAGGACGATTGTTACGAAAACCACCCGTTACAGCGCCGCCTGCAGCAACAATATTACCATCAAGTGTAATTACTCGATAAAGTTGATATGTAAAACGCGAAATTTTAAAAGCAGCATCTAAATCTTGAGCAACTAAAATTTGACCCATTAAGTATTGAATAACTGTTTTAAATTCATCTTTGGTATTCACTAATGCATCGGCTGTTCCTAAAAAACCCTCTAATTGATTCAAAATTTCATAATGATCTTCTTTAACTGTTCGTGGTTTTATATTTTCAATTGGCAAGAAAGTAGCTAAACCGGACTTATTGTTTTTTAAAAATTCTACTGCTTTTTTAGCATCATTATTTGTATTAACAATAATGTTATTAGCAGCACGACCTAAAGCAACTGAGATAGCTTTTTCATATTCCTTATCAACATCAATAAAATCTTGAACTATTCCTATTATTCCCGATAATGCTGCTTTATTATTTAAAACTGTTTTAACACCAATTTCACGTTCTAAATCCATTTCTTTTTGATATGCTAAAAAATCTAATTCGGCTGTGATTTTGTAATATGATTCAGATAATGATAAATGTGTTTCACGATCTTTTGCAATTGTTTCGTTTTTCTTATTAAATTCATTTAAAAGATTATTTAAATCATCATCAATTTTTTTAATAGTTTTAGAATATTGATTCAATTCAGCTTCTGATGTTTTTATTAATTGTTTCAAAGCTTTTGATTTTGTATCACTATTTTTAGATGCTAAATCGTTTTTTAAATGAACATCAATAATAATTTTTCGTTGTTCTAATTGACTAATTTCAGAATACAAATTTTGTAATTCTTCTTGAATTATTGCAATGTTTTTATCTGCAGTTTCAAATCGTTCTTTAGCTATTTCTAATTTTTCTTCTGAATCTTTTAATTCTGGTTCTAGTTTTTCAAAATTTAAAGTGATTTCTTGTATTGTTTTATTAGCTTTATCAAATTCATTTTTATTTCTTAAATAATCACGAACTGAAATAATTAAATCTAATTCTTTAAGTTCTTCATGAGCTTCTTTATATGACTTTGCTTTATCTGCTTGTACTGTTAATTTTTTTAAATCTCGTGATAATTCATTAACAATAACTGTGACTTGTTTTAAATTATCTGCAGTTCTATCTAATTGACGAAAAGCATCTTCTTTCTTTTTGGAGTATCTTCCTATACCTGCTGCTTCTTCAAAGATTTTTCTACGATCTTCTGGTTTCGCTTCAACAAACCAAGAAACAGTTCCTTGAGAAATAATTCCTAAAGAACCACGAGCTAATCCTGTATCTAAAAATATATCTGTAATATTTTTTAAAGTTGCAGGTTCATTATTAATAAAATATTCACTAATTCCACTTCCACGATGAACTTTTCTTGTTATTGTTAATTCTTTTCTCTTATCGTGAAGTTTTTTTGCAGAATTATCAAAAACTAAAGTAACTTCAGCGAACTTGCTAGCAGGACGATCTTTTGAACCGAAAAAGATAACATCATCACCACTTTTACCACGTAATTGTTTCATGGATCTTTCACCAAGAACTCATTTTAGGGCATCAACAACATTTGATTTACCTGCACCATTTGGTCCTACAATTCCGATTAATGGTTTATCAAAAACTAATTCAATATCTTCAGCATAAGATTTAAAACCGTTTGCTTTAAATTTTTTTAAAAAAATCATAGTTTAATTTGCTCTTGTATCTAAATATCTATAATATTATAAATATTATTCCTTTATAACTTTGTTTGTAGAATTTTTACTAATTTTTTCACATGCTTTTTTAGCAGCAGCAACTTCTGCATCATGTAATCTTATTCCTCGTCCGCGACCATAAATCATTCCATTATAAATTAGTTCAACTTCAAAAAAATTAGATGAATTGTTTTTGTTTTCAATTTTTTTATAAACAATATTTTTCCTTTTTCCATGTTCTTGAACTGCTTCTTGAAATTTAGTTTTGTAATCAATCGTGTTTTGCAAATCATCATTTAAATAATATTTAAACAAGGTTTTAAATAAAAATGAATTAACTTTTCTTTCATCATGATCTAAATATAAAGCACCAACAAATGATTCAAAAATATCTTCTAAAATTTTTTCACTTAACGGGCGCTTCAATAAACCATGTCCAACTCTAACATATTTACCTAAATTCAAATCATATGAAGCTCTAATTAAAGTTTTAGCTTGAATAATTGAAATTCTATCTTTAGTCATTTTGCCTTCATCGTCATCTGACATTGTATATAAAAAAATTGCAACTAATTTGTTTAAAATAGCATCACCTAAAAACTCTAATCGTTGATAATTATTTTTTAAATTATTTTCATTGCTATAAGAACTATGCGTTAAGGCATCTATATATAATTGAATATTATTTGGTTTAATTTTTAAATTTCTTAATAAATCTTTAATATCGGGATCGGGTGTTGGATAAACTTCATCAATCTGTCAATTTAAAACTTCAATAGATTTATTAATATTTTCATCTTCAGAATCTGTTTTTCTATTAGATGTTATAGCTCATTCAGGTAAATTTGTTTTAAAACCCTCATGAATTTTTTTATTAAAAATATTTTTTAGATCTTGTTCTTTAATTCAAAAATTTTTTTTGATTTGTTTTTTTGTTATTTTTTTTTCTTCTGAAAAATTATTTTGATTATTTTTTTTATTTTTCTTTATCGGTCTTAAATATTTCTTTAATTCACTATTTATCATTACATTAGACCTTCCATCGCTTTTAATTTATTTATTAAATCTGACTCTAAAATTTCTTTTGTCATTCTTAATGAACTAAAAAATTGTTTTAAGTCTGCAGAACCATGAGTTTTCATTGCAACTTTATTCAAACCCAAAATTAATGCACCTGCATTATTTTTATAATTAAAAGTAGACGTAATTTTATAGATAACATTAAAACTAAATAAAGCACTAATTGGGTTTATTTTATAAGAATTTTTCAAAATCCCTCCCATTGCTTTAAATGCACCTTCTAAAGATTTTAAAACTAAATTCCCACTATATCCATCAGCGACTAATACATCACACACACCATTAATTAAATTTCTTGGTTCTAAGTAACCAATATAATTAAGATTTTTATTATTTAAGAATAATTTATTAGCTTCATGATGGTATTCAAATCCTTTAAATGATTCAGTACCAATATTTAATAATCCTATTCTAGGATTTTTAATATTTTTGCAAGAAACAATAAACTGATTAGCTAAAAGACCTAAATTGTAAAGTTCTTTTCCTGTAAATTCTTTATTGGCTCCAACATCTAGAAAATAAAAACCTTTTTTATCAATAGTTGGCAATCATGACATAAATCCGGGTTTAATTGTGCTAGATATTTTGTTTAACATTGAATAACATAAAGCAGTATACGCTCCACTTGATCCTGCTGATAAAACAGCATCAGCTTTATTTTCAACAACCGACTGAATTGCTTGATACATGGAACTATTAATTTTTCTGCGAGCAGTTATTGGAGTATCATCCATTTCAACAACTTCACTTGTATCAATGCAAATTAAATTTGAATTATTTTTTATATAAGGAAAAATAATGTTTTTTGGACCAAATAATAAAAAATTAATATTAGGATTAAGTTTGTTAAATTTTATTGCTGCTAAGATTGCTTCTTTTGGATTATTCTCAAAACCCATACAATCTAAAGCGATTGTAAATTTTTTCATAAATAATATTTCTAAACTTTATAAACAAATTTTTGCTTTTTTAAAAAAATATTTCTTAAATGATAATCTTAAAAAAACAAATGTTTATTAAAACTAAGTTTTTAGTAATTTTAGCATTATATTTATAGATTAAAGCAATAAAATATCTTATGTTAAATTGAAAATGAAATTTGGTTTTTTGAAAAAATAAAAAAATTTTTAAATAATAATCAAAATAAACTATTGTATTCCAATGAAATATGGATAAATTTTTTGTGCACCATTAATTGATTCACAATAAACACCATATTTTTCACTTATCATTTTTTCAACTTCTCTTACTTCTCTAATTGGAACATTTGCACCATAAATAATAATTATTAATTCAGGTTTTTTAATTTTCTTGATTAAATTTCCAATAGTTTTTTCGATCGATAATAATACATCAGTTTCAGAAGCAACAATTTTGCCATCAATAATTCCAATATAATCATCTTTGTGAACTGTAATGTGCGGATACTTAATGTTTTTGACTGATAAAGAAAATGAAGCTGATGCTGTATTATTCATAACATAAGTCATTGTTTTTATATTATTTCGAATATTTTTATTTTCCGGAACAAAAGCAGATAATGCAGCCATTGATTCTACAAAATTACGTCCAACAATTAATTCACATTTTATGTAATTTTTTAAATGAGTAATTGCTTCTTTAACTGCAAGAGCAATATTTGAATCATCTATTACAATAATTACATTTTTAGACTTACATTTTTTTATTGAATTAACTATATGTCCAATTGATGGATTACCATAAACACTTGTATCAATAAATTCAGTTACATTATAATTTTCTTTTATCATTTCTCCCAAAGCATTAGATGGTGCAGTAGCTAAAATTTTAATATCTTCAACTAAATTATTACCTGTTTCTAAAATTTCAAGAGTGTTAATAGAATTTTCAATATTTGATTCATCATTATTGTTTGAATTACGATTCTGAACTTGTAAATTCATATTTTCAATTTTTATTTTTATGAATTCACCATATTTTTGACCCGCTGATAAAACACGATATGGTTCTAACGTATGAACATGTAACTTTACTATTTTTTCATCTAAATCACTAACTAAAACCATTGAATTTGTAAATTTAGATATTTCTTTTCGGAAATGACTTTCTGAATATGGAAATTTTTTTAAATTTTTATCAATTTTTAAACCTAGTGATAAAAGAAATTCTGTACAATAACCATGGCCATCTTCTTCGTGATGAATTGGAGAATTATTGTTAATTAATAACGTTTGTGGATTTGCTAAATTATCTATTGGTTTCTTAGCTTTAGAATCATTAGTCAAAGATTCTTTTCCTGTCAATGCAGACTCCATGCCTATTAAGAATTGCATTAATCCATATCCACCTGAATCGACAACTCCTGCATGTTTTAATTCAGGAAGTAGATTAGGTGTTTCATCTAATGTTTTGTTACCTATTTCAATTACATCAGAAAATACATTTTCAATTGTTTTGTATTTAGATTCATTTTTTAATAAGTTTTCACTAATTTTTCTAATAACAGTTAATATTGTACCTTCAACGGGATTAACAACAGATTTATATGCAACATCTTTAGCTTCTTTAAAACATTTTATTAATGTTGATATATCTAATTCATTTTGTTCAACAGGAAAGTTTTTTGTAAATCCTTTTATAATTTGACTAAAAATAACACCAGAATTTCCTCTAGCATTCATTAATGTAACGCGCGCATATGTTTTTCCTAATTCAAATAAATTATCAAAATTTTTATTTTGAATAGAAGCAAATGCGCCATTAATTGTTATTTTCATATTCGTTCCTGTATCACCATCAGGGACAGGAAAAATATTAAGTTGATTTATATATTCAAAATTGTCACTAACTTTTTGAGCTCCGAACTCAAACATTTTAAGCAACATTTTGATATTTATTGTTTCCATAACTTACAAAAAAATTCCTTAATATTTAAACTAAATTTTATTATTTTGATTCTTTTATTGATGAAATTAAAATATTTACAATAAACTTCTTTCCATCTGTTTCACGAAATAAACCATGATATAAATTTCTTTGTGCCATTAAAGCAACTTCATGGTAGCCAACAGCTGGCAAGCAAGTAATACTAATTGTGATTACATTATTAACAATTGAAATATCTTTAGAATCAATAGAATTACTAATTCCTGGAACTACTTTTAAAGTTTCAATTAGATATTCTTTTATAACTTTATTGCTAAATTCAGTTTTCACAATATAATTCCTCTTAAAATTCAAACTATGAAAAAGCGATTAAGTAAATTAAAAAAAAATCAAAATTCTCATAATTTTACTTATGATATTATAAATTAAAAGTGAAACATGTAAAATATCAACAATAATATTTTTTTAATAAATATATAAATTAATAAGTTAATTTTTCTAAAAATGTTAATTAAAAAATATAAAAACTAATTTGTGTTTGACTGATCTATTCTTGCAAATATAGGCACTGATTTATTAACTTTTAAATTAACAATTAAATCAGTTTTTTTAAGACTTGATAAAGTCGTTAATTCTTTTTTAAAATTCATTTGTTTATATACATCATATGATTTATTAATTAAAACAGGTTCTAATAAAACAAAAATAGATCTAATGGTAGCAGAAGCTAAAAATAAAAGATTAGCAATTGGTTGCATATCATGAATTTTATATAAATCTCATGGTTTTCTAACTTCAATTAATTTATTAATATTGAAAACTAATTTTAAACATTCATCAAACGCTAATTTATATTTATTAGACATTATACATTGATCTCATCAATCAGGTAAATCTTCAATTTGATTTAATATTTCACTTTCTATTTCTGTCATATCTGCCATTGGTTTAATAATGCTATTTTGATATTTTTCCAACATTCCAATAGTTCTTGAAACCAAATTACCTAAATTATTAGCTAATTCAGAATTATTAACTCCTATTAAAAATTTCTCGCCACATCGATTATCTTGATCTAATGACATTTCTTTCAATAAATAATATCGTAAAACATCATTTCCATATTTATCTATTCACTCATTGGGATCAATGACATTGTTCAATGATTTAGACATTTTATTACCATTTTCATCAACTATTCAACCATGAGATAAAAATAATGTTGGTATTTTTAAATCTAACATCTTTAAGAAAATAGGTCAATAAATACAATGAAATCTTGTTATTTCTTTAGAAAGCAAATGAATTTTTTCTGATTCATCATCCATTCAATATTTTTGAAATAATGAATCATCTTTTTGTAAATAATTCAAACCTGTTATATAACTAAAAAGTGCATCAAATCAAACATAAATAGTTTGTTTAGAATCATTTGGAACCTTAATTCCTCACGAAATTGATTCGCGAGTAATTGATAAATCTTTTAAGCCTGAATATAAAAAATTATTTAATAATTCACTAATTCTTGCTAATGGGAAAACATTAATTTCATATTTTATTAATGATTGTTTAATTCAAGAATCATATTTATTAAACTTAACAAAATAAGAATTTTCTTTAATTGGTACTAATGTATGTCCAATATTACAAAATAACTCTTCTGAATCTTCATACTTTTTTGCTTGAGTTAAAGTATAATTTTCTTCACAATCAGTACAATATAAACCTTCTCATTTATCAAAATAAATTAAATTTGATTTTTGTAATTTTAAAAAAATTTCTTTTACTGCTTTTTCATGATTAGGTTCTGTTGTTCTTACGAAACGATCATAACTAATTTGCATTTTATCAAAAAGATTTTTAAATATTTCACTATTTTTATCTACAAATTCAATTGGTTTTAAATTATTTTTTTCTGCTTTTTCAGCAATTTTTTTACCATGTTCATCTGTGCCTGTCAATAGAAAAGCATCACAACCTCTTTGAATTCTATATCGCTTTAAAAAATCAGCTAAAATTGTTGTAAAAGCATGACCTATATGAGGTTTCCCTGAAGGATAAAAAATAGGAGTTGTTATAAAACTTTTTGATTTTAATTTTTTTTGATTCATAATATTTTACAAGCTTGTTAATTTTCAATAAATTGTTTTAATTTATTTTCTTTGGGTCATTATGACTAGCTAATAACTCTTTTAATTGTTGAACAGCTTTTGACAAATCCTCTTTATTTTCTAAAGCATTATTTAATATTTTAATTCCTTTAGCTTTTAAAACATCATCAAATAAATCAACATAATTTAACAATTTTACTAACGAGTCAACAACTGGCGCTATTTTTTCAGACTTATATGATAAATCTTCAATCAGATAATCTAATTTTTTTGCTGAAATACTCATTCTTCTAAATGCAATAATCATATAAACAAAAAGAACAATACCTAAAACAATTAAAATAATAACAGGAATTGTTCATCACTCAAAGGTCATTTAAAATACCTCATACTTATACATATTTTAATTTTAATTGTAGATTATTTAATTTAGATAAAACATTAATTATTTTTAAATTCTTTTTCAGCAAGTTTAATATAAGAATTAACACTATCATTTTCATGAACAAATTCACTTAATTTTTTAAGATCATGTTTTGAATAATGAATAGGTTTTGCATAATTAATAATAACAATTAAATCACCTTGACGATTGTTTTTGAACAAACCTCGTTCTGGAGATTTAATACCACCATTTGTGATAATAATTCGATCATTATTAGCAGTACCAGGTTTAATTAAAATTTCTTTATTTCCATCTAAAGTTGGAACAACAATTTTACCACCAACTATTGCTAATATTGGATCAACTAAAGGTCTAACAATAATATCATTTTTATTTCTTTCAAAAACCATACTATTTTCAACCGTTACACGAACATATAAATCACCAACTTGTTTTTCGAAAATATTTCCTTCATTTTTGATAACTATTACATCTTGATCATATGTTCCTGGATCAATTTGAATTTTTCTTTTAACTATTTCTTCAACAACTTTATTTCCTTTGCAGGTATTACATTTCTTATTTATGATTTTACCTTCACCATGACAATTTGAACAAGTCTTTCTTGATTGGATAGTTCCAAAAGGAGTTTTTTGATTTTTAATAATTCACCCTTTGCCTTCACAATTTGAACAAGAAACAATATTATTTGGGCCAGGTTCAGCACCAAATCCGTTACATGTATTGCAAGTTTTATTTCGTGGATATTCAATATCTTTTATAATACCTTTAACTGCACTTATAAAACTAATTTTAATATCGATTAATTGATTTAATTCTACATATTCTTGACGACTTGTTCTATTTCCGCCTCCAAAAAATGATGAAAATACATCTCCAAATCCATCATCCATGTCCATGCCAAAATTAAAACCTTCGCCAAAAACACTATTAAAAATATCAAATGGATTGAAACCTTCTTGGTGAAAACCTTGAGCATTCAAACCATCATGACCATGCATATCATATAAACGACGTTTTTCATCATCGTTTAATACTTCATATGCTTCATTAATTTCTTTAAATTTATCTTCAGCATCTGGAGCCTTATTACGATCAGGATGATATTGCATCGCTAATTTTCTAAATGCTTTTTTGATTTCTTGTTGTGTAGCATTTCTATTTACACCAAGAACTTCATAATAATCCCGTTTTGATTTAGCCATAAATTATACTCATATGTAAAACATTATTTTAATATATTAGCACTCTATATGTGATAGTGATAATTTTATTATATTATTTATTTTTGTATTATTTTTTAAAAATAAATTTATTAATTATTTAATTAAACAAAAAAGTGCCATTTTTGAATAAATAGCACTTATATTAAAAGATTATAAGATAAGCAAATACTATGCATATAAAATGCATAAACAACACAAACTAATTCCAACAAAAATACCTATAATCATTAAAAAAATTGAACATATTGCATAAAATCAATTAAATTTATCACTTGTTTTAATATTTTGATATTTATTATTATCAATTTTTTCAACTAAAATTTCTTTAACATTTTCATCATTTGTAGTTTTAATGAAAATTGTGTTGTTTTCTTTTTTGTTATCCATATTTAATGTTAATGACCTTTAGTAACTCTTAAATCATTATACATTCCACATGAACAAACACGATGTGAACGTTTGATTTTACCACATTTCTTACATGCTCCAACTGTTGTTGGACTAAGAGCGTCATGTGAACGTCTTTTATCACGTCGATGTTTACTAGAACGACGTTGTTGAACAGCCATTAGTAATGAATTCCTTTATTATTATTTAACTTCAATTGTAGCACCAGCTGCTTCAAATTTCTTTTTAAGTTCAGCAGCTTCTTCTGGTTTAATGTTTTCTTTGATTGTACAAGGAGATTTTTCAACTGCAGCTTTTGCTTCCATTAAACCTAAACCAGAAATTTCACGATATAACTTAATAATATCAATTTTCTTGTCACCAGCATTTGTCATAATAACACTAACTTCAGAGCTTGCAGCTGCTGCAGGTGCAGCTGCTGCAGCTACAGGAGCGGCTGCTGAAACACCAAATTCATCTTCAATCGCTTTAATAACATCATTTATTTCAACTAATGTCATTTCTTTTAAACTTTCAATAAATTGTTCTTTAGTCATTTTAGCCATAAGTAATTTTCTACCTTTTTATATTATCCTTATTGTTTTCTTTCAAATATATTTAAATAATTATTTTTTATCGCCAACTGCTTTCATTGCATACATAAATTTGCGTAATGGAGCTTGTAATACAGATAAAAACATACTGTATAATTCATCTCTTGATGGCAACAAAGCAATTTGATTTAATTCATTAACTTCTAAAACTTTGCCTTCTAAAAATCCAACTCTAAAATTAACTTTGTCTTTTTCTTTCACAAATTTGTGAATTGCTTTTATAGGTTGAAAACCATCTTCTATCCCAAAAGCTATAGCAATTTGTCCTATTAATTTATCACTTGGTACTTCAATATTAGATTGTGATAAAGCACGTGTTACTATATTATTTTTTAAAACAAACATTTTATTTCCAGCTTGAGTTAAACTACGACGTAATTCAGTAGTTTCTAAAGCTGTCATTGTTGAATATTCAAAAATAACAAATGATTTAGCAGTTGACAAAATATTAGCAATTTCATTGATTTTATCAATTTTCGCTTGAATAACTGCTTTCATTTTTACTCCTTTATTTTGAATCATTTAGTTTTAAATACAATAACAAAAAACTACTTTGATTTTATTAAAAATAAAAAACCAAAGTAGTTTGATTGACGGGGATTATTAAAATTACCTCGGTAACAAATTAAAACTATTTAATTAAATAGTTAGTTACTTTCTTTGGTTATTGCAACAAAATTATAACACAAATAATTACAATGAATTATTTAATGAACCCGAAACATATTCAACAACTTGTTTAGCTATTGCATTTTGAATTTTTATTAATCGACTTTTTTCGTTATCAATAAAATCAATGTATTGTTTAAAAGTTAGATATGAAATACAAAATTCATCAATTACTTCTTGGTTAGATTTAAACAATAAAATAATATCTTCAGGTGTGTCGCACTTTGATATAGTATCTAAATTTTTATAAAAATGATCTTTTATAATTGAAGTATCATTTTCCAATACTTTTGGAACAACTAAACTCATAATAGTTTTTAATTTATCTAAATCAAAATTCATATTTGCTGCTCCATCAGTTTCGAAAACTTCTTTGATGAAGTTAAGTTTAGAATTTTGATCTATACAAATCTCATTAAATACTTTTAATGCTTTTGTTAAATTATTTGAATAATTAATATTAGACATTTTGATCCTATTTTTACTTTGATTCTCTGTATTCTACTTAATTTATTGTGTAACAATTCTATTAGATTTAAAGTGATTATTATTTTTTAAAATTTAGAACATTCAATACACTATGTTAATTACACTATAACAAAAAAGCATTGTATCAAATAATTTATAAATTGTTATAGTTTTTATTCAAAAAATAAATTTTAGTTGAAATAACATTGCATTCAATGATTATTAATATAAATTTATAATATAATTTGTAATAGATTTTTTACTATGTAAATTTTATTTTAAATAAAGTGAACTAATAAATTTTAAGGGAACAAAATATGTTGACAAAGTCTGAAATATTTAAAATTATCGCTGAAGTTACTGGAGTTTCTCATAAAGTCGTGGCAAATGTATTTACTACATACACAGATTTATTAAAAAGCGAATTAAAAAAAGAAGGATCTATAAAATTACCAGATATTGGTAAATTTAAAGTAACAATGTCTTCTGAAAGAATTGCAAAAAATCCTATGACTGGTGCACAAATTAAAATTCCACCAAAAGCTCGCTTAAAATTTTCTCCAATTAAAGATATAAAAGAAAGTGTTTTATTAAAAGCTAAATGAGAATATGAAGATAGTAAAAAATAATTTTATTTTTTATTAATAAATACAAAACCTATTCATAATTCGAATAGGTTTTTTTATTATTATTTATAAAAAAAATACTTTAAACTAAATTATCTAATTTAGATTGCAAATCTAATACACCTGGAAATATCAAATCTAATTCAATAGCATTTGCTATTAAATATTCAAAAGATATAGACGAACATTTATTATTTGTTTCAATAAAATTCAAAAACTTATCAAACAACAAAAGAAAAAATTTATCAAATTTTGAAAAATAAATTATAAAAAAAACTATTGCGCCAAATTTTGTAACATTTTTCATATGAATTATTTGATGATTCTTGATATTAGCTAATGGTAAATTGTTTGTACTAGTTTGCTTTGCTTCAAAATCTAAATATTTACCTTTAAAAATTCCATAGTAATCTGTTTGTGTTTTTGAATCTAATCATCCTTGAATTCTATTGCCATTAAATGAATAAATTTTTATAGGTAAAAATCTTTTAGAAAAATATGCTACATTCTTGTTTTTATAATATTCAATAGTTCGGTTAATTATTGTTTCTAAAAACATTCCTCGATTTGCTTTCATTATAAAAATAAAAATTTAAATGCTCCTTTTTTAATAATAAGTGAACAAAAATTTACAAAATTAGAAAAATTTTATTTTTATGTGTTTTAAGAATTTAATAAAAATTAAAAAATTATTTAATTATTTATTATTCAATTTTTGTTTGAACAATTTTATATTTTTTGTTAGTTTTGAATCATTTAAAAATTCAATAAAAATTTCTCGATCTCTAGGATAAGTCAAATATTTAAAAACTTCTTTATAATCAACTCAAATTAATTTTGAAATTTCAGATTCTTGTTTTTTAAGTTGACTAATGTCTTTTGGTTTAAATCAAAAATATGTAACTTTTTTTATAGTACCAGGAAAAGGCGAGTATTCATTTAATCAATTTAGTTTTGAATTTACCAAAGTTACATCTAAATTTGTTTCTTCTTTAATTTCTCTAATAGCTGTTTCTACTAAATTTTCATTTAATTCAGTATGTCCCTTTGGAAATCCTCAATATGGATTATGATTCTTTGTTAAAGCTAACAAAATATTAATTGAATTAGTTTTGTCATCAATTATAGTAATAATACCACCGGCTGCTATCTCTAAACTTAATTTATTATTCATATTTTTTTAACATTTCTTTAACGATTTTTGTTGAAATGCCGGGATTAGCTTGACCATTTGTAGCTTTCATTAGTAATCCTAATAGCATACTTTCAACACGATCTGCACGATTTTTATAATCTTTTTTAATTTTAACTTCATTATTTGCAAAAATTGGTTTTAATATTTCTTCAATTTTAATTGGATCAACAATTTGTTCCATTTTTAATTCAACAATCAAATCGCTAGGCTTCTTTTTGAATTTATAACTATGTTCTAAAATGATTTTAGCTTGTTTGCCATTAATTTTTTCTTGATTTAATAAATTTATCAATTCAATAATATTAATTAAATCTACTTCCTTTACATTTTTTTCAAAAGTATGATTTAAATCATTCATAATTCCTGCTAATTCAACTAATAATCATCTTGATGTTTCTTTGTAATTATTAGTTGATGAAGCAATAAAGTTAAATGCATTTAATGCATGCACATCATCTAATAAAATATTGATTTTTTGTTCTTCTATACCTACTGCTTTTAGTTTTTTTGCAATTTCACTTGGAAAAATAATTTTATTTTTTTCATAAATTTCATTGCTTCATTTTTCATCTAATGAAATTTGAATAATATTAGGTTCACGCATATATCTATAATCAACATTTGATGTTTTTTCGCGCATATAAACTGTTTTATTTTCTTGATCATCAAATCGCATTGTGCTTTGAATAATAGGTTTACCAATTAACAATGATTCAATTTGACGATTAGTTTCATATTTAATTGCTTTTTCAATATTATTTATAGAATTAACATTTTTAATTTCAACTCTTGTGCCTAAATTTTTAGAACCTACTGGGCGAATTGATAAATTAATATCAGCTCGCATTGATCCTGATTCCATTTTTGCATCAGATATATTATTATGAATTAAAATTTGGCGTAATGTTGACAAATACAATTTAACTTCCTCAGCATTAAAAAAAATTGGATCTGTGACAATTTCAATTAATGGTGATCCAGCTCGATTATAATCTAAAAATAAATGATCATCTACTGCATATTGTTTTGCTGTATCTTCTTCAATATGAAATCTTTGAATTTTAAAATGATAATCTTTATTATTACTATTAACTTCCAAATAACCATTTTGTGCAAAGGGGTGATATTGTTGTGTAATTTGAAAACCTTTAGGTAAATCTTGATAAAAATAATTTTTTCTATCAAACCTTAATAAATAATCTACATCTTGCATATGTAATGCTTTAGCTAAAATAAAAGCTTTTTTAATTGCTTCTTTATTGGGTTGAGGCAACGTCCCCGGTAAGCCTAAATCATTTATATGTAAATTTACATTAGGTTTATCATTATGATTATTTTTTGCTGGAGAAAACATTTTAGTTTTAGTATTTAAAGCAACATGTACTTCAATACCAATAATTGTTTCAAAATTAAACATTTATTACTCCTTTCGTATTGATAATGTTTTCAATAACTAAAGCAATTTTTAATAATAAGTCATCTTTAAATTGTGCGGCTGTAAGATTAACACCTAAAAATAAATTTTTATCATCTTTTGCAAATGGTATCGTAATTGAAGGAGCTCCAGCAAAGTTTGAAATTTGAAGAAAATCATCAATCAAATTAGATGTAGGTTTTTTGTTCTCTACTACATCCTTTATTAAAGGTGCTAAACATGATGAACCAATAGACATAACAACATCTACTTTTTTCAAGAAATCATCATTAAAATGATTTACTAATTTTGTTCTAACTAATTTAGATTTCAAGTAGTATTTATCAAAATTTTCTTTTTTTAAAGCAAATGAACCTATTGTAAAACGATATTTTAATTGATCTCCAAATAATAAAGTTCTTGATTTTTCTGCAATTTCTTCAAAATTATTACCTTCTAAATGTTTTCCAAAAGGAATACCTGTAAAACTTGAATAACAACTTACCGCTTCAGAATAAGAAATAATTTTATAAATAGGATTTATTGCATTAAGTAATTCTAGATTAATCCCCAGAGGAACTAATTTGATGTTATTTGTTAACAATAATGATTTCAATTTATTTCAAGCTGTTAAAATGTTTTCATCCATATATATTTCAATATTAGCAGGATAACCAATAGTAAAATCACTAATAGGCTCATTCAAACTAACAAATAAATTTTTATTAAATTTTTGACTACTAAAATCATTTGTGTCATAAGCAATAATAGCATCAGCTACTAAGGCAACATCAACAATTGTATTAGCAAACACACCAACATGATCTAATGAAGGAGCATATGGATATACTCCGTGTCTTGATATTAAACCATATGTCGGTTTGTATCCAACAACTCCACAAAAACTAGCAGGTCTACGAATTGAATCCCCTGTATCTGTTCCAATTGAAAATGGAACTACACCTGAGGCAACAGCAACTGCACTACCTGAAGAACTACCACCAGCAATGTGTTTTTTATTAAATGGATGCGAGACAATTCCATATGCTGAAAATGAACCAGTTCCACCTAATCCAAATTCATCTAAATTAGCTTTGCCAACAAGAATAGCATTATTTTTTTTAAGTAATTTATATACTGTAGCATCATAAGGTGGAATATAATTTTCTAAAAATTTAGATCCACCAGTTGTTATTATATCTTTGGTTGATATATTATCTTTTAATACATATGGAATACATGCTAAAAATGATTTAGAAAAATTTTCACTTTTATCTAAATGCTTTGATAACCTTGTGCTTTCAACAATATTAGTATTAATTAAAAAATTTGTTTTTTTAAATTTAGAAATTTTTCTTATGGTTTTTTTAATTAATTTAGTAGCAGAAATATTTTGACTTTTTAATTGTTGGTGTAAATCTATAATTTTTGAACGCATAACTTATAAATCCCTATAAACAATTAATAAACTTTTACTAAATTGTTTTCAACTTTTTCAGGACACTGCATAATATCAACATAATTTAAATCATTATTGACTTCATCTTCTCTCAATTTATGAATTGAGATTGAGATCGGATAATTGCATGGTTCCAAATTAGTTGTATCTATTTTTGAAACATTTTCAAAACTATGAATAATTTCATTAAAATCTTTTGATAATTCTTCTAATTGTTTATCACTTAAAGAAAACAACAATGATTTGCTACATTCTACAATTTCTTTTTCAAACATATCTGATTCCGTTTCTTTAAAATTTCATGTTTCATACTTAACAAGTATATCTAAATCTTCAACTAATTCATCTTGATAATTATATTTAACAATTGGAGTTACAATTAATAGAATTGGGTATATTACAATAACATCAATTGCAAATAAAACAAATAATATTAAAAATCTAAATAAAACTCAAAATGTATAAGTTTGGCCAGTAATTTGTGCATCAAAAATTGGTAAAAACAAGACATTAACTAATAAACCAACACTAAATGCCAAAGTAATTGTAGTTACCAGAGGTTCATATCAATTATTTTTTAAAATTAATAAAATAGAACTTTTGTGATTTCCGTGTTTATATTGTTTATATGTTAAATTACTTATATTGAAATTATGATTTTTACTATAAAAATATTTAATAATAAAAATAATTCATATAGTTAATATTACAATCAATGAAGTTCCTATTATTAACAAGAAAAATTGAACTTCAGAAAGATGAATATCTATAGGCGTTCCTGGTAATTTTAAAACAAAACCAATTTCAGTTAAACCTGGAATTGCTGCAAATGAAGAAATTGATATGATAATAGAAACTATAACAAACAATGTTAAACATATCACAAGTATAAGATCTTTCCGTTTAGATACTTTTGATAAATTAATTACAGATCTTAATGAACCAGCTAATAACCCCGTTAGCATTGCTGCCATAAAATAACCATAATGAAAAAAACCAGCTGACAAAGTAACTGCTAACAAATCAATTGCTGCACCCGACACTAAACCAATAATTGGTCCAAAAAGTAATCCTGAAATTTTAACTAAAATAATTTCTATAGACACTCTTGTTCCAGGATATGATCTAAATAAAACGCCAGCAAGACCGCCAGTAATTGCCATAATTATTATGATAAGACTAACAGCCATTGCTATAACCATAGCAATATTTGTCATTCCTTTCACACTAACATGCGGAATTACAAAATATCGTTTTTTATGCACAAAATAAACATAAATTTTTTTCAAAATTGAAATTAACAATATAAAAACTACCAATGATGCAAAAACACCAATAGCTCATGCGGGATTGACGCTGATATCTGTAGAATTTTTTACATTGTTATTAATTAAAAAAATTTCGTTATTCATAGGTAATAATTTTACCATTTATCAATTTATAATTGCTTGTCTAGTTTCAAGTAAAAAATTATTTATTTTACTAAAAGGTTTTGTATTAAAGAAATTGTGAGCACTAAATGGCGAAGGATGAGCTGATGATACTAAATATTTGACATTCAATAAATCAATAATTTTTTTAGCATGTTGACCTCACGAAACAAAAATAACATTTGGTTTCACAGTTAATAAATATTTAAGTTCATTAATAATTAGATTTTCTCAACCAATTTTAGAATGACTTAAAGGTTTATGTGACATTACAGTTAAATTAGTATTTAACAATAAAATTTTTTGTTTTGCTCATGAAACTAAGGAATAATCTTTCAATTCAACATTTAAATCATTTTTCAATTCTATTGCTATATTTGATAAACTAGGCGGAAATTTACAATTAGGATTGATACCAAAAGCTAATCCATTAGCTTGATTATTATTATGATATGGATCTTGTCCAATAATCACTACTTTTGTTTCTTCAACATTAAAAAAATTAAATGCATTAAATATATTTTCTTTTTTGGGAAAAACTTCATTATTTAAATAAGAATTGGTAACAATTTTATTAAGATTGTCAAAATAAGAATAATTAATTTGTTTTAATAAACTATCACGTCAATTTGTATTTAGATTTTTTATTAAATTTGTTAACATGTTTGCTATTTATAAATTCTATGAAGTAGGTAATGTTATATCTTCAACAAAAGGAGCAAAATTATCATCACTAATCAATGATTTAAAATATTGAGAATAATAGTCTTCAATTGTGAAATTTAATAAATTGTTTTGATTATTATCAATTTTTAAAATTTGCTTTTTTAATTCAGAAACTGCTATATTTTTGACATTAATTTCAGAAATAAAAGCACGTGATTGTAAATCAATTGCATTAGTTCTGCCTAAAAAAGTTTGAGTTCTTTGTTGCTCAATTGTTAATCCTTTATCTTCAAATTGTCTTTCAGTCAATATTTTGCTTGGATCAATTAAATTGTTTAATAAATCATTGTCTATCTTAAACAAATTTTTTTGTGGATTATTAGGATCGCCATTAACTAATGTAAAACTTTCATTAGTTAGTCATGATAAAGGAGTTAATGATTGAACTATAGATGGAGTTATTTTGTAATTTAATTTATTTGGATCTTGTTCATCTTTTTTAATATCTGTAGCACCATAAAGTAAAATGGCTACCATATCATTCATTGATAATTTATATGTGTAACTTTCGGGTTTTTTATTAAATATTTTTTGAAATTGATTATCTAAAATTTCTTTATTTTTTTTGCCTATATCATCAGTTGGATTAGAAACAACAATTTGATTTCTACTTGGTGAAACACTACCTTGATCAGAACCAGCAATATAATAACGAAAATAAACTGCAATATCTGTTATAGCATACATTTTACTTAAACGATTGTTAACATTGTTTTTTGTCATATCTGATGCATTATCAGTTATTTCTTTTCCGCTATTATCATATGTTCCATTTTTTCTTGCATCAATAATACCATTGTTTACACCAGTATTATCCACCGCACCTGAACTATTAATTTTTTTAAAATTAAAAGTTAAATCAGAAATACCAAAGTTAATATTATTTTCATTGTTAGCTACTAACAAATTATTTGACATTCCTTTGTAAAAATCACTATTATTAGGAATGAAATTATTTTTATCATCTTTAAACAAATTTATTATGTTTGGATTTTTATCATCCCCTAAGCTACGATTATAACTAGAAACAGTTGTTGCAAAAACACTAGCAGGATAAGCTATGTTATAAGCAATAGTATTAACTAAAGTGCCATAAATATTTAAAAATGAATTATCAATTTTATCACTAGTTAAAGGTTGATTTTGATCAGTAGAAGTTGCATTATTTACAACAAAACTTCATTTATTTACATTTGATTGACCCGCTCTTGCCAATAATGAATAATGAACTTTTATTGTTTTATCTTTATCTATTGTTTCTTGTTCGTTAGATGGATTTGGATATCTTAATAAATTATTAAATTCAGAAACTAAAGTTAAATATTTATTTGACGCTGGAGCACCACAAGAAGTTAAAGCTAATAAAGGAATGCAAAGAATTATAAAAAGCAATGCTATTTTGATTAATAAATTTTTGTATTTTATGTTCATAATTATTCCTTTGTGTATGTATTGCTTTTTGATATAAATTTACTAATAGACTTTTGGAAAGTTAATTCTGCTTTTCCTGTAGCACCATTACGATGTTTAGCAATAATGAATTCAATATCAACATTATCTTGATTTAAACTATTCATTTCGTCATCACTTTCAACTGTGTGCAAGAAACAAACTAAATCAGCATCTTGTTCAATAGAACCTGATTCTCTAAGATCAGATAATATGGGTTGGCTTGATGCTCCGCGACGTTCTTCAATTTTTCTTGACAATTGAGCAATTGCAATAATTGGAATTTCTAATTCTCTAGCTAATGATTTCAAACTATGAGATATCATTGCAACCTCTTGTTGTCTAGTCATCATTGAATGTGTTCTTGTTACTTTTACTAATTGTAAATAATCAATAACAACTAATTTAATTTTTTTTGTATTAGCTATTTGTTGCAAACGACTTCTAATTTCTGTTAACGAAATATCACTAGAATCATCAATTAAAATCGGTAAATCATTTATTTTATTTAAAGTTGCAACAATTTGACTACTTGATTGACTATCAAGATTCTTAACTTTAGCTAAATTAAAGTTAATCATTGATTCAGCAGAAACAATACGATGAACAATTTGTTCGCCACCCATTTCTAAAGAAAACATAACTACTGTTTCATCAGGTTCTAGATTTTTTGCAACATTAACAATTAAGTTAACAGAAAAAGCAGTTTTACCACGACCAGGTCTAGCAGCAAGAATAATTAAATCACCTGGTTGAAAACCATTTGTTAATTCGTCAATTCTTTCAAAATTAGTTTTTGTTCCTGTTGTAATAGTATTGAAATATGATTTTTCAAATTTATTTTTATATTTATCAACATAATTATTAATAGGTAAAACTAAATTTTTATTTGTGCTCTTAATAATATTTGAAAAACGATGTTCGAAAATAGCTAATTGATCATCAAATTCTAAAAAATTAATATGAGAATCTAAAATATCTTGACTTAATTTTTTTAACTCTCTTAACATTGAAGCCATTCTTATTAATTGAATGTAGTTATCAATTATAATTGGATTAGAATTTTTAGTTGCCAATATATTTAATAGATGACGCATATCATCAGATAAATGATTTTGAACTTGTAAATTATCTTTAACAATTGTTAAATCAATTTGTTTATTTGATTCATACATTGATAACATAGTGTTGAACAATAATCGATAATTAGGATTACTAAAGTCACTAACAATAAGTTTTGCAAATACATTGTCTGGACTAACAGAATTATTAATTAACAAACTTAAAACATTTTCTTCTGATTCTATGCCCAATTCAGGTGTGATTTCAACATAAGGCATTGTCTCATTTTGTATTTGTTCATTATCCATATTTAGTCACCCTTAACATTAATTTGAAGCATTGCCTCAACATTTTCAAAAATTTTAATTTTAATTTTATGAAAACCTAAACTTAATTTCAAATTATCAGGTAACATAACTTTATCGATTTCTATATTTTTTAACTTTAATTCGTCCAAAATTTGTTTGTTGTTAATAGAACCAAATGCTTTATTATTTGCGTTCATTTGCAAAATAAAATTTAATTCTAATTTTTCTAGTTGATTTTTTAACACAACAGCTTGCGCTAATAGTAAATCATGTTGAGCATTGATATCAATTAATTTTTTATCTAATTCTTTCTTGTTAGTATCATTATAAACAATGGCTAATTTATTTTTTATCAAGTAATTTTTAGCATATCCTTCTTTAACATCAACTACAGCATTAGTTTTTCCTAAATTAGGTACATTTTTAATTAAAATTACTTTCATAAATTAACTCTTGTATAAAAATTAATCTCGAACAAATGGTAATAATGCAATAACTCTTGCTCTTTTAATAGCATTAGATAAATGTCGTTGATGCATTGCACAATTACCTGTTTGACGACGTGAAAGAATTTTTGCATACAAATTAATATACTTTTCTAATAATGCTTTATCTTTGTAATCAATTTTTAAAACACCGCTAGCACAAAAATGACATATTTTTCTTCCGCGTGGTTTAAAAGTTTTTTTACGATTAGTAGAAATGCTTATATTTTCTTTTGGACGGAAATTTCTTTTTGTATAGCTTCCTAATGATTTATCTTTATTTTCTAATTCAACTTTTTCTGTTTTTTTTGTTTGATCATCTTCAGAAATATTATTTGCTGGTTGTTTTATTTTTAAATTATCACTCATAATGTGCTCCTAATCTTCTAGATCATCAGATCAAGGAAGAGTATTTTCTTTATTTTCTTTTGGATTGTTTGTATCTTCTTTATCAACTTCTTTTACACTAAATGCTTCATCTAAATTCAAATCTATATCAATGGTATCAGGAAATGCATTATCAATATTTTCTAATTCTGTTGTTGTTATTTGTTGAGTAACATTATTACTATTTCTTCTCGAACCTGGTGCTGCAACTGTGTCAATAACAATTTCTGTTCTAGAAATATTTTTTCCTTCTGAATTAACAAATTTATTCATTCTAATTCGACCATCACCAACTATAAAATCACCACGTTTTAAATTTTTTTGAATGTAACTAGCTGTGTTCGATCAAGCTACGCAATTAAGAAAATGCGTTTCACCAATATTTCTATCACGTAAGTCTTTAACTGCAACTGTGAATCTCACACCAACAAAATCATTTTTTGAAGAAGAATTTAATGGTGTGGGATCTTGTGCTAAATAACCTGCCAAAGTAACTCGGTTCATTAATTAATCCCTATTTCTTTTTCTTAGCAGTAGTTGGTTTATTTTTTACAAGTTTTTTTGTAATTGTTTTTTCAATTGATGTTTCTTTTTTCTTGTTAGATGCAATTGGTTTTTTAGAAACTTCTTTTTTAGAATTTGCAGTTACTGGTTTTTTAGTAGTTGTTTTTTTTGCATTATCTGTAACTTTAGTTTTTGACACTTTAGAAGATACAGGTTTCAAAATAACTTTTTTAGGTGTTGAAATTTTTGAAACTTCTTTTTTGTCTTCTTTAATTTGTTTAGTATCTTTTTTAACAACTGTTTTTGTCAATTTATTTGTTTTAATTTCTTTTGAAGGTTTTGAAATTACATGATCCTTCTTTTTAACATCATTTTTTGATTCAAATGAATTAGTTGATTTTTTATCTTTTTTAATATGATGTTCTTTTTTTGCATTATTATTTGAAACAGATTGATGAGAAATTTTACTATGATGTTTTTTATCATCAACTTCATTTTTAATATTTTTTTGAGTAACAAATTCATCAATTTTTAATGTTGATTTTTCAACAACATTTTCTTCTACTTTTGGTGTTTTAATTTCTAAATCAATTTTAGTGTTTTTTGATTCAGAAATAATTTCATTTTCACTAGTAGAATTTGGAACACGCTTGGATGGAATTTTATATTCGGGTAATTCAGCAAATTTAGATTTTTTAAATTTAGGATTTTTAACAGTAATATCTTCAGGTCCATTAGCACCTATTCTAGTAACTAATGTTCATTCATCTTTACGTTTTTTCTTAACAATAATTTGTGGACCTTGTTTAGGTGCAACATAATCAGGATTGTTCATAATTTCATCATACTTAATTTTTCTAGAAACAGAAATTCGTAATTTTTTCTCATTTTCAGAAGCACGTGCACCATAATCTTTTGATAAATTAATGATTAAATGACGCAAAACGGATTTATTAATTAAAACCAATCTTTTTCAATCAACAAAACTATTACCCTCGCCATCAAAATTAATTTGATAATAATGCGCTAACGTTTCATTATTAATAGGGTAAGCTAATTCTCAAGTACCTAAAAACTTAGATTCAAGATTTTCAACTTTAATATTTTTATTTAAGTCAGTTAAAACTTTATCAGCTTCATCAACTGTTAATTTAGAGCTAAGAAGCACTACAATTTCATATTTAGACATATTTTTAAATTTAATTTCCTTATGGGTATGCAAATTTAAATTTTGCAAGCAAATAATTTAAATATTTATTAATTAAAAGCTATTAGCATTATAGCATGTTAATTAAATTTTTTAGCTAATTTTATTGCACTTAAAATGGATGTATCCATATCAAGATATTTATATTCTGCTAATCTACCTAATAAATGAAAATTTTTAATTGATTTGAATTCATTATAATACTTTTTATATAAAGCATTATTTATAGAGTTATTTATTGGATAATAAGGTGTATTTCATTTTTTTGCATTTCTTTTATATTCACCCGGATACTCTGTTGAAATAATTGTTTTTTTTGTTTTTTGCAAAGTCATTTGATTATATTCAACAGTTCTTGTTCTTTTTTTATCTTTAGGCAAATTAATAATTGGGAATTCTTGTTTTTTTGAAACATTAAAAGTTTTAAAAATAAATTCTAAACTCCGGTAAGGCAAAACTCCAAATTTGTAATTTAATAAAGCTTCAATAGGGCCGCAATAAATAATTTGATCTTTGATTTCTTTATTTTTTCAGTAAGTTTTATTATTTTTAAATTTTAAAAATTTTAATGCATCAACATTTAGATTCAAATTAATATTGGGATGTTCAATCATTTTTTTAATCATATTAGTGTAACCACCAATAGGCAAACCTTGAATTTTGGCTGTTGGAAAATAACTTTCATTATCACTTAAAGTAATACCTACTCTAGCGATAACATTTTCATCTATTTCACTAATTTTAATTCCTCACATTTTTGATGTGTATGGTGCATAAATATTGTCTAAAACTCAATCAACTATTTTATTTAAAGGTTCATATTCTCTATATTTTTTTAATTCCAAAATTGAAACTTTTTGTTGATTTGGAAATAATTTTTTTAAAAGATTAATTATCGACTTAGCATTTTTAGGATCTATTTTTTTAATTTCTTTAAAATTAAAAGGTAATCTGGTAGTTTTTTTATTAGGCAATTTAACTTGAACTTTGTTTATATAATTATTAAATTTGGCAAATTGTCTAATGAAATTAATAACTTCATCATGTTCTGTATGAAAAATATGTGGTCCATATTGATGATATAAAATTTTATCTTTTGATAAAAGATCATAACAATGACCGCCTACATAATCTTTTTTTTCATAAATATCTACTAAATAGCCTTTATTTGCTAAAAGATTTGCTATCGAGCAACCTGAAATACCAGCTCCAACAATAATTACTTTTTTCATATTTTTATAATACATCTCTTTCGTTGTTTAATATGTTTTCATAAAATTCATCACCAAATGGACCAGAAAAAATTTCAGAATAATGTTGCTTATCTAACAATCAAAGTAAAATGTTTGCTAAATTGATATTAACAATATAAGTTCATTCTGAATTTTTATATACTTTACTTAGTTTTGAAATATATATTTCTTTTTCATAAAAATCTAATTCTTTAAGTTTTTCGTATGTTGGTTGTAAACAAATATTAAAAAAATCTAATACAATGTTTTTTTGACTATAAAATTGCAAAAAAATATTATTCATTTCACTATGAATAAAATTATTTTCTGCGTAAGGAAATATTTCTTTAAATAATTTCGAATCGTTAAAATTAGATAATAATATTGGATTTTCTGCAGTTTGATGAATTAAAATATCATCAATAGACATTTTTTTATTATTTTTTAAAAAAGTAGTTAAATTCATTTCTTTAAATTCTTTAATTGATTTATCAGATTTAAAATTATCAATTTGAATTTCTAAAAAAATTTCGTTTAATAAACTAATAATTTTTTTTGATTGATTTATTAAAAAAGTATTAGAGTAATCTAATCTTTGTATTGAAACTACAAATGATAAACAAGGAATAGAAATTCTTTTAAAATTTTCAATATCAGCATCTCTAAATACTTGATTATTGAAACAAACAATTCCTGAATTTAATTGAACATTTGATTGTCTTATATACAAATATAATCATTTATCTAAAAAATCAATAACTTTAAAAATATTTTTTGAAAAAGCATTGTCAAAATCAATAGTTCGAAAATTATTATTAACAATAAAATTATTTTTTTCACTAGTAAAAATTGGTGGAATAACCAACATTAAATTGTGAGAATTCATTATTTTTTTTAATAACAATTCTAAAAATTTGCTTACATAAGCATTAGTTTGTGCACGATTTAATTTTGAAACATATTCGTTATTAAAATCTGACATATTTTATTTGGAGTCACGCATATGTGGAAATAACAAAACATCCCTTATTGAAACATTTTGAGTAAATAACATAACTAGACGATCAACACCAATGCCAAGACCACCTGTTGGTGGTAAAGCATACTCTAAAGCTTCTAAAAATTCGTAGTCAATTTCAACAGCTTCATCGTTACCTTTTTGTTTTTCTAAAACTTGATTTTCAAATCTTTGTTTTTGGTCTATTGGATCATTCAATTCACTATAACCATTAGCAAATTCTTTTCCGAAAATAAATAATTCAAAACGTTCTGTAAAACGCTTATTTGAATAATCTAATTTAGCTAACGGAGAAACATCTACAGGGTAAGTTGTAACAAAAGTTGGTTCAATTAATTTTGACTCACAAAATTCTTCAAAAAATAAATTAACAATATGACCGTATGTATTTTGGTGATTTTCAAAATGAACATTATGTTTTTTTGCTATTTCAATTGCTTCCTCATCAGAAGTAACATTATTAAAATCAATTCCTGTATGCTCTTTAATTAAATCAACCATACTTATTTTTTTAAATGGTTTTGAAATATCAATTGTCTTATCATTAAATGTAATTTGGTTAATATTTAATTTGTTAGAAATGAAATGAATAATATCTTCTGTAATATTCATTACTGCAACCATGTCTTCATACGCCATATATAATTCCATTGAAGTGAATTCAGGATTATGTGTAGAATCCATTCCTTCATTTCTAAAGATACGACCTATTTCATACACCTTGTCAAAACCACCAACAATTAATTTTTTCAATGGAATTTCAGTCGCTATTCTCAAATAAAAATCACGTTTTAAAGTATTATGATGAGTAATAAATGGACGAGCATTAGCACCACCTAATATAGATTGTAATATTGGAGTTTCTACTTCATAAAAATCAACACTATCTAAATATTCACGCATCAATCGAACAATTTTTGAACGCATCAAAAAAGTTTCCATAGATTTAGAATTGTATGTTAAATCTAGATAACGTTTTCTTGCTCGGTCTTCTTCATCTGTTAAACCATGAAATTTTTCGGGAGGAGTTTTTAATGATTTACTAATAATTTTTAAACTAGTAATATTCAATGTTAATTCATTTGTATTAGTTTTCATAGGTGTACCTATTGCAGAAACAATATCACCTAAGTCTAAATAATTATTAAAATATTCAAACAAATCTGGTTGATTATTCTTATTTAAATATAGTTGAATTTTGCCAAAAAAATCTTGTATCAAAATGAAAGTGTGGCGAATTCCTACAACTCGACCTGCTAATATGATTTTATCTTTATTATTATGTAATTCTTCTTTATTATATTTTTCATATTGCAATTTAAAAGTTTGCGAATTGTGTGTTCTTTCAACTTTAACTACTTCATAGGGATTAAGATTATTTTTTTGCAATTCTTCTAATTTTGACAAACGAACTTTTTCTTGATCTGATAATTTTTCTTGCATAGCAATTAAATTCCATTTTAATATAAATTAAATATGTGTAATTTTAATATGTTTAAAATCATAATTACAAATAGTTTTAATTTTTTCTAAATTAGAAGATTCTATATTTGACAATTCAAAAACAAAACCTGAATTAGGGAACAACTTATATAAAATATTTATTATCTGAAATAATAATCATAAATCATTTTGAGATAGCATTTCAACATTTTGAATTAAGTAAAATTCATCTGGTTTAATTTTGGAATTTTTTTTGTTGATTTTTTTATTAATTTTTTTTATTTTTTTATTTGCTTTTTTTAAATCTTCATTTATTTTTAACAAATTCTCAAAACGGTTTATAAAACTTACTTTCTGCACAACAAAATCTTTTAATGATAATTTTTTATTAAAAACTACAATTTTGCGTAAAACGTATATATATGTTATTGCAATAATAAATGAAATTAAAGAAACAACAAATAAAGTAATTGTTCCTGGACTATTTAATGAATTATTAAATGCATCTATAAAACCTGTTCAATTACCTTTTATAGCGCCACTTATTCCTTCTATTAGTGGATAAGATATTCCAGAAATTAATGAAACTATAAAAACAATTAAACAAATTCAACATAAAATATCAATTAATGTAACTCACTTAGGTTTTGCTTTAAATGAAGTTGTTGCATGTTTAAAATTATTTGATCTAAATAAAAATATCGTAATTAAATATAAAAACAATGAATATTTTCTTAAAGCATCATCTATATATGAATTCAATAAAGTATAAAATCTATCTTCACTAAAATAAGTACCTATTTTTTTACATTTTTCTTTGATGTCTAAAAAATTTTCTGTTGTTTCTTTTCCAGAAATTAGAACATTGTCCATAAACACACTTAACCTTAAAATATAAATGAATTTTTATTATAAATTAAAGAGAATATATATAAATTAATTATTAACAAAAAACTTTTTATAGTTCATTGTAGATGATATTCCATAATATTTAAGTATGTATATGTAATGAAATCCTAAAAAAATTATATGTGTTAAAAAATAAACAATAATTGGTCAAATAATATCTATAAAAGTAATTGGAACAATTAGTATAAACTTTAACAATGCATTAATAATCATGCTAAATGAAAAAGCTAATGCAACTAAATTTAAATCTATATATAAAAAAGTATGAATTAAAAATATTCTATTAAATCCTTTCAAAATTAAAAAATTTATCGAAGATATTAAGTTTTTATAATTTCTTTTAATTGTTCAAAACATAACAAGTTGCAAAATTAGAAATAGAATTAAACTTAAAATTTTTACTAACAAATTAAAATCAAAATTTCAATTAACTAATTTATTAAAATTTATACTTCAAAGTATATTAACAAATACAAAAGTGAAAAAAAATACAAAAAAGATTAAAGATATATAAGTTTTTTTATTTTTAATAAAAAATAATAAGCTTGTAAAAAAATTTTTAATTGAATGTTTTCATAAATGTTTTATATCTGTTTGATCTTCAATTAAAGTGAATATCATATTATTTGGGTTATAATTTTTTTTGTTACTAATATTTATTATTTGAAATTTATCAAGATTTAAATATTTATCAAAAAAAATTATTAAACAAACATCAAAAAAATTATTCAAAATAAATTTAGAAAATTTATTTAAAAAAATTGAAATTTTGTTTGAATCAGTATTTGAATTAATCAAATTTAAAAATAAAAATTTGGGTTTTTTATAAAATAATTTAGCACATAAAACTTTAATTTTTAAATCGTCGTCTAATTCGTTAAATATACTTGATTTATGTTCTAATAAATTAATTTCTTTCAAATAATTAGATACTATAGTATTCAAATTAAATAATTTATGATTACTTAAAGATATTTCATCTAATAAAATTTGATAAACAGATTTGGTTTTAATTTCTTCAAATTCAGAAAATGTTAAAACGCTAATATTTTTAAAAATAAATTCACTACGGCTTAATTCAGATAAATTTCATAATGATTGATCATTATAAATAATATTGCCTACCAATGGTTGTTTAATACCAATAGATAAATCAAATAATTCAGAAACTTTACTTAAATTGTCATCATAAACAAAATAAAAATGATTTTGTTGAAATTTACATCAAAAACCATTTTTTAAAAAATCATTGATATTTAAAGTTAAACAAGATTCATAGCGAATAAAATTCATAAATTATTTTTTTGCTTGTTTTAATTTTAATAATTCAAATGCCAATTTTCTTTCAATTTTTGTAGTTTCAACTAAATCATTAATTCTTGATAATTGTTGTTCTAACTTTTTCTTTTCTTCTGATACTTTATTAACATCAATATCTTTAGTTAAAATAAAATTTAATGCAAAAATCTTAATTTCAGTTTTTGTTGCATAAATTGTTCCTGTATTAATAATTCCAGATTCACGATTTTTATCTGAATGAGTTATGTAAATAACATCAGCAGATAAAGTAGCAACAAAAGGAACGTGATTGTACATTAATGCTATATAACCTTCAGGAGTTTTAACTTCTACCATTTTAATATCAGCATCAAACTTAATACCATTTGGTGTCAAAATTTTTAGATGAACTAAATTATCAGACATTACAAGTTTCCTGCTTTTTCAATTGCTTCTTCAATTGTTCCTACATATGAAAATGCTTGTTCTGGTAAATTATCGTGTTTACCTTCTAAAATTTCTTCAAAACCTCTTATTGTGTCTTTTAGACTTACATATTTACCTTTGTTACCAGAAAATTTTTCTGCAACAAAGAATGGTTGACTCAAGAAATTTCTAATTTTTCTAGCACGAGCAATTGCAATTTTATCTTCTTCTGATAATTCATCAATTCCTAAAATAGCAATAACATCTTGTAATTCTGCAAATTTTTGTAAAATTTGTTGAACATTTCTAGCAACTTTATAATGACGTAAACCTACAACATTTGGATCTAACAATCTACTTGTTGATTCTAAAGGATTAATAGCTGGAAAAATTCCTAATGCTGCAATGTTACGATCTAATACTGTTTTTGCATCTAAATGTGAAAATGTTGTAGCTGGAGCAGGGTCAGTTAAATCATCTGCAGGAACATAAATTGCTTGAACAGATGTTATAGAACCACTTTTAGTGGAAGTGATTCTTTCTTGTAACAATCCCATTTCATATGCCAAAGTTGGTTGATAACCAACAGCAGATGGCATTCTTCCTAATAATGCTGAAACTTCACTACCAGCTTGTGTAAATCTAAAGATATTATCAATAAATAACAAAACATCTTGGTTTTGAACATCACGGAAATATTCAGCCATTGTTAAAGCAGTTAATGCTACGCGCATTCTTGCGCCAGGAGGTTCATTCATTTGCCCAAACACTAAGGCTGTTTTATCTATAACTCCACCTTCAATCATTTCATAATACAAGTCATTACCTTCACGAGTTCTTTCACCAACTCCAGCAAAAACAGATAGACCACCATGACCTTTTGCGATATTGTGAATTAATTCTTGAACAAGAACCGTTTTCCCAACCCCTGCTCCACCAAATAATCCAATCTTACCACCTTTAGCATATGGAATTAATAAATCAATAACTTTAATGCCTGTTTCAAAAATTTCAATTTCATTGGATTGCTCTTCAAATGATGGTGGATTTCGATGAATTGGCATCATTTTTATATTTTTATCATCTAAAGATTCAAGATTGTCAATTGTTTTACCAACAACATTAAACATTCTACCTAAAACTTGTTCACCTACAGGAACCTGAATTGGATTTCCTGAACAAACTACTTCTAAACCACGATTTAATCCATAAGTAGCTCCCATTGCAATACATCTAACAACATTATCTCCAATAATTTGTGAAACTTCTAAACACAAATTTTCATTATCTAGTTTTACATATAATGCATCATATATTTTAGGCATTTCTGATTCATTTTCAAAAATGACATCAACTACAGGCCCAATTACTTGATATACTTTTCCAACTATTGTATGTTTCGTTTTCATAATTAAATCCTATTATTTTTGTTCACTACCTTGAATTATTTCACTAATTTCTTGTGTAATAGATGCTTGTCTTAATTGGTTGTACAATAATAAATAATTGTTATATAAATCATTTGCATTTTTTGTTGCTGACTCCATAGCATTTCTACGACTAGCATATTCAGAAAGTTTAGTTTCAATTAAACAACCATATAAAACAATTTGCATGAATTGGGGAGTAAGACCTTTAATAACTTCTTTTACATCAGGTTCGAACTCAATTGGAGCAGAATATTGTTTGTTAGAATTTGTATCTTTTTTAATTTTATCTTTAAAAATATCAACATCAAAAGGTAACACTTGAATAATTTTTGGTTCTTGTTTTAAGTTATTCACAAAATTTGTATAAACAATAAATACTTTTTCGTATTCATTTGTTTCATATAGATCTAAAATTTCTTGTCCCAAATTATAACTAATATCAAAATTGATATCAGCATCTTGTAAATCTTTAATCAATAAAATATTGTTACCTTGATTTTTTAATTTTCAATAACCTAAACTTTTTTTGCCAAGCAAAATTAATTTATCGTTAGGTTTAATTTTTTCTAACAATAGCCGATTCATGTTGTTATTAAAACCGCCACACAAACCTAATGATGAATTAATTAAAATATAAAGTGAATTTTCCTTAACTTGTTTTGGCGGTTGATAATATTTAGCATTAGCTATAACTTTGCCAATTGTTTCATAATATTCATTAAAAAATTCATAAATTTTTTCATGTTGAGATTTAAACTTATGTAACTTAGCAGTTGCAGCCATTTGCATAGCTTTAGTAATTTTTTCAGTTACTAAAATAGAACTCATTTTTTGTTTTAATTCTTGTTTGGAAGCCATAATTATTTATTTTTTTCATCCACTTCTAATTCTTTTTCATCACCATATTTTGAAAAATCATAATTAGAAATACTCATTACAAATTCTTTAATAAATTTTTTAAATAGATTTCTTAAATTAATTGTTAATTGATCATTTAATGCTTTATTAATTTGAATTTCTTTATATACATCTGTTTTACTAAAATATGTTGTTAATTCTTGTTTAAATTTTTGAATTTGATCAATTGGAATTCACTTGATATATCGTTCTTTGATACTAAACAATAAAATAGCTTCCATTGCTTGATCTAATGGTGCGCCATTAGATTGTTTTAGGATTTCCATAACTTTTTTACCGTGATCAAGAACTTTTTTAGTTTCATTATCCAAATCACTACCAAATTGACTAAATACATCTAATTCACGATATTGAGCCAATTCTAATTTTAAAGAACCTGATAATTGTTTAATTGCTTTAGTTTGTGCAGCAGAACCTACACGACTAACTGATAAACCAACATGAATTGCTGGTCTTTGTCCAGAATTAAATAAATTACTTACCATAAACAATTGACCATCAGTTATGGAAATAACATTTGTTGGGATATATGCTGAAATATCTCCAGCTTGTGTTTCAATTATTGGTAACGCAGTAATAGAACCGCCACCTAATTCTTTTGATAATTTTCCTGAACGTTCTAATAATCGAGAGTGTAAATAAAAAATATCACCCGGGTAAGCTTCACGTCCAGGGGGTCTTCTTAATAATAATGATATTGTACGATAAGCAACAGCGTGCTTAGATAAATCATCATAAACAATTAATACATCTTTACCTTGACGCATTCAATATTCAGCAATTGTTATACCAGTAAATGGAGCAACATATGATAAAGCTGGAATTTCTGATGCAGTTGATGAAACTATAGTAGTATATTTCATTGCATCTGCTGATTCTAATTGTCTTGAAATTTGTGCAATTGAAGAATTTTTTTGACCTATTGCTACATAAACACAATATACGTTTTTGCCTTTTTGATTGATAATTGCATCTATTCCAATAGTTGTTTTACCAGTTTGACGATCACCTACAATTAATTCACGTTGACCTTTACCTATTGGCAACATAGAATCAATTGCTAAAATTCCAGTTTCTAATGGCTCATTTACAGATTGTCGATCCATAACTCCAGGCGCAATTTTTTCAATTGGTTCATAAGTTATATCTTTTAATTCACCTTTACCATCAATTGGCATGCCTATTCCATTAACAACTCTACCAATCAAAGCATCACCAACTGGTGTTTCAATAACGTGTTTAGTTCTTTCTACTAATGAACCCTCGTGAATATCAAAATATTTACCCAACATTACAATACCAACACTATTAGCTTCTAGATTGAAGGCAATTCCAAAAGAACCATTTTCAAAACGAACTAATTCATTTAAAATAACATCATCTAAACCACTAGCCTTAACAATTCCATCATTAATTGAAACTACATAACCTTTTTCGTTAGTAATGATTTTGTTAGAATATTTTTTTACTTGCTCTTTAATCAAAGAGGAAAATTCATCTAAATTAATTGCCATGTTTGCATACCTTATCTTCTAAATTTTTATAATTTTCTTCAAAATTGTTTTAATAACACTAACTTGTTTTAGGAGATTGCGATTGTTGAAGTGTCAGCATTACTTTCAATCTAGTTTCAATTGTTTTTAACTTGCCCTTAATTGTTGAATCTAAGGAATGGGAGTCAGATTCAACTTTAATTCCAGCAATAGTTGAAGGATCAACAAAATTTTTAACAATTAAATCAAAATCCATCTTCTTTTCTAAAATTTCTTTAATTTTATTTAATTGTGCATCTTTTAAAGGATATGGTGAAGTGATTTTTATAAATTTAGCATGATCTTTATTTTCAACTAAGGCTAAATATTTTTTAAAAATTGATTTTGCATAGAAAAATTCATTCATTTCAATTAGAACACACAAAAAGTCACAAAACAAATCATCAAATCTATTTCTAAATGTAGATTCTAAAATAGAAAATTTTTCGCTTTTGTTTAATGAAGAATTACTAAAAAATTTAATTAATTCTGAGTACTCATTTACAACTTGAAGAAATTGTTGAGATTCAACATAAATTTTTTTAATAAGATTTTTTTCTTCCGCGAGAGAATATAAAGCTTTTGCAAAATTGTAAATTTTATTCAAAATCTATATCCTCCAATTCGGAAATAAATTCTTCAACAAATTTTTCATGATCTGCTTTTGTAATAGTTTTTTGAGCTAAAGCTTCTGTCGCTGAAAGAGCAACATTAATAATTTCTGAATGTAATTGTGAACGTAATTTATTTTCTTGTTTAGCAAATTCTATACGTGCATTTTGAATAATAATATTTGCATCACGTTTTGCCTTTTCTTCTATTTCACTTTTAATTCGATAAGCCTCATTGACTGAATTATTAATAATTGTTTGTGATTCTTCAATTGCTTTAAGACGTTTTTCATTAGCTTGAACTAAATAAATTTCTGCTTCTTCTTTTGCTTTTTTTGCTTCATCAATTTTATTTTGAATGGCTTGAGTTCTTGCATTAATTGATCTTTTAGTTGGTTTTCACAAAAAGAAAATAATGACAAACAACAAAATAACTAAAGCAATTAAATTTGCTAAAAATACCCAAAAATTTGGAAAAAATTGATTAATAATGTTGTTTTCATTTAATTCTTCAGGCAACGCACATGAAGAAACACTTATTGCTATAAGAAAAAACAATATTAGTAAAGTGAATAACAATAATATATATTTTTTCTTTCTTTTTAAGAATTGCATTTTTAACACCTGCAATTAAAATTAACTAAACTACAAACATTAAAATAAATGAAACAATTAATCCATAAATTGCTGAACTCTCAGAAATTGCTGAACCAATAATTAAAAATGTTCTAATTTTTGATTCCACTTCCGGGTTTCTTGCAATAGAATCACAAGCACGACCAGCAACATAACCTTGACCAGCACCAACTCCTGCAGCACCGACCATAGCAATACCAGCACCAATAAGTGCAGCACCTTTATCTGTAAATGTTGTAGAAGTACTTGTAGCTTGCGTTACAATATCTGAAATTTGAAGAAGAATATTTGTATCCATATAAAAACTCCCTTAATAAAAATTAAATACAAAAATTAAATTCGATCATGAGAACTTAAATTAATTGTTTTCACTTCTGTAGTTTCAAGTTTTTTTTCATTTTTTTCTTCTGCTTCTATTAATTGATTTGATCAATATGTATAAGTTAACATTACAAACACATATGCTTGAATTAAACCAATCATTACATCAAAATATAAATGGAATATTGGGGTCACCAATCCGCCAAAAGTTGATCCTAAAATTAATCCTAAAATCGTTGGATTTACAGTACTAAAAATATATTGAATGAATGAATAAAACAAACCAATAATCATTGCACCTGAAAAAATATTACCTGTCAAACGCATCGAAATTGAAAGCAAAGGTGTAATTTCACTTATAATGCTTAATGGATTAATCATTATAGGAATTTCTTTGCGATGGTATTTGATTTTGACAGTAAAATTTTTCAAATATGATAATCTTTGATGTTTAAAGCCCATATATATAATTCCTATAAAAGTAATTAATCCCAATGAAAGAGAAACAGTTATAGAACTTGTTGGAGCTGATAATCCAATTAAAGGTAACAAATTGGCAACAGAAATATATAAAATTAAAACCAAGAAATAAGGTGTTATTTTTTTATATCTTTCTCCTAATAATTCAACTGTTAAATTTTCAAAACTAATTACTAACATTTCTACTAAAAGTACATAACCAGTAGGAGCTTTTTCAGGATTTTGTTTGCGTGCTTTAAAATAATATGCAAACACAAAACCTAAAATTATTACTAATGTTATAGGAATTGTTATAACTGCAGCAGTTGGCACCATTGGAGTTCAAGCTAAATCTGGAATTGGTTTCTGTTCCCAAAAAGAATTTATTGAATTTGAAAATTCATTAATTGGGTTTCAAACTATCTCCTGTGGGGACATATTCTTTTTCCTTTTGATTTTTTTTATTTTTGTAATATTCTATTCAAAATATTAAATAGTTTAAAGCAATGCTCGATATTGGAATTAATATTATAGCTACAATCGTAGGAATAACATTAAAAACACCATCGATTTTAAAATTGTTTACACCCGCTGCAATTAAAATTGGTGTAATGTAAAAAATATACCGCAAAATATAAAGTGAAATACTTAGAAACAACACCGCTTTACTTTTATCACCAATTCTTTTTTTGGAAAGACTAAGTAAAATTCTTGGTATCCATGTATATGAAAAAATTGCTATAAATGCAAAAGGAATTGATAATAATCAACCGTATAGCGATCCTCAAGAAGCTAAATTAGTTCCGCAAACAACTAATAGAATTACTAATCCTAATAAAACAAAACTACCATATGTAATAAATAATCACTTGGAATGTTTCTTGCTGAACACGATTAAATGCTCCAAAGAGTATCTCTATTCTATACCTTTTTTATATAAATAGTATTTTTATTTTATGAAAATAAAAAATGACCAAGTATAGTCTTGGTCATCTTATCTTAAAATGGCGGAAGCGGAGAGATTCGAACTCTCGCACCGGAAAACCCGATCTAACACCTTAGCAGGGTGCCCCCTTAACCACTTGGGTACGCTCCCATAAATAAAATTATGGATAAAAAAATTATAAATTTAAATTATCATTTTTGATAAGACAATTGTTGAATTTTTATTAAATAAGAATTTGATAATTTAACTAAATTAACTAAAATGATAATTAATAAGGGTGCCTTAAAAATTTCTTTTATAACTCTAGGAATTAAATAATAATAAGAACCATAAATTAAAAAATTAGGCGATAAAGAATTGTCTCCTGAAATATATTTATAAAAATTAATAGCAGATATTGTGCCTAAAATAAATGAAAAAATAATTGATAATAAGAAAACTAATAAAATTACATAAATAAATAATATTAATTGTTTTTGATAAATTTTCTTATAGTATAGCAATAAATGAATAATTACTTGAATTGAAACAAAAAAGATAACAATAACACTAATTGATAAATAGACAGTATCCATTCGAGATAATCCAATAAAATCTAAATTTGTGTTTTCAAATTTATTAGATGCAAAGGTTAGTAAAGCAATAATAGCTATACTTACAAAAAACAAAAATATAATTTGTAAAAATAAATAATCTCAAATTCAATTTTTAAATTCTTTTCTAAATTGATAAATTCCGCCTATTATTCCAGATAAGCACATAATTAATGGTTCTTGAATAGCATACATTCAAAATCAAACACCACCAGATCAAAAAAAAGTTATTGAATCAATTATGATACCCAAAGGTATTGCTAAAACAGGTCCAAACATTCAGCCAATTAGAGATGTGGGAATTCAATTAAATGAAATTCTTAATACTGGTCCAATTGGAATACTAAAAATTTGTGTTAAAAATCTTAAAGAAATTAAAGCTGCTAAAAAAATTATTAAATACGTTGAATATCTTCACCTTAAAGGATAATAAGGAAAAAGAAATTTTAATAATTTTTGTTTTTTAGTTTTGTAAGAAAGTGTAATTAATTGTTTATGAGAACTAATTAAATTTGTGATCATGTACCATTATAATAATTTTAAATTATAAACCAAATGGTCCCCCAAAACCACTTACTGGCCCAAAAGGATTACCACCTGTAGGATCAATTCCTTCTTTTTTCATTTCTTCAACATAGTTATTTAAAATTTTTTGAAGACGTTCTTCATCTGGTTTTGGATTTAAAACTTTTCCAGTTATTCCAACTAATAATAATGGTGCAAATAATACCAAAAATATTATATTGCATATGTAAATAGCTTCAATCATTGGTACATTTATTCCATATACATTGTTTAAAGAAAATACATTTATATTGACGATTACTTGCATTGGTGAATTAGCAATAGGTATCAATGCAAAGAACAAAAAGAAAACAAAAGCAATTACTATTGAATTAAAATAAAAGTGATATTGTAAATTTTGATTTACTTTAGGAAATTCTAATGATTGATTTTGCATTTTTAAAATTTGTTCTAACTTATTTTTTTTAAAAGAACTAATTTTTCCTAGAGAATCATTTGAATACCTAATCAACATATTTAATCCAAAACCGATCATAATAATCGCGGGCAATATAAATGAAAATGTTTGGCCACCATTGATTGCTATATTTGTAGGAGCATTATTTTGATTAGAGTTAGGATTATTAACCATTAATCCATTTGATGCTGCATAAATTCAAGAAATAACTAATGCTAAACCTGATAAAACAAATAACAATGAAGCAAATATTGCAAAAAACTGCAAAATATAAATTGCTCTTGGTTTTTCTTTTCAACGATAAATTTTCCCTACTTGCATCTCATATTCAAGTTTTTTTGCAGCAGATGCACGATACAACATGTCCACACTTTGTTGTGTAATATTTGCAAATGGAAAATTATTAAATGAAGATGATTGATTGTTTGATGATCGTTGTTGATTAAATGAATTTGTTTTATTGTCGCTAAAATTAGAATTTCTAATTCTTTCGCCATGCAAAGGTTCTACATTTGTTGTGTCATTAGAATCATTACTATAATTAGAATTATCAACTTTATTTTTTGATTCTTCTTCTGAATTAATTACACCTTCAACATGAACATTATTATTTAAATCTAAAGGAAAACTTGATAAATCTTTTTGATCAAAAAGATTTTTAACCATTACATTTAGATAATTTATTTCATCTTGAATATCATCTAAATCAGTTATATTTTCAAATTCTGTTAAATCTATTTCTTTATTTGTGTGTTTTTTGTAATTTTCTAAATATTTAGAAGTAATTCGATCATCAGAATTAATAATATTTTCTAAATTATTATGAATTCCAATTTCTTTTTTTATTACATTAGAAAAATTATCATCATTTTTTAATCTATTCGATAAAGTAGTATTGCCAAAAATCGTACCTAAATATTGTCTAGATATAATTATTAGATCATTTGCAGTTTTAGACATATTTAACTAATATTTTCCTTTGCAGATAAAAAATCTTAAAACATTGTAATCCATATTTAATCTTTTCATCATAACATCAATTGATAGTATACCATTTAAAAAATTTTCTAGATGTTTAATGCTTAATAAACTAGATATTTTTTTTATTTGATTTAATTGAAAAAAAGAAATTTCTAAATCTTTAATAATAAGTTCATCATTTAATTTATTATCAATTGCCAATTTAATCATAATAATTTTTAAAACTTGAGATGCCATTATTTGTAAAATTTCTAATGATGTATATTGATGCAAAATTAAAGAATCAAATAACAAAATGGCTTCATTAATTTTTTGTGTGAGAATATATTCAACAAGTTTAAATATTGAATCATTTTCATATTCAGTAATTAAATTGTTTAGTAATTCATTAGAAATTTCATTTGGTGGAAATAATAAAAATTTGTTTAGTTCATTTTCTAAAATTTTTGCATTTTGAGGAATTCTAGAAAGAAGAAGATTAATTTGGTCAAAAGTTAAATTGATTTTATTCTTATCTAAAAAATTGATAATTATGTTTTTAAAAGTTTTTAAATTTAATTTTGGAATTTCTATTATTTTAACTAGATTTAAAAATTCATTTAATGATTTATCCTTATTTAAAAGTTTATTTGATTCAACAGTTAAATAAACATCCAATTTTGTATTAAGTTTTAATGCAGAAATTAAATCATATGCAATTTTAAGAGAATTTTCATCAATTAAAAAATCACAACCCTTAACAATATATAATTTTTCGTTTGATTCATCAAACATATTGTTTGCATGTAGTAAATCTATTAATTGATTTGGAGATTTGTATATAATTTTTTTATAAGTTGAATACTTTTCTTTTAGAATTTCTTTCAACTTGTAATTAATTAAACCTTCATCAGTAGAATAAATAATTGTCATAATTAATATAATAAAGTTATTTAATATATTTTAAATTCTTATGCGTAACTTTTTCATTTACATTTAAAAAAATAAAACTTAAAAGAAAAAATAAATAATAAATGTATATTAATATTGAATTTATTTTTTTAATATCCAAAAACAAAAATATTTGAATTTCATTTAAATTATTTATAAGAAAAAATAGAAAATCATAAATAAAACTAAAAAAATTTCAAGTGAAAGGTAATCAAAATATTAACAAGCTAAATATGTAATAAAACATGATTATTGGCGATAAAATTCAAGAATTAAAAATAGTTAATAAACTTATTTTACTGTTCATTGATAATATTACAGGACCAATTAACATATTAATTAGAAAAGAACTAACAAACCCAATTAATCACTTGTTAATGTAAGGTATTTTATTGGCAAAACAAATTGCAAAAATTGATAAATAGCTTAATTGAAAATTTAAATTAAAAATTGAATGAGGATTTAAACACAATGTTATTAATCCTGATAGAGATGTAGTTGTTAATAAATCTTTATTACTTTGTTTTTTGCAAAAAAATGCTCCAATAAAAATTGAAATAACAACTCTAATAACCCCGAAAGAAAAATTTAAAAAATAACTATAAATTAAAATAATAAATAAACTCAAAATTTGAGAAATTCTTAAATATTTTTTAAATATTTTTAATATTAATGTATTAATAAGATTTAAATGTAGTCCACTAATAACTACTAAATGTACTATACCTATATTCACTATTTTTTTATAAAATTCATTTAAAAAGGAAGTTTTTTCATTAAAAACAATTAACAAAAGTAAATTACTAATTTTTAAATTGTTGTATTGTTGAACTTGTTTGATTAATAGTTTTCGCAAATTAAATTCTTCAGGTATTAAATCTAATAACTTTTTAAAAGTTAATTTATCTATTTCAAATTTTTTATAAATGAATGCTAATATCAAAAAGAAAATTGCAATTAAAATAATTAAAATAATTTTTTTAATTTGAATTTTGAAACACAAACATGTAATAAAACAAAAGATAAAAACAATAGCAAGAAAAATATTTTTAGTAAATACTAAATATATTAGGCCTACACAAAAAGTAAATAGAAAAAATCAAAAATTATTTAATTTATTACAATTACTCAAAAAAATTTATTTTGTTAATTATGTAATTTTTTGATTTAAATTTATAAAAAAGAGATTTCATCTATTCACCTAATATTATTTAAGTGAATAAGAAATGAAAAAATTTGAAATTTTTTAATAAAGTTTTAAATGATTAAATTTATATAAATTAAATATAAAATATCAATTTAATAAAAAATTAAAAATATAATTTACAAGTATTTCAAAACAAAAATTAGGATTTTAGACTATGCTTAAAACAATGATAACTTCAATCGTTTCTAGAAAAATGAGAAAAAAATTAGAAACGCAAACAATTGAAGAAGATGATATAGCTGAAGTTTTAAAGGAAATTCGAATTGCTTTATTAGATGCTGATGTAAATTTACAAGTTGTTAAAAATTTTATAAAAGCCATTCGAGAAAAAACAATTGGAACAATTGTGAATGTCGGTCAAGATCCTCAGCAAATATTTTTAACAATAATCAAAAATGAATTGGTTAACATTCTAGGTAAACAAACTAGTTCATTAAATGTAAACAAAAACCCCTTGAAAATTGTTTTAGTTGGATTACAAGGTTCAGGTAAAACAACAAGCGTAGGAAAATTAGCTCATTATCTTAAAACAAAACATAATAAAAAACCAATGATGGTTGCACTTGATGTATATCGTCCCGCTGCTATTGAACAATTAAAAACACTATCTGAAGAAGTTGACTGTAACTTTTATGAAAAAGGAACTCAAAATCCATCTATAACAGCTAATGAAGCACTTGATATTGCTAAACAAAACAACAATGATGTAATTTTATTTGATACAGCTGGTAGATTACAAACAAATCAAGAATTAATGAATGAATTAGTTGAAATTAAAAAAAATATAAGTCCGGATGAAATTATTTTAGTTGTTGATGGAATGTCGGGCCAAGAAATAATTAATGTTGCTAATGAATTTAATAATTATTTAAAACTAACAGGTATCATTATTACAAAATTAGATTCAGATGCAAGAGCGGGAGCTGCACTTTCTTTAACTAGTTTACTTAATGTACCTATTAAATTTACTGGAATTGGTGAAAGAATAGGATCACTAGATATCTTTTATCCTGAAAGAATGGCAGATCGTATTCTTGGTCTTGGTGATGTAATGACTTTGGCTGAAAAAGCAGCTGAAACAATTGATGAAAAAGATACAACCAAAACATTTCAAAAAATGTTATCAGGCAAAATGGATTTAGAAGATTTAATGAAACAAATGAATGCAATGAATCGAATGGGTAGCTTAAGCTCCATTATGAAAATGATGCCAGGTTCATTAAAAATAAGTAGTGATAAAATTGACGAAATTGAAGAACAAATAAAAATATGAAAAATTTTAATGTCTTCAATGACTTTGAAGGAAAGAAGAAATCCTAAAATTTTACAAAAAGAATCATCTCGGAAAGCACGCATTATTAATGGTTCAGGAAGAAAACCTGATGAACTAAATAAGTTGTTAAAAAAATGAGAAGATTCTAAACGCCAAATGGAAGAAATGGGTAAAATTTTAAAAAAGGGTCGAAACCCATTTTTAGACTTTATGAAGTAAAAACTAAAACAGTTTTATTGAATTATCCTCTGGCAAATGATCTAAAATATTAATTTCGCGCATTTGATTAATGTGAGTTTTATTTAATTTAGTTCTTTTTGCTAAATCTTCAATAGAAACAAAAGGTGATTCTTTTCTTGCGATAATAATAGATTCAGCAGCAACTTCACCTAAACCTTGAATAGTTGAAAATGGTGGAACAACTTTATTGTCCAATACAATAAATTCTTTTGCCATGGATTTTTCTATTGATATAGGAGTGATTTCACATCCACGCGCAATCATTTCTAAATAAATTTCATATGTTGAAACTAATTCACTTTGTTTGCTAGTTACTTCTTTTTTAGTTTTAGGATTATTTAATTTTTTTCGAATACTTTGTAATTCTTCTATTATTGCATTTTTACCTAAAATAAATTTTGATATATCGTGTTCTTTAATTTTAATTGAACATAATGTTGCATAATATTGCAAAGGATAATTAATTTTGAATCAAGCGATTCTTCAAGCAGTTAAAACATAGGCAGCAGCATGAGCTTTGGGGAACATATATTTAATTTTTTGACATGAATTAATATATCATTCAGGAATATTATGTTCCAACATTAAATCAATTTTATCTTTAGGTAAAGATTTGCCTTTTCTTACTAATTCCATAATATCAAACGCATCATGATCATTTAATCCACATTTTTTTAAGAAAACCATAATGTCATCACGACAAGCAATAACTTCATGTAATTTTAAATTATGTTTTTGAATTAAAACTTGTGCATTATTATTTCATACATCTGTTCCATGCGATAAACCAGATACACGAATTAAATCAGCAAATGAAATTGGTTTAGCATCAATTAACATTCTTCTAACAAAATCAGTACCAAATTCTGGAATACCTAAAGCTCCTGTTTTTTCTCCACACAAATCTTGAGAATTAATTTTTAAACTTTCTAATCCAGAAAATAACTTTAAAACATTTTTATCATAATTTGGAATTGAAATTGGATCAATACCTGTGATGTCTTTTAACATCTTTAACATTGTTGGATCATCGTGACCTAGAATATCAAGTTTTAATAAAGAATCGTGTAAAAATTCAAATGCAAAATGAGTTGTTTTTCACTCACTAGAAATATCATCAGCTGGATAATTATAAGGAGTAAAATCAGTAATATCATTTTCTTTCGGAAAAACCATTATTCCCCCAGGATGTTGTCCCGTAGTTTTTTTGATACCTAATAATCCTTTAACATATCTTTCAACTTCTGTTTGCCTTATAAAATCAATTTGGGCAAAATCATTAAAATAATTACGCACATTACCAAAAGTAGTTTTTTCTGCTGCGGTTGATATTGTTCCTGCGCGTAATGTATGAGATTCTCCAAATAATTTTTTTACATAATTGTGTGCATTAGTTTGATATTCACCAGAAAAATTTAAATCAATATCTGGCACTTTGTTTCCTTTCAAACCCATGAAGGTTTCAAAAGGAATATCATGACCATCACCTACCATTTCATTATTACATTTAGGACATTTAATAGTTGGCAAATCAAAACCATCATCAACATTAGTTTCAAAATTTAAATATTTACATGATTTGCAAATATAATGAGGTGGTAATGGATTTATTTCAGAAATGTTTGTCAATGTAGCAACTAATGAAGAACCCACAGATCCTCTACTACCAACTAAATAACCATCATCATTAGATTTTTGTACTAATAAATGCGCAATTCAATAAATGATTCCATAACCATTGTTAATAATTGAATCTAATTCCAAATTTATACGATTTTGGATAATATCTGGTAATTGATCACCATATTTTAATTTTGCATTTTTATATGTTAATTCTTTTAATTGTTCATTTGCGCCTTCTAATTTAGGAACAAATAAACCTTTTTTTAATGGTTCAATATTTGCAAATTTAAATTGATTTACAATTTTATGACCATTTTCATAAGCTATCTCTCTAATTAATTTTTCATCATTTAAGAATTTAAATTCATCAATCATTTCATCAGTAGTTCGTAAATGAGCTATTGGAGTATGTTGAATATTACCATTACTTTTTTTAAAGAAACGATGATATAATCCATTTAAAATTTTTGTACAAATAACAATTTTATAATATTCACTTTCTCATTGATTTATGTAATAAGCATCACTTGTTGCAACAACTAATTTTTTAACATTATTTGAAGCTTTAATAATTCTAGAAATGGCATTTTCAACAAAATTGATATTTAAATCGCCAATTTGAATTAAATGATTATTTCAATTAGGTGGACTTATTAAAATGAAATCATATTTATCAATTCTATTTTCCAAAAGTTTATCATCATTGTTTAAAGCAGTTTTAAAAATTTCACCTTCATTTGGACTACATGATATAACTAAATCATTTCTATATGGTTTTATATCTTTTCAATAAATTTTAGGTCTAGTGACTAAATTAGTTGTTAATGATTTAGAAACAAGTTCATAAATAGCCTTTAAACCTTTTTGATTTTTAGCATAAATTAATGATCTATTTCCACGATAACGTTTGTGTAAAGAAATATTTTGTAATTTTTCATTTATTTGATTTAAATTATTAATTTTGTTATTAAACAAATATAACTTAAAATGCTTAAAAACTTCATATAAAACTTCAGCATCAACATTCGCTCTATGAGCTGTTAATTCATCATAATTAATTTTTAATTTTCTAGCTATTGTTCCTAAAGAGTGATATGCATATTGTTCATTTATTGCTCATGATAATCTTAATGTATCAATCATTGGATTAGTTAATGTTCCAATGTTGTGTTGAAAAAATTTTGTTTGTAAAAATTGAAAATCAAATTCAATTCCATTATGAGCAACTATAACTGAATCTTCTATTCATTCATAAATTTTTTTTAAACCTTCTATTATTGACAAACCTTTTTCTTTTATCATTTGATTTGTAATTTTAGTAAGTGCTGATGTTTTTTCTGAAATATCAAAACCAGGATTTATAAAAAAATTAATTTTATCAATGATATTCCCATGTTTAACTTTTATTCCACCAAATTCAATAATTTCATCATAATAAGAATGCAAACCAGAAGTTTCTAAGTCAAAAATTACATATGTAGCTTCATCCAATAAAACATTTTTAGAATTTAAAACAATAGGCACTTCATCATCAGAAATTTCACAATCTAAACCGTAAATGATATTAATTCCTTTTGAATTTTTTTGAATTTCAGGATAAGCTTGAACATTATTTATATCAGTTATAGCCACATAATCTCAATTTTGATTTTTAGCAAAATCCAAATATTCTGATGCAGAATTGACTCCATCAAATGCAGACATTTTAGAATGAAAAGTAAATTCTATTTTCTTTAGTTCATTTCTATCGATACGTAAAAATTCTTTAGGAATTTCAGTAGGTACAATTTTAGATACTACTCCTGACAATTCATTTGCTCTATATTTATTTTCTACAATGTTACATTGAACTTTTACTCATGAGCCAATTTTAAATGTTCTTAAATATTCTATTGATAAATTGGAAAATTTTGTATTTAATATTGTTAAATATAAAGAATTTTTATAATCTGTTATTTTGATATTAAATATCAAATTATTATCTTTAATGTTTTTTTCTACAATTTCAAAAATTTTACCTAGGACAACAATATTTTTGTCACCTAATTTAATTTCATTAAGATCTTTTACAGGAACTTTACTTATTGAATTTAATGATAGACATTTATCAATGTTAAAATTTTCAATTTTTGTTTTTAGTTTATTTGATGAAATTTTAATAGATTTTACATTTTCTTTTTTTTCTGGAGATATTTGTTTAGAAAAATGATTTTCATTAATTAAATTTTCCACAATGGTAGGTTGCAAGCAAACAATATTAATTTTCGTTTTTTTAGAAAATCCTGATTCAATTAAAAAATCTAATAAATCATTTTTGAATTGATTTAAAATTTTTAATTCTAATTCATTAGTAATATTAATGGTTATTGTATCGATATCAATTTGGTAATTATTTAAATTATTAATTGTTGGCACTAAATTAGGAATTTTAACAACAACATTAAAAAAATAATTTATGTGATCTACCAAAGAATTTAAATCTGATTCTTTTTTTACAAATAATCTAAAAGCAATTGATATTTCTTTAACATTTTTGCTGTTATTAATTAATTTATATGATGTTTTAGGATCAATAAAATTATTAAGTTCAAGATCAATACACAAAAGATCAAAATCTTTTTTAAAAATAACTTTTGATTTATTAACTTGATCTTTTATATAATCTCATTCATTTTTAGTTAAAAGGTCAAATTTAAAAATAATTTGTTCAATTTTAGAAATCATAATACTATTCTATGCTATAGCGTTGGCAATATTACCAATTGTAATTCATAAAATGATAATAACACCAATTAATGACAAACTTTCTTGAATTTTTCTTGATAATTTTTTATTAAATATTTTTTCAAAAGAAGTTTGAAAAATTTTTCAACCATCTAATGGCGAAATTGTAATAACATTTAAAATTGATGTTCCTAAATTGATTGAAATTAAATATCTTAATAAAAAATCACCATTTATTATAGTTTGAGTACCAGGAATAGGTGGGATTATGTTTGAATTCCATAAATTATAAAAAACAAATGATTTCCCAATATTTATAAAAAAATTTTTCAAAAAATCTAGCAACATTAAAGATGAGCCCAAATTAATTAAGCTTCAAATTCCCCAAAAAAACACAAAACCTAATAAATTAAAAAAAATTCCACCAAGCATTACAATTATTTTTTGTCAATAAAAAGCTTCGTTAAACAAAATTAAATTATAAAGTTTAGGTCTTAAATAAAAATTATATTTTTTTGAATTTGGAGATTCTAAATAAGCTTCTCTTAATTCTTCTGAATCTATTAAAACATATGCTCCAAGCGGCAACAATCTAATTGAAAAACGCATATAATTTTTTTTGCTAAAAGTATGCCATATTTTGGGACCAAAACCAATTGAAAATTCTTTAACATTCATTTTAAATATTTTTGCAAATACAAAATGACCTAATTCGTGTATTGTTAAACAAATTATTACAGAAAACAAAATAATTAATATTGTCAAAAATATATTTAAAGAATTCATATTACAAAAAATCTTTTCAATTAGATTTTAACTTTTCAATTAAGTTAGGAATTAAAAAATTAATTGAAACCAAACCTGTAATTTTTTTATGTGGATACATATTATAGAAATTAATAATAAGAGGAACAATTTGATAAAAAGCAATTTGTTTATTTAAAAACAAATCAACAGCAAAATCATTAACTACATTAAACACAACACCTCTAGTTGTGTTTGGATAATTTATAACATCTTTTGCTATTTTTATTAGTTGATATTCATTTTCATTAATTGTTTCAAATGAAAGATTTAAATTATTTAAATTTAAAGGTTTAATAATCGAATTAGTGGAAAATTTATATTGCTCTAAGCATCATTGAATAGATAATTTCATATCTGGTATGGAAGAGTTAAAAATATATGAATTATCAGATAATTGAACAATAGCATGAACAATTGATTGTTTATGCCTAATAGGAATAATATTTTTATTTTTAAAAAGATGAAAAAGCTCAATTATTTCAAAAGCTTTGTTAGCTAATGTCGCTGAATCTATACTAATTTTAGGTCCCATCTTTCAAGTGGGATGGTTTAATGCTTGCTTCAACTCAATTGATTTTAATTGCGACTTACTATAACCTCAAAAAGGTCCACCACTTGCGGTTATAATAAGATTTTTTATAGAATTTTTATTCAAATGTTTTAATACTTTATAAAAAGATGAATGTTCGCTATCAATTGGATAAATTAATACTTTATTTTTTTTAGCTATTTGATTTAATCAATGTCCAGCCATCACCATTGATTCTTTGTTTGCTAAACCTAAATCAATTTTATGTTTTAATGTAATTGAACTTATATTTAATCCAAAATATCCACTGATTGCATTTATGACCATTTTAGGATTTGTTAATTTTAATAATTCATCAAATGATTCGACATTTCCTTTATTTGAATCACTGTGACACAAATAATAAGGAATTTTTAATTGTTTAATAATTTCTTTGGCTTTTTCATGTTGGGAATTAAAAGTAATTCCGACAATTTCGTGATTAAATTTTTTTGCTACATCAATTGTTTGTTGTCCAATGTTTCCTGTGGCGCCGCAAATAACAATTTTCATATTACAAACCAACTACTATACTATTTGCTCCGAAATTTGTGGCATAAGTATTAGGAGCAAGCATTGATCTTCCTGAAATAATAAAAACAAATAATAAATAAAGCATGTATGTAAAGAAAATCAGTGCCATAGAATCAAATCTATCTAAAAAACCACCATGTTTACCTAAAAAATCACCATAATCTTTTATTTGATATTTACGTTTAATAAAACTAAATGATAAATCACCTATAATTGAAATAATTGATAAAAAAATAATAAACATAATCGTTGTTGCTCATCAATAAACTTTAAATGTGGCTCCAGTTAAACTAAAAGTAACAACAAATAAATTAGTTATTAAGTTATGAGGATCATATTTTTGGGGGGCCATCTCATAAGCACTAGGATTATCAACAAGAATAGCTTTAAAACTTGGAATAGCATACAACAAAATAATTAAAATTATTGATAATGAAGCAAATAAAATTCCACAAATGGCTCCGGTTCATGTTTTATTTGGACTAATTGTTGCTACCAATTGCTTGTGACCAAATTTTTTACCAAACAAATATGCAAATACATCTGTTAAACTAGCTATAGCACCAATTAACAATAAAGTTGTTCAACCACGTACAATCAAAATATAAGAAACAGTAATCATTCCAAAAATTGTAATTAGGTGAATAAACAATAATGCAAAAATGTTTTTTCTATTAATTATTTTATAAACAAAAAGCAAAACAAAATCAATAATTAACAACATAAAAAATACACATATTGAAGTGATAATTAAACCAAATAAAGCAAAACTTTGTCCATCATAAACTCTAATATTTCCAAATCAAAAATCAAGATTTATATTTCTACCTACGTCCATTGATAATTCTGGTTGATTAGGATCTATTTGACTATTAAAAAAATACAAAGGAACAATATAAATCATAGATATTAAATAAAAACTAAAAACAAAAGAACCTAATATAGAATAAAAAGAACCTTTATTATTTTTAAAAATTAGTTTATTTAATTCTTTTGAAAAGAAATAACCTAACATTGCAATTAAAGTAACAGATATAAATGCCATTGCAAATCTAGTTGCTGCATTTTCATATGTATCTTTAAATGTTAATATGGTAGTAGTAAAATGATCTGATGTAATTAAATCATAAGCTTTCGGTTCAACTAATGTTGGCGACCAAGGAGATCAACTATTAAAACTATCACTCAATGCAGAAAATGTTAGTAATAAAATTAGATAAATAATTAAATATAAAGAAACTAAAAGTCTTGATTGGGGTTTTTTATTAATTTTCATTTTTACAAACCTCCAAATCTTCTAACTCTTTTATTATAAATATTAATACAATCAATAAAATTTTTAACACCAAATTCAGGTCACATTAATTTTGAAAAAATAATTTCAGAATAACTTATTTGTCATAACATAAAATTACTAATTCTTTCTTCGCCACTTGTTCTAATTAATAAGTCAACATCAGGCAAATCACTTGTTAATAATTTACTATTAAATTTTTTTTCTGTTATTTTTTCTGAATTATTTTTTAACAAATTTACAGCATTTAATATATCAGCTCGCCCACTATAATTCATGAATAAATTAATTGAAGTTCCATTATTATTTTTAGTTAAATTAACAACATCATTTAAGAGTTTTAATATTTCTTTTTTAATAATTTTATCAGGAAAACCAATTCATCTAAATCTAACATTATTGTCCATTAACCATTTAATTGATTTTTTTGTTAGAAATTTTTTGACAAGATTTCAAATATACAAAACTTCGCTATTAGGCCGCTTTCAATTATCAATTCCAAAAGCAAAAAATGAAACAAATTTAATTTTTTTTTCAACAGAAAAATTAACAATATCTTTTAATCTTTTTGCACCTTCGTAATGACCAAAAACTCTTTTTTTATTTTGGTTTTTTGCTCATCGACCATTGCCATCCATAATAAAAGCTATATGTGTTGGAATATTCATAAAAATATTTAAGTTTATAAAGTTGTTAACTCTTTTTCTTTTGCTTGAATAATAGAATCTAACTCACTATTAAATTTTTTAGTTATTTTTTCAACTTCATCTTCTAAAAATCTTACAAAATCTTCATCTTCATGTTTATCTTGTTTAATTTTTTGCAAAACATCTCTTCGAATTAAACGAATTTCTTGTTTACATTTTTCGCCAATTTGTTTTGAATGTTTTACATACTCTTTACGATTTTCTTCAGTTAATTGTGGTAACTTGATTCTAATTTTATCACCATCAACTTGTGAATTAAAATGTAATTCAGGTTTGCTCAAAGCTGTTTGAATTGCACCTATACTTGATTTATCATATGGTTTTATTAATATTTCTCTAGGTTCAGGAATTTGAATTTGAGCTATTTGATTCATTGGAGTCATTTCACCGTAGTATTCAACACGAATATTATCAACCATGTTAGGCATAGCTCTACCTGAACGAATTTTATGTAATTCAGTTTTCAATCATTCAATTTTTTTATTAGCTAAATCGTTAAACATCGATTCATAATCTTTTAATTCCATAAATAAATCATATTCCTTAATTTGTTGAAACTAATGTTCTTTTTATTTTTCCGCTGATTGCATTAATAATTGAATTTGGTTTTTCAATATTAAAAATAATAAGTTCAATATCATTTTCTTGACACATTGTAAATGAAGTTAAATCCATTATAGATAATTTTTCTTTTAATGCTTGTTTAAAAGTTAATTTTGAATAAAATTTAGCATTTGGATTTTTTTTAGGATCTGAACTATAAACTCCATCAACTCCATCTTTACCAACTAAAATTAATTTTGCATTTATTTCAATTGCTCTTAATGCTGCACCTGTGTCAGTTGTAAAAAATGGAGCACCAATTCCGCCAGCAAAAATAACTACTTTATTTTCACTAAATGCATTATCAATATTGTCTGGAGTAATAATATTAGTTAAATGTGGACAAGGAATAGATGACAAAACACAACTTTTTACATTATAAACATCTAATTGAGTATCAATCAAAGATGCATTAATAATTGTTGCAACCATTCCAATATAATCAGCTCTTCGCTGATCCATTCTTAGATCTTTAGATAACTTTCCTCTTCAAATATTTCCGCCACCAACAACAATTCCAATTTCATATTTTTTGTGTAAAATGGCAATTTGTTTACATAAATTATCCAAACGTTTTAAATCAAATGTATCAGTTGTGTTAGGATTTTGCAAAGAACTACCACTAATTTTTATTAAAATTCTAGTTTTTCTTGTTTTCTTCATAGATACAATCTACTTATTTGTTCATTTGAGATTTCACTTCTTCAGCAAAATTATCAACTTTTTTTTCAATTCCTTCTCCAACTTCAAATCTAATGAATTTTTTAATAACAACATTATTTTCTTTTAATACATCACTTACTTTTTTGGAATTATCAATCAAATATGGTTGTGATTCTAGGCAAGATTCAATTAATAATTTGTTAACTCTTCCATCAATAATAGTATTTAATAAATTATCTTTTTTATCTGCTGGAGCTTTTGCAATTTTTTCTTTTACAGCATCATCCATTCTAACTTGAGAATCAATCAATTGTTTTTCATTTTCAAGTCATGTTGATTCAACATTATCTTTATTAACAAACTTTGGATTATTTGCGGCAATATGCATTGCTAAATGTTTCAAAAATTCTAAATTATTAGTAGCCGAAGTTACAACAATAACTCCAATACGTTTATTTGCATGTAAATAAGTACTTACAGATTCATCAGAATTAATATTAACATTAGCCACTCTTCTTAATGAAATTTTTTCCCCAATAGTTGCAGTTAGTTCAATTTCAGTTTCTTCAATTGATTTACTTGTTTCTAGTTTTAATTCTCTAATTTTTTGAACATCTTCTAAATTAGTTTCAAATACTGTGTTTGATAAATTTGAAACAAAATTCAAAAATAAATCATTTTTAGAAACAAAATCAGTTTGAGAATTTATTTCTAACATGATTGCTTTTTTCTCATTATTTTTAAGAGCTATAATTCCTTCAGCGGCAACACTATCTACTTTTTTAGCTGCTTTAGCTATTCCATTTTCGCGCAATCATTTTACTGCTGCATCTAAATCATTGTTTGTGTTATCTAAAGCTTTTTTGCAATCCATGAAACCAGCTTGAGTCATAGCTCTTAATTGCTTAATCAATTCACTTTGATTTGCCATTTTTAATACCTTGAAAATAATATAAATATAAATTGTTATGTTATTAATAATCCATATAATTATAACATGTATATATAATATAAAATTTAATAAAAATTAAACTAAAATATTTGAATAAATCATTAATTAATTTATTTTAAATTTGTATTTTTTTAACTTTTTAATTTGTTAAAAATTTTATAAATATTGAAATTTGATCTAAGTTAAAAAATTAATTTATTAACGTTTTATTTTTTTTCTTAATTAAATGAATTGCAATAAATACTCCAGCAAGTAAAATTATCACAACCGGAATACTAATTAACCATAAAAGATTGTTTGATGAATTGTTATTAGAATTATTATTAACAAAGTTTTGTGCTTCTAATACTAAGTTATCAAAATCAATATTAGTTTCTTTACATTGCTGAATGAAATATTCTTGTTCTTCTTTCGATCACTTAGATTTTTGTTCATTAATATCTAATATAATCTTAAAATCACTTTCTGTTTTATTCTTATTAGCATTAATTTGTTTTATATTATTAATTGCAGAAGTTATTGTTTGATTTTCGCTTGGTTTTGGTGGTGTAGGTTCAGATGGCACTTCTGGAATTATTGGTTCTTCTGGAACAATAGGTGGATTGGGTTTTTCTGGTTTTTCTTCAGGAATTGATGGTGTTGGTGGAACTTCAGGTTTAGGTTCTGGATTTGGATTACTAGGTTCAGATGGGGGAAAATCATTTAAACCTGGAATATTACCATTTTCATCAACTACTGCCATATAAAATTCACCAGAAATCGGAAGTTTTATTTGTTCATTTAACTCGTAATCAAAAAATGAATCATCTCAGCTAATACATAATTTATATAGAGTAGGTGTATTTCAATCTACTGTGCTTTTATAATCTCATTGTTTGAATTCAACATTATATGCATAAACTATATCTGAACTACCCATATTTTTATATGTTTTATAGGTTTTAATCAAATCTTGCCAATATGTAGGATGCTCTTCTCCAAGTTTATATGTTTGTTTACCCACATATTCTATTCTAGCGTAATACGATTTTACATATGTAACAATGTTATTAGAATCAGATATTGCATCATAACTTAATGAATTATTATTTAATGGTTTTCCATAATAACCTGATCCATAATTAATTCTCCATTCATAATCACTAGGAATAAAAGATTCATTTTCATAAACTTTAAATTTTTTATTTTGAATAACTGCTTGATTATTCATATCCATTAAATTTAATGTAATTTCTTTAGAATTTAATTTTTTATATTTTAAAGTTACTGTTTTTTCTTCATTAATGTTATCTAAATTTAATTCATTTAATTCGTTAATAAATTTATATCCTCGTATATATGGAGGATCAATTTTAAAGTTACTATTTTTTAAAATTTTAAGTTTTTGTTCTTTATTAATTGTTAAATTATCATTTGATAAATTTTCATTGTTTTCATCAACAAATTTTAATGAAATATTTAAATATTGTTCTTCAGAACTATAAATTACTTTGTTTTCATCAGTATCAATAATTTGTCATTGAGTGTTTGAATTGATAATAGAATTTTGAAGTGCGTCATCTAAAGATTGATTACCTATAAGAATTTTTTGAGGGTTTTTATTTGGTGTTATACTAAAAGTTTCTTCATATGTTTTATTTTTAGCGTTATCTCAAATTTTAATTTTTATATTTTTTGTTTGGTTTGTATAGTTTTTATAAACTGTTCTAAAATATGGATCACCGTTCGAATCAAAAACTACATTAGGTTTTAATCAAAATCAATCATATTTATTATCAAAAGATTCATTCAATCTATCAAACATATAATATCTACAAACAGGACAAAAACCTACACGACTAGCACCACTATTGTACATTATGCATTCTGGATAACCATAAGGATCACTAGGGATATACTTATTAGAAGATTTATGGTAATCAATTACATTTCACATTTTTAAATTATCTGTAAAATATTCTGGTTGATATCAAACATAATTAACAAATTCGGATCAATTTTCTTTAGCTTTTTCTAAAGTTGGTACTGCATTTCTTGAACCGCCAGCAGAACTTTCGTATTCATCGTTTAAATAACCAAAAGCATGAGATGCTTCATGCAAAATTACATTTGATGCATGTTTAAAATTGTCTTCACTATGTAAGCTTATATAAGAATAAGTTTTTCCTGATAAAGCAAAAGATCTAAATTTATTTCAACCTTTACTACCTACAAGAATACTTTCATGAAATAATTTTGTATCTTGTGAAAAATAATTTAAGAATAATTGTTTACGTATTGAATCAATAATATATTGAGTTTTTGTTCCATCAAATGGTTTCATGCTATTCGTAATTCTATATTCCAATTTAAAAAAAGTGTCTAAATTACCCAAACCAGAATAATTTTCATTTGAAATGGTATTAGTTGCATACACATTAATAAAATTAGCAAACTTATTCATTGGTTCAATTGAAAATATTTTTTCAAAAGCCCGATATAAAAAGTTTATATAATTCGTTCAATCTTCTTCTTTTATTCCTTCGCTATATAACAATCAAACGTAATTATCTTTACCTGTAAAATGAATAGGAGTTAAACTAACATCTAAAAAACCATTGCCAACATTAATATTTTTAGTTAAATCATCATGATTGCAATTTTCATTATGAATATGATTCAATTCATTGACATTATTAGATAAACTAACATTGTTTAAATGATCTTTATTTAATTGATTTATGGTAGTTCCAATAGAAAAAATAGATATTAATAAAATTCAAAAAATAAGAAAAACTTTTTTAAATTGTTTTGAATTAAATTTCATATTTTCACCTACTACAACTAATGAAATATTAATGAAGTATTTTAAAAAAAAAAAAAAAAAGCAAAGTTTTAGTTTTAAAAAACAGATAAACTTAAAAATTTAATATTCATTTTTTTTAATTTTGTTTGTTAAAAAAATTAGCTTCGATTCACACCATTAGGAAACAAATTAGTTCTATAGTTTGTTTTGTTTTTGCCATACAATTTAATTAAATTGTCGCGATAAGAAGTCTTTTGAAGTGGAAATTCATTCGGGTCTTTTTCATACCCAGATATTAAGTCATAACCAGGCAAATTATATTTACCTCATTTACCTTTATAATCATAACCTTTACTATAAAAAGCTTGTGATAAACCTGTAACTGCCTCATTATCTGAAGCATAATGAATACTTCATGCATAACCTTCGCTATCAGTTATTAAACTACCAGATGATCCACCGGCCATATTTCCATAATTAGTTGCATAATTTAAACCTCATGGTAAATATGGTAATTTATCTTCATATTGATAACCCAACAATCATGATGCAAGACCAAGTGAATTGTCTAATAAACCCGGATGACCATCAATGTTGTTGTAGTTTATAGATGTTGATAATGTAGATCCTTTTCCAGATTCATCATCTTTTGGACGATTTACATTCATTTCAAAATTATTACCAACTTGTGGATATCCAACTTGATATACTGTTCCATCTGGCAATGCACTAGGATCATGTAATAAATCAGTTTTTTTATATTTAAATTTATCTTCTGGTTTATTGTTTGCGTAATTATAAGTTACTTCTTTTGCTTCTTTTGAAGTTCTAAAAGTGTATTCTCAAACAGCAAAGTCAGCGTATTCTTCATATTTTTTAAAATTATCACATGTATTGAAATCTTTTGGACTTGTAGATAAAAAATCATTACCTAAAAAAATTCTTTTAGCTCTTGGATTTTCATGATTTTTATCTTCATCATCAAATATTTTTAAATATACTGTACTTGTTGTTACAACATTACTATAGTCAAAATTTAATCTTGGATCTTCATTTTTTTCAAAAAGATTATAAGAAATTGGGTTGCGAAGAAGAATTGTATTAGTTTGTTTTTTAGCATCAGTATCTACTGTAGGATCAATGTGAGGATATAAAGTATCATTTGGTAATCTTAAATCATCTAGAACGTGAGAATTAGTTCCAAAATATCAAGTTAATGGATAATTATCATCTGTATAAGTAATATTTGTTTCAGATTCTATTCCATCTGGAATTTTATAATCTAAAATTCAGCTAGTTCCATTTGGTGATGAATCACTACGCTCAAATACAGAAGAAAAAGATCTAAGAATGTTTTTTTTATCTTGTTCTGTATATAAAATACCCTTTGATGGTTGGCTACCTCTTTCAATTCCCTGTGATGGTTGATAATGAGAAGTATGTGGAGGTCCAGGAGATACTAAAAAAGAATTATAAGGATCCTTATCAGGATAATTTGGATTTGGAGTGGCCAAACCAGAATAATGTTGATAATATGGATTGCCTGGAGTAACAGGTTCTATTGGTTTTTCTGGATCTGGTGGGGTAACTGGTGGAGTACTTGGTTCTTCTGGTTTATTTGGATTTTGAGTTGAATTTTCATTTGAACAACTCAAAATGGAAAAAGTAGATACTCCAAGAATAACTATAAATGTTATTAAACTTAAAAATTTTTTAAAATTTATTTTTCTTTTCATGATAAATAGATTAAATTTAGCAAAATACAAAAAATAATTTATATGAATTGTTTAAATTAAATTTAAGTATTTTTTAAACAGCTTTAAATTATATGATAATAATTTCTATTTGTTAAATTTAAATTAGTCAGTTAATAAATATTTTTTTGAAAATTTTGATTGCTAAATCTATTTAATTGATTTTCATTTAAGCTATCAAAAGATTTTGATTGATAAATTTCATTTTGGTTTTCATTTAATGTATCAAAAGATTTTAATTCATAAATTTGATGAACAATATCTTCTATTCCAAAATTAGTTATTTTTGTCTCTGCTATCCCTAAATGTTTAAGCATAATTCTTAATGACTCAATAATATCACGAGCATTTCTTTCGATAGTTTCTGCTTTCTTTTGAATTTCTTGACCTTTTGTGTTTATATGTTTAATTTGATTGTCTAAAATTTCTTTTTTTAATAATTCAAAATTTTCTAAAATTTTTGTTTCTTCTTGAAACTTAATTCCTTGATTTTTAATTTTTTCAATTAATTTTTCTCGTCTCTTATATAAAGAATAAACCATACTTAAAAAAGGAATTAAAGCTTCGGGGCGACATGCATACATATTTTTATATTCTTGATTCTCAATTTTTTTAATAAAGAAATCATTATCTTCATCTAAATTAGTTACTAATAAAGATATATCTGCATTATGATTGTCTTGATTGATTTGTAGTGTTTTTAAAATTTTTGTATTGTTCTTTATACTCTTAATATCAAGATTTGATTTATTTTTAGCTTCAATAACTATTGAATTAATTTCTTGTTTATTATCGATACCTGAAGAAAAAATTCTTCACACAAAATCGGGTTTGGTTCTTTTTCCATCTATTTCATTTGGAATAGGGGTTGGTTGATATTCTCATTCACAATCAGAATGCATTCCAAAACTTTTTTGATATTCATTGTTTATTCATTCCTCTAGGTTAGCGCCGACTTCTTGAGGTGTATAACCCTTTTGATTTTTTAATTGCTTTATTGTTTTTTCATATTCTTCATTTATTTTTTTTATTTCAAGTTCTTTATCATTTTTTAAAAGTTCAATTGCATAATTTTTTTCACGTAATAAAAATTCTTTTTCTTTTTTGTTAACTTCTTTTAAATTTTCAATTTCCTTATTTTTATTTTCAATTTCTAATTTAGTCATTTTTAATTGAAATTGATAATCTTGAATTTGATTTTCATAATTTGTTATTTGTGTATTATTTATCTTATCTGGAGACGTTGAATTATTTTTATTCAATTTATTTCTTTTAATTAAAAAAGTAATAAATCAAATTATCGAAACTAAAACCATTAATGAAATTACTACTATCAACAATATAGTAATTATTGAATTATTATTCATTATTTTATATCTCTCTTTGATTTTGTTTGAAATTAATAACTTTAAAAATATAACAAAAATAAATAAACAATAAAGTAAAAAAATAATTTTAATTACGTTTTTGCCTAATTATTGGATTAGTTGAAATATTTTTTTTGAAAATTGCTACTATAGAAATAGGGATATATGTAAACATAAAAATTGGATACAAAAAAGCGTACAAAATTGTTTTTCTTGTTGAACAATTTATTAATTTTCTTTCTTTAATAATTACAGTTAAAGAAAATAATAAAAATGTCGCATATAATCCTGCAAAAATTAATATAGGAGTTAATATATAATATTGAATTTTTGCAAATTCAATGTTTTCATCTCAACTTTTATCAAGTGAAAGCATAATAGAAATTGCAATATAAAAAAACATATTAACAACTAGAAATAAAATTTGCGGAAAAATAGCTGCAAAATTAGCATATATGCTTTTTTTGTTAATTAATTTTTTATTAATTTTTTTTCTAAAAAAATTAAATGTGAAAAAGTTTTTAAATTCTTTGCCACCATACAATTTAAAAACTTGTAAAAACCCTTTAGATCAACGCAATCTTTGTTTGTAAGAATCTTTAAATTTTACAGGTTGTTCATCATAAAATAAGGCATTTTCCGCATAACCACATTTAATATTATTTAAAGCTAAAAATTGTGTAAATTCTATATCATGTGACAAACTATTAAAATCTCAATAATTTGTAAGTTTTAAAATTTTATTAGTAAAACAAAAACCAGTTCCATTAATTCAACTTGTCATTTTAAATTTTTCACGAAATTTATTTATGTAATTAGACTCTTTTATAAATTGAATTCCATAGCTTGCAGTAATTCAATTTTTTTCAAAATTTAAAGAATTTCGATAAGATGTTACAACATCATAACCATCTTCTAATTTAGCAACAACTTCTTTAAGTCAATTTTTATCCAAAACGTTGTCTGCATCAAAATAACAATAAGCATCATAATTTGTATTAGAATCTTTAATATATTTAAGTGCATATTGTATTGCAAAATTTGCACCCTTTTGTTTATCATTAAAACGTTCTAATACCAAAACATTATTTGGATATTTTCTTTGAAAAGTTTTAGCTATAATTGCAGTTTTATCTGTACAATTATCAGCAACCACATATAACTTAAATAGATTTAAATCATAATTTTGGTTAATTATAGATTTAATAATATGTTTAATAACTAGCTCTTCATTTTTGGCGGCAGTTATTATCGCTATCCTTTTATTTAGCAAATATTTTTTTGTATTATCCTTCTTTTTTCTAAAATGAAAAATACCTAAAATTACAAATATATAATCAAAAAAATTTATTAGTAAGAATAATATTGCAAAACCTATGGAAAAATAATAAACAATCATAATTGCATTTTCCATATTTAGAATTTCCTTGAATTTAATAAATTAAACTATCTTCAAAGAAATTGTTAGTCTGGCAATAAAGAATTGTTTATTAATCTATTCTATATTTTTATATGGAAAAAAAACATTATTTACTTATTAATTTAATTGTTTTTGCAATTTTAAAAAACAAAATGTAAAAATATGAGTTAAATATTCATAAATTTTTGTTTTATATTTTTCAATAATAATTGATTTAAGCATTTAATAAATATATTTATTTAATAAATTATTAATAATTATTTTTTATATTTTTCAGGATGTTCTTTTTGCATTTTAGTTAAAAAATCTTCTTTAGACATTGAACCATAATTATTCATTAATTCGACGCATTCTTTATATTCTTTAATTGCTCAATCTACATCTTGAAAACCAATAATATTTACTGATTTTTTTTGTAATATTTTATAAGTTTCAAAAAACACTTTAATTTCATCTAATAAATGATTATTAATATCTTTTAAAGAATTAATATGACTATATCTAGGATCGCAATCAATAACTCCAATTAATTTCGTATCTGTTTCTCCACCATCAATCATTTCCATAGCACCAATAATGCGAGTTGGAACAATAACGCCAGGCATGAAACTTTGATCACTAATAACTAAACAATCTAATTCATCTCCATCTCAATCTAGAGCCTCTTTAATAAATCCATAATTTTGTGGATAATAATCTGAACCATATAAAATTCTATCTACAATAATTTCTCCACTTTTTCTATCAAATTCATACTTTACACTTGATTTTTTTGGAATTTCTATTTTTACATTTAATTTAAAACTACTCATAAATCACCATGTATTTAAAAATAAATAATTTTTATTTATTAAATTATATTATTATTCAATTAAACTTCACAAAAGTAATTTAATTGTTAATTCAAACATAAAATTAAAAATAATGTTAATATTTATTCTAATAAATAAATCTTCAGGGTAAGGTGTAATTCCTAATCGGCGGTTATAGCCCGCGAGCGAAAGCAGATTTGGTTAAATTCCAAAGCCGACGGTAAAAGTCCGGATGGAAGAAGATTATTTTTTTATTTTTAAGAATTGTTTTTAATTTTTCATAAAAACATTTTTTTAATTCCCTGTTTATTTATTTAAAAATACAAAAATTGATAAATATGTGATTTAAAAAAAATAAAAAAAAAGAAAAACAAAATCAATTTACAAATAATTTTAAACTAGTTTTTTGTGCTTGCATGTTAGGAATTTCTACATTGTTTGCATTCATTGGAACATTTATAAAAATTCCTTTTTTTGCACAAATGTCGCTAGATATTGATATATCTATAATATTTATAATACCAATAATATTTATTTGTTCTTTAAAATGAGCTTTATTAAGTGGTTTCATTAATGCAATTTTACATTTTGCATGAAATGCTTCAAATTGAATAGGTATATTAATTTTATTAATCAGTAATTTACTTACTATTCTAATTTTTTCATTTTTTAAATATATTGTAGAAAAAAATGAAAATATAAAACCTAAAAAAACAAAATGAATTTATATATGGTTTTTATCTATAATTTTTTTAACTTTATTTTTAACAATATTGAATGGAATATTATTTACTCCATTATATTGATGATGAATTTCACCTGGATTGTTTACAAATATAAATTTTATAGAAACAAGTAAAATTTATAACGAAAATCCTAATTTACATATTTATTTATTAGGAATACCTAATTATTGAGCCGGAATTTTTGGCCTATATTCATTTTTTAATTTAATTAAATTTGTACTAATATCTTTGTTTTCAATTCCAATATTAATTTTTTTTCAAAAATATAGTATGACATCTAATTTGTTTAATTAATTTATCTGTTTAAATATCCTTTAGGTCAACAAAATAATTTTTTCTTAGATTTTTTCAAATTATCAAAAAACATTTTTTTTATATACTCATACAATAAATATTTATCGTGAGTTTGAAAAATAAAATCAATATTCTTTGCATATCAATATATTCCTTCATCTATTAATTTAAAAGATAAAGAATCACTATAAGAAATTCTAATTTTGTAAATATTATTTGTAACTACTATTGCTTTATTTGTCACATACAATTTAAAATTATTACCTAAAAGATTTTTTGATTTTTGATCTTTGATATCAACTTGAAATAAACTAATTTCATCTATTGAAAATAATGCATATTCATTTTTATTTAATGAGAAATCTACTATTATTTTTTTATAAATTCTTTTGTTTTCAAAATCTAAAGAATTAATTTTATTAATATAATCTATTTCCAAACTATTAAAAAAATTTTTTATATTCAAAAGTTTAATAATTTTATTTAAATTTAAAGTGTATCAATTATTGTAAAATTCATTTTTTTTAATTCAATTGGATAATATTTCAAATTTGTAAGCCAAAAAATCTTTTTCATGTTCAATAGAATAATATGGTTTTAAATTCTTTTCTCTACAATCTAAAACATTGTTTACATTTAAAATATCGAATAATAAATTTGTAATTTTAATTTGATTTATTGGTGAAGTGTATGGTCGGTAAAATAACTTAAAATTTAAAAAATTATTTTTCATATTTAATTTATTAATTTCAAATGTAAATAAATATATGCTGTTTGTAAGTAAAATTTACTAAATTATAGCATTATTAAATTTTGGAAATTTAAAATTTAAATTACTTAGAGATTTATTTTTTATTTCTATTGGTATAAGATTGGAAGACACATTTTTTTAAATAATTCAATAAATGAAATAAGTATTAATGTGAACGTAAAAATTAGATAAAAAAAGCATAAAAAATAATTTTATTTTTTTAGAATTTATTGTTTTTTCTTTTGAAAAATGACTAATGAAAAAAATAAAAAAGTTGAATACAATCTTCCTATTATTAATATTAAAATCAAAGTGTAGTATTGTAATTTAAATAAAACAAAATTTTATAGCTTGCAATAATTCAATTTTTTAAAAATTTAAAGAATTTAAATAAGATGTTGCAACATCATAACCATTTTCTAATTTAGCAACAATTTCTTTAAGTCAATTTTTATTCAAAACATTATCAGCATCAAAATAACAATAAGCATCATAATTAACCATTATTTTTTTGTACTTTTGTTTAAGAAAATTTATATATAAACAATTGTGTAAATGAAAAAAAATAAAAGACACAAAAAATGTAAATTTTGTATCTTTTATTTTTAGTTAATTTAAAAATGGTCCTAGGAATGAGACTTGAACTCACAAGATGTTGCCATCGGTAGATTTTGAGTCTACTGCGTCTGCCATTCCGCCATCCTAGGTTTTATCTTAGTTAATTATACTTAAACAAATTAAAAAATTTATCAATTGTGAAAATAATTTATTGATTTGATTTTCTATAATCTTTTCCTTTTAATTCAAAAATATTGTTGCCTATCAAATTGTGAATTCTACTTAAAACTCTTTCAATTGTTTTATTATCAAATTTTGCTGATCTAGATTTTAAATAATATTGTTTTAATTCAGACAAACTATAGTTACTAATAAAAATTGTAGATTTTTGTTGCTCGCTCCTCAACGTTAAAATTCTTGTTAAATGATTATTAAAAAATCATTCTTTTGGAATTTCAGCTCCAATATCATCAAAAACTAATAAATCAGCATTAATTATTTTTTTAATTTCTATATCAACACTAATGCCTTCTGAAAATTTTTCAGTTAATTTGTTAATCAAATCTGGTAAATTTAAAAAACAAATAGAAATTTTTTTATTAATTAATGTCATATTTTTAGCAATTGTGTTGCATAACAAAACGCATAAATAAGTTTTTCCTACTCCACTTGAACCATACAAATAAAAACCCTTTGTTTTTATTTCATTTGAATTTAGCAATTCATCATGAAACTTAGTCATATAATCTAAAATAGATATTCTAGATTGATCTCAATTTTTATTAATATTTTGTTCATTAATAAACAAATTAATTAAGTTGCTATCAAATGTTTTTCAAACATATCTTTTTATATATTTGTTTTTTTCTAATTGATTTTGATGCTTTTGACAAATAATTTTATAAATTATTATTTGATCGTTTTTCACAAATTTAGGTCATAAATGATAGCCATCAACATTTGTGCACGTATTTAAATTAGAAGAATCACATTTAAGATTATCTTCATAAATTTTTCACAAATTAAAAACATTTTTTTCATATTGCAAATCAGTAATATTTAAGCTAGAAAATAAGTTTGAATCTTTCATTATTTTAATAAACTTATCTGCTTCTTTTGAATAATCAAAAATATTATTTAAAAAAGATTGAATATTATCAATTTCATTTTTAAATGTTTTTGAATTATGTTTATTTTTTTTATTATTATTTATTTTGGACATAAATATTTTCTATATTGAATGCTTCGTCTAAATTTAAATCACTTGCAATATTTAATTTGTTTTCAACAATAGTTAATTCTTTTTCTTTTATATTCTTATTTTTTTCAAAATTGTTTTCATTAGTTTTAAAATTAAATTTATTTTTTGAATTCATGTATGCATTTTGCAAATGAATTAAAATTTCTTCTAATGAATTTAAATTTAAACAATTAATGGTATCTGATAGTTTTTGCAAATAACTAATAATGTATTTCCCTTTTGTTTTAAAAAACATAAAATCAGTCAATATATTTATAACTTCATCTTGCAAATGTGAAAAATTTCTTAAATTATTTATCATATCTTTTTGATTTTTAGAAAGTGATGATTTTTGAATTGAAGACAAATAATGTTCAGAATTAATATTTTTATAATCTGCAAAAATTAATTCTTTATTTCAAGATGAAATATTTTTTTTGAACAAATTCAAATTACGATTTATTTTCATATATTCAAATTTTTCAATATTAGGAGAACTATTAACTAATAATTTAAATTGGTCACTTAACTTATTAATATCAACTTTAAAAAATTTTTCATCAGGCATTTTTATTATTGAGTTATTCACACAAAATCTAATTTCATTTAATGACAAATTATGAGATTTAAAATATGTCTCAATAACTAATTTAGCATTTTCGTTTATAATTACAGGTTCTTTCAAATCAAGATTTAAAGAATTGTATAAATTTTCAAAATTAAAAGTTTTTAATGAATTAATTTTTTCATCATTAAAAATTGTATTAAATGTTGCAGAAATATTTAAAACATTTTCAGGCATTCTATTTGATATGAATGCTAAAGAAATTCTTTCATATTCAGAAATACCTATTTTATTTATTAATAGATGTCTTAATTTTTCATTTGCATTAAATTCAATTCATGTTAACGGTTTATTTATTTGAATATGAAAAATTTTTTTATTGTAATCTTCTTCTAAATAAGTATTTATTAAATTTATAGCTTCCAATTTTTCTCTAATTGTTGAAAATTCTTCTTGATTTATGTTTAAACACTTTAAAACACGATCTATAGAACTTGAAATACCTTTTAAATTATTTTGAATATCAAACTCATCAATTAGTCATTGGTATAGGTATATAGCATCATTTCCCACAATAGGTCCATACATATTTGTTAATTGCTTTTTAGAATAAGAAAAATCAAATGAGCAGTAAATAACATAGCTAATTTTCTTAATCTCAATAGCAGTAACTTGCATATATTATTTACCTCTATTTTTAATATTTTTAATCTAAAAATATGTATGTTAAGCGCTATAAGTATATACACAAAAAGTGTTTTTAAAAAAATAGATATTTTAAAAAATGCATTATGTTTAAAAAAATATAAATTTTACTTTTAATTTTCCACATTAAAATTTAAAAAAATGGTTGTTTTTATGGGTTTTTTAAAAAAAATAATGAATTTTCCACAATTAGTGGAAAAAAATATTCTTACCTAAAAAAATACTTAAAAAAATATTTATTTCTTTAATTTATTTAAGAAAATTTCTATCTTTTTAGCACACAATTCTGGAGATTTATTATTTAAAATAATTAAATCAAAAAAACTATTAGATATGTTAACTTTTAAGTATTTATAAATGTCGTTATCTATATGAGCAAATTTAATATTATTATTTTCTTTAATAAATTTTTTTGGAGCTTTAATTAAAATAAACTTATCAAACAAATTTGCATATTTTTCAAAATTGTTTAATATTGCTCCACCTTCAACTAAAACTAAAGAATTTTTATATTTTTTTTTAATATTCAAAATTATTTTTATTATAAGCGGTTCAAGAATATTATTTAATTTGTTTAATAAATGTTTATCTGAAAAAACTAATTGACCTAGTTTTTTTCTATTTACCTTATTCGAATCAACATATTTGATTCCAAAATGTTCTTTAATAAGGTTATAACCTTGATTATTAACTTTGTATTCAGTATGAATTAAATTATCTAAGAATTCCACATAATATTTTTTAGATAGTAAATTCAAAATTGTAGTTTTACCAACACCTGATTGACCAGTAACACAAATAATCATTATAAAATTTGGCATTTAGGGCAATAATATGTGCCTCTACCATTAACCTTTATTTTTACAATTTTAGTTTTACATCTAGGACAAGGATTATTTACTTTTGTATGAACTTTTAATTTTTCTTGATAAGAACCAGTATGATTTTTTTTAAATTTGTATGAAGCAATAGTTGTTCCATTATTAGCAATTGAATCTTTCAAAATAATTTTGCTATTTTTAACTAATAATTTACATTCATTCTCTGTAATTTGATTAGATGGTTTTAAAGGATGAATATTTGAAGCAAATAAAATTTCATCTGCATATATATTTCCAATTCCCGAAACTTTTGTTTGATCTAATAATATAGTTTTTATAGCTCTATTAAAATTATGTATGTTTTTAAATAAATATTTTGAGTCAAAATTTTTATCCAATGGATCTAGTGCTATTTTTTTAAGTTCTTTGGAATTTAAATAATTAGTTTCATTATATATATTTAATGTTCCAAATCTTCTTGTATCATGATATCTTAATTCATATTTTGAAAAAATAAATTTTATTAGTACATGTTTTTTATCATATTCATCTTTAGCAGATTCGAAATAATATTTTCCCTCCATTCTCAAATGAGAAACTAAAATTTTTTTATTAGTTAAGTGAAATATAATATATTTCCCCAAACGAGTAATTTTTTTAATTTTTTCGTTTATTAAAAAATTACAAAACTCTTTAGGTGAAGAATTTTTTAAAATTTTTGGATTTATAATGTTTATATCTAATATCTTTTTATTTAATACAGTTTTAGATAATTCATTAATAACAATTTGAACTTCTGGTAGTTCTGGCATATTTTAAAACCTTATTATTCAACATCAAATATATATTTTTCCATATTATTAATTTTATATTTATTTAAAAAATCAAATAAATTTTCAGTTTCAATGGGTTTTCTTAAAAAATCATTTATATTTTTGTTTAAAAATAAATCAGTTTTAATAGTAGCTAGTTCTTTACAAAGTTTAGATATATTTTCTGATTCAATAAATAATTGTTTTTGTTTATTAGATAAATCATTTAAATTATTAAAAATATTATCTAATGTTTTATATTTTTTTATTAATTTGATACCAGTTTTTTTTCCTATACCTTTAATCCCGGGAAGATTATCTGAACTATCTCCAACGATACCCTTATAATCAACAATTTGTTCTGGAGAAAGACCATCTAATAAATTTTCAAAATTATCTATGTTGTATATTTGCATTTCCGAAACACCTTTTTCTGGTTTGTGAATTTCAGTGTTTTTATTTACTAATTGAAGCATATCTTTATCAGAACTAAATATTTTGCAATGAATATTGTTTGCATTAGTTAAATTTGCAAAACTACCAATAATATCATCAGCTTCTATACCATTTTGCAAACAAACATTATATCCACATAATTTCATAATATCATGCAAAAGAGTAATTTGTTCAATCAATTCTAATGGTGTTTTTGAACGATTTGATTTATATTCTTTATACAATTCATTTCTAAATGTAGATTTGCCAGCATCAAAAGCTATTAATGTATATTTTGGATTATATTGCTTCAATATCTTTAATGACATAATTAGCATTGTTTTAATAGCATTGTTAGGTTTAATATTATATTTTTTAAAATAATCTAATTGATTTATAGTGGCATAATAGGCACGATATGTAAGTGAATTACCATCTATAACAATTGCAATTTCTTCATTTTTTGTCATCTTATTCAACATCTACTAATTTCTCTTTTTTCTCATCATAAATTTTAAATATTTTTGTTAAATAAATACCTTTTAAATCTTTTTTAAATCCAATAAGCAAAATTTGATTTTTCAATAAATATTGTTTGTATTTTTCATAAGAAAAATTTCAAGAAATTAACTCAACATTATTTAAAGAATTATCTTCAATATTTATAAAAGCCATTGTTTTATTATTTTTTGTTTGCCATACTTTAATAAAATTAATTTTTATTAATGAACTATAATATCCATTTTCTTTATTTTGAATATCAATTAAAGGAATAATGTCTTGTATATTATTTTTTTCTTTAATTAATTCAATTGAATTTTTTTCAAAATTTATACCTAGCAAATTTTGTTGAATTTCTTGATATTCATGAGTTTCTTGATCATCCATTTCAAATTCTTCTATTTTATATTCTGAATTATCAACATTATTACCAAACAAACTTAGTTTTAATAAAGTAGATAAATTGTTAATCATTGTTTTTCTATTAATACTAAATGAATCCAAACAACCTGCATAAATTAAATTTTCTAACATTTTTTGTGAAATTTTATTTTCATGCAATAATCTAATTGTTTCAATATACGATGAAAACAATTTCTTTTTTAAATTATTTCTAGTTAAAAGAATTTTTTTAATAGATTCATTACCAATACCTTTTATTGAGTTAAATCCAAAAATAATTTTATTGTTTAAAATGCTAAATGATTGTTGTGACAAATTAATATCAGGCATTAAAAAATCAATATTCTTATTTTTTGATTCATTCACATATAGATTAACTTTATTTTCATCACCCACATTAACTTCTAAAATTGTTACATAAAATTCCAAAGGATAATGTGCTTTAAAATAAGCCAACCAATATCCTAATAAAGAATAAGCAATAGCATGAGAATGATTAAAGCCATAATTAGCAAAATGTAAAATGTACTGATAAATTTTATTAGCATCATCAACACTATATTTATTTTTAACTGCAGCATTTATAAAATTACTTTGAATTGCAACTAATTTATCTTCCTCTTTTTTTGAGATTGCTCTTCTAAAAATATCCGCCTCAGCCAAGGAAAAATTAGCTACTGCTTGTGCAATTTGAATTACTTGCTCTTGATAAACAATTATTCCTTCTGTATTTTCTAAAAATGGTTTTAAATCATTAGATATGTAGGTTATTTTTTCTTTTTTATTTCTTCGATTAATAAATAAAGGAATATTATCTTGTGGTCCGGGTCGATATAATGATGAAACTAATGATAAATCTTCAATTGATTTTGGTTGCATCATTTTTAATACTCTTTTCATTCCCGCTGATTCGAATTGAAAAATTCCATTAGTTTGATTTAAACAAAATAAATCAAATGTTTTTTTATCATCAATTGGAATATTATTTAAAATTATTTCTTTTCTATTAGTTTTTTTTATTAATTTAATAATGTTATCTAAAATAGTTAAATTTTTTAAACCTAATAGATCCATTTTTAATAAACCAAAGCGCTCTAAATATTCCATAGAAAATTGTGAAGTTAATCTATCATTTAGACCCAATTGAATAGGAATAATATTAGTAATTTCCTCATTACTTAAAATAATTCCAGCTGCATGTGTACCTATTTGGCGAGGTAAATTAATTAATTTTTTTGCAATTGTGAATAATTCTAAATATTCTTTAGTTTTTTGTTTTAATTTAGGTGTTTTATCTATTGCTAATTGCAAATCATCATCATATTTTGAATTAATTAATTTTGAAATAACATCAATTTCTTTTAAATCAATATTTAAAACTCTACCAACATCTCTAATAGCCATTTTAGATTTAATTCGTTGGAAAGTTAAAATTTGTGAAGTGTGTGATTGACCATATTTATTAAATAAATAATCAATAACTTCTTCACGTCTAGTATCCATTATATCTACATCTATATCAGGAAGTGATTTACGTTCGGGATTTAAAAATCGCTCAAAAATTAAATTAAATTTTAAAGGATCCACTTCTGTTATATATAGTGAATATGCAACTAGAGATCCAACAACTGATCCACGTCCTGGACCGACAATAATATTTTCTTTTCTAGATCAATTTATAAAATCATGAACTATTAAAAAATAATCATTAAAATTCATTGAATTTATAATATCTAATTCATGTTTTAAACGATCAATATATTCTTTAGGAATAACATTTATGTTATGAAATCTTTTTTTAAGCCCTTCTTTACATAGTGTTTGTAAATAAACTCTAGAAGAAACTTTCTTTGGTGTGGGGAATTTTAATAAATTTGTGTATATTTTATTAATATCCAAATTTATATTGTTTAATAATTTATCAATATTATTTAATTGATTTTTAGAATATTTTTTATTTGCTTCTTTTTCTAATAAAAATGGGAGACCTTGAGAATCATCATAAATTTCATCTTTTGACTGAAAAACACGTTCATGTTTTATTGCATTCAAAATATTTATTAAATATTTATCTTCATTAGTTAAACAATTAACTTCTTGAAAAGCAATTCCATTATTGTCATTAGAATTAGCGATATAGTATTCAACTGATTTTTTAGGTTCAAAATTTCCACTTTTAACAACAACTGCAACATCATCTAAATATTTATTTAAATCAAAATCAAGTTTTGTCATTATATTACTTGAAATTTTTAATAAATTTTTATAACCAACATTTGTTTTAGCATAAAGAACTAAATTACTATCGCTTTTTTCATGAAAAATTTCAATACCTATTACAGGTATTAAATTATTTTTTGTTGCTAAATCAAAAAATTCAACTGTTCCATATAAAACATTGTAATCGGTTAAAACTACATATTTTTGTTTGTTTTGAATTGCAAACTGGACTATATCATTTATTGATAATGTTGATAATAATAAAGAATAACTTGATCTAACATTTAGATTAATAAACATATATAGTTCATTTTATTTAATTTATGAAAAAATTTATTTTGATTTTTTTGAAATCTTTTTTTCTAAAACTTTAATCTCTTTTTTAATGTTATTAATTACATCTTTATCAGTAGCTGTTTGTAATTGAATCTTTAAATCATCTAATAAAATTTGATCAGGGTTTAATTTAGAAGAATTTCCAACAATAACTTTTGTTTCTTCCAATTTAACTCTTTCAAATTGTTCGATATCTTTAGATGATGATTTAATTTTTAATGTTTTTCTATTATCTTTGTTTTGCATATTATAGATTCAACCTATTTGTTGTATAGATTATTATTTTATATAAAATAAACTTTATCAACCTAATATAATAAGTATAAATTAACTTTAAATTAATTTCTAATTATTATTTGTGCTTGCATCTTTTTGGTTGGATTGACTAGTATTTAATTCACGTCGTTTGTTTTGAATTTCTTTGTAATTATATTGACGATTAACAATATTTCGATTTTCAAATCTATCTCGACGTTGTGGTTGGGCAATTACAATTTCTTCATCAGTTTTAAAAGCAAATAACGGTTTTTGATTTTGACCAATAGCAACTGCATCAGCTAGTAAATTCATGAACAATGTTATTGATCTAATTGATGTATTATTAGCTGGAACTATATAGTCAATTAAATCAGGATTTGCATTTGTGTTTGAAATTGCAACTATTGGTATATTCAATTTTCTTGCTTCAAAAATTGCATTTTTTTCATGAACTGGATCATCAACAACAATAACACTAGGTAAACCACGCATGTTTTTGATACCGCCAAAAAACTTTTCTAGTTTGTTCAATTTTTTCATAATTAGAATTTGTTCTTTTTTAGTATATTCACCTAATCCAGTTTGAGATCTTTCAGTTAATTTATTCAATTGTTTAATTGAATTATTAATTGTTTTGAAATTAGTTAAAGTTCCACCCAATCATCTTTGATAAATGTAATTAATATTTGGAACACGTTTTGCAATATCTCGAACTAATTCTTGAACTTGTTTAGTTTTTGTTCCGACAAACAATATTGTTCCATTATTTTTGGAAACTTCAACTAAATAATCAAAAGCTTCTTTTAATCTTTCGTGAACTAGTGGTAAATTTAACACATCATAAGGTGAATTAAAATTAACACCTCTTTTTGTATAGATATATGGTTTCATCTTAGGATTTCATCTTCGTTTTGAAAATCCTATGTGACCCCCTACTTCCATAATTTTGCTTGTCGTTACAATTGGTTTTTCAAGCAATTCATTAATTTGTGAATCTGTAGTTTCTGAATTTATTGAAGACTCTTCTAACATTTCAATATTTGAATCATCAATTTTTGCAGCATCAAAATCATTAGCTGATTCAGAATTATCAATATTTTTAAACATTAATTAAAACAAAAAACCTTTCATTTAAATATGATTATTTTAAATTTTACTTAATAATATATTTATTTGTTTTTAAAACACGATAAATAAAATTAAATTCAAAATTCATCACAATTTACTAGAAAATACTAACATAAAATAAGTTTTTTTGTTAAGAATTTTTATTTTATATAAATTATAATAATCTTTACAAAACCAAATTATAAATTTTTAGGAAACCATGCATAATTATGAAAATTGCTTATTTAATAGATTCATCAGCATCCATAAATGAAGATCCTAGTAAAAACATTTATATGGTTCCGCTAGAAATAATTGAAAATTTAGATAAAACTGAAATAACTTACAAAGCAGGAATTGACATAGATATTAAAACACTAAGTGAAAAAATTTCAAAAGGCGCTACTTTTAAAACTGGTCAATCTCCTATTGGGGTTGTGGAAGAAAAAATTAAAGAATTATTAGAAAAATATGATCATATTATTGGGATTCCAATTGATCGCCAATTATCAGGTACCTATAACTCATGACAAATGTTAGAAAATCAATTTGGTTCTAATAAATTTCATGTTATTGATGGTTTGATTGTGGAACAAGGTATTAAATTTTTAATTGATGAAATTGAAGATTATTTAAAAAATAATGAATATGATATTAAAAAAATAGACGAATTAATTGAAAAAGAAAAAGCAAAAATAATTGGAGTTATTGTTGTAAATGATGTTTCTCAATTAGTTGCGGGCGGCCGCTTAAAAGGTTGAAAAGCATTTTTAATTAAAACACTAAAAATAAAAATTTTAATTAAACTTTTTGCTAAAGATGGTTTGTTAGAGTATTTTGATAAATGTCGTGATGACCAAGAAGCAAAACAAATTGCATTAGACTATATAGATTCACAAAATAATTGAAAAACTAAAGGAATTAAAAGAATTGGAATTTCAACAAGTATAGTTGATTCAAAAGAAAATGAAAAAATTGTTGAAGAATATAAAAAATTATTACCAAAAAATATTGAAATTAAATGACAGCATATAAGTTCTATAATAGCAGTTCACACTGGAATGAATGGATACGCAATTTTGATTCAATCCAATTAATAAAACATACTTAAAATATGAACAACAAATATTTAAATATTTTTTATAACAAAAACACATTACAAGACACTTTAATTGCAAAAATTGTTACTAATAAAAATCCAGATAAAATCATTAATAAAAATAATGTAACAATATTTTATGATGAAAATGATCAATTAATTGGATTCAACATTCACAATGCTAGTGAAAGAAATCTATTACTTGTAAATGGATTAAATGAACCTAATGAAAAATTAATTAGAAAATTAGAAGAACTAACTAATTTATCTTTATCAAAATTTATAAATCAAATTCCATTTGTTATTGGAAAAATAATTAGTGCAGAACCAATACCTAATAGTAATTTAAAAATTTGTACAGTTGATATTGGAACTAATCAATTACAAAAAATTGTTTGTGGTGCTACAAATGTGGTTCCAAATATGAATGTTGTGGTTGTTTTACCGGGCGGAATAATTGCAACAGGTAAAGAAATTAATTCGTCTAAAGTTTTAAATCATGAATCACATGGAATGATTTGTAGTTCAAAAGAATTAGATTTGCCAAATGAAGATTTACCTAAAACAATAATAAAAATGCCTGATGATGCTATCCCAGGAACTTTTTTTACTAAAGTTTATAGTATAAGTAAATAGATTTGAGTCACTTATTAGAGTAAAGAAAGGAAATGTGAATATTTTATGAGTCAATTTAACGCACTTTATGATTTTTATATTGCAATGAATAAATGTTTAGAATATTTAAATAAACATGTTTTTGATGAGCAATTTAAAGAAGTTGTTTTTATGATTCAAGGTGAAAGAGCTATTGGCTTAAATACTTATGGTGTTTATTGACCTGATAAATGAAAAATAAACGATAAAACATATTCAGAAATATCTTTAACTGCTGAAATGTTAACTAATAATGATTTGAATGAATTACTTAACACTTTAATACATGAAATGATTCATTTTAAAGCAAATCTTTTAGGTATAAGAGATACAGATAAATCAGGCAAACACCATAATAAAGAATTCAAAAAATTAGGTGAAGAAATTGGATGTGTTTTTGGAGAAAAAAATAAAAAAATTGGTTATTCAAACTTTAAATTCAATTCAGAATTACAACAAATCGTTAATAATTGTATAAAGGAATTAGAACTAGAAAAATTTATTGGAGAATTTAAAAGAATTAGAGCTCCAAAACAAAAAACAATTAAAAAATTTTTTAAATATGTATGTCCCGCATGCAATGCAACTATTAGAGCCACATTAGGTGCTGAAATTATTTGTGGAACTGATGGTGTAGTATATGAATTTAGAGATAAAATGCCAATAGATGAAGATTAACTTTTAAAAATAAATAATAATCTAACAAGATATCAAACCAAACCAACTAAACTAACAAGCATTCAAAATCCATATGAAGCTGCCATTGTATTAATCAATGTTTTGTTTCCTACAAAATCAACAAAATCACTAGAAGCTTTTATTTGTGAAACTATGAAAGCTATATAACCTAAGTTAATTAATCCACCTACAACTGATGAAACAATAATGATCCAATTATATTGATTAGGTGTTGCAAAGAAAATAGTTATTGAAAAAACTATACTTGCAAATAATCATGCAATAACTGCACCAAATAAAAATCTTCCGAACTTTATTGAGGATTTTTTAGACATAGATGCACCAACTATTGCCATTCCAACAAACATAAGACCAGCTACACCAAATATAGCAGCTACATCTATTACTTGAATACCAGTGTTTATACCTACTTGATTTGAAAAATCTATTGCATAAAATAAACCACCAAATCCTAATGATTGAGCAATTATGTAAAATAAATATACAAACACAGTAAAACCCATGCCACCAGTCATTTTCGGTCTCAAAAACATTCCCATAATAGTAGAAATGAATATTAATATAGGACTAATTATCAAAAAATTGTCAGCAATTGAAGGGTTTTGTCTAGGCAACAAATAATAAATTAAAAATGAAATAACAAATATTGCAACAAAAGAAAAACCTGTATATAGAAAAGAACGAGTTAATAATTTTGACTGTTCTTGTCTAAAAACTCATTTTCCTTGCGCAAATGAATAGTTGGTATCATTGTAATTCATATTACATCCTTATACTTAGATAGTAGATATTACAATTTATTGCAATAAATACTATAAAAATATGTTTATTAAGTATACCACAATATAAAAAATAGTGTTTGATAACACTTTATTTATTTTTTTAGTTCAGAAATAGCTTTTTTTAATTCTAATTCGTAATTTATTAATTTTTCTTTTTCTTGATTAATTTTAGCAACTGGTGCATTTTTTAAAAATTGCTTGTTACTTAATATTTTTTTACTTCTTTCTACTTCAAATTCTAAATTTTTAATCTTTTTTTCTAAAATCTCTTGTAAAGCAATGCTAAATTCTTGATTTTCAACAAAAATAACAAAATTTTTCAAAATTAATGTTTTACCTTTTAATTCATTTGTTTTTTTGTTGTACACTCCCAAAACTTCACAATTAACTAATTTTAAATAATTGATTGATTTATTTATAAAAGGAACTAATGATTGATTATTAACTAATATTTTTATCTTGATTGGTTGGTTTTTGGGTAATTTGATTTCATTTCTAAAATTACGAATCACACTAATTATTTCAATTATTAAATGAAATTTAGAAGATAAATTTTGTTTAATAAGATTTGGTCATTTGTTTTTTAATAAATACTTATTAGCATCATTCATTAATGCTTGATATATTCTTTCAGTAATAAATGGAGCAAAAGGATGCAATAAATGACAAATATTAAATAAAATATATTTAAATGTATTTAAAGTTGATAATTTTTCTTCACTATCTAGTGTAACTTTAGAAAATTCAAGATAAATATTACAAAATTCATTTCAAATGAAATTGTAAAGATACTTGTTTGCTAACGAAAATTCAAATTTAGATAACAAATCAGTAACTTTTTTTAAAGTTTTGTTGTATTGAATTAAAATTCATTTATCTGCATCATTAAGTTTTTTAAAATCAATTTTTAAATAATTTTTAGATGTTTGATTCTCATTTGTCAATTTAAATATATATTTAGATGCATTTCATAATTTATTTAAAAAATTTGATGCATCTTGAATTTTTTCTTCTTGATAATTTGTATCTTCGCCTAATGAAGTATTAGATGTTAAATAAATTCTTAAAGCATCAATTCCATACAAATCAATTAAATCAATTGGATCAATAACATTTCCTAATGATTTAGACATTTTTTTTCCATTTTTATCTCTAATTAAACCATGAATCAATAATTTATTAAATGGTAATTTATTAGTATGAAATATACCTTGAAACATCATTTTGATTCCTCAAAAAAACAAAATGTCAAAACCCATAATCATTAAATTGTTTGGATAACCATTTTTAAATAACTTGGAATTTTTATTGGGTCATCCATAACAAATTAAAGGTCACAAAGATGATGAAAATCATGTATCTAATACATCCGGATCTTGAACATAATCTTTAATATTTTTTGGTGGTTTGATATCGACATAAATTTTTTTAGTTTTTTTGTGATATCAAACTGGTATTTGATGACCTCAAATTAACTGTCTAGATATACATCAATCTTCACAAGAATTTAATCATTTGTTTAAAAGATTTACAAAAGTTTTTGGAATCATTTCAAATTCTTTAGAAGTTTTAATAGCTTTTTTTAATTTAGGTCCAAAAGCAGATAACTTAATAAATCACTGTTTTGATAGCAATGGTTCTATTATTGAATCTGAACGTTCAGAATAACCTACATTACTTACGATTTTTTCAACTTTCACAAGTTTATTTTGATCGTTTAAATAATTAGAAATTTCTTTTCTACTAGCAATACGGTCCATTCCTTTAAAATGCATTGCATAATTATTTAATTTTCCATCAAAATCAATACACGATAATTTAGACAATTTATATTTTTTACCTAATTTGTAATCGTTAATATCATGCGCAGGCGTACATTTCATTACTCCTGTACCAAAATTTATATCAACATATGAATCACTTAAAATTGGAATTTCTTTATTTGTTAGAGGATTAATTGCAAATTTACCAATAAATTTTGAATACCTTTTGTCTTTTGGATTAACAAATAAAGCAGCATCAACAAAAATTGTTTCTGGTCTTGTTGTTGCAATAACTAATTTATCTTTACTATTAGCAATTTGATAATTAATATAATACATATTTTGTTCAATAGGTTTATTTTGAACTTCAATATTGGAAATGGCTGTATTTAAAGTAACATCTCAATTAACTAATTTTGTTTCTTGATAAATATATTTTTTATCATACAAATTTTTAAAAGCTTTTTTAACTGCTATTTGTGAATTTTCATCTAATGTAAAATGAAAATTATCTCAATCAGCACTAACACCAATTAATTTCATTTGTTGAACTATTTTAGAGCTATTTTGAATTGATCAATCTTCAATTTTTTTAATTCGTTCTTTTCTAGTTAATTTTAAATATTCATGATATTCTGTTTGGTTTAATGTTTTTTCAAATTTAGCTTGTGTTGAAATACCTGCATGATCATATCCTGGTGCTCAACTAACATTAAAACCTTGCATTTTTTTAAATCGTAAATATGCGTCAGCTAAACTTAATTCTCACGCGTGCCCAATATGCAAAACACCTGTTAAATTTGGCGGAGCCATAACGCAACTATAAAGTTGTTTGCTATTGTTTGGTTTAAACAAATTATTAGAAATTCAATCCGAATATAAATTATTTGAAATTAAAGATGGATTATAACTTTGATTAAAATCAATAAGTTTTGGTTTAGAAACAATTATTTTTTTGTTAGACATAATTAAATATTTTTAATAATTTTAATAAGTTCAGAAATGTTTTTTTGCTTTAAAGCGCTAATTGTAATTAAATTATCAGAATCAATTTTTAAATAATCAGCAATTTTTATTTTTAAATTGTGTGATTGACTTTGATTAAGTTTATCTATTTTGTTGACAACAACATAATATTTTAAATTTGTGTTATTTCTAATAAATTTACTTACTCATTGATCATATTCAGTAATTACACTTGCATCAATTATTTGAAAAATTGTTGTTAAATTTTTTCTATTTTGAATATAGTCACTTATTAAATCAGTTAATTCAATTTTCTTATTTCGATCTAATTTTGCATAACCATAGCCTGGTAAATCTACTAATCTTTTATCATTAATATTATAAAAATTTAATGTTTGTGTCATTCCTGGTCTTTTAGAAGTTTTAGCAATTTTAGATTTAGCAATTGTATTTATTAATGTTGACTTACCAACATTACTTCTTCCAATAAAACAACCCTCACTAGTATTATCTTGCGGGCATTGACTTAACTGAATAGCACTTTTTATAAAATAATTTTTCACTATTTAATATCTTGTTTAAATGAACGCATTATTTCACGAATTTGTGCTTCAGTTGGTTTTCTTCCCATTTTGGCATACATATTACGAATTTGACTTTCTGTAATGGGCGGATTTTTCTTTAATTGTTTTTTAAATATTTTCATGGCTATAAAATAACCAAGAATAGCTCCGGCAATTAAACTCAATGGGATTCCCAAACCTAGTGCTAATCCTAATTCCATAAGTAACTCCTATTTTTTGAAATTGATGCAAAAATTATCCAATTCTTCATTAGTAAATTTTACTATATGTTTTTTATTCTTTATATTTAATAGATAAGAGTTTATTCAATGGTTTTCATCAACATTTAATAAAACTAGTGGTTTGTTTGTATCAAGATTTAATTTTTCACTTATTTTCTTTGTATTTAAGATATTTATCAAATTAAATTGAATATTTCAATTTTCTAATTTTGAAATAAATTTATTTACTATTTCTAAGCTAGCGCCATAGTTAATAATATTGATATCAAAATTTAAATTATTTTTAACAATAGGTTTTTCTCACAAATCAACATTAAATGTATTTTCATCAATAAAATATAAATTTCAATTATTTAAGAAATTTAAATTATTTCATTCATTGTTTAAGGTAAAAATATCATGAACAAAAAAATTATGAATTTTATTAATTTTTAAACCATTTAATTCATATGTGTAATTTGATAACAAATTTAAATTATCAAAAACATATATTAAAAATCCATATTCAAACATTTTTTTGTTTTTTAGAAATTGATTAAAATAGTTTAAACTATTCAAATCAGTGACTAGAATAGGATTAAAGAAATTACATTTTTTAATTACTGAAATGATATTGAAAATAATGTTCTCACTTCCATTACAACTTAAAAGACGATTATTTTTATTTAAATTTGAATCAATTTTAATCTTTGTATTTAAAACAAAAATTAAATTTAAATTATTTTCATTTAATAGCGTGGATATAAAGCTATAATTTTTCTTAAATACATCCAATTGTTTTTCACTTTTTTCTAGCAAAAGAAAATCTTGAAATTTTTTATTATTTTTAATTAAAGAATCATAATGTTTTTTTCTATTAGTTATTCTTAAATTCAAGCAAAAAATTAAATCTTCTTTGTATTCATTTAAAAAATAATCAAGTGGTTTTTCAAAATCAAATCTATTTTTTAGTAAATCAAATTCTTGACTATTAATTTGAGCATTGAAACTACTAATAGTACTAGCATTTGTTAAACCGTGACCTGAAATGTTGTGAATTGCAATAAAAACAGTTTGATTATAATTAATAGCCTTGTTTAAAATTTTATTAATCAAATTAATATTCGAACCATCGTTTATAACCAAAAATTTGCATCCATAAGATTCTATTCACTTTTGATAATCCACAATAGTGTGATTTGAAATAAAACCATTTTGATCAAATCCGGTAAAATCAACAATGCAAACCAAATTAGAAATTTCTTTTTTGCTAACAAAATTTAAAATTTCATTAAAGTTACTTGAAGATAATTCTTCTTGCCCTAAAACACAATATGTTTTATTTAAAAAAGCATTTTTAATCATAATTTTATTTATTATTGATTGATTAAATGCTAAACCTGCAGCAAAAGATAAACTAGTACAATTTACTTCTACTTGACTTGTGTCATAAATGTTATCATGAATTTGCAATTTATTATCTATAAATTTTGATAAACCTAAAATATTGCAAAATTCTTTTATAAATGTAGAGCCATATCCTTTTCCTAAAAATAAATTATCATTTAAAAAATTTTGATTTCCATCTAATGTTAATGTTAAAAAATTTCTAAACAGAACATAAAAAAGTGGAAGACTTTGTAAAATTTTATTAGCTTGATTTGAATTAGAATTTAAAAGTTTATTTAAACAATAAAGTCTAAGATTATTGATTATATTTAAAGAATTTTTTGGAAAAGGTTTAGATTTTGTATTTTTTTTAAGATAAAAGTTCATTTAAATTGCTAAAAAATATAAAAATTATTAATTTGGAAATTTATTATAAATAAAATGTTAGATTTAATTGCAAATCAAAATTATTTTTTTAAATTATCTGAAGAAAAAATATATTCATAATAATCTTTGATGTATTTTTTGGAAGTCTCAATATATTCCTTTTTTATTTCCTTAAAATACTTTAAATCATCAGATAATTTCAAAAAATTATATTCTAATAAACCATCTAATAAACCAGTCGAATCATCTCATCAAATTTTTCGTGTGTCAAAAAAATTATGAATATGTTTTGGCAAGGGTAAAAAATTTTTATAATCTGTTATTTCCTTTTCTAATATCTCAAGATCTTCTGGTTCTTTTTTAGAATTAATATAATTTTTAATTATTAATTTCACAGGTTTAATATGAGCATATTCTCAATTATTTTCTTTTTTGCCAGGACAAAAAAAGTTTAAACAAAATTCATCATTAGATCAATGCTTATTATTTTTATATTCATTGTTTACATTATTTTTATATTTTTGTCTTAAACTATTAACTTGTTTTCGAAACCTAGTTCATTCTTTATGATCATCCCTTATTAGAGATCTCAAAGAATTTAAATAATGTTGTCATTCATTAGAATCATTATTAAATTTGTTTAGATATCAAGCTAAATTTTCATTTTTGTTAAAACTTGAATTTTTATGATTAATTCAATCCCAAAATTCTATTTCTTCTATGTTTTCATTTTCTCAAATAGGGTTATAAGAATTCAATTTAGTTAAAAATTTTTTGGATTCCTTGTTATTAGATAATAATAACGCTCTTAACAAAAAACCAATTTTGTATTTTTTATCATCTTTTTCATAAACAAAAAAAGCATGACTATCTATTTTATCTTCACCTTGAGGATTAGAACCAGTTATTAAATATTCAATATTTCTAATTGTTTTTACTTTTTTAAATCAATCTCATTTTCAAATTTTTTTATTAAATTTTTCTAAAATCAAATTATCAATTTGAAAGAATGGTTTGTTCCTTTCATTGAATCCGTTTGAAAATTTGTGTTCACCTATATCAAGCAAATTTATAAATTCTATTCTAGTTTTAACTAGAGTTTTATTCTGAAATTTTTCATGAGATTTTGTAGTATTATTAAAAACTTTTAGTGATTTAAATTTAACTTTGAAATCATGAATGTAATTTTTTTCATCTATTATTAAAAATAAAGTGCAATTAGTGCTATTATTATTTTTTCTGCAAGATTTTAAATCAATTTTAACTTTTTTAAAATAAAAACTATTCAATATATTCATAAATGCAAACAATCTAAAAAACTAAATTTTTAAAAATTTCTTTTAATATTTCAACAGAAATAGAATTTCCTGCTGTATAAATAATTTTTGTATCTGACAACAATTTAGTTTTTTTTACTTTTTCATAGTCATTAATATCAAAACCCATGTATTGATATGCTTCTATTGGTTGCATGTATCTAATTTTCGGTTTTTTTTGATTGTTATTAAAAACAATTTTTAATCTACTATTAGCACCTGAGGCAGTTAAGGTTGGACCAATACCTGATGGATAATAAACATATGCTTCTGAATGAAAATTAGTATAATTTTTCAAGGTAGATTTATAAATTCCAGAATTTGATTTTTTCTTATTAGTTAATTGAAATTTATCAAAATTTAATAATGTATATTGATCATTGTTAAATTTTTTCAATAAAATGTTTTTTAATATTTTGTTTTGAATTTTTGTTTTTTCAAAAAAAGGAAAATTAAATTTTATTTTTTCCTTAAAATCTTTTCGCACCGATAAACAAAATACTCGTTCTCTATTTTGAGCTGAACCAAAATTTGATGAATTTAAAATATATGTTTTTGAAACATAACCTATTTTTTCTAAAAAAATCAATCACAAATTATATGAATCTATATGCTTTTGACTAACTATATTTTTTACATTTTCAAGCAATAGATATTTAGGTTTTTCTGTTTGTTTAAAATTTTTATTAATATCTTTAAAAATTCTTTCAACTTCTCAAAGTAAACCACTTCTTGTGTTGGAATTTTTTGCCATTCCTTTTTGTTTTCCTTGAATGGATAAATCTTGACAAGGAAATGAATATGTAAAAATATCAATATTTTTTGGAATATCTTTGTAACTTACTTTTGTTATATCAAACAAATTATTAGCTATTTTTTTACTAGCAAGAATATATTTACAAATTAAATTGTAGTAGTTGTTTTTAGTGTGTGTGTGTGTGTGAATTATTCAAATTTTCTAAATATTTATTAGATATTGGATGTTTTGAATCACTTGATAAGGACAAAGAAGTTAAATTAAAAAAAGAATTCATTTTAAAATTCTTGGTTTCTTTTGAGTAATGAATTTCCATATAAGCTATTATTGCATCTATATATCATTCAATTATGCCTACAGGTCTTATAATTCATTTTTTTAAATTAGAAATTTCTTTTAAGGCTTTGAATTGTGAACCAATGCCAGCAAATGCTTCAAATAATTTTATTTCTTTGTTCATAACATTAAAAAATTATATCGTAAAAGAAATTACTAATTTTATTTAAAATAATCAAAAATTAAGTATTTTAAAATTTACAAAGCACTTAACTTTCTATAAGAATAAAATTAAATGGTGGTAAAATACTTTAAGTATTTATCAAAATTTAAATATTAAAACACAATTTTTGATAATTAAATTATATAAGTAGTATTTAGAATAAAAGAGATATGAAAAACATTAACTTTGGTTTTCAGGATTCATATACTAATAGTCATTTAACACCAAATTTAAGAGCATTAAATTTTGCAAGATTGTATTTAATGTTTTCAAACATTTTAAATATTGTTTTGTTGCAATTTACACCTTATTATAGTGAAGCATTTAAAATTTTTTTAAATTTAATTGTTTGACCAACAACAAGCATAGGTTTGACTGCAACAGGTTTTATAATGGGTTATGATTTTTATACACATTATCATATTTCATGACATAGTTGAATTAAGGGAAAATCTAAATTTTACTATACATATTTCTTTTATTCATTTTGAATAATTATTATTGGATGTATATCATATGCCATTTTTCAAAATACTAATCCTAATTTTTTAAGTAATGTTTGTTGCTCCAAATTAGATCAGTTTAATAGTTTATCTCAAAGTAATTATGGTTGAACTAATAATCCAAATAATTGATATGGTTTTCTAATATTATATACATTAGTTCCAACACAAAATTTTCATACATTTGGCACAATATTTCCAATTATATTTTTCTTTTTTGCTTTAATTGCTCCATTCATATTTAATTTCATGAATAAAATGAAATTTTCAACATGCACAACATTTGTTGTTATTTTAACTGTTGTTGCTGTTTTTTTATCTACATGAGAAGATACCTTTAAAGCAAATCCAAGTTTTAAAGAACAAATGCCTTGATACAACTATATAAATATATTTACAAGTTGATATTTAATTTGTTATTTATTTGTTGCTGGTTTTTATGTTCGTAAATACACAAAGGTCATTCCTTGAAAAATAGCATTAACTATTTTTTTAAGTATTTGTTTATCATTCTTTGTTATAGAAACTACAACTGATTTTTTAATAAAAAAATCATTTAACACCTTCTATATAGGAACTGGTGCATGCTCGCTACATGTTCTAATTCTTAATATCTTATTTATAAATATATGTGCATCGTTTAAATCAAAAAAAGAACCTAGCAATTTTATCCATAAAATTAATGTAATTAATGAAAAACATCAATCCTTTATTTCTGACCAAATAATGCTTGTTGGTGTTATATCAAGAATGCTTATAGGTTTAATTTTTTTTAAAGTCATTTTAAATTTTGATATTGCTTTTAATAATAATCAGCAATTAATAGTTGGTTCAAGTGTAAATAAAAATATTTGAGGTTGAATATTAATTCCTTGCGCATTATTTACTTTTGGATTAGTTTATTCAATAACTCACTTTAAACTTTATTGTTTTAAACAAATAGAAAAACTGCACATCAATATTAAAAACAAAAAATTAAATTAATTTATTTTTTTAATTTGTAAGCTTCTTCACGCAAAAAAACAACTAATTCCAAATTATTTTTTATTTCATAATAATCAGCTATAGGACCAAATAATCTAGTCAATAAACTTGAAAACAAGATAAAAGATAAATTGTTATTTTCACTATAAAAATTATTAACAATTGTTTGAAATTGCTGAAACAAATCTTTTTTTGTATCAATTAAATATTTATTTAAATCTGTACAAATTTCAAACAATTGTTCATCGTCTTTTAATTCATCAATATTTGGAAATGAATTTTGTTCTAAATAAACAAGAAATTCTTTTTCATTTACTAATGAATTTAAGTAATTCAAAAGAACATCACAATAGTTTTTATTATTATTTTCCATTGTCAAACATCACCGTTAAAATTTCATTTTTACTAATTTGTCCAAAATAATCTTTTAAATCAAATTGACTAAGTATTAGATTAACTTGTTGAATATTATATTTTTTATTTACAAATTTTTCTTCAAGATCATTAATATCTTTAACACTTAAAAAATCACCAATAAAATTAATTTTTTTTATTAGTCCATTTTTAACAATTAAATAAACTTCTAAATTGCCACCTTGAAATCTTTTTTTATTTAAAAAAGTTGCTTCATCCAAATTACCATAATTTCAATCTCAACTTGAAAAATGATTTTTTGCTCTGTCTTCAATTATTTTTTTTGCAAATTCATCTAAAACTATTGGCTTACAATCATTATTTTTTAAAAATCAATTAGATATTTTGTCTATAAAAATATCAATATCTCAATCAAAATTTCTAGGTAAATGTTCTGATATATTTGTTATTCTTTTTTTTATAGAATCAATACCTTTAGCTTGAATTTTACTAGGATCAACATTTAAATACTTAGATAATTTATTTTGATTTAAACTAAATAATAATGTTCCATGATGCAATAATTTATCTTGATAAATATATTGAGCATTTCCGCTTATTTTTTTACCATCAATTTCAATATCATTTCTACCTTTAAATTCAGCTTTAACTCCAATAGAATTTAAAAAATCTATTATTGGAATCGCTAAATCCTTATAACTATTAGGTTTGCTAATGTTGGTTTTATTAATGAATGAATAATTTAAATTACCTAAATCATGGTAAACTGTGCCGCCGCCAGACAAACGACGAAATAAGTTAACATGATCATTTTGTACAGATTCTAAATTTATCTCTTTTAAAGGATTTTGATTTCTACCAATTACAATCGTATTATCATTTCTTCACAAATAAATGATTGGTTCGTTCTTTGAATCAAAATTTTTTAATAAGTATTCTTCTGTTGCTGCATTAATATAAGGATTTAATGATGATGTAGATAAAAATCAAGACATGTATTTATAAAGATTTACTTATTAAAATTTTTATAAATTAAATGTTTAGCAGCTTCAGATACCATTTCAGCTACAGTTGGGTGTGGGTGAATTGCATTTGCTAAATCAAAAATTGTTAATTCTGAATTCATAACTAAAGCTAATTCACTAATAATATCACTAGCAGTGCTACTAATCATATGTGCACCTAAAATTTCACCAAATTGATTACCAACCAATAGTTTAATAAATCCTTCAGTTTCGCCATCAGCTACTGCTTTACCACAAGCTGACATTGGTAAAGAAATTTTTACATAACCAATATTTTTTTGTTTTAATTGTTCTTCTGAGTAACCAACAGTTGCAACTTCGGGTTGAATATAAATACATCCTGGTGTTTTTAATGGATCGACAGGTTTTGGATTACGCCCTAAAATATGATCTACTGCGAATACAGCATGATGATATGCATAATGTGCCAACATAACTTGACTAGCTGCATCACCAATTACATAAACGTTAGGTACAGAAGTTTGTAAGTTTTGGTTTAAAACAACATTGCCACGTTCATTTCTTTGAATGTTTAAAGGATTTAAAATTTCATCATTTGCTTTACGACCAACACTTTGTAAAATATAATCACTAGTTATTGATTGATTGACACCATTAACTTCAAAATTTAATGTGTGGTTATTTGCACTTAAAATTTTTGCATTTGTAATTATTTTAATGCCACGATCTAAAAGAATTTTTGTTACAGCTTTACTTACATCTTGATCTAATAATTCTAAAATACGATCTAACCCTTGAACAATAGTTACATTTGTTCCAAAACTGTTGTAAACCACAGCCATTTCAATTCCAATAACTCCACCACCAATTACAGTTAATGTTTTAGGAATAGATGGTAAAGAAAGCATTGGAGTTGAATCAACCATAATCCCAGCTCGCATAGCTTCTTCAAAACCTGGTAAAGGCAAAGATCGTGATCTTGAACCTGTTGCTACAATAATGTTTTTAGTTGTAAATGTTTGTCCGTTAGCAACAACTGTATTTGGGTTAATAATAGATGCTTCGCCAACAATTGTATCTACTTTAGCTACTTTTAAAATTGTTTTAACACCATTTACAAGAGTATCAACAATTTTTTGTTTTCTCATTTGAATTGTATTTCAATTAAGTGAAAATTGTGCATTTGCAGAAACATCAATACCATATGCACTTGCATGTTTAATATAATTGATTACTTTAGAACATTTTAATAAAGCTTTTGTAGGAATACATCCAACATTTAAACAAACTCCACCATATGTTCCACGTTCGATTACTAAACATTTCAATCCGTTTTTTGCCGCATGTTCTGCTGCAACATAACCACCTGGGCCTGCACCAATAACTATAACATCATAATTATTCATATTATTTCACTTCCAAGCCTTCTAAAGTTTCTAAATGATGTGCTATGACTTTCATAAATCTACCTATATCTGCACCATCAATTCATCGATGATCAGCAGCAATTGTAAATGGCATAATTTGTTTAGCAATAATTTGATTTGATTCGTTACGACTCAAACGTTCTTCAATGTTTCCGGGAGCAACAATTGCAACTTCAGGATAATTAATGATAGGTGTTCCTCAAGCAGCATTAATCGAACCAAAATTAGTCAAACTAATAGTTCCGTTTTTAATTTCAGCTAAACTTAATTGTTTATTTCTAGCTTTATTTGCTAGTTCAATTATTTTTTGTCCTATTTGAACAATTGATAATTTATCAGCGTCTTTAATATTTGGTACCATCAATCCATTCTCAGTATCAACAGCAATTCCAAAATTAATACTACCTTTAATATGAATTTTATTTGTTTCTTTTATATAACTTGAATTAAAAATAGGATATTTTTGAATAGCATAAATTACTGCTTTAACAAAAAAAGGCAAATAACTTAATTTCAAATTATATGTAGATTGAACTTGTTCTTTTACTTGTTTACGATAATTAACTAATTTTGTAACATCAACAAAAAAAGTTAATACAGTTGTTGGAATTTCATTTTTAGAAACAATCATTGCTTTTGCAATAGCATTTCTAATTGTTGTGACATCAATTATTTTTTCTTGAATACTTGTTGAAGAAACATTTCCAACATTAACATTATTATTAGAATTAAAAATATCTGTACTCATGATTCTATTTTGAATACCAGTTCCTTGAATTTTAGATAAATCGATATTATGAAATTTTGCCATCGCTAAAGCAAGTGGACTAATTTTTTGTGGCATATTTTTTAAAATAATTTCTGACTACCAAATAATGGTAAAACTTTATTTGAAGTTTTAACTTCACCAACAACTGATGCTGATTCAGTTGGTGCTGATTCTACATTTGTTGGTGTTGGATTAAATGTTGGCATTGGAGCAGGAGATGGATTTGGTGTGAAAGTAGGAGTAAAAGTTGATGTTGGAGCTGGAGCTGTTGCAAAACTTGGAGCTGGTGTTGGCGCAAATGAAGTATTAGGTACTTGGTTAGCAACTTGAGTATGCAAATTGTTATTTCCGGATGAAGCACTAACATTTGTATCAATATATGCTAATACTTGACCCACATGTATTTGATCATCATTATTAACTAAAATTTTACTAACTATACCATCAACTGGTGATGGAATATCAGTTGTTACTTTATCTGTTTCAACACTAAAAGCAGGGTCACCTTCTTTAACTTGTTGACCAACTTGGATCAAGATATTACAAATCTTTCCTTCTTCTAAACCTTCACCAATATCTGTAAATTTAAATTCGAACATATGTCATAAACCTCTTTATAAAAATATTATTTCATTTGACTTAAAGCATCTTTAATACGATTTTCTAATGAAAATTGAATTTGCTCACCTTTAGCTAAAGGTACAGTTATATCAAAACCTGTAACTCGTTTTGGAGCAGTTTTTAAGTAATTGAAAATTTTGTCGTTAACTGTAGCAATAATTTCAGCACCAACACCAAATGATTTAACTGCTTCATGAACAACAATCAAACGTCCTGTTTTACATACTGAATTTAAAACTGTATTTTGATCTCATGGTTTAATTGTTCTTAAATCAATTAACTCAATTGAATATTTGCTGGCAATCTCAGGTGAATTAATTAAATTTCAACAATCAATTACATTTGGTCCATAAGTAACCATCGTAATTTCATTTCCTGGTTGAATAATATTAGCTTCACCAATTTTAACTTGATATGGAACTTCAGGAATAGTTTGACGATAAGCACGATATACACGTTTAGGTTCAAAGAAAACAACTGGATCTGGATCATTGATTGCAGCAAGCATTAATCCTTTTGTGTCGTAAGGCGTTGCTGGCATTACAACTTTCAAACCAGGAATATGTGAATACAACGCTTCTAAAGTTTCACTATGATGTTCTAAAGCTTTAATTCCGCCGCCCATAGGCATTCTTACTACTATCGGAACATTTCGAATTCCACGAGTTCTATTTCTGAATCTTGCAGCGTGTGAAAACAATTGCATCATTGAAGGAAAACTAAAACCTGAAAATTGAATTTCAACAATTGGTTTTAATCCAGCCATACTAGCACCAATTGCAGAACCAACTATTGCAGCTTCAGCAATTGGTGAGTCTCAAACTCGTTTATCACCATATTTTGCTTGTAAACCTTTAGTGGCTCTAAAAACACCACCTTCAAATCCAGCATCTTCACCATATAAAACAACATTAGAATCAGTTCCTAATGCAATATCTAAAGCATTATTTAAAGCTTCAATATTATTAACTGTTATTGTTTTGCTCATAATCTATTTCCTTAGGTTTACTATCGATTTTCAAAGTAATGTTTAGCAATTGCTTTTTGTTGGATAAGATCATCATCCATTTCAGCATATTGATTATCAAAAATTTCATCGACAGTTGTTATCATTTGTTGTTGTGCAATAGCATATTCAGAAGCAATTAAATTTTCAATGCGTTGTTTCATTTCATTTTCATCATTAATGCTTCAATAGCCATTGTTCATCAATCATTTGCGAAGACGTTCAATTGGATCTTTAACTAAAGCTTCATCAACTTCTTGTTGTGTTCTATAAATTGTCGGATCATCAGAAGTTGTATGTGGACCTTGACGATATGTAACAAATTCAATTAAAACAGGACCAAAACCATTACGAACATATGTTAATGCATCTAATGCAGCATCATATGAAGCAAATAAATCATTTCCATCAACACGAATTCTTGGAATGTCAAAAGCAACTGCTTTTAATGACAAATCTTTAATTGCTGATTCTTTGTCGGTTCTTGTTGAAATAGCATATTGATTATTATTAATACAAAATAATGTATTTCATTTGTGAATTGCAGCCATATTAATTGCTTCATAAAATTCACCTTCAGCAGTTCCACCATCACCAATAAAAGTAACCGCAGCATTTTTTAAGCCTTTTAGTTTAAGAGCATAACCAACACCAGCAGCTTGAGAAATTTGAGCTCCAATTGTGATATTAACTGGAAGAACGTTTAAATTCTTATCGTAAGTACTACCTTTTTCACTACCTAATCAATATAAAAAAATTTTGTGCAAAGGAACTTGACGATGCGCAATCATACAATCAGAACGAAAAGCTGGTAACAACCAATCACCTTGTTGCATTGCTAAAGATGTGCCTAATTGTAAAGCTTCTTCTCCCATACATGGAGCAAACGTTAACATTTTTCCAGTTCTTTGTCACATTAACATTTTCTTATCGCGTTCACGACTAAGATTCATTCAATAATATGCTTCTTTAACTTTGTTCACACTTAACTTTGGAACGTAATTTCGATCAATAAAATTACCATTTGTATCTAAAACCTGAAATAGGACTTCAGGGATTCTACTTTTTACAAGAATTGACATTAAATATTTCCTTTTATTAAATATAAAATGCATCGAATTTTATATTTGTGTAAGCAATCAAATTATATAACAAAAAAAATAAAATATATTAGTTATGTATATAAAAAAACAACAACTTAGACTTGATAAGTTGCTGTTTAAAAAAATTAAATAAAATTTAACTATTTTTTATCAAAATAATTTAAGTTCAAAGCTTTCAAAATAGCTGCTAAAACAAAATTAAATGGTTTGTTGAAATGAGGCAAGAAATAAACATCTGCAAATGCTAAATCTAAAATTGTCATATTCTTTTGAATTGCTAATGCCAAGTAATAAATAATTTCTGTATGATTTGCATTTTTGCTAGAGCCAATTTGAGCACCAACTAATCTTAAAGTTGATTTATCATAAACAAGTTTAAATTTAATTTTTTCAAAAGTATTCATGAATTCTGGACGATCATTATCTTCATAATATGAACTTAAAACATCCATTCCCATACGTTTTGCTGTTTCTTCAGAAACACCTGTGCTAGCTAAATTTAAACCAAATACACTAATAGCATTTGTTCCAACAATACTTTCAATGCAAACATTTTTATTGCCATTAATATTGCTTGCAGCTACAATTCCTGTTTTTACTGCGTTAGTTGCTAAATCTATATTTTGATGTTGACCTGTAGCAGCATTAAATAAAGCACAATTACCACCAATAGCATATATATCAGGAATACTTGTTTCTGTGTATTTATTAACAATATATGCACCATTTTTAACTTTATCAGCATTTGGTAATAAATGAGTATTTGGTTTAAAACCGATTGCCAAGATAACTAAATCTGCATCAACTTTTCCATTTGAAGTATTAATTCCTTTAATAACACGATCTTTTTTATCAACAATGTATTCTGTAACTTTTGTATCCATCATTACTTTTACATTGTGTTTTTCCATCGCAGTTGTTAAATCATTAGTAAACTCAGGATCATAATATGAACCAGCTGGTTGAGGAAGCATATCTATAATTGTTACTTGTTTATTTCTAATTGCTGCAGCTTCAGCTAATTCAATTCCAATATAACCTGAACCAATTACTGCCACACTACGAATTTCAGGATTTTTCATATTTTCAATAATTTCTTGAGCATGTTGGAAAGTTTTACATGCAACTAAATTTTTGATATCACCACAATATTTTGATTGAAAATCTAAGTCAATACCTGGTGTACAAATTGGTCAAGAACCAGCAGCTAAAATCAATTTGTCATATGTTTCATCAAATGTTTGATTGTTATCTAAATTTTTAACTGTTACTGTTTTTTTATCAGGATTAACTTGTAATACATCATGGCGCATATGAATCTTTGCACCCATGCCTGTTAGTTGTTCTGGATTAGAATAAAATAAATCATTAATATTTTGAACTACACCACTAACTGTTAAAGCAATTCCACAGCCTAAAAAAGAAATATTGTCATTGCGGTCAAATGCTACTACTTCAACACTTGGATTTTGTGTTAACAAAGTTCTGATAGCAGATGTCCCTGCATGATTAATTCCTACTACAATTACTTTCATTGAAGGACTCCATGATATTTAATATCGTTCTATAAATTTTCATTTTAAAACATATATATAATATCACTATAAACTATCAAATATATATTTATGTTAAGATTTCAATTTGTTTTGTAAATTTAAAACAATTTTGCCATTATTGTTTATAGACAAATAATACATTGTGTTCTTATGGATATTACCTGCAATAATTTGTTCAGCCAAATAGTTTTCAATAGTTCTTTGAATATATCTTTTTAATGGTCTTGCACCAAATTGACGATCAGCACCTTTAATTCTAATCATTTCTCTAAGTTCTCTTGAAACTGATATGAAAATATTTTGCGATTGCAATCTAATACATAATTCTTGTAACAAACGATCAATAATTTGATCATAATCTATATCAGTCAATTCATTAAAAACAACAACTTCATCTATTCTATTAATAAACTCTGGACGCATAACTTTTTGAATTTCTATTAAAGCATCAGCTTTTTTATTATTCAATACAGCTTGTGAACCAACATTAGAAGTCATAATAATAATTGTGTTTTTAAAGTTAACTATATGACCTTGGGAATCAGTTAAAATTCCATCATCTAATATTTGTAAAAATAAATTCAAAACGTCAACATGTGCTTTTTCGATTTCATCTAATAAGATAACACTATATGGATATCGGCGAACTGCTTCACTTAAAACTCCTGGTTGTTCATAACCAATATAACCTGGAGGAGCACCTATTAATTTAGATACTGAATGTTTTTCCATGTATTCAGACATATCAAAGCGTAACATTGCTTTTTCACTATCAAACAAATTGTAAGCCAAAGTTTTAGCAACTTCAGTTTTACCAACTCCTGTTGGACCTAAAAATAAAAATGAACCAATTGGTCTATTAGGATCACCTATTTTAGCTCTGCCCCTTAAAACAGCACCTACAACTTTTTCTAATGCATCATCTTGGCCTTTAACTCTTTTTTGCATTTCAGTTTTTAAATTTAAAAGTTTTGCTTTATCTGATTCCAATAATTTTTTTAAAGGTATTCCAGTTTGTGCAGAAATAACTTCGGCAATTTCATTTTCTGTAATTGTTGTTTTAAATAAATCATGTTTAATGTTTTTTGCATGTTCATTAGCAACTTCTAAATCTTTTTTTAATTTAGGTAATTCTACATACAATAATTTAGATGCTTCAGTATACAATCCTTCAGTTTGTAATTTTTCAATTTTTAATGTTGTTGAATTAATAGCTTCTTTTAATGAAATAATTTTTTCATAAGCTTCTTTTTGATTAACTCATTCTGTATATAAAACTTTTTGACGTTGCTTTAGATCTTTTAATTCAGATTGAATTTGATTTAACCTATTAGTATTAACTTCTAAATATTCTTTATCTTTCTTAATTGCAGCTAGTTCAGTTTCCAAATGAATTATTTTTCGATTCAAATCATCTAATTCTGCTGGTTGTGAATGCATTTGGGTTTTGATTTTAGCAGCAGCTTCATCTATTAAATCAATTGCTTTATCTGGCAAATATCGATCTGAAATATATCTATCAGATAATTCAACAACAGAAACTAAAGCACTATCTAAAATTTTAACTTTGTGAAAAATTTCTCAACGTTCTTTTAGACCACGCATAATTGTTAAAGCTTCTTGTTTAGTTGGTTCATTTACAAGAATTTTTTGCATTCTTCTTTCTAGTGCACCATCTTTTTCAATATATTGTCTATATTCTTTTAAAGTTGTAGCCCCAATTATTCTAATATCGCCTCTAGCCATCATTGGTTTTAAAATGTTTGCTGCATCCATGGCGCTATTAGAAGCATTTCGGCCCATACCAACTAATTGGTGAATTTCATCAATAAATAAAATTATTTGACCATTAGAATCTTTAACTTGTTTTAATATTGAATTTAAACGTTGTTCAAATTGTCCTTGAAATTGTGTGCCTGCTATGATTGAAGATAACGATAATTCAATGATTTCAACATCCTTTAAATTATCAGGTACATCTCCACTTACAACTCTTTTTGCAAAACCTTCCACAATTGCAGTTTTCCCTACACCTGGTTCACCTATTAAAACAGGATTATTTTTATTCTTCCGACTAATTATTTCAATTAGTCTTCTAATCTCATCATCACGCCCAATAACAGGATCTATTTTATTTTTAACAACTTCATCATTTAGATTGCGACCAAATTGTTTTAAAATATTTTTGTCATTATCTGCAGGTTTAAAATTTGCAAACATAACTATCCTCCTTATTAAGTTCTAGTATAATTTTAACATAAATTAGCACTCTATGTGTTAAAGTGCTAATTTATAATTTCAAAATCTTAATTAATTCAAGAATGTTTATATTAATTTGTTTTACTCTTTATTTTATTTGTAATTTACAACACATAATGAAATTCATACTAATTTAAACTAACATACTTTTTACTTATTAAATTTATTTATATTAATTATTTAAATAATTTTCTACAAAAAGAATTCCTTGCAAAATATAAAAATCGTTTCTTAATATAAATTAAGATAAGAAAAAATTATAAATCTGTTTGCTTTCTATGCTGTTATGGAAATGTAAAAAAATAATAGTTTATAAATAATTTATTAACTTTAGATTAGTTTTAATTACCTAATTTGAGAAGTTTAACTTTTTTTTAAATGGTGACTAATTCTGCTTTAAAAGATATGCATAGATGTTTAAAAAGTATCAAATGAAAAATTAACCAAAATTGCTGAAGATCGCAAAAAACAGATTTTAATTTTAGAAAAAAGAAAAAACCTAAAATGCTTGCTTGATTTAAAGAATGAAATATTCATCTCTTTGAACCAAGAATATTTAATATAGAAAATAGATTAGATAATTTAGAAAAAACATTAACAACATTCTTACAGAAAATAATTTAAAGTGTTAATTTTAAAAAATAATCATCTTGTAATCTTGGGTAATTTTTTATTTGTGTTGTTGATAAAGAAGTTCAATTATGTTAGGAATTAGCATTAAAACAATATTTTTTAGACATCATAAAAGTTTTATCTTAATTATTAATTTTTTATAAATTTCAATAATAAATTTTAGAGTTTAATACAACTTCTATAAAAATAAATTAATTCTGTTAAGTTAAATATATTTTGAAGCTAAATTAATAATAGATCCATATTGATTAACAACATCTTTGGCTCACATATCTATTTTGACAATGCCTTTTTGCATAATAACAATGCGATCACAAATTTCATTTACTTCGTCCATGTTATGAGATACTAAAACAATTTGAATGTTAAATTTCGCACAATATTTTTTAACAAAACCAATAATTTCTGTTCGAACGCTAATATCTAATCCTGTTGATAATTCATCTAAAAATACAATTTTAGGTTTATGAATTAATGCTAATAAAATATTTAATCTTTGTTGTTCGCCCCCAGAAAGTGAATGAACTTTTTTGTTATATAAACTTTTTAGTCCAAATGCATTAACAATTTGTTCTAGTTCTAATGGATTAATATCGACTTCATAAACATTAACCATAAATCTAATTACATCAGCAACTAAAATTCCTGGTGGATAAGAACTATCTTGGAATTGAATACCAATACCTTCTTGAAAAGTTTTTTTAAATTCAAAATTATATTTGATTTCACCACTTGTTGGTTGAATGATTCCCGCAATCATTTCAACTGTAGTTGTTTTTCCTGCACCATTAGCACCCAGTAACGCAACATTTTCGCCTTGATAAAAAGTTAAATTAATGTTATTAACTGCAACTTTTTGTTTACTTAATTTGCCATATTTTTTAACTATGTTTTTTAATTCAATAATAGGTGCACCTTTATGTTCCATTTTTTGATCAATAATAATTGGTGCATCTAATTTATCTTTTTGTTGTTCTAAATTAATATCAAATTGATTGGTATCTCTAATTTCGAAATTTTCATTTTTATTTTTTTTAGTGAATATGTTTTTCATAATAATTTACTACCTAATTTATCTTGTTGATCATCTAAATCTACGAATAGAGAAGAAAATAGCTAAACCAATAAAAATGACTGGAACAAAATAACCTGTTCATACTTCAGCTATATCTTTAATTCCAAATAAGTTTCCATTAAATTGAGTTATTTTTTCTGAAATTTCAGCTAAATTAAAAATATTAAAACCATTTCAAGATAATGTTATTAGAACATTAACATAACGGAATGGACTTATAAAACTTAATCCATATAAAATATTGTTATTTGAAATAACAGCTAGCGGGAATAACAAACCAGATAAAAACATACTTAAGAAATAAATCATTCCACCAACCATACTAGCTGATGCACTTTTTTTAGTTAAAGAAACAATTAATATAGCTAAAAAGATTGATAATAAAATTGTATAAATTGTTCCAAAAATATATCCCCCTCAATTTGTTGATATGTCTAATCCATTTGCATGATAGCCAGTAAAAAACAACTGATTACCTGTAATTTGAATTGGATTTAATATTGATCCTGCACCAAAAGTTTGAAATCCAAAGAAAATAAAAATCACAAATAATACTAATAATATTTGAGCAATCATTATTAATATGTAAAAAGCTGCAATTGTAGTAATAAACATTCAAGGTTTGATAGGCGTTGAACCGATACGTTTCATTAAAACAGATTCTTTAATTTCCATAATTGAAACAGGCATTGAATTTAGTCCTGTTGAAATAACCATTAAAGCTGCTAAACCTGTTAAAGCATCTTTAAAACCTTGTGCTGGTACTAATTCTTGAGAGTTATTAGAAACAAGAATAGCTTGATTGATATAACCAAAAATAACAATAAAAAGTGCTGTAAAAACAAAACTCATGAATCATTTTTCACCACTTCTTCAAAATGAAGCATTTATTAATTTAAATAATGCTCAATTTTGATTAAAATGAAAGTTATATTCCTTTTTTAAATGGGTTTTAACCAATTTCATATCTATATGCCTACAATTTTAATTACACTTATATTGGGAATAATTATAACACTATTAAAAAAAATAATTCGTAATTTACTTAATAAATTTTAATATTTTATATTTATGATATTTATATTGGAGATTTACCCAAGAGGCTGAAGGGGCAGGCTTGGAAAGCTTGTAGATGTTTAACGACATGCGAGGGTTCGAATCCCTCAATCTCCGCCATTTAAATTTTTATCCAAACTTCTAGTTTGGATATTTTTATTATTAGTTCATATAAATTAAAAAATTAATAAATTCCCGAAATTAAAACAAAAAAACCACCTTAAAAATAAGGTGGTTTGAACTATAAATAAACTTTTATAAAAATAAAAATGATAATAAGAGGTTAATAAAAACAAAAAATTATTAAACAGACTTTTTATAAAAAACAATGGTTGCATAGAAAAATATAAACATTTTAAAAAGAGGAGACTATAATTATGAAAACTTGAATTCTACACAACCAAAAAAATTTTATCAAAAATTTTTAAATTAAATAAATTTGAATTGTTTTAAAAAAACTAAATTTGTCATTTAATTTACAAAAATTAAATTAATAACTTAGTATATTAAATGTATGCGATTAAACAAAATAAATATTTTTTCTTATTTTTTGTTTTTTTAAACACTTTATTATTATGGGGAGTAAAAATATATTTATGAGTGATAATAATAAATTGTATTTAGAAGCATTAAAAGAAATTCAAAATAAGTATGGAAAAAATAATTTATCTTTTGTTGATAAAAACAAAAAAATAAAAACTATATCAACAGGAAGTTTTAAATTAGATGAAGCATTGGGTATAAAAGGATTTCCTTGCGGAAGAATTATTGAAATTTTTGGAAATGAATCATCTGGAAAAACTACACTTGCTTTGCAGGTTGTAAGAGAATGTCAAAAAAATAATGGTAGAGCAGCATACATAGATTTAGAATATACATTAAATTTAGATTACATGAAAAATTTGGGTATAGATCTAAATAAATTATTAGTTGCTAGACCAGATTATGGAGAACAAGCATTTTCAATAATTGAATCTTTGGTTAAAACAAATATGATAGATTTAATTGTTTTGGATTCAATAGCAGCTTTAGTTCCAAAAGCTGAGTTAGATTCTAATATTGAAGAACAATCTATTGGATTATTACCAAGATTAATGTCAAAAGCTTTAAGAAGATTGCAATCCATTTTAAGTAATTCTAATACTTGTATAATTTTTATAAACCAAATTAGAGAAAAAGTTGGAGTTATGTATGGAAATCCCGAAATTACGCCTGGCGGTAAAGCTTTAAAATTTTATAGTTCTTTAAGACTAGAAGTTAGAAGAACTGAAATTATAAGAGAAAATAATGAAAGTATAGGTATTAAATCAAAAGTTACAATTGTCAAAAATAAATTATCTTCACCATTTAAAGTAACTTATTTAGAATTTTATTTTAATAAAGGCGTTGATTATTTAGCTGAAATTGTTGATGTTGCTATCCAACAAGATATTATTAAAAAAAGCGGTTCATGATATTCATATAATAACAATAAACTTTGCCAAGGAAGAACAAGTTTAATTGAACTAATGCATAAAGATAATAAATTATTTAAAGATATTGAAAGCAAATCTATAAAAGGTATACAACCTTCTTAACTTATTTAAAATAATTAAATGCAACTTTTTTAAATTTAAATTAAAAGTTGCATTTTTTTTTATCAAAAATTAAAAAGTATTTTTTATTGTTATTAAAAATTTTAGAAAACCATTTATTAAACAAAAATGATTAAAACCAATAAATTATAAAAAATAACTAGTGTAGAAAGTCACTAGTTATTTTTTTAACTTGAATGTTCATTTTATTTATTTGGTATGCATTCAATACCCGGAAGAACAGTTCCTTCTAATAATGACAAACTAGCTCCACCGCCGGTTGAAACAAAACTAACATTATTTGTTAGACCCAAATTATTAATAGCTGAAGCACTATCTCCACCACCAATAACAGTGTATGCACCTTTGCTTGTTAAATCACAAATAACTTTAGCTATTCCATTAGTTCCACCAGAAAAATTACTAAATTCAAAAACACCTACAGGACCATTTCAAAAAATAGTTTTAGCTTTAGCTAATTGTTTACTATATAATTCAATAGTTTTTTCACCAATATCCATTCCCATAAATCCTTCTGGTCATGGTTGATTTATATCTTCACATATAATTGGTGGAATATCTTCAAAAGTTTTTGAACCTTTTAAATCAATAGGTAGAAACAGTTTTTTAGATTGTTCACTTGCAAGAATTTGTTTAGCTTCTTCAACTAAATCTTCTTCATATTTTGTATTAGCAAGATCCATTCCTTTGGCTTTTAAAAAAGTATATGTCATACCACCACCAATTAGAATTTCATCAGCTATATTTAATAAATTTTTTATAACACCTAACTTATCAGCTACTTTTGCTCCACCTAAAACAACAACTAATGGTCGTTCAGGATTATTAATAACTTTTTGCAATGAATCTAATTCTTTTTGAATTAAAAAACCAATACAACTTGTTTGAATATTAGAAGCAATTCCCACATTTGAAGCATGAGCACGATGAGCTGTTCCAAATGCATCATTAACAAACACATCAGCTAAAGAAGCTCAAAATAATCCTAATTTAGGATCGTTTTTTGATTCAGCTTTTATAACTTCGCCCGAATCATTGACATCATTATATCTAGTATTTTCTAGCAAAAGAATTTCTTTAGGTTCTAATTGATTAATAGATTCAATTACTTCGTCACCTACATTTTTATCTAAGAATTTTACTTTTGTTAAATCACCTAATAATTCTTGCAATTTAACAGAAACAGGTTTTAAAGACTTCTTGTTTGAATTTTTATCATCTAGTGATTTAATTCTACCTAAATGACTTAAACAAATAATCTTACAATTTTTTTCAATAAGATATTTCAACGTCGGTAATGCAGCAACAATTCTTTCAATATCTGTAATAACACCATCAACAATTGGAACATTTAAATCTAAACGAACTATTACTTTTTTACCTTGAATATCAACTTGATCCAATGTTTTTTTATTGTAATTCATAAAAATTATTTGCTACCAAAGTATTGAATTACACGGCATAATTGACTTACATATGATGATTCATTGTCATATCAACTAAATAATTTGTATAAACGCTTACCATTCGCTTCAACAATTGAAGTTAATAAAGAATCAAAGATTGCTCCATATGTTGAAGAAATCACATCTGATGAAACAATTGGATCTTCAGCATACATGAAACTTTCTGATGCAGCTTTTTTCATTGCTTCATTTATTTCTTGAACACTTGGTTGTTTTTCTAATTCAACTGTTATATCTGTTATAGAACCAGTAACCACTGGAACACGAATCGCTGAACCGTTCATTTTTCCTTCAGCGCTTGGAACTACTAAACCAATTGCTTTAGCAGCACCTGTAGTTGTAGGTACCATATTTTGAGCAGCAGCACGAGCACGACGCAAATCACTATGCGGAGCATCTTGAAGTCTTTGATCAGCAGTATAACCATGAATAGTTGTCATTGTTCCTGCAACAATCTTAAAATTATCTTCTAAAACTTTAACAACAGGTGCTAATGAGTTAGTTGTACAAGAAGCAGCAGAAATTATTTGATCATCTGAATTAATAATTTCATGATTCACATTAAACACAACAGTTTTAATATTTTTTTCTTTGGCTGGAGCTGACAATAAAACTTTTCTTGCGCCTGCATCAATATGTAATTGTGCTTTTTCTTTTGTTAAAAATAATCCAGTTGATTCAACTACTAAATCAATTCCTAAATCTTTTCAAGGTAATTTAGATGGATCTTTTTCAGCAAAAACCTTTAATTCTTTACCATCTATTGAAATATTATTTTTATCATTTACAGTAACAAAATTTGGCAATGCACCATGAGCTGTATCATACTTCAATAAATGAGCTAAAGTTTTTGCGTCAGTTAAATCATTAACTGCAACAACATCAATATTTGGATAATTCATTAAAGCTCTAAAAGTTAATCTTCCAATTCTTCCAAAACCATTAATTGCAACCTTAATTTGAGACATATATTTTTATATTCTCCTTTAATAATATATTTAGACTAGCGAGAAAACTCATTTCAAAGAAAATCACAATGAAACAAGTAAATATATCTAAATTATATATATTATTTTGAAAAAGATTTAACTAAAATATTAATGCTAAATGCATCATTTCCAGTGTGAGCACCAATAATTGGAGTAATCGGAGCTTCTTCAATATTTGTTACGTTATATTTTTTTAAAATTTCTTTTAAATCAGATAATGTTTTTGAGATTTTTTCTAATGAAATAAATGAATTACAAAAACCAACTTTTTCAATTTTATTTTTTGCAAAATTAAATATTTTATCAAAAACATCCATACTATGCATTATGGCTAATTTATTTGTGGGCTTTTTACTAATTATTGTATTTTTACCGTTGTGAAAGTGTAAAATTGGCTTAATTCTTAAAATGCCACCAATGTAAGAAGTTACTTTACCAATACGTCCACCATTTCTTGCTTGTGTTAAATCATTTAAAATAACAACACAAGAAATTCTTGAATGTCAGTCTTCAACATATTTTTGTATTTCAGCAATTGAAGCACCATTTTCAGCTAATTTTTTTACTTCAACAACTAATCATCTCAAAGATATTGCAGTGTCTTGTGTATCAAAAATATGAATATTGTTTTTAGAAGCAAATTCATTTTCAACAATCATTTTTCATTGATTGTAAGTTCCAGATAAACCAGAAGATATTGGCAACATAATTACATGCTCATATTTATCTACTACTTGATTTAAAGTATCAATAACATCTGTTGCTCTAGGTAAACTAGTTTTAACATTACCTGAAGAATTGTTTAAAAAATAATTGTATAAATCTTTACTAGTTAATTCTCTGCCATCTAAATATGTTTTTTGATCATTGATTGTAACCAATAAAGACACAACATAAACGTCTGAAAGTTCATCCGGCAAAATGGTTGAACTCGTGTCAGTTATTATAGCTATTTTAGACGACATATAATTCAAAAAAATCCTAATGTAATGTTTTTAAGTGCTATTAATTTTATATTTAATTTTTTTAAATTCAATAGGAAATACATTTATTTCTATTTTTAAATTTAAAAATTAACTTGAATATTAATTAAAAAAATTAAAAATATTTTTAAATTTTTAATTTAAAAAAAAAAAAAAAAGTATCAACAATCATGTTGATACTTTGGTGGCTATTGCCATAAATGGTGGAGACGAAGGGGGTCAAACCCTCGACCTCCTGAGTGCAAGTCAGGTGCTCTATCAATTGAGCTACGTCCCCATAAATGGTGGAAGTAAATGGACTTGAACCATCGACCTCACCCTTATCAGGGGTGTGCTCTAACCAACTGAGCTATACTTCCAACTTTTAAAAGCATAGCAATTATACAATAAATATATTGTATTTTACTTAATAAATAAAGCAATTAAGATTTTGAATTATCTTCTATTCGAGGTGGTTTTATTTTGTTTTTATCAAATTCAGTTTGTTTAGAATTACCAACTATTAATTTAGGAGATTTAACTTTATTTTTATCAAATCTTGATGGATTTTTAGAATCGCCTGTAATAAGTTTAGGTTTAAATTTAATTTTAGGTTTATTGACTTGTTTAGAATCACCTGTAATAAGTTTTGGTTTAAACTTAATTTTAGGTTTATTAACTTGTTTAGAATCGCCTGTGATTAGTTTAGGATTTTTGTTAGTTTTAGAATTTTCAGATTTTCTAGTACCCCCAGCTAAAAGTTTTGGAGCACGTGTAAACATATCGCTTGGATCAGTGTGAATTCCAAGCAATTTCAAAATTTTTGTACTTCATTTTCTTGCGTGTATAGCTTTTTGGAAGTATTCAACTTCTTTGTCATTCAAATAATGCAATTCATTGCGGTTTGTCTTGGAAATATTTTTTAACGCTTTGATGTCGCGGTATAAAGGAACACAATATCCGAAAGTCAATGAAATTATTGTGATAATAACTAAAATTGGTAAAACAATTAAAACAGGCAATACCCAACTTGGCATAATGTTAAAACCGCGAAAAACTAAACTGTTAATACCTTTGATACCTTCAATCTCATTTGATTGACTATTTGGAGTAATATCATATGATTTAGTAAATGCGTTTCATGAATAAGTTGTAAATGTAGCTGATTGAGAAATAACATTTACATTTGAAGCAATAATAATCATTGGACCATAAGGGGCAACTGGATCAGCCAATGGTTTTTTATCTACAATAAATAAATTATTAAATCATTTGTCTTTAACTACTTTTACATAAGTTGAACTATCATTTGTATTATTTGTAATTGTGGATAAATTTACTGTATCAAACAAATCATTAACATTTGTGGACAAAATATCATTAGATAAAATCGTTCGGAAGGTACCAGAACCCAAAATATCTTGACGATTAATTGTTGCTATTGATTCATAAGTGTCAGTGCCAGCATATTGAAATGATAAACCTATTTCAGTTGATTTAGTTTGACCATTATTTATTTGTCCAAAAAATAAAAGATTTTTGTAATTATTGCGAGCATTTATTGTTACGTCAATTGTTTTAATATCTTGGCTTGCAGGTTTAACAAAAAAATCTTCAGGATTTGATGGATTTTTAACATTTACTAAATTATGAAATTTTACAATGCTTATATCAGTCGAACTATTGGAATTTATATTTTGTGAAAATCAAGCTTTTCTTGTTCCTTGCAACAAAACGAAATCTTCTTCTTTTATTTCAGTTACTTGCGAAGAATATTGCTTACCTACATAATTTGCTCAATTTGAAGATTTACTTAAGTCATATTCAGGAATTTGTGGACTATTACTTAAAATAAAATTATTATTGTTTTGTGATGATCATAAACTTAAAATACTTCTACCATTATTAGAAGAAGTTAAGCCTGCAAAATTATTTCAATTTAAATTTGGTTCTTTAGTATTAGAGTTATTGTTTGATGAATTTTCAGCATATGGATCTTGACTAATTTTAAATCCTTCTGTAATCATAGGAACTGTATCGTTAAAACATGCTATTCCCCGAATAAAAGGAACTACTCCAATTTTTGAAATTACATCATTAACACCTTCATAACCTGTGTAATTGAATGGTAAAAAATTTACAGAATTAGTTTTCTTTTGAGTTTGTGGATAATCGTGATTAGCATATTTTGCTGTTCCCACAACAGAACTATCACCTATTTGAGTAGATGATGCCCCATGTAAAACAATTGAATTAGTATCAAATGCAGGTTCATTTAAATATAGGATTGATGAACCAACTTGCATAGCATAACCATAAACTGTTGAATTTGATTTATATTGACTAGGCATTTCAATTTTTGTTAAGCTACCAATATTTTTTAATGAATAACCAAAAGACAATGTTGGATAGTAATAATTTTTAGCATTTTCAATTAATAAATTTAATGAATAAGAGTAAGATGCAGTTGCATTTTGAGAAGATGGATTCAATGTTGCATTATTATTGCTTGCATTATGACTCGTTATTTTTTTGACTTCACCAATGTAAGTTAAATCAGTTGGCAAATCAGGTGATTTAACATATTTGCGGTGTGCACTTACTGATGGATCAAATGATTTTTTAGAATTACTATAATTTCCAGTCGAATTTACATTTCAACCTAAGCTAGTTTCACCTTTATTAAAAAAATAGTATGAACTATATGATGATGCAGAACCCATTGTTGCACCAACATCAAAATAGTTGTTATTTTCTAAAGTGTTTTCATAACTATCTTTATTACCAAATACTATGTTTGTTAAAGCTTGAATATTAAAAGCTGTACCAAATAGTAAAGCAGGATCAATAGAATTTGCAGTGTTATCCTTAGTATTTGTGATTGTGTTAGCTCCACTTAATTGCAATGATCTTTTTTGTTGGATAGTAGTAGCATTAAATTCAGAATCACTATTTGTTATCGGAGAGCCATTAGTATCAACTTCTTGACGTGTTAATGAATTTGTAACTTGTCCAATAGTAATTGCACCAGCTAGATATAAAAAACTATTAGTACCACCCGATACATTTGTTTGAATACCGCCAACCGCTAATCTTGGAACATATGTAAAATTATTTGTTTGTCCAATTGGTGCATAAGATTTTTCTCAATTTCAAATATTAAAATTTGAGTTTAATTCTGGTTGATAATTTAAATTTTTTAATAAATAAGCATATGGTATTCCAGCGTAATTGTTACCATTATTTGAAAGATTGAAATTTAATTTTCACATTCCAATAGATAAAGCTTCAGGATCATTAAATATTGATCCATTACCACCAAAAATAAATACATGTCCATCTTTAGCGAACATGTTACCTAAACTTGAAATATATTGCTTTCAAGGTAAAACCATAGTTGAATTAAGATTAGAATTTGCGCTAACTAAATTATTAACTTTTTGTCCAGATTTAGCAACATATCAAGAAGGGTGATCATCTTTTGAAAAAAATGATGGAGTAGTTGATGATTTTGATTTTCATTGTTCAGGATAATTATCAACCATTTTTTGAGGATTAATATTGATGTGATTTAAAATTGTAAATGATGGATTTCATTTATTGTTTAAATAAACATTAGAATTATCACTAATTTGAACAACTATTGCTTTATTTGAATTTGTTGAAGTGGATTTAATTATATCTTCATAAAAATAAGGATCAGGCTGATCAATTTCTTGTTTTGAATCAATTACTTTGTTTGGCACTAATAACAAGTAAATAATATTTGAATTATTACCTTCATCTTGAGCAATTTCAACTACTTTTTTATCTTGAAAATCAGGATAATAAGTTTTTAATTCTTCGGGTTTAAATTCCCATAATATATTTCCAAATGCATCAATTCTAGTTGCACTATTTTCTTCAGTTAAAACAGCAAATCCACCATTTTTAAGTTCTACTCCACTAAAATTATTATTTTGTCAGTGACGAATTGCGCCAACTTTTTTACCCACCACATTGTTAGGAGTAGTTATTGTAGTTTTTAAGTTTTGGTTTACATAATTTAAGTTATTATTGTAATTTTGATTCAATAATGTATATAAACTTATAGCACTAGCACTTAAGATTGCTGTACTGCTTAAAGATATTGCTAAATATTTAAAATTAAATTTTGTTTTTTTCATACAATTTCTCACATTAAATAGATTAAGTTAATTGTTTTGGTGGTTCTTTTTTAAATTGTGCTATTTTCTTAGATTTAGGTAATCGATATATTGATAATGATTTTTTACCATCACCTCTATCAGTAGCAGTCAACAAGAATTGTCTTGAACGTTTTGAAGGATCTTTTGATTTTTCAGAATAACCAATCATAAATACTTTCTTTTTATTGTTTAAAGCAACTGAATCAGCATTTTGAGTTGTTGAAGTTTGTGGAGTATCAAATTTTTGTTTCGCAAATAAAAATTCAAGATTTGAAAGTTTTTCCTTTTTTTGTTTTGCAAGAACTACTCAAACTGAAATTAAACCAGCTAACATACCAACAAGAAGCAAGCCGATTACAATACCAGCAATATCATGAGGGGGAATTAAACCAAACCCACTATATTGAAAAGTTGGAATATTTAATGCAGAATTTTGAGCTACATTTGTATATTTACTACTTTGAATTGGAACTGAAGAATAATACATTCCATTAATAAAAGGAATAGCAACATCAAATGAAATTGTTCCACCATCTGTTTTTATATTTATAAACAATGGAGTTACAGTTGGTAAACCTGTATTGGAATCTACACTTCATCCACCTTGATAATCAATTAAAAATTCTAATCATTGAGGGCTATTAGCAATTTCATCAGCACTCTTTAATAAAATATTACTTGATGTAATCTTTTCTTGACTAACAGGATTTACTTTTCCTCAAATATCGACATTATTTGATACATTATCATAACTAACATCTTTAATGTCATGAGAAGGATTAGAAATTTTTACATATTTGCTGCTATCTTCAATAGTTAAAAAATTTCCACCCAATAAAACAAACGTTTTACATATTTTTGTTGAAGAATCTAAATAAGCATTTGGACGATAATCTCAGAAATTTTCACTATCTTTAGATAATTTTAATAAGTAGCTTGATGAATAATTATCTTTTTGATAAGTTATAAATCAAGTGTTATCAATATAAGAAATAGATAATAAATTTAAGAAATTATTCTTAACTAATGTATTGTTCCCATTAATTGTTGTCAATGTAGGTTCAATAAAATTACTTATCATGTTATTTGTATTTGCAATAGGAACTATTGTATTGTTAACTGTAGAGAAATTATATGTTAAACCATAAACAAAGCCACGAACTATTAGCATTGCTGAAATTTGATTGTATGAACCTTGAGGCGTATTTACAACATTACTTGTTATTTGTGGAGAAAAAGCAACAATTTTTTGACTTGCTGTATTATTTCAGCCATCATTAATGATAGTTTTACTTGTTGTGCTAACAGGGGATGAGTTCATTGGATTTTTATTTAATAAAATTCTTGAAAATCCATAATCATCACTACCAACTTCAGCATATGCATCATTTGATCTATTATTACTTAGACTAGGACCTCTCATTGAAGCCAATCAATTTGAAGGCATTGTAAAAAATTTTTGACCAAAATCAAAACGATAAAATTTATTATTTTGATACAAGCAATTAAATAATGAAAATCTATTTAATGAAACATTTATGTTGTTTTCAAAAAAAGTATTCAAATAAATTTTTTCATTTGGAATAGATGTTGAACTTGTTAAAGGTTGAACACAAATTAATGAAGCAATCTGACTAGTCATTACTGGTAAAACTGTTAATGATTGGATTGCAGAAAAAGGATATTTATAGTCAGTTGCATTTCCTTCAGCAGGCGCTTGTGTTGAAAATAATTGAAATGATGCATTTATTGATGATGAACCTACTAAAACATCTTTATTCTGATATTGTGTGCTTGATGATGTACTTTGTATATTTTGTTCATTAGTGTTTCTAGGTGTAGTTACTGAACCACTAGAAGCACCAGTTGGACTTTGTTTTGAAGTAATATTTTCTGGTGTTGCATAAGTAGCTTTTTTGATTGTTTCTGTACTTGTTGACGATGAAGAAGAAGAAATTAAAGTTTTGTCAAAATCAGACACATTAGGTTGCATCATTGCTAAAAATATATATGAATTTGACGTGTTATTATTTTGATTTTTTAAAGTTAAAGTTTTGGCACCACCAACATATCAAGCTAAATTAGAAATTTTATTTTTTTTCATGAACGGCAAATAATAATAATCTTTTTTTACTTGATGACTTCTGGTAGTATCAAAATATTTACCATACATGTAATCACCTTCATATTTTTTATTGAAAGGATCAAAATCATAATTTGCATATAATAAAGGAGTTACATAATAAATTCCGCTATTATTAATTTTTACTTCAAAATCGTAAAATCAAAAATTTTGATATAAATTACCACCAAATAACAAAATCATTTTTTTATTAGTTACAGCATCTTTTATATAGACCATGTTATTAGCATTATTTTTATATAATTGTGTCAACATATACATATAATTTTGATTAGATGTTGTTTGATAATTATTGTTTTCTTTTTTGTTATCAGTACCTAATAAAGCGTATATAACTGATTTTGATGAATCATTTACATAAACATTGGTTTCAGTTCTTTCACCAACATTTGCAGTTGAATTTGTAGTTTTAGTATTTCTAATAAAAGATAATCTTGAATTTTCATCAGTTTCGCTAATTGCTTCTTGAACATAAATATGATCTCAAATATTAGTAGATGCATTTGCATCTGTAATTTTTATTTGATTAGCTACAGAATTTGAAATATTATCTTTATTATTAATTTTGAAATTAGGCAAACCTAAATTATATTGATTTCGTGTTTCAAAACTTGTTCCATTATCATATAGTTGTACAACAATTGCTGGATTTGTTATTGTAATATTCATAGCATTAGCAACTGAAGTAGTTGTAACAGAACCACTTGCATTGCTAACACTAGAATTAACTCTAACATTATCATTAACTAGTAAAACATAATAATAACTAAGATCATCAGTATCAGCTACTATTTGGACTGTTTTATAATCTGATTTATCATATTTTCATTCATATAAATACTCTAAGTTGTAATTCAATTTAACAACTTTTGCAGTTTTTCCATCTGTACTTGAAGCAGATAAAATATAATTTCCTGATGAATCAATCGCTTCTTCTGAATTAACTTTTCCATTTTGAATATTTTGTGAAGTTAATTTAATATCAGAAATTGTTGACAATGGTTTTGGTTCAACATTAGTTTTAATTTCTTTACTATTATTATTAATTAGATTGTTAGATATTTGATTATTATTAGTTAGATTACATAGACCAATAAGCATTAATCCCAAAGTAAAAAAACTAAGAGTTGAATACAATCAAATTTTAAAGCGATTACTTTTTTTCATATCTTCTATATTAATAACAAAAACCACATAAAATTTATGTAATTTTGCTATTATTCCTAAATTACTTTGAAATATATTATATAAAATTGAAAAACATTTTTAAATTTTCAAAATAAAACCAAATATTTAAATTGATATATTAATCTATGAAAAAATGATGTAAAAAATTGTGAAATTAATTGCTTTCTACAAAAAATAATGATTTTAATAAATTAGGTTGATTGAACATTTTAGTTTTTGCATAATCTTCTTCTTTGATTAAAGTTTTAGGTAATAAATTTGAAAATTTTTTATCAACAATAAGTTTAGTATCTTTAGGTAAAACATTGACTAAATCTATTAAATCTTTTTCTGACTCAAAATAAATCGATTGAAGAAGATTAAATTTAGATGAATACAAACCAAAAGCATTATTAAATATAAAAATTTTGTCATCCATTAAAATATTTAAATTTATAACTTTTTCAAATTCATTAAATGAATAAAAAACATATTCATTTTGATGAAAATTTTTAATATGATTTTTGTATATATCAAAAATTTTAATAATAGTTTCTTGTCTAAAATCAATTAAATATTTTTTTAAAATTTTCTTATCAATTTTATTTGTTGAAATAAATTTTGAAATAAAATTAATCGGTATTAAATCAAAATTTTTATAAATTTTTCAATGTTCACTTTCAATTAAAATTAAATCGTATTCTTTATAAAGTTCATTAATAAATGCTGGAAAGATTTTTTTTAAAATGCCTGTGTGCTTATACTTATCAGATGCAACAACACCATAAATTAAACCTGCTTTTTTAATTTCTTTATTAATATAAATATTTTTAGGAATTACCATTAAACCTAATTCCAATATTTGATTTGAATCAATACTTAAATATATGTTGTTTGGTTTTAAATAGTTTTTAACTAAATAATTAAAAGAATTAGGTGTTTCATCTATGAAATTATCGAGAAAAATTTTTTGATAATCCTTTAAAAAAGAAACTGGATATTGATTAGTTAACATGATTACTTTTTAATTTTATATGAACAACATTTTTTTCAACAATTTTAACTGGATGATACATTCGTTTTGATAAATCAATAATAGGCGATCATACATCATCTTGACGATCTATTCATTTAACGTTTTTATGATTAATTTTTATGTTGTTTGACAATAAATATTGATATGAACCTCTTTTGCTTTTATCAGCATGTTCAATTAATATTTCACAATAATCATTGTGTTGAAAACTAATTGTTATACCAATTAATTGATTATCCAAAAATAAACCAATTCCTTGAAAAATTTGCTTTGCAATTAATTCTTTAGATTGTTTTAAAAACTTTAATTCACTTTCATAATCAAATTGACCATTTTCAGTTCCTCAATGATTTAAAAAATTAATTATTTCTTCAAAATCAATTTCATGTATCTTTTTTATTGTTGTTTTGCTAGCATAATTATTTAAATAAAAATTAAGATGGTTTCGACGTTTTTGCATTTTTTTGCCAGCCATAGTTTCAAGCTGTTCTTTAGTGTATAAATAATTGCTAAAATTTTTAAAAATGACATCTACATCATAAACAGTTTTTAATAATTCAACTTGTTCATTAGTTAAATCATCCATAAATAAACCACCTGAATTTTTTTTGTGATTTAAAAATTTTTCAATTTGTTTTTTAGCAATTTTTAAAAAACTATTATCATCTCTTACTATAGGAGCAAACAATAAATATTTATGAGAAGCATCATTTCATTTTTCTAATTCTTTGTTAGAAAAATCATTAATGTAATCTCAATATTTAGATTCATATTTACAATATAAAAAAACACAATCTAAATCTAAATTATGTTCATATGTGATTTCAACACCAAAATTTGATCATGATAGATAAGTGGCCGCAGAAAATATATTGTTTGAATTAACTTGATTAATTGCATTTTGAAAATCAACTAAATTTTCAGAATTAACACATTTCATATTGATAATTATTTATAAAATTAAAAAATTAGTATTAGAAATACTAATTTTTGAATAAGTCCTAACGTTTTGTAAATTGTGGAGCTCTTCTTGCACCATAAAGACCGAATTTTTTACGTTCTTTAGATCTTGCATCACGTGTAATCAATTTATATGCTTTTAATTTTTTCTTAAAATCTGGATTTATTTTAATTAACGCACGAGCAATTCCTAATCTAATAGCTCCAGCTTGACCAGTAAAACCGCCACCACTAACCACAACATTAATATCATAATTATTTTTTGATTCAGTAATTGTTAATGGTTGTTCTAAATCTTGAATAACAATTTTATTAGGAAAATAATTTTCAGGATTTTTTTTGTTAACAGTAATTTTTCCAGAACCAGGGGTTAAAACTACTTTTGCTACTGATGTTTTTCTTCTACCTAATCCATAAAAAGAAGCATTTGCCATACTTTATAAAATTTCTCCTAATTAATTACTTTCAATTTAAAACACTTGGTTGTTGAGCATCATGCTCATGTTTATCATCTTTGTAAACTTTTAATTTTCTAATTATTTGTTTACTAATTCTATTGTCTGGAAGCATACCTTTAATGGCATTGTAAACTAATTTATCAGAATAATTTTCTAACATTTCACGGCCACTACGTTTTTTAATGCCGCCAATATAATTTGAATGACGATATCAAAATTCATTTTCTAATTTGTTTCCAGTTAATTTAATTTTATTTGAATTAATAATAATCAAAAAATCTCCACAATCTTGATTTGGAGTAAAATTAACTTTATTTTTACCACGTAAAATATTTGCAGCTTTTACTGCTAATTTACCTAAAACTAATCCATCAGCATCCACACAATATCATTTTCTATTGTTTTGTGCTTCTGCTTTTTTTAACATTGTTGTTTTTTGCATAAGGAACCTAACAATTTAATAATTAAATTTACTTCTTTGTTTTGTCCATCAAAGTGACATACTGTCACGCAAAGCACCACAATTATATAACAAAATATTACTTTTTATTTATTATCTTAATAAATTTGCAACAAATTTAAATTATTGAAAAATTGATTTACTTTTATGTAACAATTATTTAAAATCAAACAATAACTAGCATTTATGATAAATAATAAAGAATCATTTTCTATAATTGTCCCTTTTTATAACACTAATATTGAATTTGTTAAAACATGTTTAAAATCTTTAATTATTCAAAATAAGAATTTGTTAAAAGAAATTATTGTTGTCAATGATGGAAGTGATGATTCACATACAAAAGAAATAACAAATTTAATCAATGATATTAATTTAAAAGTTAATGATTCAAATGAGTATTTAATTAAATTAATAAATCAAGAAAACAAAGGTTTAGCCGCTGCTAGAAAAACGGGTTTTCAAGAATCGAAAGGTAGTGTTATTTTATTTGTAGATTCTGATGATTGAATATGTGATGAAAAATGAATAGATAAACTAAACAACTATTTTGAAAAAAATCCCAATATAGATTTAATAAGTTTTCAAAAAATAACATGTGAAAATGAATCAAAATTTCAAATTAATTCGAATATTGACATTAATGTAGAAATAAAACAAATAAATTTTTCACTATTCTTTAATAGTAAATTTCTTGAAACAATGACTTGAAAATATGCTTATAAAGCTTATTTAATAAAAGATAATAATTTTTGAAACACATTAAATTTGCCGCACGAAGATGAATATTTTTTTTCATGTCTATTAAATAAAAATCCTAATGTTTTATTTACAAATGAAATATATTATGCGTATAGAATTAATAATCCTGATTCAATAATGTCAAATATTAAAAAAAATAAAACAGATTCTATATCAATCTTATTTGAATGACTAAATACTTTTGATGATTGAAATGCACAAAATAACAAATTTGTTAAAGAATATTTAATTCATTATTTAATCCATTTATCTGTTTATAAAAATAATTTAAGAAAACGCTTAAAATATTTAGACTGTTTAAACATAAAAGATCTTAAAATTTTTTACAAAAAATATAATTCAAATTTTGAACAAAAGAAGAAAATATATTTGTATTTAGCGATTTATTTTCCTATTTTTGATTGGTTTTTGCCAAAATTGTCTTCAATAATTTCAAAATGAAAAAATAAATTTAATAGATAAAATACAATTAATTTAAGGTTAAATTATTTGATTCAGCTGAACGTTTCATTACATCTAATAATTTTATTGCTCTTTCTAATGCTAATTCATAATTACTATATTGATATAACTCTTGAATAACATTAATATTTTTTTCTATGTTAACATTTTCATAGCGATATTTATTTAAGAACATTAATGTTAATTGAGTCATTTCTTTTATAGAAGATAATTCAACAACAGTTTGTAAGACTTTAATAAATAATTTATCAGCTTTTTCTGCTAATAAATCAAAATTTTCAAGAATATTTCGATAATCATCTTTAGCTAAAATTGTTTTTTTGGAAATAACAGTTTTGTAATCTAAGAAAATATCAAATAATTTTTTGTCCAAAAATAAATTATTTTCGGATATGTATTTTTGCAATTGAGAATATTTCAAATTTAAATCATTAATTTTATGAACAGTATTTTTATATAGACTAATCTCTTTTTCAATATCCAAAACTAATTCATTAATATTATCTTTAAGTTTTGTTACTAGATCAATAAAGACAGTAATTTTCTCTAATAACTTACTATAATTGTCGTTTGGATTGTTGATGTTAAATTTTTGCAATTCAGCAATTGAAGATTTGATTGAATTAAATAATGTTTTTAGTAAATTTATTTTTTGCAATATCTCTGCATGACCTTCAAAAATTTTATTTAATTTTTTAATAGCATCAGTTAATGTATTACTTTTTTCTTCTAAACTATTTACTCCTTTAATAAAATTATTAAGTCCTAAAGAAATAATACTTTTAGCTTCACTTTCTGTTGCTAAATTGGCTTGCATTGGTTGCAAAATTTTTAATAAGTTAGTAATTAATTCTTCAGCTTCTTTAAATTGTAATAAATGTAAATGAGTATCTATTTTAATAATTCCATCATCAGCATCACTTAATATGCGATAAATTTCACTTAATTTATTTTGATTAGCAAGACCTTTTTCACTTTCTGCTTTTTTATACAATAATTTAATTTCTTGAACTAAAAATTTTAAATAATCGTTTTTCTTATCTAGAACATATAAACGGTTGGCATAAGTTAACAAAGTGTAAATTGAATAACGCAAATTTTCTAAACTTTTTACATATTTTTCATTTTGAAACATCATTAATGCTGTATTAGCATCTTCAAAATTTTTAGAAATATTACTTAAAAAATCTTTAAATACTGGGCTATCGTATTTAACTAAAATATGCTCTTTTAAAAATGTGATCAATTGATCAACAAGTGAACGATATTCTACAATAACTTTAGAAGCTTCATTTTGATAAATAGAAGAATCCTTAGTTAAATCTTTAAAATCTTTAATTCAAATATCTAATTTATCAAATTGCATATCAATTTGCTTAAACATTTTTTTAGTTTTGCCAAAATTAAAATGATTTTTTAAATTAGTTAATTGATCTATAGCTTTTCAAATTTCAGTTAATTGTTTTTTATATTGTTCATCATAATCATGCATATATTCAATAACAAGTTTTAAATTAGACGAATTTTTAGCTAATGTTTCACGTTTACCTAGCAATTCAAGTGGTTTAATTAAACTTGAAAAAGAAATAATAGAATATTCCTTATATTTCCTTTGATATGCATACATTTTATCAATTGATTTTCTTGATTTGCAATACATTCATGCAAAAGAAAAATACAATACCAACATTAAAAGAAATAAACCTAAAAAAACAAAAAAAGCAATTTGATTATTTGTATAAACCATAAGTGATTATTTAATATCTTTTATAACTCTCTTAACTAAAGAACTTAAATCCATTTTAAAGTATTTCATAACATCATTTGGATTACCAGATTTACCAAATTCATTAATACCATAAACAATATCAACAAATTCATACCACATGTATGTGCAACCTAATTCTATTGCAATCGATTTAACTTTTGAATTCAAAACATCTTTTTTGAATAAATTAAAATTTTGTCTCAATAATTCCATTGATGTTACAGAAATAATACTTGCATTAATTTTATATTTTTTTAATTCTTTTGCTAAATCAATGCACAAACCAACTTCACTACCTGTTGCAATCAAATTAACATTAGGTTTACTTTCTTTTTTAACAAAATAGTAACCTTGTTTAAATGATTTATAATTTTTTAATTTAGATTGATTAAATTCTGATCTAGATGTAATGATATTTATTGGCGTTGTTTTTGCATTTAAAGCATAAATTATTGCTGCTTTTATTTCATCTGCATTTGCTGGTCTAAACGTAATTGTGTTAGGTATTGACCGCAACATAGTTAATTGTTCAATTGGTTGATGAGTTGGACCATCTTCACCTACAGTAATTGAATCATGACTAAATACATTAATTGAATTAATTTGATTGATAGCAGCCAACCGAATTGCAGGTTTTGCGTAATCAGCAAAACTCATAAAAGTTGAAGTAATTCCCCAGACACCTTTATGCATTGTAATTCCAAATGCTAGTGCTGCGCCTAAAAATTCTCTAACACCTATGTTAATATTTTTTTGATCATACGAGTTAATATCAAAAACTTGAGAATTATTATCCTTAACTTTTGTTGAACCAGATAAATCATTATTAATAACTAAAAGATTTGGAATTTTTTTTGTAAATTCATTAAAAACTTTATAAAAAACATTGCGTGTTGCATCTTTGTTTAATAACTCAATTTTAGATAAATCGATGTTTTCAAAATCAAAATTTAAATTAATACTATCTAAAAATTGTTTATAAAGTTTTTGATTTTTTGTTTTTAAATTATTTAAGCGTTTTTTATATTCATTATGATGCTTAGCGCCACGTAATGCTAATTCATTAAAATCTTGTTTTGCTTTTTTATTGATTTCAAATGGTTTTTGATAAGGAAATTGTAATGTAGATCTTACTTGTTCGACTTGTTCTCAACTCAATGGAGTGCCATGTGCTTTAGTAGAATTAGCATTAATTGAACCATAACCAATAATTGTCTTTACTTCAATTAAAGTAGGTTTATCACTTTTTTTAGCTAATTTGATTGCATCATCAATTTCAATAACATTATTACCATTTTTAACTAAAATGTAATTTCAATCATTAGCTTTAAATTCAGCAGCAAAATTTGTTATTGTAGAATCTTTAACTTTTCCATCTAATTGGATGTCATTAGAATCATAAATTCAAATTAACTTATTTAATTTTAATCTTCCTGCAATTGCAATTGCTTCATGAGTAATTCCTTCTTGCAAACAACCATCACCTAATAAACAATAAGTGTAGTGATCAACAACACCTTTGTAAGTTTTATTCAAATAAGCTTCAGCAATAGCAAATCCAACACTAGCAGCAGTTCCTTGCCCTAATGGACCAGTACCAATATCAACACCATCTAAAATGTGTGACTCAGGGTGACCTGAAGTTTTAGAGTTAAGTTGTCTAAAGTTTTTAATATCTTCTAAAGTAATAGAAGAATAATTTGACAAATACATTGTTGCATATAATAATGCACTACCATGTCCAGCACTCAAAATAAAACGATCACGATTAAAATAATTTAAATTTTTTAAATCAACATTTAAATGATTTTTAAAAAGAGTATACATAATTGGCGCTGCGCCCAAAACAATTCCAGGATGTCCTGATTTTGCTTTTGCAATCATTTCAATACCCAACAAACGAATTGTGTCAATTGTTAAATTATTTTTTTGCATGCATTTTTACCTTTTTTTGTTCTTTTTTGTAATCAATACTATCTTTGTATTTATCTTTTGTTTTATTTGGAACATTACGAGAATTCATATAATAAAAGAAACTCATAAAACAAGATAATAAAAAACCTAAAAATGAAATAACTGAAAAGAAAGCCAACATTAAACGAATATTGCTATTTTGAACGAATGGTGATATATAGATGCCTACAGTTTGACCTTCTAAACCTCCATTTGTAACTTCTTGACCAATAGGTCCAAAATTTTCTGAAAAATTAATAAAAGTTAATGATGGTTGATTAAGAAATTGACCATTGTTATCAACTGGATACAAGTAAGCTGCAAATCCATACATTGCAAATAAAATCATAGCAACTAACAAGATTCCCATCGCTATTCATGTTATATGCAATTTTTTAAGATTTTTCTTTTGTTCAATAGTTAAATTTTCTGTTTTATTTTTTTTCATATTTGTTATTCTCAATTTTAGTTATTTTATTAACTCTTCTTAAATGACGACCTTTTTCAAATTTACTTGATAAAAAAATATCAATTATTTCAAACATTTTTTTAATATTTGTGATTCTGGCAGCAAGGCATAAAACATTTGCATTATCATGGCGAACTGCTAAATCAGCAACTTTTGGATCGTAAACTAAAGCTGCTCTAATTCCTTTAATTTTATTTGATGCAATACAAATTCCAACTCCTGTTCCACATATTGCTATGCCTAAATTATTTTTGTCTTTAGCAACATTTGAACTTACAGCATAGCCAAAATCAGGATAATCATCTGGAGCAGTTGGACTAGTTCCGCCCATATCTTTAACTATATAATTTTTATCTTTTAGATATGCAATAATTTTGTTTTTTGCATCAAATCCAGTGTGATCAGCACCGATATAAATAGTTTTTAATTTAGTAGTTTTCTTCATAATCGATTTTATTATCCTTTAAAAACTGCACCAACTCATCATACATAAGACCTTTACGTATGATTTTACCACTATCAACGTTAAAAATAGTCGAAGGAATACTAGAATATTCATTTCCCTTAATCACAACTAAATCTTTTTCATATTTTAAAAATCTTTTTATTTTGAAAGCATCAAGAGAAGTTTTAAGTGGATTTTGTGAAGAAACATTTGCACTTGAAGAATAAATAACATTAATTTTTTTTAATATTTCTAATAATATAGGATGATCAGGAATTCGATAACTAATTTTATTAATAATTAATGTTAATGGCCCGGGCCAAAAACGATTTGCCAGTTTGTGAAATAAATAATAATCAGTTTCAACTTGTGATGAGTCATAGATAAAACGAATTAATTCTTTAAATCTTGGCCGTTTTTTAATTGCATAAATCAATTTGGGATTTAATGATAATAAACCTAATTGAGTATCAGTTTCTATAATTATTGCTCGACCACTTTTTAATTCATAAATTATTGAATCTATTTCATTTAATTCATAAACTTGCATAAATGGTTATTTCCTAATTAAGATGGTACATCTAGGTAAATTATTATCATCATTAAAATAATGAATTTTATAAATTTTTGATATTGGTTTAAATATATCTTTAATTTGTTCTTTTTGTTTAAAACCAAATTCAAAACAACAAATTTTTGGATATCATTTGTTATTAATAGCAAAATTTAAAAAATCTATATAAAATTTTAACCCTTTTTTTGATGAATATAAAGCTTTTTTAGGTTCATATAAATTAACACTAGAATTTATATCTAAATCATTTTTATCAATATATGGTGGATTGCATATTAAATAATCAATAGATTTGTTTATTTTTTTCAAGCAATCTAAAAAATTAGCTTTAATAAAAAAAACATTTTTTGCTTTAAAAATTTTTTTATTTTGCTTTGCTACTAATAAAGCTTTACTAGAAATATCTGAACCATAAATTTTATTATTAGGAAAAATTTTAGATAAACTCAAAGCTATGCAACCACTGCCTGTACATAAATCTAAAATATTTTTATTTTGGTAATTTGTTTTTTTAACATATAAAACAAATTTTTTTAAAACAGTTTCTGTGTCTTCTCTAGGAATCAATACATTTTCATTAACAAAAAATTTATTTTGAAAAAAAATAGTTTCATTTGTAATATAACCTAATGGAACTTTTTTAACAAAATATTGATTCATAAGATATTTAAATTTATTAAGATTAAAATCTATTTTATTATCTCTAAATAAAATTAAATCTGTTTTATTTTTAATTTTGTTAGAAATAAAAAAAATTAATTCATAAAAAACTGGTTCATTATTAAAATCTTTAAATTTATTTTGTAACTCTAAAAATGTCATTACAAAGCAAATTCTTTCATTTTTTCTGCTTGTTCATTTGCTCGAAGATTTTCAATTAATTCATCCAAATCGCCCATCATAAATGAACTTAAATTATTTATTGTTAAACCTATACGATGATCTGTAACTCGATTTTGTGGATAATTATAAGTGCGTATTTTTTCAGCACGATCTCCAGTACCTACTTGAGAGCGTCTTAATGAAGATAAATTTTCATTTTGTTCGTTTTGTGCTTTTTCTCATAATTTAGTTCTTAACATTTTCATTGCTGTTTCTCTATTAGAAATTTGTGATTTTCCTTCTTGACATGAAACTGCAATACCAGTTGGTAAATGTGTTATTCTAACAGCTGATTCTGTTCGATTAACATGTTGACCGCCAGCACCAGATGCTCGATATGTATCAATTCTTAAATCAGCAGGATTAATTTGAATTTCAACTTCATCTTGTTGCGGCAAAACAGCAACAGTTATTGTTGAAGTATGAACTCTACCTTTAGCTTCTGTTGCAGGAACTCTTTGAACTCTATGAACTCCTGATTCAAATTTCATTTTTGCATAAACATCTTCACCATTAATTTCAAAAACAATAAATCCATATCCAACACTGGTTGTTTGTGATTCTAAAATTTTTATTTGCCATTTTTGAGAATCACAATACGCTTTATACATATCAAAAACATTTCCTACAAAAATTGATGATTCATCACCACCAGCAGCGGGTCTAATTTCAACAATAACAGATTTATCATCATTAGGATCAATAGGTAATAATAAAACTTTTAATTCTTGTTCCAAACTAGGTATTTCATTTTTAGAGGCATCTAAATCTTTTTGAGCCATTTCATAAAATTCTTTCATTGAAGAATCATTCAAAATTTTTTCAGATTCTAAGCCTTGATTAATTAGTTTTTCATATATTTGAAATTTAAATAACAATTTTTGTTTGTGCTTTAATTCACGATTAATTTCATTAGCACGTTTGATATTGCTACCTATATTTTCTAATTCTATTTCTAATTTTTTTGCATTTTCTTGTATGTTTTTTAAAGCTTGAAAAAGTTGTTTATTATATTCCATAAAATTCCTAAAAATTATTAAATAAAATAGAAAAGTAGCACAATTAAATGTGCCACTTTTAAATTAAACAATATTATCTAAAGATCTTCTAATGTTTTAGGTTGTTTAGATGATTTTTTGAATAATTTTTCTTTAACTTTTTTTACAAAAGAATTATTAATAGTTTCTTTGCCAGTAGCAAATTTTGAAGATAATTTTTCAGCTCTACCTTTAATATTTTGTTGCGATGTTCCACCAATATAAAAAGGATGGCAATGACTGCAAATATCAATTGTTACTTCATTTGCTTCTAATGTCGAAGTAATATTAAATTTTGTATTACATGATGCACACGTAAATAATGTATCTGTAGTTTTTAAATGAATATCTTTTTTCATAAAATAATGTTTACCTTGTTTAAAGAAATAAATTATATTATGTCAATTTGTTACAAAACAAAATATAAAACGATTAAAAATATCAATTTATTTTATCAAATTTAATAATTTTTATATCAAGATAATTAAAAATTTATTCATTTAAAAAATAACAATAATAAATAAAACAAACCTATGTATTTAAATAATCTTATAAATATTGTTTTAACAAACAAAATAATTAAGCACATTTAATCTATTTATTTTTTAAGAGTACATAATTGATTGTGAAAATAAAAAAAATGAAAGAATGTTATCAAACATGATTCAAAAGAAACCAAAATCCAAAATGCATAAAAAAGCAACAATGCCTATGACGGATGAAGAAGATGAAATGGAACACAAAGAATCTTCTTCTAAACATAAAATGACTAAATAAGTAAGTAAATGTATTTTAATAAGAGATTACAGATTTAAGTTTTTAGTTTAAACATGAAATATGCATCTTATGGTGCATATTTCTTTTTTTATCTCATAAATATTTTTTTCAATTCTAAAGCAACACCATCTTTATCATTTGTATTAGAAGTAATATATCTAGCCATTAATTTAGCAGCACTAGAACCATTTTTCATAGCATAACTAAATCGTACTTTTCGAAGTAAATCAACATCGTTTTCGCCATCACCAAAACTAATAGTACTATCTCTTTGAATTCCGTAATAACTTTCTAAAAATTCAACACCATTTCCTTTATTAGCAAATTTAGTGTTTATTTCAATAACATTTCCCGAATTAGGTAATGACCAACTTCTTACAACAAATGTATTAAATCTTTGTTTTATATAATAAACAACTTCATCAAGATATTTGGAATTTTTAAGTTGTAACAATGCTGTGTTTGGATCAACTTTCATATTCAATAGATGATTTTTACCAAAAAATTGATTATCAGTAATATTCATATCAATTCTAAATAATTCATTTAATTCTTTTATTTCATTTTTTTCTGTTGGTTTTTTCAAAATATACATTGCATTATGTGATTCAGCAATTATATTATTTAGATGTTGAAAAATATTTTTTTCTAATACTAATTGTCGAATTAAATTTTTATTAAAAGCAATATTGATCGGTAATAAATCTTTATCTTTTGGATGTCAAATATAAGATCCATTTAAATTTATTAATACAGTATTAAGACCTAATTGATTATAAATATCAATTGAACCCTTTGCACTTCTACCTGTTGCAATACAAAATAGATGACCTTGTTGAACAATTTTTTTAACTACATCAATAGTAAATTGAGATAGTTTAGATTTATTATCTAACAATGTTCCATCTAAATCTGAAATTATCAACATTTTTCTTTTCATTTTTTTTAAAATTAGTTTTTGATTATTTAATTGTAAATCCAATTTTTTCATATACTATCTCCAAAGTTTGCTTGGCAATTGCTTGTGCTTTTAATTTTCCTTCATTAAGAATTTGATTTAAAACTTTAATATCCTTATATTTGTTTTTATTTTTTTGAATTTCTAAAACTAATCCAACAACTATTTCTGTTAAATCATTTTTAAAATTTCGGTAGTCTTGATTTTTATATTTTTGTTCTACATCTTGATAAACAATTTCGTTATTCACATTAAATAATTTTTTTCTTAAATTGAAATTTATCGGATCATTTATAGAAGAAATATAGATATTTATTAAATTAGTAATATTTGGTTGATTTGTTGGATTAAATTTTACTTGATCTAGTGAATCAGTTTTAGCTGATTTAATTTTTTGTTTAATAGAATCAATTGATTCATCTAAAAAAATAACACCTTTATGACTTTTAGATGATTTCGACATTTTTTTTGTGGCATCAGTTAAATCCATTATTCTATTACCTATTTTTGGGATTCATGGTTCAGGTACTTGAAAAGTGTCTCCATATTTAGCATTAAATCTTATAGCAATATCTCTAGTTAATTCAATATGTTGTTTTTGATCGGCTCCTACTGGAACCAAATTTGATTGATAAAGTAAAATATCAGCAGCCATTAATGTCGGGTATATCAAAAGACCTGTTGGTATTCTTAGAGTATTATTATCTTGTTTTAATGATTGATCAGATATTTTAGCTTTATATTGGGTCATTCTTTCCAATTCACCTAAATTAGTATGACACATCAATATATAACTCAAAGCAGTGTGTTCTAACACTTCACTTTGAATAAAAATATTAACTTTCTGTGGATTTATTGAACTAGCTAAATATGTAGTAACAATATCCAATTTATTATTTGAAATAGAACTTGGATCAAAATCTACAGTTATTGCATGTAAATCAGCAACAAATAAAAACATTTCATATTCATTTTGTAATTTAGCAAAATTACTAATTGAACCTAAATAATTACCTAAATGTAATCTACCACTAGATTGAATTCCTGAAACAATTCTTTTTAATTTCATTGTTATCTACACTATATGATTTATATGTAAATTTAATTTTATTAATTATAAAATTTTAAAATTTAAAATTGAAAATGCAAACTTTATAAAAATAAAAAACTTAGATTTTATTAAGTTATAAATAAAATCTAAGTTTTGAATTATTTTTAAATAATTTTTTTCTAAATGTTATATTGTAGAAGCAAATATTCCTTTTGGAAGAATTATTGTCTTATCATTAGAAGAATTTATATTACCTAATGCAAATCCTCAAGCTTTGGGTGAAGTAGTGCTTGTTGAAACATTTGTTTCTTGTTGAATAAATACAACAGATATTGTTTTTGATAAATTTTGAATCATTTCTCCTATTGGATAATTTTGAAGATTCGAAATAGGATTTTTAACATTTTCTGGTGTTTTATTTGTGTTAATAAACAAGTATCGACTTTCATCACTACAGAAATTAAAATTAATATTTTTAATATTTGAATTATTAGAATTGTCCCCAAAATAAACTAAACCAATTAATTTATCTCCGGCTTTACTTGATTGTGCGGAAGTAGTATCAGCACCTAAATCCATTTCAATACGAATACTTGCGCCCGTTTTACTACCATTAGTATCATTTAAAATTTCAGTTCAAGTTGTATTAGTATTTGTTGTTGCTTCAACATTATTATTAAAAGCAAACATTTTTTGTTTATTGATATTTTCTATATTATCTGCAAATTTAATTGATGAAGCATTTTCTATTTTGCTTCTTAATTGAGTTAATGAAGAAACGTTTGTTGGCAACACTGGATTATTTAAAACTGTTTTGTATTCACCTTCTAATTTTGTAGTATGATCCTGACCGTTTGTGAAAACAGAATTAGAATTTATATTATCAACAATATAACTAGCTAATGCTGATTTATTTATATTCATATTATTTTTAATAATATCTTGAACATTTTCATTTGCTTTAGAACCAGCATTTGCTGAATATGTTACATTAGCATTTCACATTTTTATTTTATCAGTATTAGAAGCATCATTATTGATATCAAGTAATTTTTTGTTATTTGCAGCAAAATCATTATTATATGAACCATTAAATATTATTAAATTATTTCAAAAATCATAAAATGAATTCATATCAATTAAAGCGGTAGCATCTAATCATGAATTTGTAGGAAAGTTTAATTTTGTACCATCATTTTTTAAAAGTACACTTCCTTCAGCCAAACGAATAAATGGTTTTAATTGATTTATTACATCTTCATTTGGCGCAAAAATATTACCTAATTTGTGTTCAAATTTAAATCCATTAATGTTTAATTTCAATTCATAAATGCTACTTCTATCATTAAAACCACCGTGGAATTTGAATGAATTAACAACTATACCTTCTTTTTCAATTGTTGTTCTATAATAAGGAGCATTTAAATTTGAAAATTCAACTCCATCAGAAGACAAAATTCTATCTTGTGAATTAAGGGATCTTACATTTCTTGAAGATTTACTTGCATTATTATTTATTCAATTAAGAATACTTGAATTTGTACCCATACTACCAGGGATAGCAACAGGGTCTTGTTTGTTCAATTGCTTTTTAATGTGATTTTCGTTTTCGTCTTTTGCATTAACAACATATTGGTTTCATAATGTTAAACCATAATTATTTGAACCTTCATTTCCTAAAAGTGATTCATACTTTTTGAAAATATCATTAATGCTGTTTTCTAATATAGGTTTATCATCAATAATACTTCCATAATATTTTGAAAAATTGCCAAACAAATCACTTGGTAAATTTATTTTTCCTTGTTTAAAGAAACAATAAATTGTAGTATTATTTGTTAATTTTAACTCTAATCGTGGGTATTGATTTACATTTGCACTATTAATACTATTTAGATTACCAGTATTTGATGTTGAAAAATCATTAGTTGTGCTTTGAAGAACAACATTACCTGATTCATTTAAACTTAAATTTAAATGATCAGTTGGCAAATACAATTGGCATGTATTAATAACCCATTCTCTTTGACTAGCTCTTGGTTTACTTGTAAAATCTCAAACTTTAGATTTATTTGATGCTGCTGAATTTTCTAATTTAAAATTATTATCTCACTTAGAACCACCAGTAGTAGAATCATAAGCATTTCTAATTCAATCTTTTTGTTCTTGTAGAGCTGTTTTAAATTGTGGTATTAAATCAGACCCTAAAATCGCAAAATCACCACCTGTTACCACAAAATTATCAAAATTTAATGTTTCATCTATAAATTGATCTGCAAAAGAACTTAATTTAACAATTTCTTTAAATGTATCTGTCTTAGTTGTTGGTCTTCATAAATCATCTTTCAATGTAGGTATTTGGTTTAATACACTATTGGGGTATGAAGTACTTGTTTTGTTTGATAAATTATAAGAATTAACAGAAGAAACATTAATTCTATCTAAATAAGAGTTAAATAAATCATATCTCTTTGTAGCATTATTAGATTTATTTAATTCACTATTTGGTGTAACGAATTTATTTGTTGGCGCAGTAGTTCCACCACCATTTGAACCACCACCATTACCATTGTCGCCTGAACCACCACTACCATTGTCGCCTGAACCACCATTACTAGGGGGTGTATTTGTTCCATTATTGCTATTATTGTCTGAATTAGAACAACTTACAGGAATTATGATTGCAGACAATAAAATTGTTGAAAACGCTAACGAACTCAACAATAATTTTGTCGATAACCTTAATTTCTTTTTCATCTTATTTTCTCCAACCATTCAAAATTATTTTCGCAAATGAAACAAAAATGTTTATTGAATTAGGTCTATAGATTTTATTAAAAAAAATGATAAAAAGCAAGTTAAAGCAATATAACACTTAATTTTTTAAATTAAATTTTTGCTTAATTTACAATTAATAATTTTTTATTTTTAACCACTATTTTTTTGTTATTTCCGATTCGAAAATATTTATTGGGATTGTTTTTTTGCATCAAAATTAAAACAGCATTAAATTTATTTAAATTATATTTAATTTCATTATCTTTAAACAATTCATAAATTACAGATGAAATAATTTCGGGTGAGTATTTCAAAATATAATCAACATTCATATCTTTTTTTCATTTTTTATAAATTGAATTAATTTGATTAACTAAATTACTTTGCTTTTGATTAAAATCAATTATTTTCTTTAACAAAAAATCAATTTTATTTTGACTTCACTTAGATAATATAAATCTAATATAATTTCGATAATATTTTAATGAATTATTAGATTCATCTAAACCATAAATAATATTGTTACTTTCACAATATTTATAAATATCTTTTTTTCAAACATTTATAAGTGGTCGATAAATATCTATATCTTTATATTTAGAATGTTTTTTAATTCCTAAATAAAGAACTTTTTTATTTTTTTCTAATTGCATAATTGCAGTTTCTAAAAAATCATTAAGGTTGTGTGCAATTAATATTCTTGAAGCATTATATTCTTTAGCAATTTTATGCATAAAATCGTAACGAACAATACGTGCTCAATTTTGAAAGTTTTTTTGAGTTTTGTTTTTGCTATCAACATGAAGCACAAAATATTTAATATTGTTTTTTTTACAATAATCAACAACAATATTTTCGTCGCGAATTGCTGTAGGTCTTAAATTGTAATTAACATGGCATACAACTATATCACGATTTTTATAATGATTTAATAATGCCATTGAATCTGGTCCGCCAGAAACACCGATAACCAATCTTTCCATAACTTATTTATTATGCTTATTCATAACAATTGAAAAATCAGATTCTTCTAAAAAACTAAAAGCTGCAACTGATGATTTAACAATACTTGTGTCTAATAATAAATAATCTGATAAATTAAATTTACTCAAAACAAAATTAGATATATTATTTTGATTTAATGGTCCAACACCAAATCTAATTCTTTTAATTTTATCAGTATTCATACATTTAATAATATTTGCCATTCCATTATGACCGCCTGATGATCCTTTTTGACGTAGTTTAATCTGCCCTAAATCAAATGCAAAATCATCATATATAACTAAAATATTTTGTGGTCATATTTTAAAAAAATCAGTTAACTCTCTTACAAATGTGCCTGATAAATTCATAAATGTCATAGGTTTTGCAATTATAAAATCTTGATTATTAAACTGAGATTTTGCATATAATCCTTTAAATTTATTAGATGTTAACTTGATATTTAGTGTTTCAATCATTTTATCAATAACCATGAAACCAGCATTGTGTCGAGTATTTTTATATTCTTCTCCAGGGTTACCTAATCCTACTATAAGTTTTAAGCTCATATTTTTTTACTCGATTTTTAAATTATTACTTAATCAATTCTATAAAAAATAAAAATTCATTTGATAAAATTTACTCATGTTTAATCTTAAATTATCAGGTAATAAAATGAATATAAATAAAAGAATTCCAGTTAAAGGGTTTGCAATGACAAATGCTAAAAGTAAATTTCAATCTTTTGAATTTACTAGAAGAGCATTAAAGTCTAATGATGTTCTAATTAAAATTAAGTATGCAGGTATATGTCATTCAGACATTCATACAGCAAGATCAGAATGAGGAACTTGCAATTATCCCATTGTTCCGGGACATGAAATAGCTGGTGAAGTAGTAGCAATAGGTAATAAAGTTAAAAAATTTAAAATTGGTGACTATGCCGGCGTTGGTTGTATGGTAAATAGTTGCCAAAAATGTAGTAAATGCAAAGCTGGTTATGAACAAAATTGTGATAAAGGTGTATTTACTTATAATTCAAAAGATATATTTAATAATGATGAAATACAACAAGGTGGTTATTCCAACTATATTGTAGTAACAGAAAATTTTGTAATTAAAGTGCCTAAGGATGCTCCATTACAATATGTAGCGCCATTATTATGTGCCGGAATTACTACATATGCACCTGTTGTTTTTTCTAAAGTTAAAAAAGGTCAAAATGTTGCAATTGCTGGATTTGGTGGTCTAGGAGTTATGGCATTAAAATATGCAAAAAAATTTGGTGCTAATATTTATGTGTTTGCCAGAAATAACAAAAAAGAAAAAGAAGCTAAAAAACTTGGTGTTAAAAAACTATATACTTCTTTAGAAGATGTTAAAGAAGAATTTGATTTAATTATTTCTACAATTCCAAATAAATATGATGTTATGGAATATGTTAAATTACTTAAATATGGTGGAGAAATGTGTATTTTAGGTATTCCACCAGCTGAATCTAAATGAAGTATAAATCCTTCTGATTTAGTTTTTGTAAATCACAAAAAAATTTATGGTTCTCTTATTGGTGGAATTGCTTTAACTCAAAAAATGTTAAATTTTTCATTAAAAAATAAAATTTATCCTGAAATTGAAGTTATTAATCCAGCACAAATTGATGAAGCTTGAGAAAAAATGACAACTGGAAAAGGTAAATTTAGATACGTAATAAATATGAAAAATTTTAAATAGTGTTTGCTAATAACATTTCAATTTAAATATTTTTTCAATATAAGGGTTGTCAAAACAAAAAACTAATTTAAGGAAACTAAAATGAAAATAGCAATTATTTATGGAACTAACTTAGGAAATACTGCAACAATTGCTAAATTAATAGGTAAAGAATTAAATATAAACAAAAAAGACATTTTTGATGTAAATGATGCAAAAGCTGAAGAATTAAATTCATATGATGCTTTTATTATGGGCACTTCAACTTGAGGAATAGGTGATATGGCTGATGGTTGAAAAGAATTTGAATTTAAAAAATTAAAATTAGATAACAAAGTTGTAGCAATTTTTGGATTAGGAGATTCCCAAATATATACATTTAGTTTTTGCAATGGTATGGGTGAATTACATCGTGCATTGCAAAAATCAAACAAAAAAATAAAAATAGTAGGGTATGTTGATACAAAAAATTACACATTCAGCGAATCTAAAGCCATATATAAAAATAAATTTGTTGGTTTAGCATTAGATTATGATAATTTTCCAGAACAAGTTGAATCTCAAATAAAAAATTGAATTAAAGATATAAAAAAATACTTTATTTAATTTTTTGTTTATTTTGAATTGCCATTTTTAAAGTAGTTTCATCTGCATAATCAATAGATGAATTAATTGGCAAACCTAATGAAATTCGATAAATATTGATAGGAGAATCTTTTAATAAAAGTTTAATGTAATTAGCAGTCAATTCCCCTTCAATTGTAAAGTTGGTAGCAATTAAAATTTCATTTATATTTTGTTGATAAATTTTTTCTTTTAAATTTCTAATATTTAACATATCAGGATCTATATTTTTTTGCTTAGATAATTCTCCATCTAAAACATGATATAAACCATTGTAACCTTGACATTTTTCTATAGTTAATAAATCATCAACTGTCGCAACAATACATAATTTATTTTTTTCTCTTAATGGAGAAACACAAATTTCACACTTAAGATCTTTACTTCAATTGTTACATTCAATGCAACGTTTTAAAGTTGATCTTGCAATTTGCAATCTACTAATAAACTCTCTTATAAAATATTGATCTTTTTTTAATAAAAAAAAAGCAATTTTTCTAGCATTTTTTGTTCCAATAGAAGGAAGAGCTTTAATTGCATCTACTAAATGTTCAAATTCCAAAAATTCATTCATACTTATTAAAAGAAACCAGGCATTTTTGGCATAGATTCTTGAGCAATATTATCTTTTTGTTTTTCAATTTCTTCAATTGCTTCATTTATCGCTTCAGCAACCATATCTTCTAACATAGTTTTATCTTCGGGATCAATTAAAGTTTTATCAATTTCAATTTTTTTAATTTTTAAATCTCCAAGAATTTTAATTTGTATTGCTTTATTTTTGTATTCAAAACTAAATTCTTTGTTATTAAATTCAGTTAATTTTTTTTCCATTTCTTTTTGATTTTTTTTTATCATTTCAGCCATTTTTTGAAAATTCATGTTTTATTACCTCATAAAATTTTATTCATATTTTAAATCATCGCCAAATAAATTTTCAGCAAATTCTTTTGTGTGGTTCTTTTTTTCATTTTTAATTAAGCTACTAATTTTATCAATATTTAAGTTAGAAATTAAATTTTGATCTTTTATTTCAGAAAAATCTGTCGAATATTGTTTTGCAATTCCTTTTGTCACAGCAATAAACATCAAAGGTTTGTTAAATTTTTCATAAATAAACTGATGAATTTTTTTATCAAAAATTTGATTATTTACAAAAACCATTTCATCATTAGAATCATATAATAAAACAATGCCTTCGTTAGAAGCTAATAAAATTTTTTTAAATTTTAATAAATGAAAGATATTATTTGAAAAATTATCTGATTCTTTTAGTAAATTTTTAAAAATTTTGTCATACTTTGACAAACACTTTTTATCGTAATCTTTTGCAATGCTAAAAAAAGTTTCTTTTAAAAATTTTTGTTGTTCTTTTTCTGAAGCAAAGCAATTTAAATCATTAATTTCATTCTCATCAATAACCTCTTGATCAATTTTATTGGATTGACTAAATGAATTTACACTAATTTCTTTTGTTTCAAAACCACTTAATAATTTTTTTTCATTAAATTCTATCTCTTTATCTTTTTCAACTAAAATACTTTTTTTAGATGTTTTATTTTGATCAACTATATTTTTATCTTCTATTTCTTCAAATTTATTATGATTTGTTTCACTTTGATTTAATTTAAAAATTGCTAATTCTAAATTATATTTTACGTTTGAGCTAAAATGTGATTTATTCATTAATTCTTCTCAAATTTGAGCTAAATGCAAAGCTTGATTATAATCAGAAATTTTAACTAATTCCATAGTCTTTAAAGACATTGTTTTTAATAAATTTATATTTTTGTATTTCAAATATAAAAATATGTCTATAAGCATTGCAAATATATCATTAATTAATAAATTCAAATTTACACCGTCTGATTCAAATTTATTAATTATTTCAATAATTTTTTCTAACTCATTAGTTCCTAAAAGATTTATAAAATCTATTTTTTTGTTTTCATCTAATAAACCAAAAATATCATTAATATTTGATTCTGAAATAATTAAATCGTTAGAGTATGTTTTCACTTGATCTAACAAAGTTATTGCATCACGAGCGGCTCCTTTAGCTAATCTAGCAATTTTTTTTATAGCATCGCTTTCAATTTTTATATTTTCTAAATTACTTATTTTTGAAATTAAATCAAATAAAACACTTTCTGAAAAAGGTTTAAAACTTAAGCATTGACATCTTGAAATAATTGTTAGTGGAATTTTATGAAATTCTGTTGTAGCAAAAATAAAAACAACATGTTCTGGACAATCTTCAATTGTTTTTAATAATGCATTTCAAGCCCCAGTAGTTAGCATATGAGCTTCATCAAGTATAAAAATTTTTGTTTTTAAATCAGTTGGTAAATAATTAACAGTTTCAATTAAATTACGAATTTCAGAAACACCATTATTGCTTGCTGCATCTAATTCAACAATATCCAATGTTTGATTATTATTAATCAATAAACAATTTTTACATTTATTGCATGCATCATTGTTATCAATTAGATTTAAACAATTGATTGTTTTTGAAAATAGTTTAGCAGCTGTAGTTTTACCTACACCTCTCGGACCATGAAAAATATATGCATGAGATATTTGATTTTGACTTATAGCATTTGTTAATAATTTAACAATATGTTCTTCACCAAACATATCTTTAAAGCAAATTGGTCTATATTTACTATAAAGAGCATTATTGGTCATATTTATAAAAATCCTTTAATATTAAATATATTTATTATATTAATATTCTATTTGCGATAAACAATTTTACCATTAACTACTGTTTGCATAACTTTAGTTTTTAAAATATTTTTTAAATTTTTTAGTTTAAAAATGTTTTGATTTAAGACAATAAAATCAGCTAAATAATTTTTTGAAATTTTACCTAGTTTTTTTTCTGCAAAAGATGCATAAGCACCTTCTTTAGTATATGCGTCAATACATTCAAATATATTTAATTTTTCATTTTCTTGAAATGTAGAAAAGTTATTTTTCTCTTTTAATGATGTTCTAAATAATGCACAATAAATATTTTCTCAAGGATTTAAGGAGGATACTGGAAAGTCTGTCCCAAATGATAAATGAATATTATTTCTAATTAATGTTTTAAAATTATAAGAATGTCTAATTAAATAACTATTTAAAATATTTTTTAAAATCAACAAATCTTCATTTAAAAAAATTGGTTGTGATAAAACAATTGTCTTAGTTTCTTTTAATAAATTAATTATTTTGGGTGTAGCTATTTGTAAATGAATAATTCCATTTCTAATATTATTTTTCAATTTTTTATACTCTTTTAATATTTCTAACGAAGCTTTATCGCCGATTGAATGAGAAACAATGGGATATTTATATTTATTAATCAATTTACATAATTCAGATAATTCTTTTGCACTAAATTTTATCTTAAAAGATTTTTTATTATCCTTGTATTTTTTAGACAAACTTGCAGTTCTGCTTGATAAAGATCCATCAATGAATAATTTAATCGAAACAATTTGATTAAGCATTTTTTTATCTTTCAAATCAAGTTTTAAAAAATTTAAAAAATCTTTTTTGTCACTAACATAATACTGATGAAAAAACCTAAGGTTTTTATTTTGTTTAGTAAAAGTTTTAAAAATATTAAAAATCTCTATTTTATTATTATCAATTAAATCACAAGTATTGACAGATGTAATTCCAAATTTATTTGCTGTTTGTGCAATTGTCGTTAATTCATTAATAAAATTATTCTTTAATTTATCATTTATAAAATTATGAATTAAAAATTGAGCTTCTTCTTTAAAAACTCCATTAGGAAATCCATAATTATCTAATTCAATAAAAGATTTCTTTTTAAAGAAAAAATTCTTTTTAAATAAATTAGATAATTTCAATGCCTTTGTATTGCAAATAATTGTATGCAAATCTTTTGTGCGAAAAATAATAGGAATTGATGTTGATATTTTATCAAGTGCAAAACGATTTAAATTTGGAAATAATTTATAATCTAATTTTTCACCTTTTAAAATTTTTAATTTTTTATTTTTTGTATTATTTAAAAATTGTTTGGATTTATAAATTAAAGTTTTTAAATTATTTATTTTGCTTAAATCAAAAAAAGATTTTGTTATTTGACCATTTAACAAATGAGTATGACTATCTATAAAACCAGGAAGAACTAATTTATTCTTTAAATTAATTTTTTTGTCATATTTTTTATTTAATAAAATTTTAGTTTTTCCAACATCAACAATTTTATTGTCTGAAACTAAAATTGCTTCTGCAAAACAATTTTCTTTTAAATAAAATTTGCCATTGTATCAAAGTGTAATCAATTTTAAATTTCCATTCAATTAATTAAAAATACATTTATATTTTTTTGAATTTTCATTAATTAAAATATTAGCATAGAAACAATGCATTGCCCCATTGTCATTAGTAAATTCCATATCAGGTAATCAAATTTCCTTATTGATGTTTTTTAATTCTTTTCTTAGTAAGGAATTTGCACTAACTCCGCCGCCTAGTAAAATCATCTCAACATTGTATTTTTCAAGATAAAATTTAACTCTTTTTACAAAATCATTAATAATTAAATATTGAAAAGAAGAAACAATATCTACAACATCAATACTAGAATTGTTTTGTTTTAATTTATTTATGTAATTAATTGTTGCAGTTTTTATGCCAGAATAACTAAAAGCAATATGATTTGTAGTAGGATTTAAAAAATTAATTGATTTAGATTTTGTTTCATCATACAATGAGTCAATTTTAGAACCAGCAGGATAATCTAAATTTAAAGCTCTACCAACTTTATCGTAAACTTCGCCTATAGCATCATCTTGTGTTTCATCAAGCAAAACAATATCATTTGGAGATTTCACTAAATAAATTGCTGTATGTCCACCAGAAACTACTAAACCTAAACAAGGATATTTTATTTTGTCTTTCTTGTTGATTGCGGCACTATAAATATGTGAATATAAATGATTCAATGGAATTAAAGGTATTTTTAAATTTAAAGCTAATAATTTGGCAAAAATTTTTCCTGTGTGGAGACAACCTGGTAAACCGGGCGTTTCTGCAAATGCAATATGCGTAATTTCTTCTTGTAAAACATTAGAAATTTTTAATGCTTTTTCATAAGCTTTTAATAAATTTGTTTCATGACTTCTAGCAGCTATTTCGGGAATAATTCCACCATATTTTTGATGCAATGGAACAGAAGAAATTATTACATTGGCTAAAATCTCGTTGTTCTTTATAATTCCTATCCCTGTGTCATCACAGGTAGTTTCAATTCCTATTATTACATTATTCTTAATCATAAATTAATTTCAGAACTCTTCTTTAAATCGTAAATATGAATTAATAATAGTTTGTTTTTGTCATGAATTTAATGGACTTTCAATTAAGTTAGTAATAGGAATGTTATCTGGAATCGAAATGGTGTAAGCATTTTTAATTGCTTCTCCCAAATCTGGATCATCAAGATTTAAAAAATAATCATTTGTATATACAACACTATTAATTATATTTTTATCAATATTATTAAGATCTTTATCATTATCACTAATATCATTGCTTTGACCGCTAATAATTTTTAATGGTGATACATATTGAACGAATGAAAAATTTAACATTGGTCCATAAAAAAATAAATTATCACTATTTAATTTCTCAAAATCATTAGGATCATTAGAATCGCTTCCTTCTAATGCTGTTTGATTCAAAATTTTATAAGTTGTTTGCATACGTTGATCATTATTGACTACATTTTTTTTATTAATAACCAAGCAATCTAATGCTAATGGCGTATCAATTGGAGAAACAAAATGAAAATCTTGGGAAGAAGGTAATTTATCAAGAGCATCTTCACCACCTTGTGCTGCAAAAATTGCATCGCCATTAAACATCATTGCACCATTTAAAGAATTGGTTGCTAATTTATTTAAAATAACACTACTATCTGAATTTAAAAAAATTGGAATGGGATTTTTACCTAAAGTTCTAGTATTAATTCGATTACCATTACTTAATTGTTTATATACATTTTTATATTCATCAATAGATGGTTTTAAACTTAAATTTATTGGATTAACATTTTGATTATTTGAATTAACCAAATTACTTACTGAAAATAATGTTCTTTCATCTTCTACTCCGCCCATTCTAGCGGAATTAAAAACATTAGGTTTTGAACCAATGATATCTAAAATATTTTCTCAAGTAATATTTGGATTTTCAAAATCTAAAATTTTTTGACCACGGTATGCAAATAAATAATTTTGAAAAAAATAAGGAATACAATATTTTAATAAATTAGGAATTTCATCAAAACCAGTTAAAATTTTTCTAACTGGTTCAATAAATAACGACAAGGCGTCATTTTCATTATTAATTGGTTCATTTGTTATTGGTTTTTTTAAATTAAATTTACTTCAATCAATTGGTTCTAATTCTTCTTGTTTAATCAATTCGATAACAGCATATGTAGAAGCGTTGCCAATTGTATATGTACCATTTTTAAAATTTGTAATCATGTTTTCGTTAGAAGTATAAAAATCGAATTTCAATTCATTGAATTCATTTTTTAATCGACTTTTTAAATCTTCACTCATATAAGATTCAAAATTAGCAAATATTAAAGGATTATCAAAATTATTAGAACAAGAAGTTAATAAAACTATTGTTGATAAAATAATAGTAAAAATGCTTGCAAGTTTAATCAAAAGTATTTTCATCTTATTTATTTAACCTTTTGTTGATTAAATTGTTTTTTAAAATCTTTTATATTAATTCGATTTAAATGTTGAGATCTTCTAATTACTTTTTCACGATGTTTAGATTTTTCGATAAAGAATTTTTGAATAGATAATGCTATTGTAATGAAAATAGTTATAAAAATAATAATTGATCCAAAGGCTGCAGCTCATGCTTTTACTCCTTTACGCATTGTATATAATTGTGAAGATATTGTTTGTGTTGAACCTCTTACCAAATTTGTAATAATGAAATCATCAAAACTCATTGCAAAAGCAATTGCAGCACCAGATAAAATTCCAGGCATTAAATAAGGAACTGTAATTTTAAAGAAAGTTTGTGTTTTATTGTAACCTAAATCACTACTAGCTAAAATCAAATTCATACTCATTTTTTGCATTCTAGGATAAATCGCAACTAATGCATATGGTGTACAAAAAGATATATGTGAAACAATAATTGTAAATAAACCCAATGATTGATTAAAACTTAATCAAGTTAATGTAAAAAGAATAATTAAACTTAATCCCGCAATAATTTCTGGCGTACTAATTGAAGCATTAGACAATCCAATTGTAGTTTTGCGATAAATAGCTTTATTGTTTCATATTGCAAAAGATGCTGCAGTAGCAATAATAACTGAAATCGGTGTTACGACTACAGCAATTATTAAAGAATTTATTAAACTATCAACAAAATCTCCATCAGAAACTAATTTATCATACGCCGAACTACCAATACCAGAATCAGGAACACCAAAAACTAAATTTATATTACCGCGTATTGTTGAATTATTGAAACTAATAATAATTACAACTAGCAAAGGCAAATAAATTATCATCAAAATAATTCAAATGTAAGATTGTCTTAATGAAGAACGAAATTTTCCACTAGTCATTTTATTGTTCCTTGTTTTTTAAATTATTGGGTTTTTTAAACAAATTAAATAAGACATTAAATTTTTTAGACAAAATATTTCATGCATTTTTATTTTTTAAAAATCTAACTACTTTAGGTGTTAGTTTTCAAAATATATAAACTAATAAAATTAATAATCCTAAAACTAAACTTAAAGCGCTTGCTTGAGCAATCGCAACTTTACTTTCTAATGCATTACTGCCTAAATTAAAAATGTAATCACCTATTAAACTAGAATTGTTGTTGTTGTTTAAAAATTGTGGAATAGCTACAGTTGTAAATGCAGGTAGCAATACTAAAGTTATTCCTGAAGCAATTGCTGTTTTACAATATGGAATAACTATCAAGAAAATAGAGGCAAAATGATTTCTGCCCAAATCTTGACTAGCTAACAAATAATTTTTAGGCATATTTATTAGAACAGAATATAAAGGTAAGATTAAAAAGGGAATATATACATAACAAATTCCAATGATTGTGTATCCATCTCCGTAAGTACTATTGATTGTTAATGAACCAGCTGCTGAAGTTGCAATTAAATCAAATAATGATTTTAAACCAACTAACTTAATTAAAAGACTACTTCAAATTGGTGCTGTAGCAAATAAAATAATTGATGATTTATATACTTTACTTTTAGATATAGATAATAAATAACAAAAAGGGAATGCAATAACAAAAGAAATAATTGTGGATACTACTGAAATTCAAAGTGATTTTCAAATTTTTTCTCAAACAAAACCATCAACTACTTTAAAATTATCTGCAATGCTTCCATTAATCCCAGAATCACTAACAGGTTGAAAAGCATTAATTAATATAATTATTAAAGGAATAACAAACAACAATAAAATAAATAAAGCAAATGGTAGTAATAATCAAATTTTTTTATTAGCTTTAAAAGTATCTACAAATTTGCTTGATAATACTTGTAACATTATTCATAAACCTTCATCATATGAACATCAATACTATCGAATGTAATTCCAACTTTTTGATTTATTTCTACATAATCAATATTTTGAACAGTTATTGATGTTTCATTATTTAATAACCCTGTGATTTCTCACAAAACGCCTTTATATGTAGCATTAGTAACTTCAATATTAAAAATACCTTTATCTGCTGGCACAACATCAAAATCTTCTGGTCTAATAAGAACATTGATTTTCTCATTAATTGCAAAAGAACCATCATTTCCTTCGTCGGTTTCTATTATTACTCCATTAGATAATTTAATTTTGTGTTCACCCAAATAAATTCCATCAAAAATATTTGCTTCACCAATAAATTTAGCAACTCAAACGTTTTTGGGTGCATCATAAACTTCACTAGGTGTGCCAACTTGTTCAATATCTCCTTCAGACATTACAACAATTTTATCTGATAGAATTAATGCTTCTTCTTGATCATGAGTTACCAAAATAAATGTTAATTTAAATTCATTATGCAAACGTTTCAATTCATCTTGTAATGTTTTACGAACTTTTGCGTCCAAAGCAGATAAAGGTTCATCTAACAAAAGAATATCTGGTTCTATAACCAACGCTCTTGCTAATGCTACTCTTTGTTGCATCCCACCAGATAATTCTGATGGATATTTATTTTCCTTACCTTTTAGACCAACTTTTTCAATTATTCTATCTGCTTTTTCAGCAATTTCTTTTTTTGTTAATGGTCGAGTTAACATTCGCTTTTCATAAGATTCTTTTTTCGAAATTGGATATGTTTCTCAATAAGAAATTCAATAATCAACATTATTATATTCTTTAACAAGTTTATCGTATTTTCTATCAATTGATTTTTTCTTATTAAAATTATTTTTTAGTTCAATCATTTGTTTTTTAATTTTAATAATTAATTGTTCATCAGTTGTTTCTAATACTTGCTCACGCAACTTAATCATTTCATCAATAAATTGACTATTTCGCATTTCGCGATTTTCATTAAATCACTCATTTTTTAAATATTGTTGAGAAATTTTATCCATTTTATTTTTAATATCAATTCGTTTTTTTTCAAGAAATTTTATTTTGGCTTTCGCAATTTTAATAGCATCTTGATACACATTATTTGCTTCTTGATATCTTGAATTAGGAATTGAATCTAAATTAGTTCTTAAAATTTTTAATCCATAACAAATATTTTTATAAACAGTCATGTTAGGAAAAAGTGCATAATCTTGAAAAACTGTAGCACAAGGTCGTTTGTGAGCAGGCATATCTTTTATATCTACGCCATTGATCTTAATTTGTCCATATGTTGGTTGTTCAAAACCAGCTAACATTTTTAATGTTGTTGTTTTTCCACATCCTGAAGGACCAAGCAATGTCACAAATTCACCACGATTAATTGTCAAATTAAAATTACGAACTGCAACAAATCCATCATCAAAAATTTTATTGACATTTGATAATTCAATAAAGTTTTTTGTTTCCAATTTTAATCACCTTTTTATATGGTTAAAAATAATAAAATTAGTAATCAATTATAAGCATAAAAAATAAAAAAAATAATATTTTATTTAAAAAAATTTCAGTTTAAATAATTAACAAGTTTTTAAATTGTAATTTGCTAAAAAATTTATATATTTAGATTTAACAAATTTAACAAATTTTTATGTACAAAAAAAGTTGTTTTTTTAATAATTAAACTTCAAAAATTTAAAATTTTTTTTAAAAAAAAAAAAAAAAGCAACTCTATTAAAAGTTGCTTTTTAAATTACTTACTTGTTATACAAAAAATAATTTTATTTAGGTTCTGATGAACTATCAGTGCCTCCACCGTATTTTTTGCTCATTTCATCACGTCATTTTTTGAAGTCATTAACTTTTGCTTCAAGATCATCTCAATTTTGAGAATCCAATGCTTTTTGAACATTGTCAGCAAGATCTTTCAATTTATTTTTGTCTTCTTCAGGTAATTCTTTAGCATCATCTGATTTTAAGATTTCATTAATATTGAAAACAATGCCTTCACCTTCGTTACGTAATTCAATTCGCTTACGAACCATAGCATCACGTTCTTTGTTACTTTCAGCATCACGAATCATTCTTTGAATATCATCATCATTCAATTCTGCACTATTGCTAATAGTAATACTATTTTCTTTTCCAGTTGATAAATCTTTTGCTTTAACATTCAAAATACCGTTAGCATCAATATTGAATGTAATTTCAATTTGAGGTTTACCACGAGGAGCAGGTTCAATTCCACCCAAAGTAAATGTACCTAATGATTTATTTTCTTTAGCTAATGGACGTTCACCTTGACAAACTGAAACGTCAACAGATTCTTGATTATCTTGAGCAGTTGAGAAAATTTGACTCTTAGAAACTGGAATAGTTGTGTTACGTTTAATTACGGCTGTAGCAACACCACCTAATGTTTCAATTGCTAATGTTAATGGTGTAACGTCTAATAACAAGATATCTTTAACATCACCACGTAATACACCACCTTGAACTGCAGCACCTACTGCAACAACTTCATCGGGGTTAATAGTACGGTTAGGTTTCTTATTAGGAACCATTGATTCAACTAAAGCTTGAACAGCTGGAATTCTTGTAGAACCACCAACTAATAAAATTTCATCAACTTGAGAAGGATCAACTTTAGCTTCTGTTAATACGTCTTTAATTGGGTTTCTTGTTCTTTCAACTAAATCCTTAGTTAATTGTTCAAATTTAGATCTAGATAATTGCATATCAAAGTTAACTGGACCAGATTCAGTTACAGCAATGAATGGTAATGAAACATTAACTTCTAATTGAGCAGATAACTCAATTTTAGCTCTTTCAGCAGCCTCTTTTAAACGTTGCATAGCCATTTTGTCTTCACGAATTTTTAAATTCGGATGATCTTTAGTAATGTTTTCAACTATTCAATCAATAATCTTATTATCTCAATCATCACCACCAAGACGGTTATCACCTGCAGTTGCTAAAACTTCAAATGTACCATCAGCAATGTCAAGTAATGAAACGTCGAATGTACCACCACCTAAGTCATAAACTAAAACTTTCATTTCACGATCAGACTTATCAATACCATATGCTAATGCAGCAGCAGTAGGTTCGTTAATGATACGTTCAACTTCCAAACCAGCAATTTTACCAGCAACTTTTGTTGCTTGACGTTCAGCATCATTGAAATAAGCTGGAACTGTAATTACAGCACGAGAAATTGTTTTTCCAATTTTCTTTTCTGCATATGATTTTAAGTAAGTCAAAATTTGAGCAGAAACTTCTTCAGGTGTCAATTCTTTCTTAACACCATTTTCTTCAATTGTTACTTTTTTGCTTGTACCCATTAAACGTTTAATAGAAACAATTGTATTTGGGTTTGTCAACATTTGACGTTTTGCAGCATCACCAACTATAACTTCACCATTTTTATATGAAACAATTGATGGAGTAGTTCTTTTACCTTCAGGATTTTCTAAAACTGTCTTTTGATTGCCTTCCATTACAGCAACACAAGAGTTTGTCGTACCAAGGTCAATTCCTATAATAATTCCAGAATCTGACATATTCAAAATTTACCTTTCGTATACTTTTGTTTTATAGTGATACATTAAATTATATACATTTTTTTTAATTTTTAGCACTTAAATTATTTTAGTGCTAATTTTATATTTTTAATTATTTTTCAAATTTCTTAATAATTTCTTTTCATTTATTTACAAAATTTTCATATTTCAATTCATTTATTCATAATGAATTATTTTGTACCATTTGATTATATTCAACTTCATTATTTAACAAAAAATTAATTTTTTGTGCAATCTTTTTAGCAGACATTTTTTTAGAAAATAACAAACCATTTTGGTGTTTAACTAAATTTTCTGCTTCTGCAAAAGTATGTCTAATAGCTATTGGTGTTGAGTGCATAATTGATTCGATAGCTACATATGGCATACCTTCGTAATCACTTGTCACTAATAACAATGAAGCATTATCAAAAATATTTTTTAAATCTTTTTCAGCTGAATATGAACCCTTAAAAATTAGATTTTTATACTTCTTAACTAATTTTTGATTGTATTCACCATAAACAAGAATTTTGCAATTTAAATGTTTCGCAATTTTGTTAGCTATATCTGGTCTTTTTTGCTTAACATCTAACATTCTTCCTAATAAAACGATTGGTTTAGAAATTTTTTCACTAGGTGTTGAATCCAGCATATTTTGATATTTTGAAATCAATTGAACACAATTAATATCTTTTTTATTTACTAATTTTGGATAAGTTTTTTCATATAATTTTTTACTATATGGAGAAAAAAGAACTAAATTTTTAAATTCTTTATATGGTAAATGTTGTCTTAAAAAAATTTTTAAAATTAAACGACCAAAAATTGCTATTTTTCTAAGAAAATTAATATCGTTATGTTGAACCCAAACTATTTTGTCATAATCCTTATATGAAATTCCTGATAAAACAGTTTGATTATTAATGATTAAATCATAATTTTTAATAATAGATTTTAATTGTTTTCTTTGCGCCTTTAATGCAAGTAATTCATCAAAAGATTTTTTTAAAAAAGTAAAAACATTATTATTAAAAGAATTAAGATTCAATTCTTGTAATAAATTTTTTCTATTAACATAAACTTGATTTACATAAGGAATAGGTTCACAAACTTTGCTTTGAATATTTTCACAAGTTGAATACTCATAAATTTCATATCCAAGATCATGCAATATAGGAATCAAGTTTCTGCTATATGTTTCAATTCCGCCAGAATAATTATGATTTTGAATATTTATTATTAAAGCTTTTTTTGGCATTTTTAATTTTTTGATCCTTGAATTTCTACAAATTTATGCAAATAAATTTTATACATTAATAAAAACAAAACTCTTCCCAATCACGGCAGTCAATATGGTTTTGGTATATTTTTCATTTGAATTTTATAATTTTTTTCGTTAGCTTTTTTGGTGTAACCATTCATTAAAACTCTAAAAATTAAAGTTTCTGATAAATTAATTTCTTCCATTTTTTTATGCAAAACTAACTCTTGATCAAATCTTTTATCAGTTCAATTAGCACTCATGGTATTGCCAACTCTATATTTATTGTAAATACCTGATACTTTATATGTAAATCTAACTATATTTGCTTTTTGCATCAATGCAAAAAATAAAAAATAATCTTGATAACTAACATTTTCAACTAGTTTAGGTGCTTGATAAAATAAATCTTTTTTTATAACTATTGAAAAAGGCGCAAAAGCAACTGAATATCTTTGATTTTTATTTACAGTTCTTTTGAAAAATCAATAATGTGGACTTGCGTAATATTTAAATAATTTACCTTTTACTATTAAACTCATTAATAACATATCAGCATTTTTTATATTTTGATTAGCTATATTAAAAAAATTCTTGCTTAGCAAATCATCTGAATCTAAAATAACAACATAATCATTATTTATTAACTTATTTTCAATAACATAGTTAATAACTGATCCTCAATTAGCATTATTTTTGGAATAAATTTTAATATTAGAATATTGACGACTTAATTGTTCTATTATATCCAATGTGTTATCTGTTGAACCATCATTAACAATAATAATTTCATATAAATTGGGATCATATTTAGTATTGATAATTGATTCAATAGTTTTTGATATATATTCACTACTATTATATGAAGGTATTACAATTGAAAAAGTATTAGTCATTATTTACCACACCATTAAATAAATTATTTATATTATTTCACTTAATTGTTTTGTTATTATAAAAATAAATTATATCTTGACTTTCATATAAATATTGATATCCATTTTGATTATCAATATTATTATTTGTAAAAATAAAATCATTTTTATTACCTGAATATGATTTCAAATTTTTAATTATATTTAACTGATCATAATATTCAGTTTTTTTGTTAAATATTAAAAAATCGGGTGATCCATTAACAATAAATTGATCAACTTTTATTGGACTTGAAGCATCATCTTGTTGAATATTAGCTTTTTTATTAATTGTTGGATACAAAGGTAAATTATTTGAATTAAGATTATCAATAGACAAGTTTATAACTTGATCCACATTTGCTATTGTGTTATTTACATTTTCATAAAACAAATCATTAATAGGTTTGTTTTGAATTATTTTTAATCAAGTATCAGATAAAACAAAATTATTATATTGGCTAGTTCTTGATTGTTCACCATAACTTAAGGCATACAAATTATTTAAATAAATGTTTATTGATAAATCTGAATAGTATGAATATCTAATGTTATTAGGATTATTTTTAATTTTGTCACTATTACTTAAATTTGAATAACTTGAAATTTGATTAGAATTTAATTTATTAATAAATTTTAAAAAATTCTTATCTTCATTAGCAATTACATCTCCAACTCAATTTTTTGAAAATTGATTATTCAAATTGTCTTTATTAAAACCATCATTAATTCGAATTGATCAAACTATTGAAGTGGCCGCAACAGAAGAAAAAATAAATATTGAACACAACCCCAAATTCAAAGAATATAGTTTCTTAGATCTATGTTTTTTATAAATTCATAATTTTGATTGAAAGAAATCTAAATTATCATTAATTATAGTCGCAATTAAAATACCTATCATGCCAACATAAGTTGAAATAAATCCAATTGTAAAAGAAGTCAACATAATTCTTCAACTTGATGAATTTAAATTAAATAAATCAAATAAAATAAAATTAAACAATACATAAGCTACATAAAAGAATTGGAATATAATTAATCAATTTATTGTTGAAAAACTTCTTTGTTTTTTGAAAAATAAAAATAAAGCATATGTTATATAGAAAATAAATAAACTAGTAGAACCTACATATAAAATTATTAGATTGCCTGAAGCAGCATTATTGTTTAAAACAATAAATTGTGTACATAAAAAAGTTGCAATAAAAGTTATTAAATAAAAAATAATTAAAATTAAATTTTTATTTTGATTTTTAATGTTTTTAATTAATCAGATATCTTTTGAAGAAACTAAAACATTTTTTTGTAAAAAAGCAATTTTTTTAAATTCATATAAATAAAAAATTGCACTCAAACATATTAGGAATGAAGTAATAGCAACTAATTCAAAAGTGTATACAAGTTTCGTTGAGTAAATTGATGCTGGATTATCAAAATTAAATGCTAATAAATTAAACACTATATAGCAAAATGATATTGCTCAAATAAAAATATTAAATCAATTGCTTTTGAATATTAAATAAACTAATAATGCTACAAATATAGGTAATGAAATTAGTAAAGCAGTAATACTAAATAAAGAAAAACCCAAAAATACCAAAGTGAAATAATTAAATTTTTTATTTAGTGCTAAAACAAATGCTATAAATACTAAAATTGCTTGAATTTCATAATTACCACCAGTAAAGGAATATATTATTGTAAATGACAAAACAAGATAGACTGAATTAACAAAACCAACAAAAATTAATTTATATATGTTGCTTCATCTAAAGCAAATACTATTTATAAAAAAATCAATAGTTCAATAAAACAAATAAAAAATTACTAATGGTCAAACAACATAGTATGCAAGATATAATCCTTCTCTTGTAGAAAAAACGCTATTCAAATAATATCCAGAAGGAAATCTATAAAAATAATCTAAAACTTTATTATCATTAGTTAAACTGTAATTATTATTTTTGAAAAAATTACTGATAGACATATAAGCAGATGTATCAGATAAATTATTAATTTCAGGAAATAATAAAAGTATAAGTAAAGCTAATAATAAGATACTTGCTGCCAATAATGACGAAATATTAGTTTTTAAAAAAAATTTTCAAGTAATCAAATTTTTATTTTTATAAATTGTTCTTATTGAATAAATAAGCACATACAAAAAGATACTAACAAAGATTAAATATGAAATGATACTATATGCTAAATAAGACGGTATAGCCATAACTGTAAATCATGACAAACCCACTTGAAAAATTGCAAAAACAAACAATAAAAAAAACAATGGGTGAGTCCAAAATTTAACTTTTTGATCAACACTTCTAACTATATTCAATAAAAACGGGGCTAAAATTAAACCGATTATTCAAAAGTAATTCATTAGTTTATATCACTAGAATAAGTTAGCATCATTTTAATTTATTTATATACATGTCTATATATTTTATAAAAACAAAATCAAATTTATACTTATTTTTATGTATATTATTTATGATAAATAATATATAGTTTTTTTAGTGAGAAGACAAATTATGGATTTAAAAAATACAACAATTAAAACTTTTGAGGAATTACTTAAAAAAACTAATGAACCAATTTTAGGTATTTTCTTTGGAACATGATGTTCCTATTGTCAAAAAAATATTCCAGAAATAATTACACATTTTAATGAAATAAAAGCTAATTACAAAATTTACTTAATTAATGTTGAAGAATCAGATCAAGTATGATTAGAAGATGGTAATAATTCATGAAATTTAGAAAAAGTTCCTACATTTAGATTTTATAAAGAAAATAATATTATAGAAGAATATGTAGGGCCAATTAAACCTAAAAAACTTGAAATGCTTGTAAAAAAATACTTAATAAAAAAATAAAGTGTAACAATTACATTGCTACACTTTTGCATAAAAATTTAATGGCAGGGGTGACAGGACTCGAACCCACAACACTCGGTTTTGAAGACCGATGTTCTACCATTGAACTACACCCCTAATTCAAAATGTTATTTAAAATTTTATAATTAATTTAAAAAAATAAAATATTTTTTGTAATTTACATACATACTATTCAAATTAAAATAGATTTTGCAATAAGTAAAAATTATTAATTATTCTTTTAATTTATTAACTTTAACAAGATTATCAATTCTTGTGTCTAATCGTTTAATGTCTTGTTTAATTCCAACAATGTCGTCTTTGACTTCAACAATAACATTAAACAAATCATCTAATGTGCGTTTATTTTTCTTAACGTCCATTTTAAAGTTGTCCTTGATTAAATGAATAGCAATTTTACAACCATTACAATTACACTTATTAGTTGCGGTTGTAATTTGTTTAATTAATTCTTGTTTACTTAATTTTCTTTATCTTTTAACATTTAAAACCCTCTATTAAAGATTCTAAATATCAAAAGAAAAATTAAAGTACTCAAAAAGTTTTGTATTTTTCAATATTATAAATTATTGTTTAAAATAAAAAAATTGATTTATCAAATGTTGAACCAAAAAAAACCAAAAAACATTGGTTTGTTTTTTGGTTTTGTGTAATTAAATAAAAAAATTATTGCATTGAAACATTATATGTGATTTCATAAAATGTATTTACTCTATTTGGAGTCGTTACTCATAACATTGCTTTATCTACATTATTGTTTGACAGTATTAAAATATTTGTGAATGGAGGGAAAAAATTAGACCCTCTTCTAGATAAATTATTTAGAACATTTAAAATGTTTTGATCTGAACTATTTGATATAGTGCCAATATTTCTAAACATTTTTTGATTTTCTGGAATATTTCTTATAAATGCCTCAACTATCAGATTATTTTTTGTTTCTAATTCATCTATTGTTTTGCGTTCATTTAACAATTCTAATTTAAGTTTATTTATTTCTTCATTAGCTATATTTCTTTCTTCTTGATTTTTATTAGTTATTTTAGTTATTTGTTCATTTAAATTGATAATTTCTTTACCTTGTTCAAGTTTATCTTTTTTTAAATTTTGAATTTCTAAATTAAGATTAAAAATTTCAGATTCACGTAATTTAATTGTTTCAAGATTTTTATTTAAAAGATTATTTAAATTAGCAATTTCTAAATTAGTTTTATCAACTTTTTCAATTTGCTTTTCTAATTTAGAATTTAATTTGGATATTTCTAAAATTTGATTTGTTATTATTAAATTTTGTTCATCTAATTCCAAATTTAATTTTTGTAGTTCTAAACTTTTATTTTCAAGTTCAAGGTTTAACTTGTGTAGTTTTAAAGTCTGATTTTCTAATTTGAGATTCAAATTTGTTATTTGTTTTTTATTTTCTAATTGTTCTTTACTTAGGCGATCGTTAGATTCAATTAAAGAATTTTGAACTTCATCTAATTCTGATTGTTTATTTTCAATTATTGATTTCAATGAAGAATTATTTTTATTTGCATCAATTGATCTAATTACTGTTAAAGTTGTTAATCCTGCAACCCCAAATGCTAATAAACCTAACGAACCTATTATTAAAATTCGCTTTTTATTTTTACTACTTTTTAATTTCTTATCATTTCTATTTATTTGTTGATTATTCATAAGTTACTTCGGCTTTCATTTATTAAATTTAAAAAAAGATAAAAATTTAAACTATTTAAATTAGTTAATAATTTAAATGTTTATATATCTTTTAAGCACAATACATTTTTGTATTGCAAGTTTACTAATCTATATACAAGTCAATGCTTAATATTTCAACATGAATTATCTAAATTAATAAGAAAAATTCATCTAACAAAAAATTAATTATTAAATGTTAGGATATGAGTATAAACCTTTGTAATTTTTGCAAGTCGAATATGCTTATATTTTTTATTTTTGCGCAATAGAATAAAAATCTAAGCAATTATTAACATAAAAAAATAAAATAAATTATCTTATTAATGTATATGATTGCAATAATTTAATGAGAAAAATATATGAATGACAACAAAAAAAATAAAAACTGTTTGCATTGTGCACCTGAAGGTTTTAACATTGAATATTTAAAAGATAATATTTGTGGTTTAATTGAAAATAAAAAAATTTCATCTCAAAAAGTAATTATTATCAAATCACCTGTTGATTTAGAAGATGATGGAAGAATTTGTGCAATGACTGCAAATGATGTTAAGCAAGCATATATTTCTGCAAACAAATCATTTAAAACATGATCAAAAGAAACTTATGCAAAACGTAAAAAAATATTATTAAAATTTGCTGATTTATTAAACAAAAATATACAAAATCTTGCAAAGTTATTAGTAAATCATGTTGGCAAAAGTTTAAAAGAATCTGTAATTGAAATTCAGCGTTCAATTGAATACATTCATGAAACAATTAACGTTTATGAAAAAATGATGTCTAAACCTAAGATTATTGGGCCGAAAGAACACAAAATTAAAAATAAAATAGGATACTTTACAAGAGAACCGTTGGGTGTAGTTTTGGCAATAACACCATTTAATTATCCAGTAAATGCACCTATAACAAAAATAATTCCAGCTTTAATTAGTGGTAATACAGTTGTTTTCAAACCCGCTACACAAGCTGGAATAATAGGTATCAAAATATCTGAGTTGTTAATTCAAGCTGGTTTACCAAAAGGTGTATTCCATTGTATTGTTGGTCACGGAAGTGAAATAGGTGATGTTTTGATTACTGACCCCCACATTTCTATGATTTCATTTACGGGCGGAACAAAAGTTGGAAAGGAATTATTAGCTAATAGTAAAGTTGGTAATATTTCTTTGGAATTGGGTGGCAAAGATGCAGCTATAGTTTTACCTGATGCTAATTTAAAAAATGCTGTTTCTGAAATTGTAAAAGGTGCATTTAGTTTTTCTGGCCAAAGATGTACAGCGATCAAAAGAGTTATTGTTGTAAGATCTATTGCAAATAAATTAATTAAATTATTGAAAGAATCAATAGAAAATTTAATTATGGGAAATCCAATTCAAAGTCCAGATATAGGTCCAGTTATTGATATTGAATCAGCTGAATATATTGAATCATTAATAGAAGACGCTAAGAAACATAAAGCGGTAATTGAAACGGGTGGAAAAAGAGAAAGAAATTATATTCAACCAACTTTAATTACTAAAGTAACAGATAAAATGAAAATTGCTTGAGAAGAACCATTTGGTCCTGTTTTGCCTGTAATTGAAGTTAAAGATATCAAAGAAGCTATTAAAATTCACAATATGTCAGAATATGGTTTGCAAGCATCAATTTTTACAAAAAAAGAATCTATAGCACATCAAATTGCTGATCAATTAGAAGTTGGAACTGTTAATTGAAATAAAGCTTCATCACGCGGTCCAGACATATTTCCATTTCTAGGAATAAAAGATTCAGGTGTTGGTGTCCAAGGGATAGAAGATGCTATCTTGTCTATGACAAGATATAAAGGATTTATAGTTAATAAATAATTTAATAATTTTTAATAGCTCTCATATCATCACGCAATTTTAACATTTCGCGTTTATCGTGTTTTTTACGACCTTTAGCTAAACCAATTTCTACTTTAATTTTATTTTTTTTTCAATAAACTTTTAGTGGAATCAATGTTAATTTTTCTTGTTTTTTGATTAAATTAATTTTATTTATTTGATGTTTATGCATCAATAATTTGCGTGTTCTAGTTTCTTCATGATTTTTTAAAGTATTAAACTTATATTTTGGGATATTAAAATTTAAAATATAAATTTCTTGATTTCTAATTATCACAAAAGATTCTTCTAAATTTCCGTGAGATTCATTCAGTGATTTAACTTCACTCCCAGTTAAAACTATACCTGCTTCATATTTATCGATAATTTCATAATTAAAATTTGCTTTACGGTTATTTATTAAAATCTTCATATTTATATCATTTTATTTATTTCATTAGATAGTGCTTGTGAAAAATCTCCAAACAATATTGTCAAAACATTGTCCGCATTTCACAAGTAACCTTTTGGTTTAAAATTTTTTAACTTATTTTCTATAAATAAATTTTTGTTTTTTAATTTAATTTTTATTGAAGAAATAGTACTTGATGTACTTTCAATATTTTCAGCACCACCTAAAACAATTAAAAAATTATTTACATCAAAAGGAATATTATTTGAAACCAATAAAGTTTCATTTGATAATGTTGCTTTTTTCTTAGCAAAATTATTAAGAACCAAATAAAGAATTCCGAATGTAAAAATATAACCTAATACTAAAAAAAATTTGTGATGTTTTTTCATATATTTAATAACCTATATAAATGTTTTTTGTAATTTTTTAATAAATGATTCAAGCGTATTAGGTAACAAGAATTTAGCTTGACTTTTCACTGAAGTTATTTCCAATTCACTAGACACGAAATTACCATCGATTTCATTACCATCTAAAAAAACTCTACAAATATTAGATACAAAATTATAATTTTTTTCTGACTTGATATTAATTTTTGTTTTTAAAGGAAGAATTAAAGGTGATTGAATTGTAATAAATTCTTTATGTAATAATGGTTGTAATTCTACAAATTCTAAAGCATTAATTTTAGGAAACATAATTGCTCCTTTTGCAGATTTTATAAATCCTGTGCTTCCTGGTCTAGTACCAATTAAAATTCCTGTACCTCGAAATTTTTCATAAAAAATATTATCAAAATAAATTTCTAATGGATATGCTGTGCTACTAGTTATGGCTAATTCATTAATTCCAATTCAAGTTTGATTTTTTTGTTTAACTTTTAATAAATCAATTTTTTCAAAATTCAGTTTTTTTCAATTTGAAATTAATTTATGTAAATCCTTTTCACTAAATGAACTATAAAATCCCAAATTCCCGCCATTTATTCCAATTATTTTAGTATTTGGTTTATTGTATTCTATACCATGCTTAATGAATGTGCCATCGCCACCAATAGAAAACAAATAATTTGGCGTTAAATTAACAGCGGGTGATAAAAATTTTTTTAAAATTTTTTCTAATTCAATTGCTATTAATTTCGCTTTAGGCGCATCACTAAAAACAATTTTATAAGTTTGTTTATTCAACATAATTATTTTGCTTTTTTTATTGCAAATTTAACCGGAGAAATATCATCTAAAAATTCAAAATATTTATCTGGATTTTCGTAACTAAGATCTGATTTATGAAATTCTGCTTCTTTAATTGGTCTTAAAAAAACTCTAATATCAACACTATTATATCCAATCATTAATCTTTTTGGAATTCCTGATTTATCATATTGCAATATAATAGGACGTTTTACAATTGAAGGATGTTTATGAATTAAATCTATTAATTCCGAAATCTTTAATGAACCAATATCTACTTTATTATTTGAAAGATATTTACTATTTGTTGATATCACATCAAAAACACCATTGTCTGTTAAACTCAAAATATCTTTAAAATGTTTTTCAGTTATTGGCAAGGTATAAAAATTTATTTCTATAAAAGGCAATTTATTATCTATAAAAAACTTTTTTGTTCTCACACAACTTGAACAACTTGTAGTAATCAACAATAATGTTTTACCTGCATCAGAACTAACTAAAGATGAAATATCTTTTTTCGGAGTAGAAACATCCTTATTTTTCATAAATCTACATTGCCCCTAATTAACTTTTTTATCTATATGTTTTAGTATAATTTAAATTTTAAAAATTGTAGATGAAGTGCTTTGTTTTATTTTTAAAAAAATTAAATTTCTTCAATAATTGTTTTTATCAAAGGATTACGACGTTTATTTCTTCAAATGTAATGATTTGCAATGTTAGAAGCTAAATCAGAAATACTTGAATAATTGATTTCTTTGTTTTTTTCATTATTAGATTGTTTCCTAAGTTCTTCTTTAACAGCTTGTTTAATAACATGAGTCATCTTAGTAACTAAAGCAGCTGATTCTTTTGCAAAAAAACAACCTCTAGTTATAACAATAGGTAAATTTATAATATCGAATTTCTTTTTATTTATCAACAAGATAATTGTAAAAATTCCATCTTCGCTTAAAATTTTACGTTCTTTTAAAATTTTCGCTGAATTATTTGAAGTAGCGTGACCTTCAATATAAACTGAATCAGAATTAAAAAACTGATCTGAATAATATAATTCATGATCAATTAAATAAAGCATATCTCCATTTTTAGCTATTACGACATTTTCTTTATCAATGCCAACTTCAGAAGCAATTTTTTTAATTTTAGAAAACATTTTATATTCACCATGAATTGGCATAACATATTTTGGATTAACCAAACGTAACATTAATTGCAATTCTTGTCTAGTTGCATGACCTGAAGCGTGCAAACGCAAAGATGGTGAATTTTCATAAATAATTACTCCATGCTTGTATAATTCATTTAATAGATGTTCGACATTAGCATAATTACCTGGTATTGGATTTGAAGACATAATAATAGTATCTGTAGGTTTTAATGAAACTCAAGAATGTTTTCCGCGAGCCATAACATTTAATGCGGCTAACTCTTCACCTTGTGAACCAGTACAAAAAATAATTATATTTTGATCTTCATATTTTTTTAATTCACGCGGTGAAATCAAATCAGTTTCTTTAATGTTTATGTATCCTACTTTTCTAGAAGTAGTAACATTAGCTTCCATTGCTTTACCAAGTAAACAAATTTTACGATCTTTATTTAAAGCTATTTCAATTACTTCATTAATTCTTGTTGTATTTGAAGCAAAAGTAGTCATGATTACTCTTCCTGGTGCTTCTGAAATAATTTTATTAATGTTTTTATAAATATCTTGTTCTGAAGAACTAAAACCATTAACTTCTGCATTTGTAGTTTCAGTCATAAAAAGATCAACACCACGATTAGAAATCTCAACTACTTTTTGCATATCCAATTCTTCATTTCGAGCAGCAAAATCAAAACGATAATCACCACTTTCAACAATATTGCCATTAGGTGTCTGAACACAAACACCAAATGAATCTGGAACAGAATGATTTACTCGATAAAAATCAATTGTAAAGTGTTTAGTTTTAAAAATTGAAAAATCATCATAAACTACTATTTCAGTAGGTTTAGCATCTTTATGCTCTTGCAATTTACGCATAATAAATTCTGATGCTATTTTAGGCGCATAAATAACAGGAACTTCTACTTCTTTTAATAAGTATGGAATTCCCCCAATATGATCTTCATGACCATGTGTAATAACAACTGCTTTTAATTTTTCAGCATTTTTCTTCAAATATTCAAAATTAGCTACAATACCATCAATCCCTAATAATTCTTCATGAGCAAATTTAATTCCACAATCAATTACAACAATTTCATCCTTATATTCAATACCATACATGTTCTTGCCGATTTCATCTAATCCGCCAAAAGCATATATCTTTGTGGGCTCTTTTACTAGTACAGATTGATCAATTTCATTAATCATTTTATGTCCTCATATTAATATTAAATTTTTGTTTTTAACAAAATATACTGATTAGGTTTGTAAACAAACTTACAAAATGAATTATAAATAATTTTTATAAGATATTAAAATTTACTTTTTAATTAATTTGGTTTTTTTCAATTCTTTAGATAGCATTTCAATTCATTCAGAAACTATATCAAGAGCCTCTTTTCAAGAATTTGATTTAGTTAAATCAATATCTAATAATTTAATTGTATCTAAAGGTGATAATGAATTACCTGAAGATAAAAATTTCATAAAATTATTTAAAGCATTTGGTTTGTTTTCTAAAATGCGTTTTGTAGCAATTATAGAAGCTACTTGTCCGATTGCGTATTTATATACATAAAAAATTCCTGCGTAAAAATGAGGAACAGCTACAATAATTGATAAACCTTTTTTATAATTACTTGTTTTTAATTTTTTAACTGCATTCTTTGAAAAACCTAAATATTTTTCATACATTTTTGTGTATAAATCAAACGCTGATTCACTACTAAATTCTTCACCATTGTTTATTTTTTCATTAGCTTCATATTCAAAGTTACTAAACATAATTTGTCTAGTTGTTGTTGCAAAGAAATTTTGAATCATTTCGTTTAATATAAGTACTTTCATTTTTGAATCGTTTTTATATTTATTTAATAAATAATAATTCAATAACATTTCATTAGCAATTGATGAAATTTCTGCATAGAAAATAGAAACATCAGTATAAATTTTTTGTTTTTCTAGCAATTTTCAAGTATGCATAGAATGTCCTAACTCATGAACTATTGTGTAAACTGATCTTAAAGTATTATCAAAATTCATAGATATATAATATTTGCTTAAACCTTCAGCACTTCCAATTGAATAAGCGCCAGTTTGTTTACCTTGTTTTGGCAATCATGAAATTCATTTTTCATTGAATGCTTTTTTTACCATCTCAATGTATTCATTCCCCATTGGAGATAAAGCGGCAATAGCAATTTTTTGTGCATCTTCTATTGAATATTTAGTATTTTTATTGAACAAAGGAACTTGAGTATCTCAAGGTTCTACTTTATTTAAATTAAATTTATTTTTAATTGCTGTTTTAATAATTGAATTATATTTTTTAACAATAGGTGCAAATTTAGCAACTTCTGTGTATATTCAACTAATGAATTCAACAGGTATTTCATCATCAAAAGCTGTAGCACTTATATAATCTTTATGTTTACGAATCTTTGCATTCGTATTAAAGTTTAAATATGCATGATATAAAATTTTTGCTAAAGTTTCTTTATATCGATAAAATCCATTGTATTCAGATAATCATGCTGATTTTCTCAATTTTCGATCACTAGATTTTAATAAAGGTGGAACATCTGCTAATGTTTTAATTTTATGCTTTTTATTTTGTGATGATAACGCATCTTCAAATTTAATTTCTGAACGTGTCAATGTATCAAAAATATCTTCTGCAGCACCATTCAAAATAGAAAGCTTGGTAAGCACTTTTTCTTCTTCATTTGATAATATGTGTTTTTCTTCTCGAAAAATTAAATCAAAACTACGTTGATATATCTTATATTTAGGTGCTTCCAAATATTTTTGAATTTCTTTTTTATGTTTAATTATTGCATTTGAAACATCAGATAATTTAATACTATAATTGCTAGTTTCAATAGTTAATTTTTGTTTTCATTCATTTCATTTTGGATTTGTTATATCTTCATTCAAATTATTGGAAATATAATTCATTAAGCGATTTGACAAAAGATTTAATTTTTTTGATGCCTTTAAATATAAATCAAATTTCTTAATATCTTTAAAACATTTAGATTTATCATAAACTTTAATTAAATTTTCAAAAGCTAATTTTCAATTTTCATGTAATTTTTCTAAGGTTGAACCTTCTAAAATTGCATCTAGATCTCAATCATATTTGTTAGTTATATTGCTATTTGGTTTTTTTAATTTTTTTTTCATATTTTAATCCTTCAAGATAACTTTAATGTGTTGTTTTTTACCTTTATGAACAATAAAAAATTTATTGTTTATTCATTCATCATGTAAAAGTTCCAATGGATTTTGAATTATTGTTTCATTTATGTATATAGCTTTAGAGTTTATTAAACGTTTGGCTTCGCTTTTTGAAGTACAAAATTTAATATCAACTAATAGACTGGCTATTGATTTATCTAACAATTTAATAGAAATTTCAGGCATATTATTAACATCATTATCAATAAAAGCAGCCAGTGATTTTTTCTTAGCATCTTCAGCTGCATCATTGCCATGAACTAATTCAGTTATCAAATAAGCCAATCTATGTTTAGATTCAATAATTTCTTTTCCTTTTTTGTTAATTAAAAATTCAATTTCTTTTTTATCTAGATTAGTTAATAACAAAAATAATTTTTCTAAATCTCTATCATCTACATTAATCCAATATTGATAAAAATCATATGGTGAAGTTTTATTTGGATTTAGTCATAAAGCTCCATTACTTGTTTTGCCCATTTTCTTTCCATCTGAATTTGTTAGCAAAGTTAAAGTCAAACCATATGCAGTTTTCTTTTCTAATCTACGAATTAAATCTATTCCAGATAAAATATTAGATCATTGATCACTACCGCCTAATTGCAAAACAACATTATGATTTCGATTTAAATACAAAAAGTCATATCCTTGCATTACCATATAATTTAATTCCAAGAATGATAAACCATTTTCTCATCTATTTTTATATGCATCAGTAGATAGCATTTTATTTACTGAAATATGTTGCCCAACTTCTCTTAAAATTTCAACTCATTTAAGTTCTAAAAGTCAACTGGCATTGTTTAAAAATATAGCTTTATTTTCACTGTCAAAATTTAAAAATTTTTCAATTTGATTTTTAAATTTATTCACATACTCATTGATATTATCAGTATCAAGCATTTGTCGCATATCAGTTCTACCACTAGGATCACCAATATGACCAGTTCCGCCACCCAAAATTAAAAATGGTTTATGACCATATTCCTGTAATAATTTAGCTACACGTAACATTAAAAGATGTCCAACATGCAAACTATCTGCAGTTGGATCAAATCCAATATAAAAATTAATTTTTTCTTTACTTAATAATTCTTTTAATTCTTCATAAAAAACAGTTTGAGCTATCAAACCACGTTCTTCTAAAAAATCTAAAATATGTTTTTTATTCATTTTTAAAAAATTTGTTGTATTTTACTAAAATAATTTTACCAATTTTATTGGTTTATAGCTAAATCGATGTATTTTTGAAATGGGGCCATATTTTTCTAAAGCTAATTTGTGTTCTTTAGTTCCATAACCTTTATGATTTTTAAAACCATATTCTGGATATTTTTTATTTAATTTAATCATTTCATTGTCTCGATATTGTTTTGCAATAATACTTGCTAAAGCGATTGCTAAAGATTTTTGATCTCCTTTAACTAAAGAAATATATTCATATTTTGCATTTAGCAAAGTTTCATAATCAACTAAAATTTTTGAAGCTTGTTCTCCAAGTTCATTAACTATTTCAGTCATCAAAATTTTACTAGATAATTTGGGACCAAATTTATCTACTTGCATTGGGGTAAATGATTTAATTAAATATTGAAGATTATGAGTTTTAATATCTTTTAAAATTTCTTCTCTTTCATCAAAAGATAACAATTTACTATCTTTAATTTTGGAATTAAAATATTTCCCATTAAGTAAAACGCCACAAACTATTAAATTACCTGCTCAACAACCACGACCAACTTCATCAATACCTAAAACTAATTCATTTATTTTTAAATTTTCACGATCAAATTGATAATAATTATTTTTAATGTTCATAATTTAATTTGCCAATATTACCATTAGTTAAATTATTAAAAAAAGTTTCTGCAGTTTTTTGCAAATCTAATTTATTTTTAATAGAAATAAAATTTCTTTTGGTTGCTAATTTAATTAAAAAATCTTCATATTGATCATCTAAATCAAAGTTTAAAATATAGTCTTTTAATAAACTAACGTAATTTGTTTTTAAATAATTATATGCAAAAAATAAAATGTCATCTAATGGTACAACATTGCTTTTAATAATTCCCATCAACGTTAATTTTGCACCAACTTCAAAATCATCAATTTTTTTAAACAATATCCCGGGAGTGTCAATTAAATTGAACATCTCATTTAATTTAATTGTTGAGACTGATTTTGTAACACCAGGTCTGTTTTCGGTTTTTGCTTTTATCTTATTAGCAAGAATATTAATAATTGTACTTTTACCAACATTAGGTAAACCAATCACTACAATGTTATAGTTTGGTAATAATAAACCTTTATTTTTAAATTTTAATGTTTTTTCATGCATTAAATGTTTAAAGCTATTTAATAAAATACTACGTAAATTTTTTTGAAATTTTGATGCAAAAATTAAATTAGATTTATTAACTAAATTTAAATCAGATAAATCACTTTTTAAAGCTAATTTAACTATTGGTTTATTAGGTAATAATTTTAATAAATCAGTATTACTAGAAATATGAATTCCCCTAGCATCTACAACTTCTAAAATTAAATCAATTTGTTTGTTCATATTTAAAATTGCATCTGTTGCAATTTTCATATGCCCTGGAAACCAATTTATTTTAGATAAATCGCTCATGTTAATTTAGATAGATAAATCCATCTATTCCTCTAATCGAAGTTATAGATACTAAACATCGTTCGTCAATTTCTCTAATTTTTTTAATTAATTGAGGAATGTCAATATACATTGAAATTGTCACTATGGCTTGTTTGTGATCTAAACTATAACCACCAATTATGTCTTGAATTGATAAACTGTGTGGATGTTCATCATTTAACATCAATTCACGAATTTCCATTGTTTTGTCTGTAAATATTTCAACTCTAGCCAAACGATATCTTGGGAATCATGAATCCATTATTTGAGAAAAAATAACAACTGACAACAATGTAGCAACAATATTAGGAGAAAAGAATAATGGTGCACTTCATGCCAAATTATTTAAGTATGTTGGTTGATTTAAATCATTAAATCCACCAGTTTGAATTCCTGTGTTTTGAAATCTTTCTAAAATCAAACTTCCCGGAACATATGAACCTAATAATACTCCAATAGTTAAAGTAAATAAATTTACATATACTAACATTGAACCAATTGATCGATATTTTTTAATTGCAAATCATTGACTAATAAAATCAGAGCCACCAGAAGAACCACCAACAATAAAAATAACTGTGTAGAATAAAGCAGATGTTAATGAAAATAATAAGCCATAGCACATCAATGCTATTGCACGACTAGCATCTCCAGAAACTTCCCACATTCCGGGAATAAAATTTAAACTTTTAATAAAATTTGGATCATTCACCAATTTATTAATGTTCTCTTTTCATATAGGATCTGATATAGAATTTTGATTATTATATGCACTTATTAATAAATTATGAATTGCATTATCTTTTACATTGGTAAACAAAGATAAATTTTCAATTCCTGGAATTTGACCTAATGCAAAACCAAAAACATTAGTTATAACTAAATATATAGTTGTTAAATAAGTAAATCTTCTTCCGATTTTAAATCAAGAAAATATGATTAAAGGGATATTGATAACAATATAAAGAACCCAAAAAACTAATTGATAAACAAAATTAATATCAATAGTCATGTTATCTTGTAGTGATAAAGTAACAAATGTTATTCTTGCTAAACCTTGAGTAATAGAAGATATACCAAAGTTATATAAACCAGTATTTTGAATTAACAATATTGATAAAAAACCTTGCGCTAAAGCACAAATAACTATAATTAAAACTCGATATCAAGTTTTTTTAAATTCATAAAATGATGCAAAATGTAACAATGAACTAGTTAAATGTGCTCGCTTTACATTTTTTCCATGATTTACATTGATAAGATTTTTATTTGGAATATTAGAATCTTTTTTGTTCTCAATGTTATTAGTTGTAATAGTTTCTTGTATATCTTCTTGATTTTTCATATTTTTAAATTTAAGTTCTATTTATATTTAAATTAAAAAATTATTCTGCACTAGCAACATTTTTATTTTTTTCTTTAATACGAGCAGATTTTCCGGAACGTTCTCTCATGTAACTTATGTAAGCACGTCTTACATGACCTTTTCTTTTTAATTGGATAGAAATATTTGGATTGTGTACTTGAAAATTCTTTTCAATTCCAACTCCATCAGTTTCTTTTCTAACTATAAATGTTTCAGAAATACCACGACCCCGACGTCTTAAAACTACACCTTCAAATTTTTGAATACGAGTTTTTTTGTTTTCAATTATTTTAATTGAAACAACTACCACATCTCCTGCTTGAAAATTTGGTACATCTTTTTTTAATTGACTATTTTCAATATTAGTTAAAATTTTATTTTTATTAATTTTTGTTTTACTCATTGTTAGAACCTTTCTTAAATTTTAAATATTTTTTGTATAAATCTGGACGTTTTTCTTTTGTTATTCTAATTTGTTCTTCACTATTAAATTTTTTAATTTTTTGATGATTGCCTGATAACAAAATAGATGGAACTTCATATGAATCGTATTTTGCTGGTTTTGTGTATGATGGATAATCTAATAAATAATTATTAAAAGATTCTTGTATTAAACTATTTGAATTGATAGCATTTGGCAATAATCTAATTATTGCATCAGCAACAAGCATTGCAGGTATTTCGCCACCCGTTAAAATATAATCACCTATTGAAATTATTCCATCAACATAATTATGAATTCTATAATCAAAACCTTCGTAATGACCAGCAATCAAAATTAAATGTTTAATATTTTGTGACAAATTTAATGCCATTTCTTGATTAAATGTAATTCCCTCAGGCGAAAGTAAAAAAACTTTAGATGTTTTATTCTTAATTTTTTTTAAACATTTAACAATAGGATCAAGCATTAATAACATTCCAGGACTTCCGCCATAAATAACATCATCAACTTTTTTGTGTTTATCAATTGCAAAATCTCTAAAATTAATAATTTCAATCTTAACTATTTTTTTAGCTATTGCATTTTTAATTATTGAAGTTTCAACAAAAGAATTAAACATCTTTGGAAACAAAGTTAATATTGTTATTTTCACAAAATAAATTTAAGCAGATTTTTTAGATTGTTTTTTAGGTGATTTTTTGTTTTTAGCAAGCATAAATTTAGATCATACACCTTGCTGACTTAGGATAGATTTTACAGTGTCAGTTGGTTGAGCGCCTTTGTTTAATCATTCCATAGCAAGAGATTCATTTAATATAAACTTACCTGTTGTAGGATCCATACTTCCTAATAACGCAATATATTTACCATCACGTTTAACTCTAGAATCAACAGCTACTATTCTAAAATTAGGTAATCTTTTTCTTCCAGTTCGCATTAATCTTAATTTAACCAATGTTATATATCTCCAAATATATTTAGTTTAATAAACTAATAAATTCTAGCAAATAATGCATATAGTGTCAAGATAGATTACTTGACATTAAAAAATGTTATTTTTGGTATATTCAAATAATAAAATCGCTGTAGCAACCGAAACATTTAAAGATTCAATTTTTGGATTTATAGGAATCTTTACTCTATAGTCAGCTTCTTTAACAATTAAAGGACTTATACCTTTATCTTCATTACCAACTATTAATGCTATCTTATCTAAATTAATTTTTCTAAAATCTTGACTATCATCTTTTAATGATGAAGCAACAGTTCAAAATCCTATATTTTTTAATTTATCAATTGCATATCTTAAATTTGAAACAGCTACTAAATTTAAATAAAAAGCTGCCCCTAAACTATTTTTTATAACAAAGGTATTTATTGCTGATTGGTTATTATTTTTAAATATTACACCATCTACATTTGTTGCTAACGCGGTCCTAAGAATTGCACCAAAATTTCCGGGGTTAACAATTTCATCTAAAATCAAAATAATTGATTTAGATTTTGAAGCAACTTGTGCCATCAATTGATCTAAATTTATTAATAAATTTTCATTAGAAATTTTTGCTACAACTCCTTGGTGTTTTGCGCCAGGATCTACTTGTTTATCAAATCATGTAGAAGAATGAAATTCAATTTTAATATTATTCTTTTTGGCAAGATTTTCAATTTCTTTATCTTGCTTCAATAAATAAATTAAATTAATAGGAAAATTATTTTTTAAAGCATCTAGAACACTTTTCTTTCCTATTAAATAAGATAAAGCTTTATTTTTATTATTTTTTTTATTAAAACTCATAATTTAAAAAACATTAAAGTAATTTTTTATTCATCAATTTAGTTCGCAATTCATCAGCTTTATCATATTCTTTATTTTTTAATTTGTTGTTTCATTGTTTAATTAAATCGATATTAGATTTATTATGAATATTTTGAGGTTCAATTCCATACATTCATAAACATCACATTAATTCTTCACACAATGTTATCAATTTATCATAATCTTTGTTATTTTGAGAAGTATTAATATTTGAAATTAAAGATCAAATAGCTTTTGTTGCATTTGCAAAATTTAAATCATCTTCAATAGCTGCTAAAAAATTAGTATTAGTGGTTAAATTTGTTGGTAAAGGTTTATTAGCTAATATTAATAATGTTTTACTCTTATTTAGTGTCAAAAATATTCTTTCAATATCTTTAACTGCAACTTGCAAAACTTGATTATTAAAATTTAATGGTGAGCGATAATGGGTTTGATAAAATATTCAACGAATGGTTGCATAATTATATGTTTCTAATAATTGTTTAACATATATAAAATTATTAGTAGATTTAGACATTTTTTGATTGTCAATATTTAAATGACCAACATGCATTCAATTATCAGTTATATTTTTATGGAATAATGCATAATGCTGTGCATTTTCATTTTCATGATGAGGGAATCTTAAATCGATACCTCCTCCATGAATATTTATGGATTCTGAATTAAATTCTGAATTTATTAAAAAAGCACATTCGGTATGTCAACCGGGTCTTCCTTTACCTCATGGTGAATCTCATACAATACCTTCTGTTGTTTTTTTTCATAAAACAAAATCTAAAGGGTTTTTCTTATCTTCATTAACTTCAACTCTTTCGCCCGAAAGCAAATCTTCAGTTTTCATTTTTGATAAAGAACCATAATTTGGTATTAAAGAGATATCAAAATATACATTTCCATCAACTACATATGCTGATTGATTTTGAATTAATTTTTCTATATAACTAATAATTCCTTCAATATTTTCTGAAACTTTAGGATTTTTCATGGGAATAACATTTAATTTATTCATAATCTCTAAATAAGCATTTGCATAATTTACAGATAAAACTAATTCGGGAACATTTTCAAATGCAGCTTGTTTAATAATTTTGTCATCAATGTCAGTTATATTATGTACATAATTTACTTTAATTTTTTGAAACTGAAAATATCGGTTCAATACATCAAATGTAATTAATGGTCGAATATTACCTAAATGCACATGGTTGTACACTGTAGGTCCACAAACATATATATTGATAATTTTGTTTTTTATTTCTTGGTATTCTTGAGAATACGTATCAAAAATTTTCATATTTTAAATATTAAATTATTTCATTATAAATTAGCTTAAATAATTTACTTCAAATATTATAAAACAAATGAAATTTAAATACTTTAAATTTGTTTGAAAATTTACATGTTATTAAGTATTTTTATCTATTTTTAAAAAATTAACTATTTGAGAAAATAAAAAATGTGTTTTTGTATTTCAAATATTAAAAGATTTTTCATTTTCCAAAAAATTAACTTTTTTATTGTTTTTAAGAATTAATTGAGGAACATGATAATCGATAATCATTAAAGGAAAAGAAATTTTAAATTGATCAATAGTTTGCATAGTACTTTTGGAAAAATTTTCAAATTTTGTAAATAAAATAAAAATTTTTTTAAATAAATTATTTTTATTTTCTGATTTTATTATTTTGTAAATTAAATTATAAGATTCTTGATTTACCATAGAAGCATTTGTAGGACAAATTAAATAATTTAATTTTCTTATTAAATTTTTATTTAAATTATCTAAAGAATTTGAAAACATATTTACTATCACAAAATCATATTTTTTAGAATTAGCAATCATTTTAAAAAAATTATCAATAATTGTTTTTAAATATGTTTCTTCCATTTTATTTAATCATTCAAAATCAGTATTGAGTAAATTTATTAAATCAAAATTAAAAAAATGTAATCTAGTAGTAATTTGCATTAATTTATTTTTTTTATTAACAAAATCAATAAAATTTCCGACACAAAAAGGTTCTAAAATTTTATGATTTTCATTTAAATTAATATTTAAAAAAAGAATATTATTCCCGTTTGCAATCAAAGCATTTGCAAATGATAACGCAGATAATGTTTTATCAGAATTATGTGTTAAATTAAAAAAACCAATAATTTGCATTTTATTTCTTAATTTCTTTTCATCTTCTCGGATATTTTGAAGGTGTTTGATCTATTTTTTGATAAAAAATATTAATACCAAATTTAGGAATTTGTGCAACAATAATTTTATTGTAAAACTTTAATTTTAGTTCATTTAAAAATTTTTCAGCATCATTTAATTCTTTTTGAAAATTTAAAGATTTTAAATGACAAATAAATTTATTTATTTTAATAAATCTACATAATAATTCATTCATTATTGATATAGAAGAAACTGCACGACTTATACCTAAATCAAATTTTTCTGTAAAAATTTTATGATCTAATTCCTCTACTCTAGAACAAATAATTTTTACATTTTCAATATTTAATTCTTGTTTTACAATTTCTAAAAATTTACATTTTTTTTTGTTAGATTCAATAATAGTAACTTCAATATTAGGTTTTTCTATAGCAAGTAAAATCCCTGGACAACCACTACCAGAACCCACATCTATAATTTTTTTAACATTTAAAAATTCAAAATTTATGTTTGCTATTGACAATAAAGTTTCATCAATTAAAACTTCATTTATATCATTAATAGTTTTTAATCCTGTTAAATTAAATTTTTTATTTCATTCAAAAATTAAATTAGCATATTTTTTTAACAATAAATTTTTATTGTTGTCCATTTTTATTGTTCTTTCTAGATGAAAATTTAACTAAATGAGTTTTTATAGCAACAATATCAGGAAAATTTATTCCACTAATTCGACTAGCTTGATCTAAATTTAATGGTTGAATTTTACTTAATTTATCAATTGCTTCATTAGATAAATTTAAAATGTTTTTATAGTTAAAATTTGCAGGAATAACTACATTTTGTAAATTTCCAATACTCTTTAAAGATTTTAGATGATTTTTAATATATCCTTCATATTTTATTTCTATTTCAATAATATTAATTTCTAAATTTGTTAATTTAAAATTCTTAATTTTTAAATCTGACAATAATTTTTTTAATTTAATTTCAGGTCTTTTTAAATATTGATATAAAGTGAAATTTGTGTTATTTGTTTTCTTCTTTAAAAAAGAAAACTCTCCCACTTTCTTTTTTTTCAAAAATTCAATAGCTTTTTTTATTTTATTTTTTGAAATAAGATATTCATTGTAAACCTTATTGCTTATTAGACCAAATTTTTTACCATAATCAATTAATCTTTTTTGTGCATTATCATTTCTCAAAAGTAAACGATGTTCAGCTCTGGAAGTTAAAAGTCTATATGGTTCAGTAACACCTTTTGTAACTAAATCATCAATCATTACACCTATATAAGCTTCATCGCGTTTTAAAATAAAAGGTTTTTTATTATGTAATTTTAAGGCCGCATTTATTCCTGCCATAATTCCTTGTCCTGCAGCTTCTTCATAACCACTAGATCCATTAATTTGTCCTGCTGTATATAAGTTTTTAATTAATTTAGTTTCAAGTGTTGGGAAAAGTTGTAAAGGATCAATGGCATCATATTCAATTGCATAACCATAAGATATAATCTTGCATTTTTCTAATCCAGGTAAGGTTTTTATTAAAAGATTTTGAATTTTGTTTGAAAATGAAGTCGAAAAACCACCTAAATATATTGTGTTTAATTTTAATGATTCAGGTTCTAAAAAAATTTGGTGGCGTTCCTTATCAGAAAATTTGAATACCTTATCTTCAATGCTAGGACAATATCTAGGGCCAATACCTTGAATTTGACCAGAATACATTGCTGAATCTTTAAAATTTTTTTTAATTATATCGTGCGTTTTGGAATTGGTATGGATTAAATAACAAGGTAATTGTTTATTTAATGGCACAAATTTTTTGGTTGAAAAACTAAAAGCATATTCGCCATCACTACCTAATTCTAAATTCATTGATGAATAATCAATTGTATCTTTATCAATACGTGGTGGAGTTCCTGTTTTTAATCTAATTAATTTAAAATTTAAATTTTTTAGGTTTTCTGATAAATTTTGACTTCTTTTAAAACCACTAGGTCCTTCAGCAATTTGTTTTTTACCTTGGAATGTAACTGATTGCATGTATGTTCCAGTAGTAAGAATAGTTGCATCTGATTTAACAATTTTTCTACTGCTTAATTCAACACCAATTGCTTTATTATTTTTTACAACAATTTTAGTTACTTCATCTTCTATTAATTTTATGTTTTTTGAATTATTAATTTTTTTTAAGAACCACTCATGGTATTTAATTTTGTCTATTTGCGCACGTAAAGCTTGGACACCCGGACCTTTGGAACTATTCAAAAGTTTCATTTGCAATTGACATGCATCTGCAGCTATAGCTTGCATTCCGCCCAATGCATCTATTTCTCTAGTTACTATTCCTTTTGCGGGGCCACCAATTGAAGGATTGCAAGGACAATTTGCAATATACTCTTTTTTTAAAACTATTAAATAAACATAACAACCCATTTTTGAAGCACTAAATGCTGATTCCAAACCAGCATGACCTGCACCAACTACAACAACAATAGGTTTTTTATTTGAATGTTTGTTTTTCATTTTGTTATTCAATTAAATCTAATGATACTCCTTTAATTTCAGGAATTTCATTTTTTATATTTTTAGATAAAGAAGATCAAAAATTAATTGGAAAATTTAAATAATTAATTTTGTTTGAATTTTTATTTATGGATAAATCAACTACACTTAAAGAAATATAAAATTCATTTTTTAAAAAAGTTTTATAACGCAAACTTTGATTAGTTAAAAAATTAATTAAACATCTTGTATTCAATACTGATAATTTATTTTTATGTAATTCTTTTGTATACAAATCTTGAATTTTTGAATATAGCTCTAATTTCTTTTTAGTAATTGGTGAGTTCATGGCATCAGTACAACCATAAATAGAATTTCAATTAGTTTCTGCAACATTCATTGGTAAATTTAAAAATTTAGCTAAATCCAAAATTTGATTGCGCTCTAAATTACGTAATGGTTGTAAAATTAATAAATTTAAATCTTTCATTGCTTGAATGTATTCAATATATTGTTTATCTTCACTCTTATAAACTGTAGTAAATAAAGTTCCATCTGCAACGCAATAAATAGGTATATCTAATTCGTTAATAAAATCACAAAAAACTTCCATAAATGTGTTTAAAATTACTGAATCTTTGTTTTCTTTGTTTAATTCCAAAACAATATTATTAAAAAACAAATCATTAGATTTTAATTTTATTACTTTAAGTTTAAGAAATTCATTAAATAATTTATCTACTTTTTCTTCTTCATTGATAGATATTAATCCTGTATCTATAAAAAGAAATCGTACTTGAGGGCCTAATGCTTGATTAAGAATTGATGCTAAAATTGCAGAATTCAAATCTGAATTAACTAAACAAATAACATAATTATTTCCAACCTTTTTTCTAATTGATTGAATTTTACTATTTATATATTCTGAAGGATTTCATTGATTTAACGACATTAAAAATATAGTCTCTCTTTAAATTAAAAAGCATTATTAATGATAATGGTGTAATTATAAAATAATTGAATTTTGCTGATTGAAAAGATTAAAAAGAAATCAAAACAAATAAAAAAAATTAATTTCAAATTTCATCATAAATAATAGGAATATTTAATTCTTTTGCCAAATTAATTTTGGAATTAGTGGGATTGGAACCAGCTAAAATATAATCTATATTTTTACTAATTGAACTTTTAAATTTAGCATTAAATTTTTGAGACATTATTTCTTTAATAATATTCCTTGATATAGAAAAAGAGCCAGTAATTAAAAACGACTTATCATAATATGGTGAACTTGAATCAACTAAAAAATTTGAAATAGTGTTTTCTATCATATTCACATTCAATTTTTTCAAGTTTTTAATTAATTCTTGATTACTAGTCATTGCAAATCAATCAACAATAGATTTTGCAACAATTGGGCCAATATCTTTAATTATGCATAATTCGTCAAACGTAGCATTCATCAAGTTATCCATAGTGTTATATTTTTTTGCTAAAACTTTTGCTGTTGTATACCCAACATGCCTAATCCCTAAACCAAAAATTAAATTACTTAAATTTCGATTTTTTGATTTTTCAATTGAATCTAAAATGTTATTCATTTTTTTTGTTTTTATTTTAAAAGAACCAGCAATGATAGTGTCTCTTTTTTCATTTAAACTATATAAATCTAAAATATTTTCAATAAACCGATGGCGATAAAGTAATTCAATAATTTTTTCAGAAACATTTTCAATATTCATTGCGTCCCTTGTACAATAATGAATTATGCCTTGTAAAGTTCTAGCTGGACAAAGTAAATTAATACAATATTGATCAACTTCTCCATTAATTTGCTCTAATTTTTCTTTACATTCTGGGCAAACATTTATTTTAGAAAATTCATAAACCTTAGAATCGCGTTTTTCAAATGCTACATCTAAAACTTTAGGAATGACATCTCCGGCTTTATAAATATAAACATAATCATTAATTCTTATATCTTTTTCTTTAATGTATTCATAATTATGTAAAGTGGCATTGCTAATAAATGAACCATCAACATTTACTTTTTTTAAATTAGCTACATAATTAATTCTGCCTGTTCTGCCAACACTTGTAGTAATGTCTATTAATTGAGTAAGAACTTTATTAGCTGGAAATTTATATGCTATAGCTCAACGAGGAAACTTACTAGTATTTCCTAATAATTCATAAGTATTAATATCATTTAATTTTAAAACAACTCCATCAATAGAATAAGATAAATCAGATCTAATTTTTTGAAAATTTAAAATTTCTTTTCATGCTTCATTTATATTTTTTACAAGTTTAACTTGAGGTGCAACTTTAAATCCTCACTGTTTTAAATTTTCAATTGTTTCTCAATGTGATTTAAAGCCTAGTTCTTGTGCATTTGGTACATAATATAAATATGCATCTAAATTACGTTTAGCAGTTACTTTAGAATCTAAATTGCGTAATGAACCAGCAGCCAAATTTCTAGGATTGGCAAATTTTTTATTATCTGGCAAAGTAGAATTAATTTTTTCAAAATTATCTTTGCTAATAAACACTTCGCCACGAATAGTAATTTTTTTAAAAGGTGTTTTTATTTTTAATGGAATTGTTTTAATAGATCTAACATTTTCTGTAACATCTTCTCCATTAATACCATCGCCTCTTGTTAAAGCTTGTTTTAGTTCATTATTTTCATATATTAAAGAAATACTTAAACCATCAATTTTTGGCTCTACAACATATTCATTAACATCTTTTTTAATAAATTCATTTATTTGTTTATCAAAATGCAATATGTCCCCTTCATCAAAAGCATTATTTAATGAAAGCATTGAATATTCATGTGCAATTTTTTGAAATTTATTCAAAACAATTCCACCAACTCTTGATGTAGGTGAATTTTTGTCTTTCCATTCAGGATATTTTTTTTCTAATTCTATTAATTTTTGTAGGTTATGATCATATTCTGCATCAGACACAATAGGATTATCTAAAGCATAATATGCATATTCTCATTCTGTGAGAAGTTTAACCAATTTATCCATTAACTCTTTGTCAGTCATAATTAATCCTAAATTAAATAAAATTGTAAACACTAATTAAAGTAGTGATTGTTAATAATGTTACAGAGCACAAACTTATTAAAGAAATATTCATTCAGACTTTCTTAAAATGTAAATTGTTGAACAACAAGCTAATAATTAATAGAAAAAATAATCAAGAAACATCTAAATTTCATCCAATGTTTATTTTATCAATAATATTCGTAGATAAAGGGTTTCAAATAACCAACAAAATTAAAAATGATAGAAAAACAAAATATTCATTTTCAAAATTAACTGTTTTTAAATATATTTCTTGTTTTGTCAATTTTGATTGCAAAGAATTAGTGTTAACCATAATTAAATTAGTATTTGTTTTTTTATTAAAATTAATAGTTCGATTCCAAAAAATTTGTTTGTTTTGGTTAATGTTACTTTTTAATTTTATATATAAAGGTAATTTTGAAAATATAATTTTTCAACAACAAAAAACTAAAATAGATAAATTTAATAATCAAAAAACAATATTGATAAATATCTTAATTATGGTTTGTGAATTTTCAACATTAGTACCTATAATATTAAATGGGTTATAAAAAATAATTCAAGAATTGATATTAAAATTAATTTGTCCATTTGCAAAAGTCAAAATAATTGAAACTACATAAATAACTGACAAAAACAATGCCAAAATAATAAAAAGATTTTTTTGCAAAAAAAGTTCTAAATATCTAACCAATGATTTAAATTTAACTTGTCTTATAAAAATAAATCAAAAACTATAAAATACAATAAAAGAGATAATGTAGATAATTGAACCTATTTGTGAAAATTTTTGTATTAAAAATATTAAAACAAACATCAAACCTAATGATGAAACCATAAAACTTGATAACACGTGTTGTTGTTTTACCAGTAAACCCATGATTATTTTAAAAATAACAAAAGCTATTATCAATATAATAAAAATTTGAGTTAATGAAAACATTGATATCATTAAAAAGGCAAATAAAAAATCTAATTTAAAACTTAAATTTTTTAAGTTGTTATCATACATTATTCTTAAAATTAAAATTGTTATTGGAACAATTCATGTTAAACCGTTAATAGGATTTGTTACAAATAAAAATAAACTAATATTAATTCCAAAATTGACAAGAAAAATCATAACAATTTTTAAATGATCTCCGTTATCAATATTGTTTTTAAAAATACCCACAATTGCAGTTGAAGTTATTATTGCATAAATAACTAATAATGAATAACTAGCAAAATAAGAGCTATAAGAACTAAATAAAGTATTTTTTGGAATATTAAATAAAAAAATTCACAGTAAATTTAATGAATTTCAAGAACTATATTGAATAACTGAAGGATCAGTATTATGATCATAAACTAAAGTATCTCAAGTGGTTTTTTTTGATAAATAAGTATTTAAAGCATTTTGATAAGAATTAAAACTTAAAGTTTGATCAAAATTGTTTGAGTTATTGACATAAACAATATTATTGGATAAAAATCAACTACCTAAAATTATTAATGCAATTGCAAAACATATTACAATTGTTTTCCAAGAAACTCTTTCAAATGAAAAGCTATATTTTCAATTAATTAGATAAAAAAATAATGCAAATATTTGAGCAACTAAAAGAATGATTGAATAATTTAATATAGTGGTATTAAGGGTAAAAGTTAATAATGAAAAAATAAACATTAACCCTAAGAATACAAACATCCCTAAACTTGTTAAAAAATATGAATTATATTGTGGGAAAAATCTTTTAAAAAGCTTTCCAATAAAATAACTATTAAAAAAATAAATTAGCGGGACTACGCATGCCCCAACTATTGTTAATGGCAAGCGAATAACCTCCGCTAATTTTGTAATTTGAAAATTTAAATAGAATTTAAATTTGAAAAAATAAATGGAGCAGATGACGAGAATCGGACTCGCGTCTTGACCTTGGCAAGGTCACATTCTACCATTGAACTACATCTGCAAAACTAACAAATATTATAACATTTTTATATTTGTTAGTTTTGTAAATTTTATGTGTTTTATTTTTTAATTCAAAACTTTAATTTTTATAAATTAAACATTTTTATATTTCTAAAAACTATTTTTTAATTTTTTTAAAAACAAAATAGCTAATTATTGAAGCAACTATAACAACTAAAGGTATTGAAACTGATAAAGAAATTAGTAATGTATTATTTGAATTATCTTCTTTTGTAATGGGATTTTCAGGATTTATAGTTGGTTTATCTTCTGGTTTTACATCTGGATTTTCAGGAATACTAGGTTGATCAGGTTTAGATTCATCATTTTGAAGTAAATAATTAAAGACAAAAGTTTTAGATGTAATTTTATTGTTAGAATCATTAATTTTGCTTATTTTAATTATTAAATTTAATTGTTTGTTTTGTAAATTGTTTGTAATTTCAAATTCATATAAAAATCCAGTTGTTGTGCTTCAATTGTTTAAATAATTTAATAATGAATTAGGATTTTTAATTAAATTATTTAATTCATCATTAGTAAATGAAGTTTTGTTTAAAGATAATGACAAATTATCAATTCTTTCTTTTTCAATTTGTAAATCATTTTTTTCAGGTATTGGATCATTAAGTTGATATTCAAATAAAAATTCTTTTGAAGAATAAACTCTATCAACTTCATTATTTTTGTTTATATTAATGACTAAACTTAATTGATTTTCATTTTGCTTAGTTTCTAGTACAAATTTATATGTAAAACCTTCTTTTGGTTCTCAATTATTTAAATTATTTTTTAATGAATCAGGATTATTAATTAAATTGTTTATTTCAAGAGAAGAAAAAGAATTTTTCTTTAATGACAAATTCAAACTATCAATTCTTAATTTTTCATTTACTAGTTCATCTTCCTGAATATTATTGTCTATAGTATAAGGTAATATAAATGAATAAGAATCTTGACTTATTAAATTTTGTTTTGAAGTTACTTGAATTTGAAATGTAAAAATATTATTTCCTTTTTTGAAATTTACAATAGAGTAATTATTAGTTAATAAAGAATTATTTGTTACATCATTTCAATTTATTTGACTAGCAAAATTATTTTCATTAATTAAATTAATTTCATTTTGAGTAAATTTATCTTTTTTTAACTTAAATTTTATAGAATTAATTCTTATAATTTCATTATCCACAGAAATTAAATCTTTTGTTGGTGTAGATGGATTTTCATTTAAATAAATATATTTTTCAAAAAGTTTTGATTCTTTAAAATTTTTGGAAATTTTCTCTGTAATTCTAATTTTAAATTTTATTTCTTTTGAATATCCTGTAGATCCTCAACTATCTTTTTGAAGATCAATAACTTCATAATTAAATTTGGTTTTATTAAAATTAAAATTTGGCAAGTTATCAAGTAAGTTATCTTTATTTAGAGATTCAAAAATATTAAGAGTTCCACGATCTTGTTCAAAATTTTTCATTCATAACATTAATGAATTTATTCGATTAATTTCTACTTCCAATGGATCTGGGGTATACCCATCAATTTTTTTAACTTTGACATTTACCATTTGAAAAGCAAAAGGATCACTTAATTTATTTTTTCTATTTATTTCACTGTAATCATGGAAAAAATAAAGCTTGTAGTATCCAGGTGTAGAAGTGTCTACCTCATTCCAAATTATATTTTTATTGTTAATTTTTTGACTAAATGTATGATCATATTCTACAAAATGATCATAATCATCTTTGATAGATGCAATATTATCACCTTGATTAATTTCAATATCATTGCCTAAAGTATGATAAGGAATTTTATCACTGATAGAATATATTAATTCACTATCATTATTGATATTATTGTAATCATAATTAATTTTTGGATAAACAACTGATTGTTTTCATTCATTATTATAATTTGAATTATCATTATTAAAATTTTCTAAATCATATAAGAAGAAATCAGAATCGCTTGGAACAAAAGTTTGTCCTTCGTAAACAGTTACTTCTTTTTGTTGAATTGTTTCATTATTTTTTGAAGGATCAATTAATTTTAGTTTTAATTTTTTTGATGGCAATTTCTCATAATAATAATTAAACTCTTGATCTTGACCATTAATCATTAATTCCTGATTATCAATTTTGCTTTGATTAGCATCCAATTTATAACCATTAAAAAGAATTTTTTCTAATTTAAATTTTGTTTTGTCTCTTTTTATTAAAATAGTTGGTTTTATATCGGGTAATGGCTTACTTGTGCTTTTATCAATAAAATTAATTGAAACTTTATGTAGTTCTTTACCTACATTTTTTTCAATATTATTGTTTTCATTTTCTTTTGAATTATTCACTTTTTTTTGATTATTTTCGTTTATCCTATCTAAACTTGTTGCTAATACTTCATTTGTATCAGCATCAACAATTTCACCAATTATTTCATCTTGATTATTGATTAAACCACTTGGAGCAGAAGTTTTAGTTTGAAATGTAATTCCTTTAAGTTCCTGAGGTTGAATTGTATAAATTTCTGATTCTTCAGAAAATTTAGATTTTTTAGATGAATTTGTTATTGAAATTTTAGCTTTTATTCTTCTTGCTTTAGATGTAAGATTATCAATAACTGTTCTAAAATCTAAATGTTTGCTTGATGCATTTTCAATATTGTAATCATATAATTCCATTTCTTCTAATGTAATTCTAGAATATATATTATCTGCAGAAAATTTTTTATTTCATACTGGCCGATTTTCTTTCAGTGTTAATTGTGGATCAGCTATATAAAATAATTCTTGTTGAGTTATTTGTGTTGCTCTTTTGATCATTTGATGAGTACATACTTCGCAAAAATCTATATAATTTTTTCCGTTTGACATCAAGCAATCGTATGACGGTATATAATAATTGGGAAATTTAGAATTTTCTACTAAACTTATGCCTCTAAATCCTAGAAATTCTCTTCATCTAATGCTAGATAAAAAATTTTCTGCATTACTTAAGTCATCATTAATACCAACAATATGAACACTATTGGCTGCTCCATCAGGTTTACTTTCTTCATATTCATCTTCTAAACCATATATAGAATGTCCTTGCTCGTGAATATGAGTTCATGTTGAATCTTTTGTAGTAGTGTTGTATTGTTTACCAAATGGGTTTGTGTTAGCTCTACCATCTCCACCATTTCGAACCATAGCAATTCAATCGGGTTTTATTAATCCTCCATCTTCTAAAAAATTCTTAGAAAGATCATAAGATAAAACTCTAAATTTAGTTACTCCAAAATTTGCCACAGAAGTAAAATTCGATGTTGTCATACCAAAAAAACTATTTGGAATTGAACTACTAGATTCAGTTTTATAATTAGGTTGTATAGAGTAAATATTAAATTTATCATTTAAAAATGTTTGATATGGAATTCTTGTTCTTTGTGTATAAGATTTATAATATCCATCAGTATTATTGCCCCACGTTGGACTAGATAATCAAGGCAAAACTATATTGGAATACATAAGATTTGAAAAAACATTGGGATCTGCATTTTCAGCATAATTGTCACCCAAAAACAAAAAATTTATTTTCCTTCGATCATCACCAGTTTTTCTTAAAATTTTAACTGGATACATTGAATCGACTTTTGCATATTTATAGTAATTAAGATCTTCATTAACTTTAGTACTATTGCTAGTATTAATAGGTGAATAAAGAACAGTGTTGCTTAAATCAAAGATGAATAAAGAAGAAACTGAAACTACTAATAAAATTACTAGCGAATATATATATATATATAGGGATTTTGTTTTTTCTCATTTTTTCATAATAACGCATGTCCAGCAAACAAAAATTTAAATGTATATAATTGTACTAAAATGACTTACTTATTTCTAATATTTAATGTTAAGCAATATAAAAAATTTAAATTATTTTGCCTTTAAATTTATTGGTCTAAAAAATAACTATAAATAATAATTTTTTTCAAAATAACTTTATTTTCTGGTTTTTCTACGAATAGAAAAAGCAATTATTGAAGCAACTATAATAATTAAAGGTATTGAGACTGATAAAGAAATTAATAACGTGTTATTTGAATTATCTTCTTTATTAACAGGGTTTTTAGGCATAATTGGCTGATCAGGTTTGGATCCTTCATTTTCAAGTGAATAATTAAAAACAAAAATTTTAGATAACACTTTATTATCAATATCATTACTTTTACTTATTTCAATTACTAAATTTAATTGTTTATTTTCTAAATTATTTGTAATTTCAAATTTATATAAAAATCCACTTATTGGATTTCAATCATCTAAATAATTTGATAATGAATTAGGATTTTTAACTAAACTATTCAATTCGTCGTTAGTGAATGAAATTTTATTTAAAGATAATGTCAAACCATCAATTCTTTCTTTTTCAATATTCAATTCATTATCTTTTTCACTATTATTAATACTATAGTTTAAGATAAACATTTTTGTTTTTTGAGACATTGAATAATTTTTTAATTTGATTTGAATTTGAAAAGTAAAAATATTGTTTTCTTTATCAAAGTTTGTAATAGAATAATCTTTTCTGTTTGAATCAATAGCTATATCACTTCAATTTATATAATTGACGAAATTTAATTCGTTAATAACATTAATTTCATCTTTAGTAAATGTTGTTTTATTTAATAAAATATTTTTTGAGTTAAGTTTAATAATTTCATTGTCTAAATCAATCAAATCTTTTTTTGGTATCAATGGATCATCATTTAAATAAATGTATTTATCAAAAAGTTTTGATTCTTTAATTTTTTTTGATTTTTTATCTAATACTTTAATATTAAATTTTATTTCTTTAGAATTACCCGTAGATCCTCAGTCATTTTTTTGAAAATTAACAACTTCGTAATTAAATTTGGTTTTATTAAAATTAAAATTTGACAAGTTATCAAGTAAGTTGTCTTTATTTAAAGATTCAAAATCTTTAAGAGTTCCGCGATCTTCTTCAAAATTTTTCATTCATAACATTAATGAATTTATTCGATTAATTTCTGCTTCTAGTTGATCTGGTATATAACTATCAATTTTTTTAACTTTAACATTAATTATTTGAAAAGCAAAAGGATCACTTAATTTGTTTTTTCTGTTTATTTCATTGTAATCATGAAAAAAGTAAAGTTTGTAATATCCGGGTGTAGAAGTATCTACCTCATTTCAAATTATATTTTTATTATTATGTTGTTGGTTGAAAGTATAATTGTATTCAACAAAATGATCAAAATCATTTTTGATGGATTCAATATTATTTCCTTGATTAATTTCAAAATTATTACCAAGAGTATAATAAGGAATTTTATCACTAACAGAATATATTAGTTCACTATCATCATTAATTTTGTTGTAATCATAATTAATTTTTGGATAAATAACAGATTGTTTTCATTCAGCGTTATAATTTGGGTTCTTATTGTTAAGATTTTTTAAATCATATAAGAAAAAATCAGAATCACTTGGAACAAAAGTTTGCCCTTCATAAACAGTTGCTTCTTTTTGCTGAATTGTTTGATTATTTTTTGAAGGATCAATTAATTTTAGCTTTAATTTCTTTGATCGCAATTTATCATAATAATAATTAAATTCTTTATCTTGACCATTAATCATTAATTCCTGATTATTAATCTTACTTAGAGATGAATCTAATTTATAACCATCAAAAAGAATTTTTTCTAACTTAAATTTTGTTTTGTCTCTTTTTATTAAAATAGTTGGTTTGACGTCAGCCAATGGTTTATTTGTACTTTTATCAATAAAATTAATTGTAACTTTATATAATTCTTTACCTATATTTTCTTCATTTTTTTTGTATTGTTGATTATAAGCATTTATTCTATCCAAACTTGTTGCTAATACTTCATTCGTATCAACATCAATGATTTCACCAATTATTTTGTCTTGATCATTGACTAATTCACCTAAAACCTTTTTTTTAGTTTGGAATGTAATTCCTTTAAGTTCTCGAGGTTGAATTGTATAAATATCTGAATCTTCAGAAAATTTAGATTTTCCAGATGAATTTGTTATTAATATTTTGGCTTTTATTCTTTTTGTTTTAGGTGTAAGATTATCAACAACTGTTCTAAAATCTAAATGTTTGTTTGAAGCAGTATTAATGTTGTAACTATATAATTCCATTTGTTCTAAAGAAGCTCTAGAATATGTGTTATCTGAAGAAAATTTTTTATTTCATATAGGACGGTTTTCTTGTGGTGTCAATTGTGGATCAGCAATATAAAATAATTCTTCCTGAGTTATTTTCGCTCCCCTTTTAATCATTTCATGAGTACATACTTCACAAAAATCTTGATAATGAGAAAGACTACGCATGTCGCAACTATATGATGGAACATATCAATTATGAAATTTTGTATTTTCTTCTAAAGTTATTCCACGAAATCCTAGAAATTCTCTTCAAGGGATGTTAGATAAATAATCTTTTGCATTACTCAAATCATCTTTAACTCCAGTAAGATAAATACTATTTGGAGAATTAGTAGGCATATTTTCCACATATTCATCACTTAATCCATATATTGAGTGTCCTTGTTCATGAACATGAGTTAATCATCAATCACTTGTAGTAGTATTGTATTGTCCAGTGCTTGGTGATGAATTAGCTCGACCTACGCCACCATTTCTAACCATACCAATTCAATTAGGTTTTATTATTCCTCCATCTTCTAAGAAATTTTTAGAAAGATCATAGGATAAAACTCTTAATTTTGTTACTCCAAAATCAGGGGTAGAGATAAAACGTGAAGTTGTCATTCCAAAAAAACTTTCCTGAGAGCTTGGACTAGATTCTATTTTGTAATTAGGTTGAATAGAATAAATATTAAATTTATCATTCAAAAATGTTTGATAAGGAACTCTTGCTCTAGGTATTCAAGGATATCTAATAGTAGAACTACTTTTTTTTGAGGAACTAGACAATCAAGGTAAAACTACTTTAGGATATATAAAATCTGCAAATGCATTTGGATCAGCGTTTTCTGCATAATTATCACCTAAAAAAAGGAAATTAATTTTCTTTCGATCATTTCCAGTTTTTCTTAAAATTTTAACAGGATAAAGAGGATCTACTTTTGCATATTTGTAGTAATCAAGATTTTCAGTAGCTTCAGAACTATTATTAGTGTTAATAGGAGAATAAATAACTGTATTACTTAAATCAAATACAAATAAAGAAGAAACTGAAATCACTAATAAAACTATTAGAGAATGTATATGTTTATATATGAACTTTGTTTTTTTCATTTTATTTATGATAATGCAAATTAATTTAATAAAAATTTAAATGTATACAATGAAATTCAACTAGCTTATTTAATTTTAACTAGCATTGATCAAAAAATCAAATTTAATAAAAATATTTAATATATAAATATAAAAAAAGAAATTTTAAATTTTAAAAATTTTTACTATTTAAATGATCCATTTTATTTGGAGCATTAATACCTAATAAAGTTAAAACAAATTTAATTGCATTTCCAACAGATTTAGCTAAATAATATCTTTGTTTTTTTAATTCATCATCTTTTAAATCTTTTAATTTGAATTCATTATATCAAGCATGAAAAGTTTTAGCTAATTCATGAACATATGTAACCAAACGATTAGGTTCATATGTAGCACTAACTGAATGCAATACAGGTTCTAATGACATTAACATATTAATTAAATGTCTTTCGTTATTAGATGTTAATTTTTTATATGAAGTTGGTAATTTTTTATCTTTTAATTTAACTTTTTTCAATAATTGCGAAATTCGTGCATGTGCATATTGAACATAAAATACAGGATTTGTATTATCCATTTTAGAAACTTTAGCTAAATCAATGATGATTGACGTAGATGGAGATTGTGCCAATATATATCATCGAGATGTATCTACAGACATAATTTTTAACATATCTGGTATTGTGATTGCATTACCCAATCTTTTTGATAATTTAATTTCTTGTCCGTTATTTACAATCTTAACCATTTGCATCATAACAACACAAAGTTTTTCAGGTTTAATACCTAACATTGGCATAATTGACTTCATTCTACGTAAATGACCTTCATGATCAGATCCTCAAATTTGTAAAAATAAATCAAATTTTCTCATGTTCTTGTAATATTGATAGCCAATATCTGTTAACATGTAAGTTCTTGTTCCATCATTTTTAATTAAAACTCGATCTTTATCATCTTGGCCAGCAATTGTAGTTTTTAATCAAACTGCGCCATCTTTTGTGTACGTATATTTTTTTAAACATGTGTTTAAAAGTTTTTCTAAAATACCTGATTTATAAACTCATGTTTCACTAGTTCACAATTTAATATCTAAAACATTAATCATTTTTAAATGATCTTTGATTTGTTCAACCATACAACCAATTGCAAATTTTCAAATTGTTGTTCTTGCTTTTGTATCCTCAATTTTTAAATCATTAAATTTGGTGTTTAAAAATTTATTACCAAATTTTTCTTTCATTTTTTTACCAATAACAAAAGGATCTTCTCCTTTATAACCATTTTCAGGAAATTTTGGTTTTTTGCCAAACAATTCTAAATATCTACATAAACATGAAACTTCAAATAAATCAATTTGAGCTCCCATATCGTTTAACCAATAGTCACTAACTACTCTATGACCTAAAGATTTTAAAACATTGTATAAAACTTCACTAATATAAGCATTGCGAACATGACCCAAATGCAATGCACCAGTTGGATTAGCTGATACAAATTCACAATTAATATATTTTCTTTTAGATTTTGGTAATAATGTAGGTTTGTATTTAGAAGTTTTTACAAACTGAGATAACACTTTGTTATAACAAATTGGATTAACAAAAAAATTAATAAAACCAGGTTTAACCACTTCTATTTTTGAAAAAAATTGTTTGTTGTTTTTATTAATAATTTTTGTAATATCATTTGCAATATCTATTGGATTTTTTTTCAATGTCTTAGCTAAGATCATTGCGATATTTGTAGCGAAATCTCCAAATAAAATATCTCTAGTTGGCTCAACAATATAGTTTTTTGGCTTTTTATAATTTAAATTTTTTAAAGCTTTATCAATACATTTATTTATAAATAGGTAATTCATAATTTTGAAATAAAAGATTTAATATAATAGTTTCAATATAAATTCTATATTATTAATATGTTATATATAAAATTTTAATAAATTAAACTTTAAATAAATTTCATTAACATGCATTCAATAAAAAACATTAAAAAATCTAAACAGAAAAAACTAGATTCAAATTTATCTGAATCTATTCATTATTTATTTTCAAATGAAAAATTATGGAAATTAAGTTTAAAAATAATTTTTCCCGCACTAATGGTTTCACTACTATTTGGCATTTTTATTTTTGCTGATCAGATTATCGTGCAAAATATTGCCCCGTTTGATGGAAACAAATATTTTCAATTAATGGAAAATCAAATGGGTGCAAATTGGAACAATGCCTTAATTGCTGTTTATGGAACAAATAATGTTGAAACATTTAAAATAAATCAAGATTTAATTAGATCAGCAATCACATATTCAAGTACTATTAGTCTTGTAATACTTTCACTTGGATTATTTATTAATACAGGTTCATCAATAATTTATAGCAAGTCTTTTGCTACAAGTGATAATTTTTCAAAAAGTAAAATTGTATCTAATGGATTCTATGGTTCATTAATTAGTGGATTTATTTTCATGTTAATAATAATTGGAATTCAAAATTTGGTTATTAATTCCATGTTGCCTAATCCAACATTAACTGCAATAGATTCTACTAATAATTTATTTAATCCTAATACAGCATTAACAAATGAACAGCAAGTATTAATTTCTACAAATAACTTTGATCAAATAAAACAAATATTAACAGGATTTTACTCATCAAGAAATGACGTAATTTTAAATTTAAGTAATCAATACATTTATTTTTTATCAGCAAGTATCCCTTTTGTTTCAATAATAAATCTTTGAATGTTTTTATTAAGAGTTGAAGGAAAAAATTTATGAATTACACTTTTTTCTATCGGTGCTAGTTTTTTAAACATTTTATTTGATTTTGTTTTTTTATACTATGCCAAATTAGGTATGTTAGGCAGCGGTTTAGCAACCCTACTTGGTTATTTAATTAATTTAATTTCTATTGTTGTTTACTTATATTTTTTAAATCTAAAAAATTTAACAGATATCAAATATACTTATTTAAGAAAATTTGAATTGAATTGAGAAATCTTATTTATATCTTTTGTTTTAGGATCTGGAACTTTTTTAAGAGATTTATCACTAGCAATTGCAAATATTCTCTATTTACCTGTTTGAACATCAACAATAAGTTCTACAGGAAGTGCTAACATTTTAATAGATATTGGGGGTGTTAGTGCTGCTCCAATATATAATTTGTTTTTCTTTGCCATTTTTGGAATCATTGATGGATTAAGGCCTATACTTTCATACAATTATATGTCTCAAAATTATAAAAGAGTTAAACAAGCTTTTTATAATGCAATTTACTTAAGTTTAATCTATGCTATCATTGTAAACATTATTATTTATATACCAACATATGTACCTAAAGATAACAATCAATTTTTAATATTTTTAGGTGCTGGAAATTCTAATGGAACAATAATTCCTATTAGACAAGAAATTTTATATATATTGATTCCTTCAATGATGCTTCAATTACCTTTTTTATCACTTACTATTAGTGGTTTATGTTTATTCCAATCAACAGGAAAAATGTGATTAAACATCATTTGTTCAATTATCCAAGGAATAATTACATTTTTCCCTATTTTATATATTGTGAGTTGAATTGCTATATTGCTTCATTCATGACAATTAATGATTTATTGTGGATTTATTAATATAGTAATTTCATCAATAGTAATTTTTATCATTTCTTTAATTTACTTACATATTTACATGGGTAAAAAAGAAAAATATTCAAATCCTAATGAAGCAATTAACAATATTAGAAAAAAATTATTTAAAAAATAATTAAATATCTTTTTTTAATTCATCTAATAGTTTTAAATTTTCTCAAGGTGCTATTTCTTTACCAAAATGTCCAAAAGTAGCATAAGGCAAATAATCAATTTCTTGTAAATTTAAAATGTTTATTATTTCTTTAACACTATGATTAAACACAGAATTAATTCTAAATTTTATTTCATCTAAAGGAATTTGATTTGTATTAAAACATTCAATGGAAATATCTAATGGTTTAGTTTGTCCAATAGCCCAAGATATTCTTACTTCACATTCTGTTGCTCAATTTAATGCAACAATATGTTTAGCAATCCATCGAGCATAATATGCACCAGTCCGATCAACTTTTGTAAAATCTTTACCACTGTATGCGCCACCACCATGGTGAGCATATGGACCATATGAATCAACCATTAATTTGCGACCTGTTAATCCAGTATCTCCTATAGGACCACCAACAACAAATGTACCTAATGGGTTAACAAGACATATTAATTTATCTAAATCATCTCTAGTGTTTATAAAGTTATATTTAAGTAAAACAGGAGTAATTACATATTCAATAATTTGAGATCTAAAAATATTAAAATCAATATTTTTTTCATGTTGCGCTGAAATTATAATTTTATTAATTTTAACTTGATTATCAACATATTCCATTGTTACTTGACTTTTCATGTCACTTTTTAAACCATTAACAATAGATTTTTTTCTTACTTCTTCTGCTTGTTCTAAAAGTTCATTTGCCAAAAATGTAGCTCAAGGCATATAATTGTTAGCTTCATTAACAGCGTATCCTATAGTTATACCTTGGTCGCCTGCACCAATATCTCCATCAAGATGATTTACTAATTCTGCTATTTCTAATGATTGAGAATTAATATTAGAAATAATTGTGAAATCATTTTCTGTATAACCTAATGGTTTAATAACATCTCAAGCACATTGAACTACATCAACATATTTAGTTGTCGTTATTTCACCACCAATTAAAATTAAACGATTACTTGCTAAAACTTCACATGCGACTCTACTATTAGGTGACTTTTTTAAAATGTGATCTAAAATAGAATCTGCAATTTGATCACATATTTTATCAGGATGCCCTTTACCTACGGATTCGCTTGTAAATAAACCTTGTCTTTTGTGTTTAATTTCTACTCAATTCATTTTTTAACCATCTAAAAGTTTTGTTTAAATATTATAAACTGGAAAAATTAATAGTTGTTTTATAAATATTAGAATTTAAATATATAAAAAGAAAACAAAAAATTTTTTAATTTTGAGATGTTGTAAGAATTTTATGTACATTTTCAATACGAGTTTGCAATCAATATTTTAAATATCCTGCATAATCAGCTTGTGATGTACAAACATTAGCTAAATCTGGAAATGCTCAATACATTTCAGAAAAACCTTTGTTTGGGTTATCTTTTTCAGCTTCAATTTTAAGATTCTCACCAATATTTTTCCATTTATCAAAATTCTTTTTGTAACTTTGTTCATAATTAGTTACACAAGAATCTACATAACTAAATATTTTTTGGATGTTTTCTCTTGTAATTAGATTATTTCATTTTTCTTTAATTTTATTTCTTATAAAATCAGATTTATAAAATAATACTGTTCAAGGATTACCATTATAGTTTCCAGCAAATACTCTATCTATTCCATAATATTGGCTACCTGTTTCTCACATATTATAAAAACCTAAAGATGTGTCAAAATCTCATGGAACCTGAAATCTTAATTTTCCATCTTGATTTGGACCAAAATCAGCAGTCATATAAAAACTAGATTGTGCTAGATCAGCATCACATACAATTTCTTGCAAAATATAAGTACTTACAGCAGATTCAACATCTAATACATTTGTTATAGCAGTTTCTGTATTTATTGAATCATCTTTTATGATATCACTTTTATCATCATTAAATTTTCATGCTTCATTTTTAACAATAGCACGATAAAGAATGCGATATACATTAGCAATATATTTTGAAATAAAATTTTGTTGTTCTTGACTATATACATCATTTTTTATTGCATATAAATCATTAATTCCACTAACTATATCTTTATTTGAATCTACAGGCTTTAATTCAGCTCAATTATCGTAATCAATTTGAAATTGTTCTAATGGTTTTTCAAAATGAGCATAACAATCATATTCAACTAAATAACCAATGTTTGTACCTGTATAATATTTTGGAGTTTCAGTAATATTTACTCGTTTGGAACTTACCTCATTTTGTTCACATAATAAGTAAACACCTCAATATTCTCCATTCAAGTAAAGATCTACATTTTGAAAATCACTTGCATATAAACCTTGTGATCCATATAAAATTTTAGATAAATAAAAACCTATGTTGTTGCGTAAAAGAGAGGCATCTTTATAATCAGCAAGTAAAACTCAATTTTTTGCTGGAGCTTGGTTGTTCAAACCTAGCATGCTTTGCTTTGTATCAAATTTAATTCGAAAAGGTTTTTTATCATATTGTGGAGTTGAATTTCCACGAATTTTGATTTGACCAGGAATATCTAATTTTTTATATGATTCATTGCAATTACCTATGCTTAACTTCATAGTATTATATGCAAATTCTTGTTTAATAAATTCATGATCTTCTGTAAAATAATCGCGTTTTTCTGTAGCAAAATCATTATTACCTGAATTTGTAACAATATTTATAATTGGTAATTCTTGAGTTAAATGTGGTGTGTAATTATACGGTTGAGTCGGTGTTGGCGCAACAGGATTTGTCACTTTTAAAAAATTATTAAGCTCTTTTGTTTCTATAAAAACATTATTACTAAATTTAATCTCATAATAAACTGATATAATTCCAAGTTGATTATTAGGTGTTAATTCAAGTTTTATTACATCAAAATTAGAATTTTTAAATTGAGTTTCTAAATACAATTTTATTTCATTCAAATTGTCTTGGGGATATTTAATTGTTGTTGCATTAGATGTAATGCGATTTTGCAAATCAGTAAATATTGGATCAATTGTATTCCTAAATTCATCATTAATGTTTTCTTGTTTTTTAAAACCTAATAAAGTTTTTTCAACTAATGTGCTATTGTTGGATATTTTATAAACAACTAATATTTTTCCATTTTTATTATCTGGTGTTATTGTCAATCCTGATAAATCAATATTGTTTTCAACAAAAGATTGATTTAAATACAATTTAATGTCATCAACACATTCTGAAGGTAATTTAGTTGATAATGAATTAATTTGATTATTTACTTTATTTTCTAAATCCATAAATATAGATTCAACTTTTGTTTGAATTTCATTTGATGGATTTTGTTGATTATTGTTTGAATTATTATTTGCACCACAACTGGTAGCAACTAGTATACTAGATAAAAACAAGAATGAACTTGCATAAATAATATATTTTTTAAATCTTAACTTACGCATAACTTACTTTTACAAAAATTAAAATAATTTTAATGTTTATCTTTTGCTACCATCTTCTGAAGAATTTCAATTAGTTTCTAAATAATTTAGACGGTTTTTTAATCATAATTTTAAGTATTTTGCAGCATCGGCTTGAGTTTTGCATTTTTCTGCAAATTCAGGAAACGCCATGTATATGTCTGCCTCTCCAGAATCATATGTTTCATTTTTAATTGCTGCTATCAAGGAATCGCCAATATTTTGTCATTTATCAAAATTTTCTTTGTAATCTTCAACATATTTAGTTGAACAATAATCTATATATCCAAATATTTTGTCAAACATTTTATTTGATTTTGCTTTATTTCATTGTTCGATAATTTTAGATTTAATAAATTCTGATTTATACATTAGTATAGTTCAAACATTACCACCATATCTAAATCCGCCTTCAGTTCTATAACTACCTGCAGCTCAATTTATATTAATATTTCCATAATGTTTATCAAATCCAAATCCACTATCAAAATCTCAAGGAACTTGGAAACGCAATTTACCATCACCATTCGGACCTAAATCAACTGTCATATAAAAACTAGATTGTCATAAATCTGAATCACAAGCAATTTCTTGTATTAAAAAAGTAATTGCTGCAGAGTCAACATCTAATACATTTGTTATAGCGGTTTCTATATTTATTGAATCATCTTTTATGATACTACTTTTATCATCATTAAATTTTCATGCTTCTTTTTCAACAATAGCACGATACAAAATACAATAAACGTTACTTAAGTATTTTTGAATAAAATCACGTTGATTTTCACTATATATTTTGCTTTTAATAACATAAGATCTTACGGCTGGATCAAAATCTGTATTAATAATATCCTCATAATCAGGAGAATCATCATTTGGATTTTTAGATTGATTAATAGGTGTTAATGGTTTTCCGCCATCATAATCTATATCAAATTTTTCAAGTGCTGGTTCTCATATAGCATAAGTATCTAATTCTAATAAATAACCTATGTCAGTACCAGTATAATATTTAGGTGTTTCTGTAATATTAACTCTATTTGGACCAACCTCATTTTGTTCACAAAGTAAATACAGACCTCAATACTCATTATTTAAATATAATTTTACTGTTCTAAAATCAGTTACATACAATCCTTGCGGTCTACTTAAAAGATTACTTAAATACAAAGCAACTTGATTTCTTAACATTGTTAAATCTTTATAATCAGCAAGTAGAACTCAATTTTTAGCTTGGACATTATTATTTAACCCTAGCATACTTTGTTTTGCGTCAAACTTGATACGAAATGGTTTCTTTTTATACTTAGTTGTAGAGTTACCGCGAACTTTAACTTGACCTGTTAAATTGCTTTTGTCATTATTTTCATCATTTGGATCGTTTATTGATACTTGTGCATTAATATAAGGAAAATTGGGTTTTATATCTGAATCATCAGTTCAATAATTTTTTGTTGCAAATTCATTATTTTTTGTTTCTGTATCAATACGAATTTCTGGTATTTTTTCACGCAAGTGTGGTTCATATTTATCTGATGGAACGGTTGGAGTAGGCGCTGTTGGTTTTTTTATTTGTGAAAATCCTGTAAAAATTTTACTACCATTTATTGTTTCCCCATTACTAGAAATTGCATAATTTATAGTTAATGTGCCGTCATTATTATTTGGAATAGTTTCAAGTGATGTAAATTCTAAGTTTTGTTCTCTAAATACATTTTGTAAACGTGTTTTAATTTGATCAGCACAATCAGAAGCAAAAGTTTTTATTGTTGAACTACTACTAGTAAGATCATTTTGCAATGTTGTAAAAATAGATTCAATTTTGTCTTGTAATTCTTGTTTATTTTGTTCTGATGTTTGGAAACCTTCAAATTTTATGCTATTTGTTATTGTAAAACCATCTAAAACTAATTCATATTGAATTGTAATTGAACCTTCTGATAAATTAATTGCACTAGTTAAAGTTGTTGTGAATCCTGCGCCAATAAATGCTTTTTTTAAATTTTCTTTAAGTTGATCTACACATTCAGATGGAAGTTTTGTTTTAATAATTTCACTGTTGCTAGAAATTTCATTTTGAAACGATTCTAGAATTTTATTTGCTTTATCTGTTATTTCTTCTTCAAATTTAGATTTTGTTTTAAAATTAAAAATTTCTTTACTATCCTTAATAGGATCTAACCCATTTAATGTTAATTCATAATTAATTTTTATTGAACCATTATCATCATTAGGAACAATTTCAATTACATTAGGTGTTAAATTAGCATTTGAAAATAAGTTTTCTAAATTGGTTTGCATCACAGAAATTGATCTAGATGGCAAATTTGTTTTATATGCCTCACACTGTGTTTCAAATTTAGAAAAAATTTCTTTTATTTTGCCATCTACTTCATTTTTAAGTTGTTGTTTAGTTTTAAAGTTTTCTAATTTTATATTGTTGGAAACTTCTAAAGTTTCATAAGTCAAAGTATAGTTAATTAATATATAACCATCTGTATCATTATATGTAAGACTTAATGTTTTAATAGTTATATTTACATTTCCTAATAATCTTCTTAATTCTGCTTCTATATTTGATTCTGATTGTGAAGCTAATTGATTTTTTAAATTGTTTGAATCTATATAACTTTTTAATTTTTCAAAACATTCATCTATTTTTGATTTAAATTGATCTAGAGTAATTGATGGTGTTGGCGTAGGTGGTGGTAATGGATTGGGATTAGATTCAATTGGGGGAGTTGGTTCAGGAGTGGGACTATTTTCTTCTGTATCTTTTTTAAATCCACTAATAGTAGTTTTAACAACTAATCCATTTTCAGTTTTATAAGAAAGTTCTATAATTCCCGAAGTATCATCTGAAATAATTTTTAATCCTGAGACATTTAAACCACTTTGTTCAAAAATTGAATCCAAACCCGTTTTAATGCTTACTAAATAATCAGAGGGAAGACTATTTTTAACATTATCTAAATCTTTGTTTATATAGTCTTGAACACCCGCAAAGATTAAATTAACTTTATTTTTTATATCTTGATTTTGATCGGATGAACTATTTGAATTGCTATCATTAGTGCTTGTGCCACAAGCAGTAAGCATTAATGTTGAAGATAATAATACAAAACTAGTTAAAAAAAATGTGACTTTTTTTCATGATAGCTTAGCCATATTTGTTTCCCTCTACTAAATTATTAACAAATATTTTTTATTCAATTCAACAATACATACATATATTTTTAAAAAATTTTAATGCACATATTTTGAAATTTTGATACTAAATATTATATTCTTTTAATTCGAAATTTAAAGGGAGCAACAAGAGAAATTTGTTCTAAATTTGGATTATATTATTATATATAATATAAAAATTTTGAATTACTCAACAGTCACAGATTTAGCCAAATTTCTTGGTTTATCTATATCGCATCCGCGTTTCATTGCAATATAATAAGCAAATAATTGTAAAACAATTGTATTTAGTACAAAAGTTAAATTTGAATTAATTTCAGGTACTTGAATTAAATTCTTAATTTTTAATTTTTTCTTATCTATTTTTTTATTTGAAATCATTAATATAGAAGCTCCACGAGCAATTACTTCTTCAATATTTGAGATCATTTTTTCATAAACATGGGGTTGAGTTGCGAGAGCAATCACTAATGTTTTATTTTCAATTAAAGATATTGTGCCATGCTTTAATTCACCAGCAGCATATGCTTCTGAATAAATATAAGATATTTCCTTAAGTTTTAAAGAACCTTCCAAACATGAAGCATAATCCAAACCTCTACCTATAAAAAATACATTATTATGTGAATAATAATTTGTTGCTAATTTTTGAATATCTTTTTTATTATTTAAAATTTTTTGAATTAATTTAGGCAATTTGTAAAAATCACTAATAATTTTATCAATTTCATTATCAGTTACTTTTTGTTTTAATTTGCCTATATATAAAGCCAAAAGTGATAACAAGCTAATTTGTGAAAGGTAAGCTTTGGTTGTTGCTACAGCAATTTCGGGTCCAGCATGTGTATATAAAACAACATCTGCTTCTCTAGCAATTGTTGATGACACAACATTAACTATTGCAACTGTTAATATTTTTTTTGATTTAGCTTCTCTTAAAGCAGCAATCGTATCAGCTGTTTCGCCCGATTGACTAATTAATAAACAAATATCATTTTTATTTAATATAGGATTTTGATATCTAAACTCACTTGCAACATAAGAATAGCTTTTTACTTTAGCTATACTCTCAAATAATTGATTTCCAATCATTCCAGCGTATAAAGCAGAACCACAAGCTACTATTGAAATATTTTCAATATTTTTAAGTTTTTTAATAATTTCATTATTAAAACCAAAATTAAAATTTTTCTTTTTTAAATAAACATTTGTAATATTTTCAACAACTTTAGGTTCTTCATGAATTTCTTTAAGCATATAATGCTTAAAACCGTTTTTTTGTGATTTTGAAATATCTCAAGTAATTTTATTAATTTGTTTTTTAATAGGATTATTATTTTTATTAAAAATAGTAACTTTGCTACTTTTAATAATACCTATTTCATTATCATCTAAAATTATGTAATCTTTCGTGTGCTTAATTAATGCTGTTGTGTCTGATGAAACTATATTAAAAGTTTTACCTAATCCAATTAATAAAGGGCTATCTCGTCTAGTAACAATTATTTGATCTGGACGATCTTTTTGAATAATAGCAAAAGAAAAAGAGCCCTTAATTTGATTTAAGACTTTTCTGATAATTTGTTGAATAGGACGTTTTGGATTCAAACGATAATAATAATCGATTAAATGAGCAACATTTTCTGTATCAGTTTCAGATTTAAAAGTGTAGTTTTTAGATTTTAAAAATTCATGAATTTCTTGATAATTTTCAATAATACCATTATGAACAATTGCAAAATTGTATGAATCTATTCCGCCTAAATGGGGGTGTGAATTAACATCTTTAGGTTCACCATGAGTTGCTCATCGTGTATGTCCAATTCCACAAAATGAATTTAGATTTTTAATTTTTTTTAATTTGTCTTCAAGAAAATTAATTCTGCCTTTAGATTTAACAATTTTAAAGTTAGTTCTTTCAAATCAAGCTACACCAGCAGAATCATATCCACGATATTCTAAATTTTTTAAACCTTCTATAATGTTAGGAATAACATTTTTTTGACTATCAATAAAACCAATAATACCACACATAATTTTTACTATTTATTTTTCTTTTTATTTTTTGTATAAGGCATTTGTGCTTCTAATTCTAAAATAATATCTCGCAATTCAGCAGCTCGTTCATAATCTTGCTTTTTTGCAGCTTCCAACATTTCAATTCTAAAACTTTCAATTAGTTTCTTAGTAGCTTTCTCACCTTTGTTCTTTTTAGAAACAAAATTTTGTAAATCTCTAGCGCTTTCTTTGTTACTTAAATCATCATATATTGGTTTAACAATTGTTTGGGGTTTAATGTTGTGTTTTTTATTAAATTCAATTTGTGTTTTTCGACGACGATTTGTTTCATCTATTGCAATTTTCATTGCGGGAGTTATTACGTCAGCATACATAATAACTTTACCTTCAATATTTCTTGCAGCTCGACCAATTAATTGAATCAGGGATTTATCACTTCTAAAAAAACCTGGTTTATCTGCATCAAAAATACAAACTAATGAAACTTCGGGTACATCCAAACCCTCACGCAACAAATTAATTCCAACTACACAATCATACTTACCACGTCGCAAATCATTAATTATTAAAGAACGTTCCAATGTTTTTAATTCATTATGTAAATAAGCAACTTTAATATTTCGTTCTTTTAAATATTCTGTCAAATCTTCAGCCATTTTAATTGTCATTACAGTTACAAAAGTTCTTTGTTTTTTTGCTATTTGTTTGTGTAATTCTTCAATTAAATTATCAATTTGATATTTTGTGGGTCTAATTTCAATTTCAGGATCAACTAAACCAGTAGGTCGAACTAATTGTTCAATCACGTGTTTTTTTGAAAAATCAATTTCTCATTCGTTAGGTGTTGCACTAACAAAAATTACATTTGAAAGTTTTGATTGGAATTCATCAAAATTTAAAGGTCGATTGTCTTTGGCTGAAGGTAATCTAAAACCATATTCAATTAAACTTTCTTTACGAGATTTATCAGTATTATACATTCCTCTAACTTGAGGTACAGACATATGAGATTCATCAATAACCATTAATCAGTCTTTACCAAAATAATCAAATAATGTATAAGGAGTTTCTTCAGGTCCTCTTAACTCTAAATGGCGAGCATAATTTTCAATACCTGTGCAAAACCCAAATTCTTTTAATGCTTCTAAATCATAATTAGTTCTTTGTTCTAATCGTTCTGCTTCAAGTAATTTATTTTCTCTTGTAAATTGCATTAAACGATCTTTTAATTCATCCTTGATTCTTTTTAAAGCTTCATCCATTCGATCTCGATTCATTAGATATTCATCTGCAGGACCAATTACATAAGCTGTTAATCTTTCCAAAACAACACCATCAATAGGATTAACTTTCACTATTTCTTCAAGAGTATCTCCAAAAAACGATAACCGAATATAAAATTCATTTGTATATCCTGGTGCAATATCGATAATATCTCCATTAATTCTGAAATTACCAGGGGATAAATCAATACGATTAAACTTATAATTTAATGAAACTAATTTATGTTTAAATTCATTAATTTTATATTGGTTTTTTGTTTTAATAATAATTCTAAATTCTTCAAAATCTTCAGGCGGGGCGCTTGGATAAATACATGCTATAGAAGCCACAACTATTACATCTTTTCTAGATGTTAAAGAATTTAATGTTGCTAATCTTAACATTTCAATTTCTTGGTTAGTAACTGATGATTTTTCAATGTATGTGTCTGTTCTGGGAATATAAGCTTCAGGTTGATAAAAGTCGAAATATGAAACAAAATATTCAACTGCATTGTTAGGAAATAATTCTTTGAATTCAGAATATAATTGAGCAGCCAAAGTTTTGTTATGGGCTAAAACTAAAGTTGGTTTATTTATTTCTTGAATTACATGGGCAATTGTAAAAGTTTTACCAGTACCAGTTGCTCCAAGCAAAACTTGATTTTTAATTTTATTTTTTAAATTTTTAACTAAAGTTTGTATTGCTTTAGGCTGATCGCCTGCTGGTTTATACTTACTTACAAGTTGAAATTTAGTTTGATTTGCTTGTTTCATTTAATTTGCATAATTTAAGAATTATTAAAGTTGATTTAGTATATTATATTTATTTTATTTATGTTCAATAATAGCATCATTAAAACTCACTTTATATCCGCCTGTTTTTTTGATAACAAAGTGATTAATAAATGGAAAGCTTATAAATCAAGCTAATAAAACTCAAAAAACTATTGCATCATCATAATTTTTTCATTTTTGAGCTCCAATATTTGAATTAAAAAATAATCCAGAATTAGAATCCATATTAGCGTTAGCAATTACTTCATAAATATATTGATAAAAAAAGAAGTAACCAAAAACAACAAAAAAACCTAAGATAGCAATTCCTGTAATAATTTCAAAAGATATAGTTTTACTGTTACGAACAAATCTATTTCTTTGAATAGAACCAAGCAATAAGACTATTGCGTATATTGGTATAAAAAATAACGTTGGAAAATTTGTAACCGAATCCACGAGAGCATCATTGTTTACAATTGTAGCAACAGAACCAATTATGATGTTAAATGAACAAGTAATAATTAAAATTAGAATTAATGTGCCTCTATTGTTGTATTTTTCATTCAATACACTTAATTTTTTTCAACCCATAATTTGCCCAGAACCAATTAAAGATTTGCAGCTTTCAAAAAGAGTAAATGACATTCCATTAACAACTCCGATTGCACTTATGGTAACAAAAATGTTAATTGTTATATCAAGACCTTTTCTAATACTAGCTGCATTTGCCAAATTATCTGGGACAAGAGTTTTAAAAATAGTTCCAACATCTCCAAAACCAGTAAAACCCGCACCAATTGCAATCAAAATGTAAACAATTGATGCAATAATAATTGAAACCACTAAAACTATTGGAATAGTTTTTTTAGGATTGTTGACTCTATCAGGTAGATTTCCAACATTTGTAAATGAATCAAAAGCAAATAAAATACTTGGCAAAGCAATAAACATGCCCTTAACATTAAAAATAGTTGTCGTAGGAATTAATTGTTTTGTAATATCTGTTGGATATAAATCTTTAATAGGCGAATTCATTAAATCATTTACATTTTTATCTAAAATATTAGATTGATTAATATTGGATAAACCAATTATTAAAGCTATACCTAAAGGAATAATTTTTAAAAGCATTGAAGTATTTTGAATATATGAAGAAGATCTTGAACCACGTGAGCTCAAAAAATTAATTCCTATTAATGATATTAATATTATAAAACCACCTAAAAATATATATCCAAAATGCACTTGACCAGATGGTGTATTATTAACAGCTATGTCAATTGCATTATATAAACCTTCAACTGCTAGAAAAGGTAATACTCCCGCGAAAATACCTAAGTAATAAGCTGAATGTTGAATTCTTACAAATCTACCTAGATATTGAATTTTCATTTTTCCACCTAGTCTAGTTGTCGAAACTTCTCTAGATAAATTTTCTGTTCAACTTGCTAAACCACCATTAGATGAATAATTTGTAGCTATTTTAGAAAAAGAGATTGCAGCACACAAAATAATTACTGCTGCTATAATTCAAGAAACAATGCCACTTCAAAAAGAAAACATATCACTGTTTTCTATTGCTTGTGCTTTTATTATTGGAATATTTTTAAAAAAAATACCTATTCCAATAATTGTTCCTAGTGACATTGCTAATGCACTAAAAAAACCAATTTTTCTAGCATGTTCTACTTTCATTTACTTAATTCCTTTGATAAAAATTTTAATAAAAATTGCTAATGGTTTAATGGTAAATATAAAGAAAAAAGTTGACTTAGAATTAAAAAAATTCTTTTATAAGTCAACTTATATTCTCTCTAATAAATACATAAAAATACTTAAAGTACTTTTAATTCATAACATGTAAGAAATTTATGTATTAATTTACAAGTAAATTATAAAATTATTTTTATTTTTTTGCAATAACTTATAAAGTTTACAAATAAATTTATTAATGTAGTTTGTATCTAATTTTTAAATATTTATAATATTATGAAACACAATAATAAAAAAATAAAGATAAATTGACTAGTTTTTATTTTTTACAAATTTGAAATTAATTAAAAATGTATAAATTTACAATAATTATTCCAACATATAATAATGCTTTCTATCTAAAAAATGCAATAGAATCAATTAACAATCAAACTTTTGCACACGAAAATATTCAAGTTTTAATTGTTGATGATGAATCAATAGATAATACAAAACAAGTTGTTGATGAATGAAAAAATAAAACAAAATTAAATATTGAATATTTTTATAAAAAAAATAACAATTGGGGTTCTGTTATAAATTTTGTAAAATCTCAAAATTTAGCAAAAGGAGAATACATTACAGTTCTAGATGCTGATGATACATACTTGCCAAATGCATTGGAATGTGTTAACAATTTAAATAAAAATTACGATCTTGTGATTGGGGATTTTTACAAAAAAGGAAACAAAATAAAATTTTATGTTCCTACATATAGTGTTTTTGTTAAAGAAACAAAAAATAAAATTCAAGCACAAACACCTTTTTGCATACCATTGGGTAAATTTTTAAATAACAAACTTTTTTATCAACTACCTGAATTAAAAGAAAAAATATCTTATCAAGATGCAATATATACAGCTAATGCTATTTATTTAGCAGAAAGCATTTATCACATTAAAAAACCAATGGGTATTTACAATTACAAAAGAATAGGTAATTCAATGACTAAACCTTGAGACAATCAACGTTATCGAACGGAGATTGAAATTTGTTTAAATTTATTGAAATTAGATGCTCAAGAAATTGTTGCTATTCATATTATGCGGAACAAATTTCGCAAACTACTAAATCAAAGTATGTTTTCATTCAAAACAAATCGAAAATTTAAGTTTAAATCTCTACCTATGAGTTATCGTTGAATTATGTGAATTATTTTTAAATTATTTTTAAAAAAATATTTTAGACAAAATTAATCTTCTTTATACCGATTCAATTTTTTCAACCATTCTGTTAATTTTTTTTCATTAATGCTGTGTTCAGTAGGAAAATAATATTGTTTATCAATTATTTCATTTGGTAAATATTGCTGTTCCACTCATGCATTTTTATAATCATGGGGATATTTATAACCTTTAACACCTAATTTATAACTTGATGCATAATGACTATCTCAAAGATGTTTTGGAATTTCATAAGAATTACCACTGGAAGCATCTGTTAATGCATCATTAATTGCTAAATAAGCAGAATTAGATTTAGGAGATAATGCTAATTCAATTACTAAATTACCTAAAATTGTTGATGCTTCTGGAAAACCAACTTCTTTGGCAGCTTGCAAACCTAAATAAGTGCGCATACATAAATTGGGATTTGCTAATCCTATATCTTCATACGCAACCATTATTAATCTACGAGAAATAGAAACCAAGTCATGGCTTAATATTAATCTAGCCAGATAATGAAGTGAGGCATCAACATCACTACCTCGAATAGATTTATGCAATGCCGATTTTAAATTATGGAATTCATCATCATAATGAGAATTAGTTATGTATGATTCATTAGTTATATTATCTAAAATTTTTTTATCTATTTTTTTATCTGAATACAAATTAACTATTACATCAATAATGTTTAATGCTGCACGTAAATCACCTTGTACTTTATAAGAAATGTTTTTTAAAATTTCTGAATCAATGTTTTTTATTTTCAAATCATTTATTAACTTTTTTAAACCCTCAAATACTTGATCGTTTGTTAATGGTTTTAATTGTAAAATTTGGCATCGACTTCTAATTGCGGGATTAATCACAAAAAATGGATTCTCTGTTGTTGTAGCAAACATAAAGATTTGACCTTGCTCTAATGCAGATAATAGAATATCTTGTTTGTCTCTATTTAACTGATGAATTTCTTCCAAAATTATAATGTAACTTTTAGATATTTTAGCTATTGATAAAATGTTGTTAAGTTTTTCTTTATTATCATTTGCTGCGTTAAATATTTGATATGGAACTTTCAAATCATTTGCTAATGAAATTGCTAAAGTAGATTTACCTATTCCTGGTTTTCCATAAAAGATTAAAGAAAAGGGTTTTTTAGCTTTAACCATTCTTGTTAAAATGCCATTACTATTTAATAAATGATCTTGTCCAAAAACATTTTTAATTGTTTTGGGCCGCATTTTATTTGCTAAAAAATCTGCCATTTTATTTAATCTTTCTTATTTTGAAAATATTTATAAAGTTCAGAATTACTTATATTAGACTTTTTTGCTACAAATTTACAAGCATCTTTTAATCTAACATTTAAATTCAATAATTCTTTAACCTCTGAAATATGATTAGAATTTATTGCTATTTTTTTAGAATATAATTCATCTCGGTTATCTAAAATAATAACAAATTCACCTTTTAAAATTAATTGTTTAGATATTTCTGATCCTGAACCAAAATAATATGTTTCATTTTGTTTGGTTAGTTCTCTTGCAACACATAAGTTTTTATTTGGAAAATGTTTATCTAAAGTTAACAAAGTATTTTGAATTCGATGAACAGATTCATATATGACAATTGTTGTTTTAATGTTTTTTAATAATTCCAATTCTTTATCTAAATTATCACGATTTAAAAAACCAGCAAAATAAAAATTAGAAGTATTAAAACCAGAACCCACTAAAGCACATATTATTGCATTTGAGCAATTTATTACCTCAACACTATAAAAAGGTAATTGTTTTCTTATGGAATTAATAATTATTTGTCCAGGATCAGATATAGATGGATAGCCAGCATCAGAAATTAAACCACATGTGTGATTTTGAATTAAATTTATTAAATTTTCTAATTTGCTTTTTTCATTAAATTTATGATAACTAATAAGTTTTGGAAATTTTTTGATATTAATTAGATTTAATAATTTTTGAGTTATTCTTGTATCTTCACAAAATAAATAATCACAATTTTCAATACTTGCAATTATTCGTGGATTAATTTCTTGTAAATTTCCTATAGGTGTAGCTATTACAAAAAATTTATTCTTTTCTTTCATTAACTATTTTCCCTAATTCTTCTTTTGTAATGCCTAACAAATTCAACTTTTTAAATAATTGTTTATGATTACTATAAGGAATTTTTAAAAAATTACAAATAACTAATCTTTTGTTTTTGTTATTCAATTCAAAATTCAAATAATCATTTCATGAAATAGATTGTATATTTGAAATATTTGTTATGTGGTTTTTTAAAGCATCGATAATCGCATCATCATTAGCTTCTGCTATACCTATTTTTTTAGATTTTGAATCAACATCACTAATTTTAATAAAACATTCCTTATAAGAATCCAAATGCTGAGCAATTTGTTTACGAATTTTATTTCCTTGATAATCGGGATCTAAAAACAATATTACACCTTGATTTTTAGAAGCTTTCTTAATTAGATTTATTTTTAATTTAGTTAAATCTGATCCGTTTGTTTCAATTGTTTCAACATTAAACAATTTTTGTAATTTTTGAGTATCAGTTTTACCTTCAACAACTACAACTTCTTTAATAGTTTTGCGTTGCTTGCTAGATCTTTTGATTGTGCTCATTTATCATACTCGTGATAAACATTTGAAACAGATGTTCCATAAATATAACATTTAATAATCTTAGAATAAAAATTAGATAATGAAACAATTTCTAAATTAGAGATCTCACTTAATTCTTTTCTTGGTTCAATTGTATCTGTAATATAAATTTTATTTATTGTTTTTTCTTTAGCTACTTGTTTAAAATTTTTAATTGCATCACCATTAAACAAACCATGCGTTGCCATAACAATAATATTTTTGGCTTTTTTAGTTTTTAATAATTTAGAAGCCGAAAGAATAGTTCCCCCTGTATCAATCATATCATCAACTAATACACAATTTTTATTAGCAACTTCGCCTAAAACATTAATTGATTCTGCAGTATTAGGCTTTGGTCTTCTTTTGTCAATAATTGCCAATGGTAAATTAAATGATTCAGCTATTTTTCTAGCTCTTTTTACACCACCATAATCTGGTGAAACAATTACTAAATCTTTTTTAGAAAATTGAGTAAGCAATTTACATCACATAACTTGTGCAGCACGTAATGTATCAACAGGGATATTAAAAAAACCTTGAATTTGCTCGCTATGAATATCTGTTAAAGCAATTCTTGTTGCGCCTGCTACTGCTAATAAATCAGCAACTAATTTACTACTTATAGGTTCTCTGCCCTTTGATTTTCGATCTTGCCTCGCATAACTGTAATATGGTATAAAAGCAGTAATAGATTTTGCAGAAGCTCTTTTAACTGAATCAATAGCAATCAACAATTCCATAATATTTTCATTTACAGGTTTTGATGTAGATTGAACTAAAATTACATCCTTGTTTCTTAATGAAATGTCAGATCTAACATAAACTTCTCCGTCAGCGAAATGGTTAATTTCGATATTACCCAAATTAATTCCTAATGACTTACAAATTTTACTAGCTAAATCTTTACTACCTGTCAAACCAAAAATTACATGATTATTTAAAAAATAATTTTCTTTTTTATTTCCAAATTTGTGAGACATTTAATTTTGCTTTCTTAAATACAAAAAGTTTATGTATAGTATAATTTTTGAATATATTCATATGTATTATAAATTATTAGATGTAATAAAAGATGCTAGGTGTTTTAAACATAATTAATAAGTATTTTTGAAAGTCTTGATCAGGGCCGTTCTTTACTTTTATCATTGCACCAATAATAATGATAATTTCAATGTCATTATTTTCATCACCAATTGTTATTTTGGCAAACGCTTTATCTATTCCAATAATATGCACGGGTGTTACAATTGTTCCACAAACTATTTTTGAATTTAAAAGTTCAGTAATCTTAAAAAGAATTGGTGTCACAGATGTTAAACCAATTTTATTTATGACATCCATATTTATTTACTTTACTTCATTCATGATTGTTTCAGTTATTTTAAATTTACTTATTTCAATGCTATATGTGTATTTAGTATTTGGGAATGATTCTAGTAAATTTGGTCAAACGGATTTTTATAGCATTTATAATTCTGCAGATTATTTATCATGAACTTTAGCTCAATTATTAACAATTTTTTTATCACTTTCAATCGGCTTTGTTACTGCTAGTATTTTAAAAAGTGTTCTTGCAATTCAAACAGCAGGTTTAATTATTATCATTGGTGCTATGTTTGTTGGTGGAGCACTAGTGCCATTTTCTATGGTAGCAAATATACCAATTTTAAAATACTTAGCATATTTAATGCCATTTAGATATACATCAGCATTAGGAATAGAATCATGGTTTGCTAACATTAATAATTTATTTCATTATAGCAACTATCAAATTGATATATCACAATTTAATTTTAGTTCAACTGATACACAAACTGATATGTTAATAAAAATAGCTGCAAGCAAATATGGTAGTTCTGCGATACCGGGACATTTTGTTTTAAATTCTAATACAGGCAATTATGTTTTTGAACCTATTCAAACAATAGGTGGTGCAATTTTGCCACCAGACAATGAATTTTATATAACATTTATAGATTCAGGAAAGGGATTTGTTTATCAAACAAGTATTGAACAACTAAAAAACACAGAGCAAACATTCATATTACCTACAAACAGTTTATTTAATTTTCAAACAAGTAATATTTGACAAATAAATAATCCATTTATGCAAGTAGTTGCATCAATGGGCGCTAACATTAATCAATCAATTCCCGAAATTCAAGAAATATTTGTAAATATAGACAAAATTTTATCTTTTGTTATGCCTTTTGTATTTATGGGTTTATTTTTTGGTACTTCTACTGCTAACTTTAAATGAAATTCTAGGGGTTAATAATGTATGAAAATAAAACATAAAAATAGCAAATTAATTTCAGAAATTATTAATGTTGATGAACCTTTTGGATACAATAATGCATTAATGAATGAAATAGGATCTACAATTATAGATGTTCAAAATATTAGAAAAGTTTTTAATAGTGGAGTAATAAAAAAAACTCATAAGATTGCTTTAGATGATGTTTCATTTCAAATTAAAGAAAATGAACATACAGCTATTTTGGGCGCTAATGGAGCAGGTAAAACTACTTTAGTTGAAATCATTGCTGGATTAAATAAACCTACTTCAGGAAAAATCATATACAACTTAAGAAGCGAAAATTATAAAAATCAAATTGGTATTCAATTTCAAGGAGCTAATTATCCTAGTAGTTTATCAGTTGCAGATGTTATTAAATTTGTTATGAAACTATATAATATCAAGCAAAAAGATTCAATATTAAATGAACTAATAAATGTTTTTGGAATAGACAAAATTTATAAAAAGAACGCTTCATCATTATCTGGTGGTGAGGCTCAAAGAGTTAATACACTTTTATCTTTAATTCATAATCCTCAAGTTTTATTTTTAGATGAATTATCTACAGGTTTAGACATTAAAATTCGAACTAAAATAAAACAATTTATTAAAAATTATGCATTTAAAAATAAGATTACAATTATCATTGTTTCTCATGATATAGAAGAAATTGAATATATTGCTGAACATATTATTTTTTTGAGAAACGGCAAAAAGGTTATTGATACAACTAAAAAAGAAATTATTAATCAATATGGTTCTTTAATGAATTTTTTTGATTTAAATATTAAATAGTTTCATTATTTATTTGTTCTTGATTATTTAAAACATTGTTTTGATTTGTTATGTTTTCTTCAACTATATATTGTTTTGAAATTGCTACAAATATAAGTGATGCTATTCAACCTAATAAAATAATAGTAAAAATTCCAAATATAATTTTGTAATTATTTAATTCACTATTATTTTTAGGATTTGGGAAAGTAAAAATATTAACTGCATTTAAAATATTAAACACAAATGCAATAACTAACAATATAATTCCCAAAACAAGTAATGCTGATGAACCGCCAACTGATTGTGAAGTTACTACAACTACTGGTGAAATAGCTAAAAATATAATAGATATTATTTCTAAAATTAAAATTACAAAACTTAACTTTTTAATTAATTTGTACTTTTTTTGCATACACTTCTCCAATTAAATTTTTAAATTGAATTTTGCATTCTAAAAAAAAAAAAAAAAAGCAAGTTGCACTTGTGGTTCAACTTGCTTTTTAAAGAATAATAATTCTGTATAAAAACAAAAAATTAATTAAATTATTGTTGGTAATTTATATTTTGTTTTTTATTTAATTGATAAACATACAAATTTTTAGCATTCAAATCAACATTATTCATTGATACAGCATTAATTTGATTATTAGTGTAAGTTTTATAATAATAAGTTAAAGTGTTAGAACTGATGCAAGAAGAATAAATTGTGATTTCATTTTGATCTTCTAAACCTATCACTTGACCTTTAACTTGTTTGACAGAATCTAAAATGTGAAAAAATTGAGTAACGTGTGATAATTCATCATCTGTTTGTGATTTGCTAGTTAATTTTGTGTAAGCAACTCTAACAAATCTAGATACAGATCCAAGTCCGCCCGGTAATCCTTCGGTACCACTACCATTAGATATAGGTTTCATTTGAATATTTTTATCCATTGTGTTTTGTGCCGCAATTGGCGATAGATGAATGTAATTACGCATATTTTCCAAATGATATGAAAAATCTGGACAATTTGTTAAAACTCCATAAGGGTTGTCATAAACTTTTAATCCATCTTTAGTTGGTTCAACAACAATAGCTTGTTTAGAGTCTGATATAAATCAATGTAATGGACTAGTTCTTAAATCTTTATTAAATTGATTATTAATAATTCTTATATTTCCTAAAACTTTTTTTATTTCATCTACTGAATCATATTGTGCTAGTAAATATGGAACAAATTCAAAAGATGCTACATTAATTTTTGATTCATCCATTGAATCAAAATAGTGTGCATAACCTCGAAAATCTAGCCCAGCAATAAATACACCTTTTTCGTTCATTGCCTCGAAATATAATGGATATTCTTCAAGTACAAATGCCATTCCAATTATTGCATTTTTAACACTAAATGTTTCATTATTATTGCTTATTCTCTTAAATAAATAATTACGTGGAGTAATGGCTATAGATGAAAAATCAATTGGATATTCTAAATCTAAATTTCTACCAAAAAAGTTATTATGATAATTAATTGCAGTACACATTATAGTTATCTCCTAAATACAATTAAACTAATTATAATGCTAACGAAATTAAAAATTAAAATATTTTCAAAAATAAAAAAACCTTAATATTTTTGAAATATTAAGGTTATTTGGTGACATTTTGTCATATGGTGGAGATGACGGGAGTCGAACCCGTTTCCACAAATAATTTCATCATAGAATCTACAGTTTAGTACCATAAATAAATTGTCTTTGTTGATTTAGGCTATGGCACAACCGCCAACAAATAAGTCTATAAATCTCATTCTAGTTTATAGACATCACTAGAACTAGTTACAGGACTATATAAAACAAAGTAATTTAGTAACCTAATTACAATGAGTAGCACAATTTATTTTTTTATACTATGCAAATGCGTAGTTAAATTGAGCTTGTTGGTTGATTAATAAATTTGTATCAACGGCAACGTTTTCGTCAGTTTTGTCGGTTAATTTAAACCTTGAGCTATAAGGGGCATACCCCACTGCCTCTATGGGTCCATCATTCATGTCGAAACCGTGACATCCCCATATACATATTATAACTACAATTAAAATTTATTGTTTTTTAAAGCTAAACTTTTTTATTGAAAAAGTCATTTATTATCAAAACTTCACTATTATTCAATTTATTTAAAATTATTTTTAAATTTAATTGTTTTGGTTAAATTTAAAACTATTTTTTAGTTCTTCTTTGATCCATTTTTAATTCGGTTTTATTGGGGGAGTATTATTTTTTATTGGTTGTGTAGAATTATTTATAGGTTTAGTTGTTTTAGTCAAAGTTGGAATGTTTCTTGTTTGTTCTTTAGAATTAGAATTTGGTTTACGTTTTATTGGGGGAGTATTATTTTTTATTGGTTGTGTTATCAAAGGCTGCGTAGAATTATTTATAGGTTTAGTTGTTTTAGTCATCAATGGAATATTATTTTTTGATGGTAGCATTGGATATTTAGTTTGTGTAGTTTGGATTGTTGAAGTAAGATTTCTTGTTGCATATATAGGATAAGAAACTGCGCCATCATAAACATTTTGATACATAGAATTAGTTAACAATAATTTTTCATTGATATCCAATTTATTTTGATCAGCAGGAACAGGTAATGGCTTTTTACGTTTCTTAAAATTTTTATTATTATGGAAATGTAAAGCTAAAAATATTATTAATAATGATATAGCTGTAGTACCAAATATACAGCCAAGAATAACATACAAATGTCAATCAACTAAATTTGTTGCGAAACCTTCATAAACAAATTTTGGAATGTTTAAATTTTCATTTTTAAATACATTTGAATATTGTGAAGAATCAATATTAGCTGAAGTGTAATAATTTCCATTAATAAATTTAATAGCAACATCAAAAGATATGGTTGTGCTAGTAGTTTGAACATTTATAATTAATGGGGATTCTGTTGGTTTATTTGTAGTTGAATCCATACTTCAACCACCAGTATATTCAATCAATTGATACAAAAGATTAGAATCATTAACTATTTGTGTTGGTGTCATATTTGCCAACCCACTATCTATTATAAATTTGCTACTAACTAAACTAACTGTTCCTCAAATGCTTGGATCTGTCATCAATGAATTAATATCAAAATTAGTAGTATGACCTGCTTCATAATTAATTAAATTAACATTTTTATCTTCTTTAATTATGAAAAGATAATTATTGTTTGCTAAATTAAATATTTTGGAAATTTTACCAGTGTTTGCTGGCAAAATATTATTTTTTACTACATTTCAAGATTGTTTATTATTGTTGGGTAAATATTTAATTGAATAAAATAAAGTTTCACCACTTCTATTAACATTATCTTGAAAAGTTATCATTCATATGTTATTGATATATGAAATTGACAATATATTTGTAAATTTTAAATCATTTTCAGTAATTTGTTTATTTGTAAGGTTAGCAATAGGCAATATTCTAGAACCATTAGGTTGCACTTCAAAATCATAAGTAAATGAATAAATGTAACCACGAACTATTAAAGTTGCTGCTACTTTTTTATATGTTCCATATGGAGTTTGAACATTTTCGGATGTTAATTGCGGAGAAAAAGCAATAATTTTTTGACTAGCCGTATTTTCTCAACCATCACTTTTAAATTTAGTTGATTTTGTGGGATTTTTATTTAATAAAATTCTTGACATGTTTGCATCATCATAACCAACTTTGTAATTGGAATTTGAAGAAGTATCAATATCTTGTGTTCAATCATATGGGTTTGTAATCATTTCTTTTGCAAAATCAAAGTTATAAAATTTGTCATTTAAAGGAAATGAATTAAATAAAGAAAAATTAGTTAAAGTTTTAGTAGTATTTTTATCTAAATCTAAAAAAGTATTCAAATAAATTTTTTCATCAGATGAAATATTTTGACTTGTTTGAGGTTTCACACAAATTAGTGAAGCAACATCACTAGTCATTACAGGTAAAACAGTAGATGATTGAATTGCAGTAAAAGAATAAAAGAAATTAGATACTAAAGAACCTCATGGTTTGTTTTCTGGAGATGAAAAAGTTTGATATGAAGCATTAATTGATGATGAACCAACTAGCAATTCCTTATTGTAATATTTTTGTGCATCAGCAAAAAAGTCGTTTTGTGGATTAAAATTTTGATTTTTGAAACTAATATAGTTAGGTCTATTAGAACTATTTATATTCGTTTCATTTCATAAACTTACCTCTGTTGGTGTACCAAATGTTCCCTTTTTAATTTGATCAATTGAATTTGTATCTTTATTGCTATTTGTGCTATACAAATCTTTATGGAAATCAGAAACATTAGGTTGCATCATTGCTAAAAACACATAAGATTCTGATTGATTATTACTTTGATTTGTTAAAGTGATTGTTTTGGCACCACCAACATATCAAGCTAAATTTGAAATTTTGTTTACACGCATAAACAAGGGATAAAAATAATTTTTCAAAACATCAGAGTTATTTCTATCTTTTTGTGCTTTATACATAACTTCATCTTGATATTTTGTTCCATAGGGATCAAAATTATAGTTTGCGTAAAGCAATGGATTTACATAATAATTTGAATAAGAATTTGAAATGGTTACTTCAAAATCATAAAATCAAAAATTTTGATATGAATTGCCCCCAAATAACAAAATCATTTTTTTGTTTGTTGTTTTATCTTTTAAATAAACCATATTGTTTGCATTGTTTAAATACAATTGCTTAAGGATATAATATGATTGTTCTGTGCTATTTTCACTATTAGAATTTTTCTTGCCTTCTGAACTTAATAATTTATAAATAACAGATTTGGAATTGTCATTTATATAAATGTCATTATTAGAGTTTGCTGATGAATTATTTAAATTGGTGTTACGAATAAATGATAATTTTGAATTTTCATCTGAAGATTGAATAGCTTCTTGAACATAAATATGATCTCAAATATTGTTAGCTGCTTCATTGCTTGTAATTATAGAACTATGTTTAGTTTTATCATTAACTTTAAAATCAGGTAAATTTAAACTATATGTGTTTCTTTTTTCAAAACTTGATCCATTATCAAATAATTGAATAACAATTGCAGGATTTTGTACTAAAAAAGAAGAAGTATTTGCTGAATTAATATTTGATCCACTAATAGTTAAATTATTGTTTACTAACAATACATAAAAATAACCAATATCATCTTTATCAGCTATTATTTGTCTAGTATGATAATTAATAGTTTCAAATTCTCATTCATATAAGTATTTCATTTGATAATTTAATTTAACAACTTTTGCTTTAGTATTATTGTCATTTGTAGCAGCTAAAATATAATTATCACCAAATGTTGCTTCTTCAGCACTTAATTTCCCTTGTTGAATATTTTGAGATGTAATTTTCAAGTCTTTAATTTCTATTAAATCTTTAGGAACAATATTTGTATTTTTGGAAAAATTATTTGTTTGATTTTGAAACGAAATATCTAAATTTTTATTTTTAAAAATTTCTGAAATTGAATCAATATTAAAAATAACTATAAAAAATAAAACAATACTTAATAAAAAACTTATTAATCAAAATTTATAATGTTTGTTTTTTTTCATAAATAAATGGTTTAATGTTTTGTTTCTCTAAAAATAGTACAAATCAAACATTTCCTTTTTTCATAAAATAAAATACATGCATTTAGCATGTATTGTGTGTTTGTGATTTATAATATCAAAATTAGAAAACAAAATCAAGATATTTTTTGAAACAAGTATTTAAATTTATTTATTAATTAATCTTAATTTTAACACTTGGACCCATTGTCGAAGATAATGCTATATTTTGAATATAAATACCTTTAACAGTTGAAGGTTTTTTAGATTTAATTAAATCTAATAAAACATTACAATTTTCTACAATATGATCAGTTGGAGTAGAAACTTTTCCAACAACTAAATGAATGTTGCCAAATGTGTCAGTACGGTATTCTTTTTTACCTTTTTTAAATTCTGTAACTGTAGCTGCTATATCATTAGTTACAGTTCCAGTTTTAGGATTAGGCATCAAACCTCTTGGGCCCAAAATTTTTCCTAATTTACCTAATTCAGGCATAAATTTAGGTGTAGTGATAATAAGATCAAAATCTAATCAACCCGCCTTAATATCATTAATTTTATCGTTATCACCCGCAAAATCAGCGCCAGCATCTAATGCAACTTTTGGATTATCTGTGATAGCTAAAATACGAATTGGTTTACCTGTATAATAAGGTAGAGAAATAGCGCCACGTAATTGTTGTTCAGCTTTAGTTGTATCTAAATTTAATTTAACTGCAATATCAATTGATGAATCAAATTTTGTAAATGAAGCGTTTTTAATTACATCAATACCTTCAGAAAGTTCATAAATTTTTTTAGGATCAATTTTAGCTAATGCAGTCTTTAATTTTTTACCAGCCATAATAAAAATTAATTACCTTTCTTCTTAGATTTTGTAATTGGGTCAACACCCTCAATTTCTAATCCCATTTGTTTTGCTGTTCCAGCAACTAATCTTAATGCAGCATCTAAATCATTTGCATTTAAATCTGGCATTTTATATTCAGCAATTTTTATTGCTGCTTCTTTACTAATTTTTCCAACTTTATCAGTTTTAGGATTTTTAGCACCTTTTTCAATTTTTGCAGCTTCTTTTAAAAGCATTGTTGTTGGAGTTGTTTTTAAAACAAAAGTAAAAGATTTATCATTGAAAGCAGTAATAACACATGGAACTACTTTTCCCATACGATCTTTTGTTTTATCATTAAATTGTTTTGTAAATTCAGCCATATTGATACCAATAGAAGCCAATGCAGGCCCTGGTTTAGCTTGACCGCCAATTAATTCAATTTTAGCTATTCTTGTAATTTCTTTTTTTGCCATTATGAAAGCAACACCTCATGTTCTTTTTGCAGTATAACGAATTGAAAATTCTTCTGCATGACAAATAATGCATAAAACATTTTACTTTAAATCTTGTGAATTCACATAAAAATATTGTTCTTTAATTTCTTTGATTGTTGCCCCTTTACTTAATTCATTAATTGCATTAGATATTTTTTTAGCTTCTTTTTTTAAAATAAAAGGATTTTTAAAAATATCTTGATGTTCATAAATTATTAATGCAACTGGATTATTATTTAAAAATTTAACACCTTTCGCACCAATTACAAAATAAATTGTTAAACCTATAAAAAATAAAATTAAATAAATAACTAATGAATATAATAAAGGATTGTTATTGCCTTCTTTTTGTCTAAAAACAATAGCCATAACAATAACAATAATAAAACCAATAAAAAATAAAATAATTAAACCTATTATTCAAGAAAACATGAATAAAAAATATTTACGTAAAGTTTTTAGATCTTTAATTTCATTTAAATTATTGTTTTGATTCATTGTCATAACTCTTTTGCCAATTATTAATTAATCAATAAAAACTAAATGGAAATACAACAACTAAAAAAATTTTTTTTCAATTTTTTAAATTTAAGTTTTTTAACATTTTAATTTTTTTTAACAAAAAAAATAACAACACTCCACTTGCTACTGTTACAACCACAAAAAATATAATTAATGGAATTAATAATTGGTTTTGAGAATTTAAGCATAAAGCTATTAAAAAACCTAACCAAAATACATATAAACCAGATAATCATCAACTAATGTTTTTTAAAATTTTTATATTCAAAACCATAATTAATTGTTTTTACTAAAGAAAAAATTAGATTCTTTTATATAAATAAAATGTTCAATAATATTCATAATGTGATCAACAATTCTTTCTATATTTTTAATAGCTAAAACCAATTGAACAAATTCTTTACTATCGTGTGGATGATTAAAAGAATCAGTTGGTTCAGCATAAATAGTTCGCAATGCTTTTAAAGCATTTAAATATTTATTTGTACATTCTTCTTGGAGTTTCAAACCATATTTGTATGTATCTTGAGCATCATTATTTTTGAAGAAATCAAATATTTTTTGATATGTAATAATTGCTAAGCTTTCTAAATCTTCAACAACTTGTAAAGCTGATTTATAAATGTTGGGATTATGTTTTATAAATTTAGATAAATTATTAGCATAATCGCAAATTCTTTCTAAATCATTTATCGAATTAATTATGGCAATAACAAATCTTAAATGACTTGCTTGAGGTTGTTCTTTTGAAATCATTCAAGTGCATTCATCTAATAAATCTGCATGAGTTATGTTAGAAATTTTTTCCATATTTTGAATTTTTTCAATTAAATCATTTGTTTTTAATAAATCACTTTGTTGTAATGCTTTTAAAAGTAATAAATGCATTTGATATGTATGTTCTAAATATTCATAAAATTTTTGTATCAATTCTTTTTCAGATTGTTTTAACGTTCCATAATTAATTGCCATTTTTATTCACCTTGTTATATATTTTATTTTTTATTAAATTAATTTTGTTAACAAACTCAAACTTTATTTTCGCTCAATTACCAAAAATTCATGGAATAAACAAATGACTAATAACAACTAAGATTAAAATTAAAACAATACTCATAAAAGCTGCTTCAAACATTATTGAAGTGGCATCCGATGATGTTGAAAATAATTGTGCATAAATTCTAGTTGTAAGCGTTTGACCTCAAAGACCTAAATCAATATGATTGGAAGAAGTTAATCCCGCAGTTAAATATAAAGGAGCTGTTTCAGCAATAATACGACCTATAGATAAAATAATAGCTCCTAAAATACCTTCAATAGCCATTGGGATAATAACTTTATAAATAGTTTCGAATTTACTAATTCCTAACGCAAAAGAATTCATTCTAATTTCTTTTGGAACATTATTTAATGATTGTTGAATTGTGCGAATAAAAGTAGGAACAATTACAATTGATATAGTTAATATCCCTGCTATCAATGAATTACTAGTTGTGCCACCAGAAGCAAAACCTAGAATTTGTAAAAAGAAAGTTAAACCAAAAATACCAAAAACTATTGATGGTGTTGAACCTAAGCAATCAACAAAAAACAAAATCATTTTATTGAATTTCTTGTTTTTTGCATATTCATTTAAATATAAAGCGCTAAATAATGAAATTGGGAATGCTATTAAAATTGATAAAAGAATAATAATTAGCGTGTTTATAATAGCGCGACCAGTTGTATCTATCCCAATCGAATTTATTGTAGATGATGGAGAAAATGCAACAACACCACCATTAATTAAAATATAAAGTAATAAATAACTTATGAATGCAAAACAAATTAATATTGAAACATATTCTCAAAAAAGTTTTCAATAATCATATAAATGTAAAAAATGATTATTACGTAATCGATTTTTTATATAAGTTGATCTATTTTCAATATTATTTGAATGAATTTTAAAATTAGTGTTAGCAGTTAAATTTTCAAAAGTTAAACTTATATATTTAGGTATAAAAGTAATTGCTAAATATATTGCTTTTTGAAGTTTTACAATTCAAGGATAACGTTTTTGTGATTTTTCTTTTGTTATTCACAAAATAAAACCATTTAACAAAACAATAATCAAAAATAATATTAAAGCAAAAACATATAGTGCGCCCCGCATTGCTTCAGAGCTATTTTCACTATAGAAATTATAAGAAATAATTGCGCCTAGAGTTTTTAGTCCTGATAACAAAACATTACCAAAACCACTATCAAAAACTGAATTAAAACTTTGTGAAGTTAAGATAAAATTTAATGCCATTGTTTCACCAATAGCACGACCCATACCAACAACTAAAGCAATTGTTATTCCAACTTTCGCTTGTTTTTTTGCAACTTTATAAATTGCTCTAGTTTTAGATGTCCCTAAACCAATAGGTGACAAAATTAAATCATTATGAACAGAATCTAATGCATTATATGAAATTGCTACAACAGTAGGTAAAATCATAAATGCCAACATAATAAATGCTGTTATTAAATTTCACGAAGTTGGCATATCAAAAATAATTCTTAAAAGATTTCCTAAAGAAGTTGCCGCAAATAAACCAAAAATAACTGAAGGAACACCAGCTAGTAAATCAATAATAATTCTTAAAATTTTTGAATATTTTTTAGGTAACCGATACTTTAAAAAAATAGCTGTTTTAATACCTATCGGTCCCGCAATGAGTAAAGCACCAAATGTAATTAATAATGTTATAAATAGAGGCAATCAAATTCCTGCTTGACCATTATTTAAATTGTATTCATTTGTAAATATTGAAGCGCCATATTCTTGAAAACCAGGAACAGCTTTAACAATAACAAAAATTAAAATTAAAAGAAATGCAATTGCAACAAATCAAACAAATACAAAAGTTAAAACTTTAAAAATATTATTTTCTAAAATTTTTTTTCAGATTCTATTTATGGCTAATTTAGGTTTTCTTCTCAATTGCATTATTCTACTCCAAATCTCACTGGAGAAAAACTAAAATCATTTTTTCAAAACAAATCAATGTGATTTCATACTAAATCATCCAAAGTTAATTTTTGAGTTTCAGCATTGGTTAAAAACATTTCTTTAAGTTCATCATCTGACAATCTAATTAATCCTTCAGATAAATATATTTGATTAACTAAATTTAATTGATTAGGATATAAAATTTTTGCAAAAAGAATTCATTCAACAAATTCTTGAATTGCTTGCAATCTTGAGTTGTTATGTAAGGAAACAATGGTATTAAAAGGCCGTATTCAGTTGTATAATTTTTTTTCTACATTCTCAAGTGTTGGGTCAACACCTGAATATTTCATAACAATAAAACCATCTTTTTTAATTGTATCTAAATTGTTAAGAATAAATCCTAAACTTAAATAAATCATTGATCCTGGTTGTCTTGCATTAATTTTAAAATTTGTATAAGCTTCATTATTTGATTCATTAGTTTGTTGAGTTATATTCCCATAATTACCATTATTTAAAGCATCAAGTGTTTTTGGTTCTAGTTGTGTTGTTAGTAAATTAGAATCTTTTAAAAATGCTTCTGCTGTACCAGATGATATAGCGCCGCCACTTCTAGCAAACGGGGTAATTTTAATATCATCTGGTATTTGTGTTTTATCACCATCAAAAAAATTATTTAAAGAAACTGAATTATAACCAGCAAAAGCATCATACAAAATAGAAATATTTGATGAATTGATACTTCAAATATCATTAGTGTTTGTAGGCGGCAATAATAAAATTCCAATTGCATCTTTAGCAAGTGTTATTGTTTTTAATTCATTATTTTTTCAATTTGATTCAATGTTTGTGTTTAAAACTGAACTTCTAGGACTTTTAGATGCATTTCCCATAGTTGTTTGGTTATTTGCTATTGAAGAAATTCCAATTGAGGAACCTCCTGCTTGCACACTAATTTCAATGTTTTTGTCTTTATTATTTTCTATATAAGAGTTACCTAAACTAGATAAAAAAGGTTGGACAGAACTTGAACCTCTTGAATCAATTACAACAAAATTCCCACAAGAAAAAAACAAAGGACTAATGCCTAAAATAACTAAAAAAATTAAAAGTTTTCATAGTCATTTAAATAAATGTTTGTTAGCCGATTCTACCACTGACATAATCCTTCGTTTTTGCTTCTTTTGGTCTTGTAAAAATTTGTTTTGTTTCGCCAAATTCAACAATTCGACCTTGGTAAAAGAAAATTGTTAAATCACTAATTCTTTGAGCTTGTGCCATTGAATGGGTAACAATGATAATTGAAAATTTTTCTTTTAATTTGCAAATCAATTGTTCAATTTTACTAGTTGCAATAGGATCTAATGCAGAAGTTGGTTCATCCATTAATAGAACATCAGGCTGCAATGCAATCGCTCTAGCAATACACAATCGTTGTTGTTGACCGCCAGATAAACCTAATGCACTTTCATGCAAAATATCTTTAACCTCTTCTCATAATGCAGCATCTTTTAAAGATTCAATAACAATTTTCTCAATAGCTTCTTTGTTTTTTATACCATGTGATCGTAAGGCATATGCTATATTTTCATAAATTGAAAAATTAAAAGGAGTTGGTTTTTGAAACACCATACCAACTCTGGTTCGCAATTCTAAATCAGTTAAAATTTTAGATGAAATATTTTTGCCTAAAAATCAAATATCTCCAGTTGTTTTAACACCATCAATTAAATCATTCATACGGTTTAAAGATCTAAGAAAAGTTGATTTGCCACAACCTGAAGGTCCAATTAAAGCTGTGACATTATTTTTTGGTATTTCAATATTTATGTCAGATAACGCATTTTTGCTACCATTTTTATATCATAAACAAAAATCTCTAACTTCAAAAGCATTTTCTGGTTTGAAAGATTTTAAAAAAACTTCTAAATTTGGTTTTTTATCCTTCAATAAAATTTTATATTGAGATATATCTTTTCTAATTGATTTTATTTGATTCCGTAACTCTAGTACATGGGGAATGTTTTTAACATACGATTTTATATTAAATAAATTTTCATTTATTTTTTTAATTTGTTTATCTATTTCAACAGAATTTGGATTATCTTTTAATTGATCTTTTAACAAATTAATTTTATTAGTTAATTCTTCTTTAGATTGAATTGGCAAAGTTTTGTACAAATGTTGTCTTTGCTTAATCATATTATTTAGTTCATTTTTTAATTCAAAAATTTTTTGCTTGTATTCTTTTCGTTGCAAAAGCAATTTTTGTTTTCTATCAATTTTTTGCTCTTTAGTTAATTTTGAAACTACATATTCTTTGGGTTGAAACCCAAAATCAACATCAATTTGCTTAGATATTAAAGAATTTGAACTTTCTTGCAAATTTAATTCTTTTTCTATTCTTGAATTAGAGTCGTTAAACATTTTGTTATTAATAAATCGATAAGTTAAGTGTTTTAAAATTTTGAAAGACAAGTATGCAACAAAATAGATGTAAAAAATCTAAAAGAAATTAATTGTTACTAGTAGTCACCTTAATATCGATAAACTGAATATTAGATTTGGAAAGATTATATACCATTAAAAAATAAATTATGTATTTTTTTAATCTTTAAAAAATAAAATTTTTCTTAATTTTTAAATTTTTGCTCACTTTAATTATATGGGTGTATATAGGTGAGTGGATTATGCAAAAATTAATAAAAAATAAATGAGTATGATGAATTTTATTTATAAGTTTTTTTGTTGGCGCAAGCATTATAGGTCAATATTCTAAAACTTTTGAAATTACAAAAAATAATTTAAGTACTAATTGCAAATCAATTAATCAAAGTTTTTTAGATAAAATTCAAGAAAACAACGTTTCCAAATTATTTGATGAAAACTACATAGGTTATACAATGGAAGATATAACAAGTACACAAAAACATCAAATAAAAATTTCTAATGATAATTTAATGTATAAACCATCTAATTTAAATCTTTTGAAAGAACAAACTTTAGATAGTTCCAAATCTATAGATCAATTAGTTATTAAGGAATTGTTGAATCGAAGCAAAGCATTAACGCTAGATGTAAATTCTTATTATCAAATTAATAGTATTAAACCTTTTTTAGAACGTGCACAAATTTCATCATGAACTGGAAATGATTATCTTTGAGAAACAATAACTAATGCAAAAATAAAATATTCAACTTCTTCCATATATGGTTATGGTGAAACTTTATGAATGGATTTAGATACGAATTGAGAATTTGTAGATAAAGTAGGTAAATCATTTAATGAATTTTGAATTAGAGAAAATGAATCTTGGTTTCAAGAAGAATTAGCTTTCAAATTAGAATTTCCTGCAGGATACAAGCATTCAAAAATGTTTATTCCTGAAGAAATTGAATATTTAGATAACAAAAAAATTAAATTCAAAGTTGGTAGCAAAGGTTTTAACTATAAAGAGCAAACTAAACAACTAAAAATAGGTAATTTTGTTTATAGGGCAGGCTATGAAATCTTGGCAAATCCTATTCCTGAATTAGGTATAAATTTACAAAATATTGAAATAAAAAATCCTAATTATGATCTTTCGCTTTCAAATTTAAATGATACAAGATATAGTTTTATTTCATTAAAAACCAAAAATGATTTTAATAATCTAAAAGATGCTTATGATTTCATAGATTATCGAAAAAATATTTCCAACGAATTAATAGAATTAAGAAATAGTGATCAATATAAATGTTATATAAATGAAGTATTAAGCAATAACAAAAATATAGTTGCAGATCAAATAACAGTTAAATCAAAAATAATTAATCAAAATTACAATATAGTTCAATATGAATATAAATTACCAAACTTTTTTGAAAATACTCACGCAATATATAAAATTTCAGATAATACTTTATCAAATATAAGACAATATTCTGGAATTGTAAATTTAGTTGCTGATAACCTTGTTTTAGATCCAAATTCAGGGGTAAAAAATAAAATAAAAGAAAATGATTTTGTGTATGACAAATCAGATTATGAACAAATAGGATTAAATTTTAAATTTGAAGATACATTTTTAGAAACGTTAAATTTAATAGATGAATATAACAAACTATTTTTAAGTTTAAAAGAAAAATTAAAAACTACAAATCTTAATTGAATTCAAATTTCAGAACCAATTTGAAATTTTTCTTATGATATCACTATTTATGATGGCAATATCGATAAATTGATTTCTAGTCTACAAGATAATTCATGAAAAAATCATTTAACAAATAATGTAATTAAAAAAATTAAAAAAACTTTAAAAGATGAAAGTTCATTAGTTGATAATTCAATTTTATTTTTTTTCCATCATTTGCCACAATTATTTAAAGATTTTTATACTCAAATGAGTATTGAAACAGGAATAGTCCAAGCAGGACAATTAGCTTATAAGTTTGAAATATTTAAAAATAACAAATTTAACACTATAAATTTTAATGACAACATGTTGAAAGAAAATCATGCAAATATTAGCAAAAACTTAGCAATTCTTGAAATAAACAATATACAAATAAAAAATAAAATTTTTGATTTTGAAAATTTAGAATCTATTAATTTGCAAAATGTTTGCAGATTATATCCAGAAAACAACAGTTTATCAATAAAAAATACACTAATAAAATATGAAATATATTATCGTGATAATTATGCTGGAATTAAACCCAAAAATGGTCAAAATACTAAATTTAAAATAGACAGATCAATAGATCAAGAGGGAGTTTTAGCAACAGAATATTTAACAAACAAAAATAAATTTAATTTAATTTTAAATACTTTAAATAAGAATTTAATTAGCGATAAAAATCTTTTAGAAATTGATGAATCAGGAATTCAAATAATTACAGATCAAACAAAAATTTCTAATAAATTAAAAGAAATTATCGACAAATATGAAATTAATTTAGAACCAAATAATGAAACTGGTATTTTTTATGCTGTTATTAAAATTAAAAATTCTAATGATTTAGTTAATTTTGGAAATGATAACAACATAGAAATAATTCCTAAATCTATGTGATTTATTGAAAATGATAATAATCCAATTATAAGAAATTATTTAGTTCAATTTGAAGCCGCAAAAAAAGATTTACTTTGACATCAAATTTCGTTTGATTTGTCTAACAATAACAATTTAAAAATGAAAATTAAAAATAATAATCAAGATGAAGAATATTATTTAAATTTAATAAAAGATGAACAAAATAATATATTAGCCAATCAAGAATTAAATATTAATTTTTTAACGTATTGAAATTTAAAAGACAATAAAATGAGCAATAATTGTTTTGCAACTTTAGAAAATGCTTTTGCAAAATTAGGATATCAAATTTTTTATCAAAGTGTTCTAATAAATAATTACTTAAAAACAATATCTTTTACATTATTAGATGGTTTTTCAAAAATAGAATTAAAAAACAATGTCAAAGAGAAATCAATAGATTTAATTTATGAAAACAATGAATTTAAAGAAACAAAATACCAAATAAATTATGAAATAATAAAAACAAATGATAATTTTGATATAAAAATTTCTTTAAATAAAGAATTAACAACATTTACTTATAATTTATACATTCAACCATATGCAAATGCAATATGTGAAAAACTATTAAAAATAATTAATGAAGATGAACAATTAAAATTTGAAAATCTAAAAATTATTAATTTAGAAATAGATTTTTTAAATCAAAAAATTAAATTTGACATAATACCAACAAATGAAAATTTTGAAATAAAATCTGAGAATTCAAACAATAATTTATCACTAATATTAGGAATAACTATTCCGACAAGTATTATCTTTTTTGTAATGTTAATGGTGTGTTTTTATAAAAAAAGAAAAAATAAATAAAAGATCCTCCTGTCAAAAAACAGGAGGACTTAATTTATTTATATTAACGCTTGTAACTTTTAAAAGATACAAGACACTAAGCCATAACATTTAAAAAAGCAAAAGAAATAAGCTAAATTAATCTATTATGACATAGCAGCACAAATTTATGTATTAATTAAGTAATAACTTAAAAAATATAATTTAAGATGCTGTTAAGGTAAGTAATGTATTTAGTAGAGAGAAAAAAAGAGGAAGATAAAGTTAATTATCTATAAGAATAGATTACTATTTAAAAAAATTTAACTTTTAGCAATGATTCTTTAATGCACTAAGATTTAATTGTAAAGAATTTTATAAATAATGGGCATGCTAATAATTCAGGGAATTTAAAAGTAAAACTAATCTTAGGGTGATGTTATTTCTAACACCACCCACTAGGATTATAACACAAAGACTTTTTTATTCTTTTATATTTGATTATAAACCACATTTTCATTGAATGCCGCAATTTATGCAAGTATTACAACCACCAATGTCAGCAATTAGACCCTCTTTACATTCGGGACAATTATTTCCTATTTCAATGCCAATATTTCGATCCTGTCTATCGTTTGGTATATTTGTTAAAATTTCTTTTGTTGGTTCATTGTTTCTTGGATCTTTGCCAATAACATTTTGAGCTTCTTTAGAATCAATAATTAAATCAGTATCAATATCTAAATGCATTTGTTCTACATTTCCAATCTCTTCATCATTTGTTAATGAAAGAACTTGTGTATCTCTACTTCCATCAACATACACAGTTCCACCTTTTGCATTTCCTTCATATAACATTTCATAAATTTTTTCAACTTGCTTAACACTATATCCTTTTGGAGCATTAACTGTTTTAGATATAGAAGAATCAATTCATTTTTGAATTGTGATTTGTGTGTTAGCATGTTCTTCAGGCGACAATTGCATAGCAGTAACAAAAATATCTGGCAAATTATTTTCGCTTCAAACATCTTGTCCATTTTTGTCTTTTTTATTATTGTATTTTAATCATTCTGTAACAATTTCTTGTTTAACTTTTGTAAATTGACCTAAACGACCAGAACGATAATATTCAAAAGCAAAATATGGTTCAAGGCCTGTTGAAACTCCAACCATTGTTCCTGTTGAACCTGTTGGCGCAATTGTTAATAAATGAGAATTACGAATTCCTTTTTTAGAAATTTTTTCTGCTATATCTGTTGGCAATTGTTTAACAAAAGGTAAGTTTGCAAATTTTTCAAACATTTTTTTCTTTAAAAATGGAAAAGGTTTTTTTTCTACTGCTAAATCAGCAGATGCTCTATATGCTGTTTCAGCAATTATAGACATAACCAAATCTATAAAAGCATTTCCTTCTTTTGAACCATATTTTTTGTTAGACCATATTAACATATCATGCAAACCCATAATACCTAATCCAACGCGACGTTCACCTAGTGCTTGTTGTTTGTTTTCATCTAAAAAATAAGGCGTTGCGTCAATAATATTATCTTGCATTCTCACAGCTGTTCTAACTGTTTCGATTAATTCTTTTCTTTTTAATTCACCAGAGCCTTTATCAACAAAATTAGCTAAATTAATTGCTGATAAATTACAAACTGAGTAAGGTGCTAATGGTTGTTCACCACATGGATTTGTACAAACAATTTGTTGGCCATAAGCTTGGGCATTTGTCATTTTTTGTGCAGTATCCATAAAAAATACACCTGGTTCAGCAGAATATGTTGCACAAAAATTAATTAAATCTCAAAGTTGAATTGCCTCAATTTCATAATACACTTTAACTGGCAACCCCATAGCTTCTCATTTACGAACATCAGCTATTTCATTTCAATGATTATCATAATATTCTTTTTGTTTTTGTGTCATTGATCTAATATCTGGGAAGCGCAATTGTCATTTACTTTTAGTTTTAACAGCATGCATAAAATCATCGGAAATTGCAACAGAAATATTTGCACCTGTTAAGAATTGATTATTTTTAACTTCTCATCTACCATTTTCGTTTAGTAATTTTAAAGATGTTTCATATGTAAGAACTGACACATTATCTTTATTGTTTACTATAATTTGATGTGTTTCTTTTTCTGAATTAGATAATGGTGTGAATTTTAATTTCTGCTTAGCATGTTCTACAATTAATGGATCTTTCATATTTTCCAAAATTCATCGCAAAATATTAGGATTTTGCATTTTAGAAATAATAAATTCAACAATATCGGGGTGTCAATCATTTAGCATTATCATTTGAGCACCACGTCTTGAACCACCCTGTTCTACTAAATGTGTTAATTGACTTAAATCATTTAATCAAGATACAGAACCAGATGAATGCCCCCCAACTGTTAATGCAACTGTATTTTTAGGTCTTAAACTTGAGCCGTTAGTTCCTACTCCACCACCTCGACTCATAATTTCCATTACTTTTTCTCTATGTTTGGCTAATCCAGTTCTTGAATCAACAGGATTAGGCATTACAAAACAATTAAAGTAAGTAACTTTTGAACTGCTACCAGCACCAAATAAAATTCTTCCTGCTGGTATAAAATTAAAATTTGAAATTTCTTGATAAAATTTTTCTTCAAATTCTATTCGTTTTGAGCGTTTTTTTTCTACAGATGCTAATGCTTTTGCAACTCTATGAGCAATTTGTTCAAAAAACAATTCTAATGGTTTTTCTATTTTATCCTTTTTTCGGATAATGATACCTAATTTAGAGTCTTCGGTATTTTCTGTTGGAGAAATTTTTCCAAATTCTTGTTCTTCTAATTGAATTTTTACATCATCTTTATTTATTTCTAATACTGTACCAATTCCATGAGCTGAAAAAAATTGATCTTCATTTATTAAAACAATTACTAGATCACCAACTTTTAATGTTTTTAACAATTTATCTTTTTGAGCATATCGATCTAGCATCACTAATCTTGAAATTCCAGATAAACTCTTATTGTAAGTTTCTTTTATAGGAAAGATATTATTAAATTGTTTTATATCATGATTTAATGAGTTTATAGTATCTAAAGAATAATTGTGTTGCATATTTAAATAAATCCATTTTTATATTTTCCACAATTTGTGGATAATTATTGGGTTATTAAGTATATTACAAAAAGATAAAATCTTTATAACAATATTTTATAAATATTTTAAACATATTTTTTTACTACCAAATAGTATTCGAATGTAATAAAATAATATCTAACATAATTAATAATTATGTTGTTCGTAGGAATAAACAATGATCAAATTAGATGGAATAAAGTTAGCATTAGAACTAGAAAAAGCAATGCTTGAAAAAACAAAAAATAAAAATATTAGATTAGACATTATCCAAATTGGCGATGATTATGCTAGTTCAATTTATATTAAAAGAAAAATAAATGTTTGCAATAATTTAAAAATTAAAACAAAACTTTGAAAATTTAAAAAAACAGTTGCGCAAAAAGAAATAATTCAATTAATAGAAAAATTAAACTCTGATGTTAAAGTAAACGGTATTTTATTGCAATTACCTATCCCAAAAAAATTTGATTGTGAAAGTATTTTAAAAAAAATAGATTGTAAAAAAGATGTTGATGTATTTAATAAAAAAACATTAAAACTTAGAACAAAAAATAATGAATTTCTAGTCCCTTGTCTTGTGGGTGCTATAGAAGCTTTTTCTAAAAAATATAAAATTTCGTTTAAAAATAAAAAAATTGTTGTTGTAGGAAAAGGAAGGACTGGTGGAATGCCTATAATTAATTGATACAAAAAACAGTATAAAATTTTATCTTTAGACAAAAATAGTAAATCAATTAATAACAAAATTTCTAAAGCAGATATATTAATTACAGCTATTGGTAAATCCAATGTTATAGATTCATCTAAAATTAAAAAAAATTCTGTTTTTTTTGATGTAGGAATTAATAGAACTAAGAATAGTAAAAAAATTACAGGTGATATAAATTATGATGTTGCTGAAAAAAATGCAAAATTCGGCACACCAGTACCGGGCGGAATAGGACCATTGACAATAATAATGTTAATTAAAAATTTAATAACTTTATCTGAGATTCAAAATGAAAAATAAATTAACAATTATTTATAATTCTTATTTGAATTCTAGCAAAATAAAAAATCAATTAAATTTAATTAAAAAAGCTAGTGATTATCTCAAAACAAACGTTTACTTTATCCCAACTAATAAATTAGAAGTTTTAATAAACACAAACAAATCTTTTTTTCTTCCATCGAAAAAAATTTTATTTTTAGAAAAAAATATTCCTGTAGCCAAGTATTTGGAAAAACAAAATTATCACTTATACAACAATTCATATTCAATTAATGTTTGTGATAATAAAGCTTTAACACATATTGAATTAATTAAAGAAAAATCAATTAAACAACCCAAAACTTTAATAGGACCTGTTACTTTTAATTTAAATGGTTCAAATAAAGCTATTTCTGATTTTTTAACAAATGTAAAAAATAATTTTAAATTTCCTTTGATTATTAAAGAAGTTTATGGATCTTTTGGAGAACAGGTTTATTTAATAAATAATTTAAAAGAATTTAAAAACAAATTTTTGGAATTAAAAAATAAACAAATTATTGTTCAAGAATTTTACAAAAGTTTTTCTGGGCAAAGCTTAAGAATTTTAGTTATCAACAATAAAATTATATCTTGCATAAAACAAGTTAATTTAAATGATTTTCGTTCTAACTTGAGTCAAAATTCTAAAGCTGAAATTTTTAATAAATTACTGCCTAAAAATTTTGAAAAATCAATTGACTTAATAACAAAAAAATTAAAATTGTTTTATGGAGGAATTGATTTTATTTTTGACAAAAACAAAAAACTAGTTTTTTGTGAAGCAAATTCTAATGTGCAACTAGCTAATATATCGCAAATATTTAATAAAAATTTTGCTATTGATTTAATAAATGAAATTTTAAAAGATAAAAAATATTATGAAAAAAAATAAAAAAAACTTTTGTGGATTAAAAGTAGCTATTGTTTATGAAAAAAGCAATTTTAAATATAATGAACAGTTTGCAGAAAATCTTGTTTTAGAATTTAAAAATTGAGGGTGTTTGCCTCAAATATTTATAGTTGATAAAAATGTTTTAAATTTGATTGATTTAAGTTCTTTTGAAATTATAGTTAATAGATCTAGATTAACCTATTTTTTACCCGACAACAAACAAGCATTAATATTTAATGATGTAAATTTCTCTAATATGGCAAACAATAAATTTGAAACATACAAATGAGCAAAATTTAATAATATTAATGTGTTAGAAACAAATTTTTTAAATAAGAATAAAAAATACAAATATCCAATCATTGTAAAAGAAACAAATGGGTATGGCGGAAATCAAGTATACAAAATAAATAATTTTGATGAATTAGATAAAATTAATGTTTTAAATAAAGAATACATTGTCCAAGATTTTTTTGAGCACGGAAATGTAGATATTAGAGTTTATGTAATGTTCAAAAAAATTCTTTATGCTGTAAAAAGAACTGCTAATAACTCAGAAGAATTTAGAGCAAATTTCAGTATCAATAAAAATGTTGAAAAATACAAATTAAATTTCTTACAAAAAATTTATTTAAAAAAAATTATTAACAAATTGCCATTAGGTTTCTATGGAATAGATTTCTTTTTAAAAAATAAAAGGCAAATTATTTTAAATGAAATTGAAGATGTAGTTGGTTCTAGAGCTTTATATCATTTAAAAACAAATTTAAATATTCCTAAAATTTTTGTAAAAAATTTATTGAAAAACATTAATAATGTTAAAAAATGAAATGATAGTTCATATATTTAAAAAATATTAAGATTTGTTTGAAATATCATCAAATTTTTTTATATTTTTTATATGATTTTTAAATTCAATTGTTTGAGGTTTGATTGGACGATTAGGAACACTATGGTGATGTCTGCATCTAGCAGTATATGATTCTTGGTTACCAATTAAAATTAATTGAGATTCATATGGAGCGGGTTTCCCATTTATTAATCTTTGAGTTCTCGAAGCTTCGGCCCCACATTCTGTGCAAATTGCTGTTAATTTTGTAATTTTTTCAGCAATTGTTAATAATGCTGGTATAGAACCAAAGGGTTCTCCCCGAAAATCACGATCTAATCCCGCAACTAAAACATTAATGCCATTATCAGCAAATGTTTGAACTATTTCAATAATTTCTTTTCCGAAAAATTGAACTTCATCTATTGCAACTAAATCTGGTCTTTCTTTTTGAACATAACTATAAAGTTCATATGGATCTTCAATAATTATAGCTTCTGCTGATCTTCCGTCTCTTGATTTGACATCACGGTTTCTTGTATCAATAGATGGTTTAAAGACTAAACATTTTACATTTGCAAAAGACATGCGATTTATTCTCCGCAATAATTCCTCTGATTTACCTGCAAACATTGGTCCACAAATAACTTCAATTCATCCAGTGTGATTAATAAATGCATTTTGTTTAGCCATAAATTTCCCCTTTACTATTAATATAATATTAAAAAGTGTTAAACATTAAATTTAAAATTACATACGTCACCATCTTGCATTAAATAATCTTTCCCCTCTAATCTAATTTTTCCCATTTCTTTTGCTTTTGCCTCTGATTTACACTCTAATAAATCATTCACGCTAATCACTTCTACTTTAATAAAACCTCGTTCAAAATCAGAATGAATGATACCTGCACATTGTGGGGCTTTATATCCTTTTAAAAAAGTTCAAGCTCTTGTTTCTTTTTTGCCAAAAGTAAAATAAGTTAATTGGTCCAAAATTTGATATGCTGCTTTAACAATTTGATCTAAACCTGATTCATTTATAAATCCTAGCGCATCCATCATTTCTTGTCTATTTTCGACAGGTAATTCAGAAATTTCAAATTCGATTTTAGCACTAATTGGAATAATAATATTATTTTTGTTTTGATTTAATAAATAATTTTTTAAATTTACAAAATGTTCTACTTCTTTAGGATTTTTAATGTAGGCTTCATCTATATTTGCGATGTATATAATTGGTTTTGCTGTTAATAAATTATATGATTTTGCATACTCTTTTTGTTTTTCAGTTTCAATAACTTCATTAGCAAATTTATTATTTGTTAAAGTTTTTTTTAGCAAATAGCAAAATTCTAATTCTTCATTTGAACTTTTATCACCTGATTGTGCTTTTTTAGATATTTTTGAAATTCGATTTTCAACAACTTCTAAATCAGAAACAATTAATTCAAAATTAATAGTCTCTAAATCACTAATAGGATTTACTTCGTTATTAACATGAGTAATATCATTACTATCAAAACAACGAATTACATGACAAATGCAATCTACTTCTCTAATGTTTGATAAAAATTTATTGCCTAAACCTTCGCCTTTAGATGCGCCTTTTACCAAACCTGCAATATCCACAAACTTAAATGTAGCAAAAATAATTTTTTCAGGATTAATTAATTTGGCTAATTCAATTAATCTTTGGTCTCTAACTTCAACAATGCCAACATTAGGTTCGATTGTAGCAAAAGGATAATTATTTGCTTCAACTTGAGAATTAGTTATCGCATTAAATAATGTAGATTTTCCAACATTAGGTAATCCAACAATTCCAGCTGATAACATATAGATTATGCTTTTCCTATTGATTTAAATAATGTAAATTTTTCAATACATGTTTTTTTAATAGCTTCGCAACCAGGTTTCAATAATTTTCTAGGATCATATCCTTTTTTAGCATAATCTAAATCTTTATTATCCATAATGTATTTTCTTGTTGCTTCAGCAAAAGCTAATTGACATTCTGTATTTACATTAACTTTGCTAATACCTAATGATATAGCTTTTTCAACTTGTTCATTTGGAATTCCGGATCCGCCATGCAAGACTAAAGGTGTATTAGTAACTTCATGAATATTTTTTAAACATTCAAAATCTAATCCTTTTCAATTCTCAGGATACAAACCATGAATATTTCCAAATCCAGCAGCAAGCATAGTTACATTTTTTAAATCAACTAATTTTTTACATTCCTCTGGATCTGCTAATTCACCTTGTCCAATAACGCCATCTTCTTCGCCGCCAATAGTTCCTGTTTCTAATTCAACAGATGCATTATGCTTAATTGCATATTCTACAACTTTTTGGGATTTTTCTAAATTTTCATTAAATGGTAAATGAGAACCGTCAAACATCACAGAAGTAAAACCAGCATCAAGAGCTTTGAAAGTACCATCATAAGAACCATGATCTAAATGCAAAACTACAGGAATAGTGATATCCATTGAATCTAACAAACTAGATACTAGACAATGAATTAATTTATAACCACCCATATACTTAACTGCACCTTCAGATACACCTAAAATAACTGGTGTTTTTGTTTCTTGGGCAGCCTCTAAAACACTTTTTGTTCATTCTAAATTATTAATATTTATATGAGCAATAGCATATTTTTCTTTGTGAGCTTTTTCTATAATAGAATTAGCATTTACAAGACGAGTGGAATGTTGAAGTAATGTCATAAAAAATCTTTCTACTTTATATTAAAAATTTTACAAATCATCATTATCATCATCATGATTTTCTGTTTCAGAATCTAATAAATTTTGTACATAATTTGTATCAGAAATATTGTCTTCGTTACTCATGTTTATTGTATCTAAACCTAAAGTGTCCTCATCACTCTTTTCGGGTTGAAAATTTTCGTAACCTTCTTCATAATATTCTTTAATGCCGAACATTGATTGTGAAATCTTATCTCATTCATTATATTTCATAGTTTCACGCAATCTTCATTTTCTATCACCAATGTGAACAAAGCGAAGATCTTGTAATAATTCTAAGTAAAAATTACCCACAACTTTCGCTTCTTCGTCTTTTGAAAATTTATTTTTTTTAACAACTTCTTTTCACAAAGCATTAAAATCAAACGAACGATTTTTAAATTGAGATTGGGCTATTGTAAAAGCTTGATCTATTAAGTTATTCATTGTAAACCTCAAGTAACATTTATAGTAAAATGATATAAATTTTTAAGTTTAGATTATTTTGGTAGTGTTATTATATTTTATCTTTTTAAGATTTTAGCAATTGTTGAATTATTATTTAAAAAATCTTCATGTATTAATATCCCATATTTATATTTGTTATTTTGTGTAAATAATTTATTTCCATTTTTAATTAATTCACTATCATTAATTATTGATACATTTTTTTTGCTTGTATCATCAAAAATTGTAATGCCTGAAGAATTTTTATTAGGCGAATAAAAAGCCTTGGTTGGAAATTCATATTTAGTTACAAAATATTTTGCATTTTCTAAATTTGTAAATTTTTTATATTCAAAATCTCGTATTTTAAAATCATCAAATAAGAGCATTATGTATTTATTTTTTTCAAAAAATGATTCAAGAATTTTATGTAAAATTTTATCTTTAGATTTTAAGTATGTTGTTGACAAAAAAGAATTAAACATTGAATCAGTCAAAAACAAATATTTATCTAAATCAATTTTCTTAACAGATTCATTAGCAAAAAAAATTTTTAAAACATCCCGCAATTCAGTGTTGTTGTTTCAATCAAATTTATTATGAAAATCTAAATCTTTTATTCTTTTAAAAGCAAATCAAAGAGTAGCAACTAATAACGATGTTTTTTCATTTAAATAAACTGATTGGTACATGTGATATCTGCCAATCAAAAAATTTTCAATTATAGGGATAGCTTTTTTGGAAAAACTAACACATTTTTTGTTTGAATCAAAATTAATCCAATGTATTAGTGCTCTTGAATCAATATAACCATAATTGGTTCCAGTATAATAAGAATCTCTCAATAAATAATCTATTCGATCAACATCTAATTCAGATGAAATTAATTGTGTCATTCAAGAAGGTAGTAAATTATTTTTCTTTTTGTCGTGTTGAATTAATGAAGCAACTAAATTCGGATCAATATTGTTTTTTAATAATATTGGCGCAATTTCACCTTTTGGATTTGTTATTAAATTAACAGAAAATCATTCATGGTGAAATAAATATTTTGAATCTTCATCTAAAGAAGTTAAAAAATAATCTTCAAAAGCATGTGAATGTGGACCATGACCCAAATCATGTAAAAGTGCAGCACACAATAAAATTAATTTTTCGTTTTTTGATATTGATTTAAAACTAGGTTTAGTTAAAATCCTTCGCATAACTTCGTATGCACCTAAACAATGAGAAGCACGAGTATGTGATGCTCCAGGGAAAGTGTGTATAGACAAACCTAGTTGTTTAATATCTTGTAAACGTTTGAATTCTTTTGTATTCAAAATATCATACATTCACAAAGTATCATCATCAAAATTAATTTCCCCGTGAATAGGATCTTTTAAAAATTGTAATTTTGATAAAGGTTTAAAACTAAAATATTTAACTTTGTTCATATTTAATTTAAATTTTTAGATACTTCCTCAACATATAGTAAAACTTGTTTTTTATCATATAAACTAATTATAGATGACAAATCAGGACCATGTTCTTGACCAGTTAACGACATTCTAATAGGCATAAATAATTTGCTGCCCTCTAATTGGATATTTGAACCTACTGTTTTTATTGCTGTTTTAATGTTTTGACTATCTCAAACTTGAATTGATGATAATTGTTTAAACAACTCTGCAAAAATTTTAGAACTTGAATTTATTTTTAATCATTCTTTAATTTTAATATCTATGTTTTCTCAAGACAAATTACTTAAAAAATTTTGTTCAATTAAATCATTTAATTCTTGTGCATAATGTAATTCTTTTTTAAATAATAATGCTAATTGTTTTTCTTTGTCTCGAATTAAAGGATTATTCAAATTTAAAAAAGGCATTACAAAAGTACAATAAACATCGGGATCCATTTTTTTAAAATACTCATTAGATATTCAATTTAATTTTTTAATATCAAAAAATGCTGGTGATAAACCAATTCTATCAAGTGAAAATTTTTTAATTAATTCAGACATACTTAATATTTCTTTATTATCTGGATCAGATCAACCTAACAATGCTATAAAATTAATCAATGCTTCTGGTGTATAGCCTTTATGCATAAAACCTTCAATAAATTGTTCTATATCTAGATTTCTTTTTGAAAGTTTTTTACCTGTGTCATCAATGATAATCGACAAATGACCATATTGAAAATAATCTTCAAAACCAAGTGCTTCTTTTATTGCGATTTGATATGGAGTATTAGAAATATGTTCTTCGCCCCGCAAAATATGTGTAATGTTCATATCATGGTCATCAATTACAACAGCAAAATTATATGTTGCTATTTTGTTAGACTTTAAAATTATAGGATCAGTCATTGATTCTGCAGGGACAATAATATCTCCTCTAATTAAATCTAATCAGCGATATTTTTTATCCTGTTGAATATATAATCTAACTGCAAACGGAACATTAGAATCTAATTTTTCTTGTATTTCCTTTTCTGTTAATCTAAAACACTTACGTGAATATTTTGGTGTTTGACCTCTAGCTAATGATTCTTCTCTTGCTACCGATAATTCTTCACTAGTACAAAAACAACGATAAGCCAATTTTAAATCTAAAAGCTTTTGAGCATATTGTCTATAAACATCCAATTTCATGCTTTGAACATAAGGGCCATATTCTGTTGGAGTTTCTAATGATTCATCAGCAAAAATATTTAACCATTTCAAATTTGATAATTGTGAATCTACTCCACCATCAACATTTCGCTCAACATCTGTGTCCTCTATTCGAAAAATAAATTCACCGTTGTTGTGTTTGGCATATAAATAATTAAACAAAGCTGTACGTGCTCCACCTATATGAAATTGTCCTGTTGGTGAAGGTGCATATCTTGTTCGAACTTTACTCATAAAAACTCCATTTAATTATTTATAACAACAAATGAACTTCCTGATCCAGACATAGTTACATTTGAATATTTTTTTGATAGATTTTTGTATATTTTTAATAATTTTGGGTTCACACAAAATGCTGCTTGCATTAAATCGTTTTGATAATGAATTATATTGCTTTTTTTTAATTGCTTGTATTTCGCAAAAATAGCATTAGTATTACAAATCTCTTTATTAATTATAATATTGTATGATAACTTATTTAAATTAATTGGATTAACAACATTTCCATAGCTTGAAACCAAGGCAAATTTTTTTTGAGTCAAGAAAAATGGAACATCAGATCCTATATCAATAGCTATATTTAGTAAAGGTATTTGTTTGTTTTTTGGAATGTTAAATTTTTTATATAAAAACAATAAAATAGTTGCAGCATTACTAGAACCACCACCAAGTCCTGACCCTATTGGAATTCTCTTAATTATTGTAATTTTCAAATTAGATAATTTTACATTATAGTATTTTTCAAAATAAGCTATTGTTTTGTTAATAATTTCATTTTTTATTTTTAAATTTTTTTGATTTTTATCCTTATAAAGAATTTCAACTGAAACACCTGAATTTTCACTTATATATATTGTGTCAAAAAATTTTTTTGACAAAACAAATAAACTAAATATTTCATGTTTCTTAAATTTGCTAGAATAATTCAAAACATTTAAAAATAAATTAAATTTACAATAAGAAATTAACTTTAATTGCATAACGATAAACTATCCATTAGTAAAAGAAAATCATTTATTTTTAATTGTTGAGGTCGTGCGTGTATATCAATATTCAAATTTTTTAATACTTTTTCTAATTTATCTTTAGGATAATTATTTTTCAAATTATTAAATATTGTTTTACGTCGTTGATTAAAGCATTTTAATAAAAAATTTTTAAATTCGTTCTTGTTTATGTTTTGTATTTCGTTTATATTCTTCTTTTCAAAAAATGACACACATGATTTAACATTTGGAACAGGAAAAAAAGAATTTGGTTCAACTATAAAATTTTTTGAATGTTTTTTTAAAAAATATTGAGAAAAAACACTAAATGCATTATAGTTAGAAGTGTTAATTTTTGCAGTTATTCTATCGCTCATTTCTAATTGAAGCATTAATATAGCTGTGTCTATATTTGAATCAATAAATTTAAATATTAGTGGTGAAGAAATTGAATACGGCAAATTCCCAATAAGGCAAATTTTCTTATTTTTTGGAAACAAATCATTTCAATTAATTTTTAAAGCATCACCAATGATAATTTCAGACTTTAATAAAATTTGTTTTTCTAATAAATAAGAAGCTAAACGTTTGTCTAATTCAATAGCTTTATAATTTGATGTTGCTAAAGGTTTTATACATTCTGTGATTGCACCTAATCCCGGACCTATTTCTAAAATATAATCAAATTCAATATTTTTAACTATTTTTCTTATTTTAAATGCAATATTCTGATCTATTAAAAAATTTTGCCCCATTTTTTTTGATGCAATAAATTTTTTTTCTTTTAAAAAATTAATAACTTCTTTTTTACTTATCACTATTCAAAATTTTATCCAATTTAGATGAAGAATGAATTTTTTGACGTCGTTTCAAAATTATCACATGTGTTATGTAAGATTGCAAAATTGTAAATATTGCATTTAAAAACCAATATAAACCGACACCAGCAGCTGAAACAGCTGTAATGAATGCTAAAACTACTGAAAATATTAATTGCATTTTTTTGGTTCTATTTAATTGTTCATTCCCTTTTTGGCTTTGTGCTTTTGCTCCTCTATTTCTTTTTCCTGCTCAATACTGTGGTAATTTTTGAGAAAGAAATTGCATAGGAATAATAATTAATAAAAAGAATATGTACGTTCAACCATTGTTTGTAAAATTACTAAAAATCTCAGAAATTGGAGTTTTTGACAAATCTCATATAGTAAACAAAACTGTTGCTTTAATTGGTCGAACTGATGAAACTATTCTGAATACAATTAAAAAAATTGGCAATGTCACAAATAACTGAACAAAAACTGCAGAAGATTTAATTTTATTTTTTTTGTAAAGTTGCATTATTTCAAGTTGTTTGTTTCTTCGAGATTGAGGATCTTTAGCATTTTTATATTTAGCGTTAATTTCAGCAACTTTGCCTTGAACCTCAGTCATTCTTTCTGTAACTAAAGTTGAATTCAAAGTTATTGACATTGTAATTATTCTTATAATCAACAATAATATAAAAATTGAAAGAATTGTATTAAAACCTAAATCCACACCAGAACCCAAGGGCGTTCTTGTAGCATACATTAAAGGTAAAACGATTTGAGCCGCGGGTCAAACAAATCATGCATAAAATGGTCCATAATCCATTGTAAAGTGAGTAAATGTAAAATATGGTGCATTGCCTGATGATTGTAAATCATATCTAAAATCATTTGTAGTGCCAAAATTATAGCCGATTTCTAACCCTGAACCTAATGTTGTACTAGTGCCAACTCATGATTCTGCAAAATTTTGAGTACAACCTCATAATCCTATGACTGTTAAAAATAAAAAAATGCAAATCTTAAAAAACTTAAAGAAAATATCTCATGTTTTTTTTAAGTTTTTTTTAACTTTGTTTTCATTAATAACACTTGCTGATCAAAAAGGATTAAATGTTACATTGTTAGAAGGCATTAATATTTCCTTATTAATTTGTTATAAATTGTTTAAATCTTTTATTTTGTCTATTATTTTTAAAAATTCATAACAATTATTTTTATATGTGTTTTCTAAATAAGTTGTTTTTACAATAATTAACAAATCTAGTGAAATTTGTTTATTAGGTATCTTGTCAAAAAAAGTTCTTATTTGTCTTTTAATTTTATTACGGCTAACAGCAAGTTTAAATTTACTTTTTGGTGGGTTAATCGAAATTCTAAAAAAATTTTTTTTGTTTTTTTGAAAATAAATTAAAAAATTTTTTGAGTGTATTTTTTTTTGTTTTGTTATAGATTCAAAAACTTTTTTATCTGAAAGTCGATATTTTTTTTGCACAATTTTTTTAAACTACTTTTCATCTGACACAGTCAACTTATAACGACCTTTTTTTCTTCTGTTTGCTAAAATTTGGCGTCCTGAAGGAGTTGACATTCTTTCACGAAAACCATGAGTTTTAGCTCGCTTTCTTTTGTTGGGTTGATGTGTTCGTTTCATAAATAATCTCAATTAAAATTTTAATATTTTTAACACTAAGTAATAATACATTATATTATAAATAATGCTTATACAAATTTTAAACCAAACTTTAAATTAATATTTGACCAATATTTCATTTAAAAAAAGTTTTAGAGAACTATCTTCATTAATCATTTTTTCAACACTTTCAATAGATGTTTTTACAGTGGAATGATCTCTATTAAAAAATTTTCCTATTTCTGTTAGCGACATATGTAAATTTTTTTTAAAAATATACATGCATATTTTTCTAACATTTGTGTGCTCAGATTTTCTTGATGAAGATAAAACATTGTCTTTTTTAATATTGTAATTTCTACAAATTTTTTCTAAAAGAATATTGGGATCTTTATTTAATTCCTTATTAATTATTTCGTATTCAGATTCTAATATTTCATCTATTTGTTCACTATCTAAAATAGTTAAATTGGTATACTTTGTCATGGCAAAAAATGCAATTCTATTTAAAATACCTTCTAACTTTCTTATATCTGTGTTAAACAAATTCACAATTTTTCTTATGGATGCTTCAGTTAATTTAAAAGAAAAATCCATTTCTTTTAATTTCAAATTTAATATTTCAACAACTGTTTTAGTGTTTGGTTTTTTTACACTTATTGTCAATCCACATGAAAATCTAGAAATCATTCTTGGATCAAAATCATAAAGTTGATCTGGATTTTTATCTGAAGTTATTAATATAATTTTTTCTTTGTTCATAAGATCATTAAAAATATTAAAAAAAATCTCATTTGTTTTGTCCCGGTTGGTCAAAAACTGAATGTCTTCTATTACCAATAAATCTACATCTTGATAATAATTTTTAAATGATTCTATTGTTCCGTTTGTTAAACATTTAAAAACTTCTCTTGTGAAATCATCACTTGAAATATAAATAATTTTTGAATTAGGAAAATTTTTAAAATATTCATTACACAAAGCATTGGCTAAATGCGTTTTTCCTAAACCTGTATTACCGTATATAAAAAGAGGGTTTCATTTTTTGTTTTGGTTTGATGATAAAATCTTGGCTGCATCATAAGCAATTTTATTTGAATCATCAACCACAAAATTAGAAAAAGTCATGTTTTTTCTAAAAATTGGTTCTTTTTTTATATAGTTATTTTCTTTTTCTAAATAATTTTTATTTTTTGTTTGGACACTTAAAAGTTTTTCTTTATCAACAAAGGAAACATTTATATTTTTTCCAAAAATTTCGCTTGATATTTCATTAAACTTATCTAAGTAATTTTCAATCAAAGTTGTTCTTACAAAATCTGAATCAACAAAAACAAACAAATTGTTTTCATCAAAAAAATCAATTTTTAAATTTTTTACATGAATGTCAAATAAATTTAAATTTTCAATAAACGGTTTAATTTCATTTATTATTTTTGCTCATTGTTTAGTTACATATTCTTCAGTCATTGACATATTACAAAAATTATTCTTCTTTAATTGCTTTATCTAAAATCATTGTAATTAATTTTGATAATTTAATATTTTTAGATTTAGCTAATTTTTTAACTTTGTTCATAACTCGATCATTAGAATAAAAATGAAATCCTTTGTCTAAAGACTCTTCTGAAAAAATTTGAAAACTTTCATTTATTTTTACTTCTTTTTTGTTTTCTTTAAAACTATTTTCATTAATTTTTTCTTTTGAAATTTTTGTTGTTTTTTTACTTAAAACATTATTTTTTTTGCTTGATTCTGATTCAAATTTTTCTAAATTATCATCATTTGATTCAATTTCATCTATGTTTTTTGTTCTTTGATTTATTTCGTTGTGTATGTTAATAATTTCTTTAGTTGTTTTTTCTTGAGTTTTTGTTCCATTATCAAAATTATCATCAAAGTCATCAGATAAATCAACGAAACTTTTTCTTTTTTTTATTTTGTTTTTATCCATGATTAATTTGCTCTTGTTATTTGTTTTTGTTTAATATTTCTTTAGCTACAGAAATATATTCATCTTGGTATTTTGTTTTTTGGTTTATTAAAACAATTGGCAATCTTTCATAACCGACAGCTGCAGCTGATTTTGTTGTATAAGATATATATTGTTTACTCAAATCAACATTTCTATCTTTTAATTTTTTTTCTATTAATGCTACAACATCTTGATGTAATCTTGTTCTAGCAATATATTTTGTGGGAACAACGATTGCAGATAATTTAGGATTTTTCTTTTTAAATTTTTCCATTGTTTCCACAATTCTCATCAAACCTAACATAGAGTATTGATCGGGCTCAAAAGGTATGACCACCAATTTAGAAACACTCATTGCAACAGAAACAATTGTTGACATTGCGGGTGGAGTGTCTACAATCACAAAATCATATTTTTTATCTAATGTTAATAATATATTTTTAATATCTGATGCTTTGTAATCACCATTTGCAACATCTAGATCAACAAAACTCATTTCATGATTACAAGGTAATATATCTAACCCAGGAAATTGAGTAATAATTGAATCTTCTATTGATATTTTGTTTCTTAAAACATCGATAATAGTATTATTTAATCTTTCGGGGTGTTGTCCGAATGTAGCAGAAACATTACCTTGACCATCCAAATCAACAATAACTGTTTTTGAATTAGGTTTGATTTTTGTAAAAGCACCAGCTATATTTGTTGATAATGTAGTTTTTAACACTCCACCTTTATTATTAATAAATGATAATATCATCAACATTCTCCTTGCTAACTAAAATATTAAAAAAATATTGTTTTAATATTATAAATAATATGAATTGATTTTGGTATTAAAATTTTTTTAATAAATCTTACATTTATATTTTATTAAGTGTTTTACTTAAAAAAAGAATAAAAAAAATGATCATTTTTCAAATAATTCAATTTTTTGCTAAAAAAATTTAAATTTTGATAAATCTGCAAAAACTATTTAATTTTGTTTAAAGTCCTTTTATTTTTTCTAGTATAAAAACTATTTTTTAATACAAATCAAATATTTTCTTAATACTTTAAAAATATTAAATAAATATAAATTTAATATTAAAAACATATTTAATTAATACTAATTTAATATAAATATAATATTTAAATAATATTTAATAAATATTAATCAAATATGATTTAAGTATTAAAACAATATAATTTAAATATTAAAATGATAGTTTTTTAATATGAATTAAATATTTTCTTAATACTTTAAAAATATTAAACAAATATAAATTTAATATTAAAAACATATTTAATTAATATTAATTTAATATAAATATAATATTTAAATAATATTTAATAAATATTAATCAAATATGATTTAAGTATTAAAACAATATAATTTAAATATTAAAATAATAGTTTTTAAATATTAGAAAAATATTAATGTAATAGTAAAACAATATTTCTTTTGTATAAAATAAATATTAAATTAATATGTAATAAACTTTTTAATGTTTTGTTTGTACAAAATTTGTTTTTAATATCGGTATAGTTAACACTTTTTGTTTTAATATTTTTGATTTTTTTGATATTTTTTTCTAGCGCTAGAAATATAAAATTATTTGGTTGCAAATAAAATCATTTGTGTAGAAAAATATAATTGAAACAAGGTTAATTTTTTAATAATCTGAGTTAATACCATTAGCTTAAATTTTATTAATAATTTGTTTTCATTTTCAATTTAAAATTTTGGTTTGCTTAATTTTAAATTAATTAAAAATTAATTTTCCACAAATTGTGGAAAAATATAACTATATTACATAGTAATATAGTTAAAAACTTTATTTTTTGCTTATATATAAGACGTAATTTTTTAGTTATTTATTTGTTTCTAAGAATTAAATATTTATATTTAATTCTTTTCTAATTTGTAATTTAAATTCATTCTAATTTTTGTGTTTGATTTGATTTTTTTTGATAAAATTGTTCCAGCTGCTATAAAACAATTTTCACCAATCGTTATTGGACTAATCAAAGTTGATGATGCGCCTATTTTTGTGTTTGAACCTATTTTGGTTTTAAATCTCTTTTCAAAATTTGTGTTTGCAACAACTACACCGCATCCAAAAAAAACTTTGTTTCCTATTAAGCAATCTCCTACATATGCTCTGTGTGAAATTTTTGAATTTTCTCCTATTGTTGATCTAACAATTTCACAATGTGGGCCTATCAGTGAATTTTTTGATATTTTTGTTTTGTCACGTAAAACACTAAATGGACCTATAAAACAATTGTCTTCTATTATCACTGAATTTGTAATTATTGTTCCTGATTGGATGGTAACATTTTTTCCAATTTTGCAATTTTTCTCTATAACTACACCTGGATAAATGGTGCAATTTTCTTGTAATTTGCTGGTTTTGTCTATAAAAAAATTTTTTTCTTTTTTAGCCATAATGAATATTACTTTTCTAATTTTCCACGCTTTCCACATGATTAATAATATATAATTAAAATTAATATAAAATAAATAAACAAATAATATTTTTTATAAATAATTAGGTTTGAAAATAATTTATGAAAATTACAATTAATAGAAATGTTTTAATTGATTGCTTAAAATTTTCTAATAATGTTATTTTAAGTGGAACTAACACATCAACAAACGCTGTGTTAAATTCAATTTTTTTTAATGTAACTGAAAAAGAATTGGAAATGATTTCATCCAATGGAATAATATCCGCAAAATACACAATAAAAGAAAATATAGATATTGAAGAAACAGGAAAAGTTTTAGTTAAATCAAAATTATTGTTTGGAATAATCTCAAAAATTAAAGATGAGAATGTAGAACTAATAAGCTTAGACTCATCATTACAAATAAAAACAAAAAATTATGTTTCAAATATAAATACAATAGATTCTAATAGTTACCCGAACCTAGTTTTTGATAACGAAGGATGAGATTCTATAATAATACCAAGTGAAAAATTATCAAAAGCAATAAAAAAAGTATCTCATTCTGCTTTACAACAAATAGAAAGAGTTAATAAACTAAATGGAATTTATTTTGATAAAGAAACAGAAGATAATATATTAAGAATTGTGGCAACGGATTCTTTTAAATTATCTTTGTATAAAATCCCATTTGAAGGAAAAAAATTCAAGTTTTTAATTAATACAAATGTTTTAAATTTAATTTCCTCATTTTTGAAAACCAAAACGGACATTTTATTTAAAATAAAAGACAAAAATGTTATGATAGAAACAAATGAATTTGTTATATCATGTAATATGATTGATTCTGAGTATCCAAAAATAGATCCGATTATAGAATGCAAGAATGAAACTGAAATAGAAATAGATAGATTGCAATTAATTGATGCTTTAGATAGAGTAATATCTTTTTCAATTTCAGACAAATCATCAATATGTAATATTGAAATAACAAACAATAAATTGTTAGTTTTTTATAAAAGTATAGAACTTGGTTCTTCAAAAGAAGAAATAGATTTATTAAATTTTTCAGGCAAACCACTTGAGTTTGCTGTCAATGCAACATTTTTATTAGAACATTTAAAAGCATTTAATAACAAAAACGTTTGTTTTCAAATTGAAAAAAATTTAAAACCTTTTATTCTTTATGACAAAGATGAAAAAGAATTTATTCAAGTATTAGTACCGATGAGAAGTTTGTAAGTAAAAAATGACGCTATATGATTTATTAGATATACCAAAAAACGCCACTGATAAAGAAATAAAGTTAGCATATAAAAAACAAGCAAAAAAATATCATCCTGATTTAAATAAAAGTAATGATGATATGTTTGTAAGAATTAATAATGCTTACTCTATTTTGTCTAATCCTATCCAAAAACAAAAATATGACACAATGTTAAGTACAAGTACAGAAAAAACATTTGAAATTTTTGCTAAAGGTAAAGCTAATCCTGATACTTATTATAGTGATAGTGATTTATGGCACCAATCATTTATGAATAACAACAAAATAACTCGTGAATGAGATTTTAATGTAGATAATCAAAGTTACAATAAATTTGATGATCATGATACATATCAAGATTGATCTAACAACAATTATTCTAATGCACCAAGAAAGCAAAAAAATCTTGAATCGTTTTTAGATTACGACATTTCTTTGTTATTTCACATGTTGTTTAAAAATGAAAAAATAAATATTAATTTTATAAATCGATTAGCTTTTAGAGAAGATTTTGTAAATAGCAATTTACCTTCTCAAGACATAATAAATTTCTTTAAATTTAAATATAATTATGAAAAATGGCTCAATTTAAAAAACTACATGAATATTAGATTAGTTTTAGAAGCAACAGAAATTGAAGTTAGAGCTGGCTTGGAAATAAAATCACCTTTAAATTTGAGAGTTATAGAACCAAACAATTTTTATGGGTTATGGTACGAAAAAACAAAAAATTACATTTTAAACATTCCACCAAAAGTTAAAAATGGCGAAATAATGGAATTTTTTGGAAAAGGCCACAAAGCATTAGGTTGAGAAGGCGATTTGATAGTTGTCATTAAAATCGTTCCAAAAGTAACACAAAGAATTCGTTTCTTAGATAATTATTCAACAAATCAATGAGTTTTGTGGTTTGGTGAAAACTAAATTTTAAAAAAATTATCAATTTATAATATTAATTAATATTAATATTATCTTTTTTTAATTTATAATTTTGCTTAGAGTAATTTAACTAATTATTGGAAAAAAAATTGAATAATTCAAACCAAAAAAACACAGTAATTGTGAAAATCAAATCAGATTACATAGAATTAGGAAAATTTTTAAAATTTATTAATGTTATTTCTACTGGTGGATTATCAAAACCCTTCTTGTTAGAAAATAAAGTTTTAGTTAATAATTCACTCGAACAACGTCGTGGTCGCAAATTATATGATGGTGACGTAATTAACATAAAAGGTAAAACCTATTTGTTAAATAACCATTAGAAAAGACACAAGGAAAATTTTAATTGTGGCAAATACAAAAGAAATCCAAAATTATACTTCTGATAGCATAAAAATTTTAGAAGGTTTAGAAGCTGTTAGAAAACGCCCAGGCATGTACATAGGATCAACAGGCGAAAAAGGCTTGCATCACATGATTTGGGAAATTGTAGACAATTCAATTGATGAAGCCATGTCGGGTTTCGCTGACACAATAAAAGTTACATTATTTGATAACTACAAAGTTAGGGTAGAAGACAATGGGCGTGGTATACCAACTGATTTGCATCCAAAAACAAACAAGTCAACAGTTGAAACAGTTTTAACAGTTTTGCACGCTGGTGGAAAATTTGATAATAATTCTTATAAAGTTTCAGGTGGTTTGCATGGGGTTGGTGCATCTGTTGTTAATGCATTAAGTTCACAATTAAAAATTTGAGTTTATTCCAAAAACAAAGTTCATTTTATGGAATTTAAAGATGGTGGCACACCACTAGAACCATTAAAAGTTTTAGATGAAAAAAATGACGATAACAAAACAGGGACAACAATTGAATTTATTCCAGATTTCACAATCATGGAAAAATTAGATTTCAACCAGTCATTTATTGTTACTAGATTACAACAATTAGCTTTTTTAAACAAAGGCATCAAAATTATTTTTGAAGATAAAAGACAAAACAAAGAAGCTAATTTTGAATGACATTATGAAGGCGGAATAAAAGAATATATAAAACATTTAAATGCAGAAAAAGAACCATTAATTTCTGAAATAATATATGGTGAAAAATTAGATGAAGTAAAAACCCCAAATGGAACAGACACTTATTCAATTTTAGTTGAAGTGGCCTTCCAATATAATAAAACTTACAACAATTCAGTTTTTAGTTTTTGTAATAACATAAACACAACTGAAGGTGGTACCCATGAAGAAGGGTTTAGATTTGCTATAACAAAAATTATTAATAAATTTGCTGTCGACAAAAAATATTTAAAACCAGACAGTGAAAAAATTTCAAAAGAAGACGTTACTGAAGGATTAACAGCTGTTATTTCAATAAAACATCCAAATCCTCAATATGAAGGGCAAACAAAACGAAAATTAGGAAATACAGAAGTTCGTTCTTTAACATCACAAATAGTAAGTGATATTTTTGAAAGATTCATGTTGGAAAACCCAGATGATGCAAACATAATCATTAAAAAATCTATATTAGCAATGGACGCACGTCGTAAATCGCAAGAAGCACGAGATTTAATGCGTCGTAAATCACCATTTGATTCAGGATCACTTCCTGGAAAATTGTCTGATTGTTCATCAAGAGATTCTTCAATATGTGAAATGTTTTTAGTTGAAGGAGATTCAGCAGGTGGTTCTGCAAAATCAGGAAGAAATAGACATTTTCAAGCAATCCTTCCATTACGTGGTAAGATTTTAAATGTTGAAAAAGCTAAACTTGAAAGAATTTTTGAAAATGCTGAAATTTCTGCTATGGTCTCAGCAATTGGTGCGGGCGTAAATCCTGAATTTGATTTAACAAAAATTCGTTACAACAAAATCATAATTATGACAGATGCCGATGTTGATGGCGCACACATTAGAATTCTTTTACTAACATTCTTCTTTAGATACATGTTACCTCTAATTGAAAATAATCATATTTATATTGCACAACCACCTTTATACCGAGTTTCTTTTGGTAAACAAAATATTTATATGCACACAGATTCTGAATTAGAAGAGTGAAAGAAAAACAATCCTGACAAAAAATTTGAATTGCAAAGATATAAAGGTCTTGGTGAAATGGATGCTATTCAATTGTGAGAAACAACAATGGATCCAGAAAAACGTGTTTTATTAAAAGTAACTGTTGAAGATGCTGCTATTGCTGATAAATCATTTTCTCTTTTAATGGGTGAAGATGTTTTACCTCGAAAAGAATTTATTGAAAAAAATGCTAAAAACGTTAAAAGCATTGATTTTTAGTATAAGGATAAATTTATAAAATGAAACCTAATAATTTAGACGATCAAATAAAAGAATCTTTAGAAAAAACAGTAGTCAAAGATGTATCAATTTCAACTGAACTTGAAAATTCATTTATGGAATATGCAATGTCAGTTATTGTTGCTCGTGCATTGCCAGATGCTCGCGATGGTTTGAAACCAGTTCATCGCCGAATTCTTTATGGTGCACATGCGGGCGGAATGCACCACGATAAACCATTTAAAAAATCAGCAAGAATTGTTGGAGAAATAATGGGTAAATATCACCCTCATGGTGATTCTGCAATTTATGAAACAATGGTACGTATGGCACAAGATTTTTCTTTGCGATACATGCTAATTGATGGTCATGGTAATTTTGGTTCATTAGATGGTGATTCACCAGCAGCAATGCGTTACACGGAAGCAAGATTGTCTAAAATTGCTGCTGAAATGCTTAGATACATAGATAAAAACACAGTTGATTTTGTTGATAATTATGATGCAACAGAAACTGAACCAATGGTTTTGCCAGCATTATTTCCAAATTTGTTAGCCAATGGTGCTTCTGGAATTGCTGTTGGTATGGCAACAAATATTCCACCACACAACTTATCTGAATTGATAGATGGAATAAAATTATTTATAAAAAACCCCAATGCTAATGCAAATGATTTGCGAACTGTAATTAAAGGTCCTGATTTTCCGACATATGGTGAGATTTTAGGTGAAAGCGGAATTATTGATTATTTCTCTACAGGTCGTGGTTCTGTAACAATTAGATCTAAAGCTATTATCGAAGAATTACCACATGGTAAATCAGCAATAGTAATCACTGAAATTCCTTACATGGTTAATAAAGCAAATTTAATTGAGAAAATTGCTAATTTAGTGAAAATGTCTCAAATTGAAGGAATTTCTGATTTACGTGATGAATCATCCCACGAAGGTGTTCGTATTGTTATAGAAGTTAAAAAAAATGTAGTTCCAGAAGTTTTGTTAAATCAACTTTACAAAACAACACAATTACAATCTAATTTTAGTGTCAATATGCTTTCTTTGGTAAATGGTGAACCTAAGTTAATTAATCTACCAACAGCAATAAAACTTTATTTAGATCACCAAGTTGATGTATTGACAAGAAAAACTGAATTTGATTTAAAGAAAGCTAAAGAACGCGAACACATTTTAGAAGGATTAGTTATTGCAACAAAAAACATTGATGCAATAATTGAAATTATTAAAAAAGCTAAAGATAATGAAGATGCTGCAAAAACTTTAATTTCTAAATACAATTTATCTGATCTTCAAGCAAAAGCTATTTTAGATATGCGTTTGCGCAATTTAAGTGGTTTAGAACGACAAAAACTTGAAGATGAGTTAATTCAACTTAAAAATCAAATTAAAGAATATGAAGACATATTAAAAAATAACGATTTGAAATTAGAAATAATTAGTAATCAATTAGACGATATTAAAAAACGTTTTGGTGATGAACGAAGAACCGAAATTATTTATGGGGCAGCTTCATCAATTGAAGATGAAGATTTAATTCCTGTTGAAAATATTGTAATAACAATGTCAGATAAGGGTTATTTAAAACGCATTCCTGTTGAAACTTATAAATCACAACATCGTGGTGGAGTTGGTATCAAAGGAATGAATACTCATGAAGATGACGATGTTAGTAAATTACTAATTTGTTCCACACATTCTGATCTTTTATTTTTTACTGATAAAGGTAAAGTTTATCGAATTAGAGCTCATCAAATACCTTCTGGTTCTCGTCAATCAAAAGGTATTCCAGCAATTAACATTATTGATTTAGAAAAAGATGAAAAAATTTGTTCATTGTTGTCAATAACAAATTATGAATCAGGATATTTCTTTTATTGTACAAAAAAAGGTACAGTTAAAAAAACTGAAATTCAACACTTTGAAAGAATTAATAGAACCGGCAAAATTGCAATATCATTAAACGAAAACGATACTTTATTTGATGTAATTGTAACTTCAGGAAAAGATGAAATTTATATTGGTATTTCAAATGGTCATTTAGTTAGATTTAATGAAGATACAATTCGTTCAATGGGAAGAACAGCTGCTGGTGTCCGCGGCGTTCGTATGTCAGAAAATGATGAAGTGATAGGTTTATCATGTTCTGAAAACGGTAATTTTGTTCTTTCGGTTGGTGAAAACGGAATTGGTAAATTAACAGACCGCAATTTATATCGTTTAACTAATCGTGGATCTAAAGGTGTTATTACTTTAAAAATAACTGAAAAAACAGGTAAAGCAGTTGTATCTAAATTAGTAAATGGTGATGAAGATATTTTGATGATTTCTTCAACAGGAAATATTGTTAGAACAACATTAACTGAAGTTGGTGAAAAAGGTAGAGCGACATCAGGTGTTAAGTTAATAAATTTAGATGGCAAAGAAAAATTGCAATCACTAGCTATTTTTAAAAAAGAGAATTCCTTAAATGAAAATTAGTTTGGTTATATTATGTGAACATCATCTTTATCGTTAGATAGCACATTGGTAATAATTCCAGCATACAATGAAGAAAAAAATATTGTTAAATCTATTAAAAAATTACAAGAAGAATGTAAATATGATTATCTTATAGTAGATGATGGTTCGGATGATAAAACATACGAAATATGTTTAAAAAATTATTATAACGTGATTAGACATAATACTAATAAAGGACTATCCGAAGCTATGCGCACAGGATTTAATTATGCTTGAGAACGAGGTTATAAATATATTGCTCAATATGATGCAGATGGGCAACATAATCCTAGAGACTTAGTTAAATTAGTGAACCATATTAAAAATAATAATTTTGATATTGTCCTTGGTACAAGATTTGCAAAAGGACAAAGATTTAAAAATATTTTTAAAGAAATCACAAGAAAAATTTTTGTTTTTATGTTTTATAAAAAAACCAAAATTAAAATATCTGATCCAACAAATGGATTAAGAGTTTTTGGTAAAAAATTTATTAACCGATATTGTAGCAACTTAAAATATGAAGTTGAACCATCAACAATCGCATATGCAGTATTAAAAAATAATTTAAAAATTGATGAAGTTTATGTAACAATCAATGACCGCGAATTTGGTAAATCAAAATTTGATAACAAATGAGAAACAGCAAAATATGTTAAAAAACAAATTGCAGATTATATATTAGCAACTAAAAATTGGGATTAATAGTACAGGAATAATTATGATTAGCAAAACATTATTAAAAAGTAATAGCAAAGAATTAAGAAAAAAATTATCAGATCGCGGATTTCCATTAGAGAAATTAGATGAATTTTTGAAATTAGATAAACAAGCTTCATCATTGTTACGTTCATTAGAAAAATTAAATTCCAATCGCAACCAAATTGCAAAAGAAATTAGTTTATTTAAAAAAGAATCAAAACAAGACAAATTTGAGGAAGCACAAAATTTAGGTACTAAAATAAAGAATGAAATTGATGAAATTCAAACTAAGTACAATGAAATAAGCAAGCAATGTGAAGAATTGTTATTAACAATGCCAAATTTAGCTGATGACAGTGTACCAGTTGGCAAAGATGAAAAATCTAATTTAAAAATTTGAAAACAAGGAAGTATACCATCATTTAGTTTTAAACCTTTGTCTCATTGAGAATTAGCCGCACAATTAGATTTAGCTGATTTTGAAAGAGCTACAAAAATAACAGGTAGTCGCTTTGTTGTATATAAAGGATTAGGCGCTAAATTGATTCGGGCTTTGCAAGCATTTACGCTAGATCAACACACTAAAAAATATGAAGAAATAATGCCGCCTGCCATTATTAATGAAAAATCATTTTATAGCACAGGTCAATTTCCGAAATTTCGAGAAGATGTTTTCAAATTAGAAAATAGCGATTATTATTTATCATCAACTGCTGAAGTTCAACTAGTTAATTACTTTAGAGATGAAATTATAGATGAAAAGAAATTACCTAAATATTTTGTTGCCTCAATTGCAAATTATCGCTCTGAAGCAGGTAGTGCTGGTAGGGATACTAAAGGTGTAGTTAGACAACATCAATTTTATAAAACAGAGTTAGTTAAATTTTGTAAACCAGAAGATTCAAAAAATGAACATGAAAAATTAACTCAAGATGCAGAAAACATTTTAAATCTTTTAAAACTTCCTTTTCAAAGAATTGTTTTGTGTACAGGTGATATGGGATTTAGTGCTTTAAAAACTTATGATATTGAAGTATGATTACCATCATATAATGGATATAAAGAAATTTCTTCTTGTTCTAATTGTGGTGATTTTCAAGCTAGACGTGGAATGATTAGATATAAAGATAAAGTTACTAAACAAAATCACTATGTTCACACTTTAAATGGAACAGGAGTAGCAATTGATAGATTATGAGCTGCTATTTTAGAAAATTATCAACAATCTAATGGAACTATTTTAGTTCCTAAAGTCCTAATTCCATATATGGGAGTTGAAGTAATCAAATAATGAGAAAAAAAGGATTGTTTATTAGTTTTGAAGGACCTGATGGTTCAGGAAAAACATCAATTATTAAAATTATTGAACAAAAAATTAATGAAGTATTTCCTAATGTTAATCTTATGTTAATTAGAGAACCGGGCGGTACTTTAATAGGTGAGAATATTAGAAAGATAATATTAAATCAAGAAAACACAATGTCTTCAGTTACAGAAGCATATTTGTTTGCTGCATCGCGCGCAGAATTATTTCATCCTAATTCTAAAGCGGCATTGCATTTAAACGAAGGTAATTTATTGTTAGTTGATCGTTTTGTTGATTCGTCTATTGTTTATCAAGGTGTTAATGGAATTCCAGAAAAAGAAATTAGAGAAATAAACAAATGAGCAATTAGAGATTTATGCCCAAATTACACTTTTTTCTTAATGATATCTCCTGAAAAAGCTATTGAAAGAATTAATCAAAAAAATCGAAATCGTTTAGATAGTGTATCATTAGAATTCCAAAATAATATTTTTGTAGCATACAAAGAATTAATTAAAAAATTAGAAAATGCAAAAGATAAAAAACAAATTCCAATTGAAATTGACGCATCTTTAAATTTAGATGAAGTAACTAATAATGTTTGAGTTGAGCTAAGCAAAATCATTAAGAATTACTATAATTAAATGTATGAATATAAATTTTTTGAAACCTGCTCATGCATTATTAATTATTACCAAACAAGGTTCATATTTAAAACCTATATTGATAAATTATTCAAAAAAAATAGTTTGTTTGAATAAAACAAATGATAATTTTTGTGATCAATGTTCGAATTGTGAAAAAATAAACAATGAACAATATTTTGATTTTAATGTTATAGACAATTCAAATAAAACTATATCTAAAGAATCTATTTTACATCTTCAAAATAATTTTATATATAAAGGGTTAGAAGAAGGAAATAAAAAAATTTACTTAATTAAAGAAATAGAAAAAGCATCAAAAGAAGCTATAAATTCTTTATTAAAATTTCTTGAAGAGCCACCAAGCAACACATATGCAATTTTAACAACCAAAAATGAAGAATTAGTTCCGCCAACCATTTTAAGTAGATGTCAAAGATTTTTACTATTACCAGAAAAAAAATTTGATTGAAAAGAAATAAGTGAAGAAAAAAAACTGTCTATATCTGATTTAGAAATTTTATCAAAAATTTATTGGTTAATTGATGATGTTATTAAATCAATTGACGATAAATCTTATTTAGATGTATTCAATATTTCTAAAGGTTTTTTGGTCAACAATAAATCCTTAAGCGATTTAAAAAAATTACAAAATGAATTTAAAAATTTATCATATAGCAAAATTGAGTTAGTTTTAAACTATTTACTATTGAAATTAAATATTGATAAATATAAAGAACTTCTTGAAATTTTAAATATTATGAATCTTAATCCTATTAGAAATGCAATATTTTGAAAAATTATCAAATTAATAGAAAGATAAGATTATGAATAAATTAATTGTTTCTTTGGCCACTCCTTATGCAATGGGAGCAATTCATATTATTAGAGTTTCTGGTTATAATGTTTTTAACAAATTAAATAAAATTTGTAAAAAGAAAATTACTAAAAAAGGCTTTTCCATTGAAAGAAATAAAATAATTGATAAAAAAAATAAAAATTTAATTGATGATGTTCTTTTGATGAAATATGTTGCACCTAATAGTTATACAGGTGAAGATTTGATAGAAATTAATTGCCATGGTAATGTAGATGTTGCACAGGAAATTATTGATTTAATTATTCAAGAATGTGGTGCCAATTTATCAGAGCCGGGCGAATTTACAAAACGTGCTTTTTTAAATAATAAAATAAATTTAAATCAAGCAGCAGCAGTTGATTTATTTGTTAAATCTAAAAACAAATATTCAAGAAATAAAATTATAAATTCAATGTTGTCTTCTTCATTTGATAGTTTAGAAAAAATAAGAAATAAAATTTTTAAATTAATTGGCTCATTTGAAATAGGAATAGATTATCCTGAATATGAAGAAGGTTTAATTGATTTTATTAATGTAAAGAAAGAACTTAAAAAAATAATTGCTGATTTAATTAAAATATTAAAAAATTCACAAGAAATAATGAACATTAACGATGGTATTAAAATTGCATTAATCGGAAAACCTAATGTTGGTAAATCATCATTATTGAATGCTATTCTTAAAGAGGATAAAGCAATAGTTTCTAATACACCAGGCACAACAAGAGATATAGTTGAAGCATCTGTTCAAATTGAAAATTTTAAAATAACTTTTTTGGATACCGCTGGTATTCATAATCATCAATCACAATTAGAAAAAAAAGGTATTAAAAAAACTTATGAAACAATCACTAAATCTGATTTAGTTATATTTGTGTGTGAAGCAAATAAAAAATTAACAATAGAAGAGAAAGAAATTATTAAATATTTAGAAAACAAAAAGAAAAATTTTATAGTTTGTTTTAATAAAAAAGATTTGGCAAAATCAAAAACAAATTTTGATAAAGATAGTATTTTAATAAGTGCTAAAAATAAAGATATTAATTCTTTGTTAAAATATTTAAAAAATTATTTAGAAAAAAATCTTTTTTCTAAATTAAATCAAGACATTTTGGCTTCAAAATGACAAATAAATTATTTAAATAAAGTTATAAAAAATTTAGAACAATTGCTTAAAGAAATTGACATTAATCCTTATATTGATATTTTAGTTGATCCATTGAAAGATGCAAATGAAACAATTTTAAAAATTTTAGGAAAAATTCAAGACTATGACTTGATGGATGAAATTTTTAAAAACTTTTGTTTAGGTAAATAATTATGAGTATTTATGATTCGCACACTCATCCTAATCTTTCGCCCTTATCTAACAGATTAGAAGAAATAATTGATGATTGTAAAAATAATAATATTTATTTTAATGTAGTAGGAGTAGACATTGAATCTTCAAAAAAAGCTATTGACATCGCAAATAAATATTCTCAATGAGTTAAAGCTTGTATAGCTATTCATCCAAATGATGTTCAAAATTTTAATTTATTAGAATCTGAGAAAATATTAAATCAATTGTGTATTGAAAACAAAAATGTTATTTCTGCAATAGGTGAATGTGGATTAGATTTTTATTACTCCAAAAACTTTATGGATGTTCAATACAAATTTTTATTAATGCAAACTCAATTAGCTAAAAAACATTTATTGCCTATAATGTTTCATGTCAGAAATGCTCATATGGAAATAATTGATTTTATAAAAAAAGAAAAAATCAATGTTCCTATAATTATTCATTGCTTTAGTGAAAATTTAAAACTTGCACAAGAATTTATTACTTTACGTTCAAAATTTAATATTTATTTATCTATTCCTGGTATAGTTACTTTCAAAAATGCTATTGATCTACAAAATGCAGTTAAAATTATTCCACTAGATATGTTACTAGTTGAAACAGATGCACCTTGACTAACTCCAACTCCTTTTAGAGGAAAAGAAAATAAACCATTGTATTCAAAACACACAATTGAAAAAATAGCAAATTTAAAAAATATTAGTTTTGAAGAAGTGAAACAAAAAACTTTTAAGAACGCTATGGAATTATTTAGAAAATAAATTAATCATTTGTTTTTTCAATATTTTTAGTTAATTTTTTAATATTGAATTTTTCTATTTTATTTTTCATTTGTTCAACATAATTATTCATAATTTTTTTAGAATCTTCAAAAATTTTTATTGCTAATTTTTGTATTTTTTCAGAATTTTCTTGAATATCAATTAGCGCTTGATTCATTCTTTTGATTTGAATATCTAAGATGTCATTTTTCATAGAATCAAAATTATTTAATATTTCTTCTTTGTCTAAAAAATTTATTAAACCTATTTCACCTAATAAAGTTTCTCTTTGTTTATAAATTGAGCGTACCATAGATAAAAACGATATTAATATAATTGGACGGCACATATACATGTTTTCATAATCATGAACTTTTTTAATAATAAAATGTTCATTAGGCTCAAGTTCTGTAACTAATAAAGCAAAATCAGATTTATGATTTTTTCTATCCTTATCTAATTTTGCAAAATGGCTTGCATTTAAGACCTTAGTTTTATCAATATCAAATTGAGTTTTAGCTTCTATTGTAACTGAACCCAAAGATTTTTTATCATGAAACACAGTAAATAAAAAATCAGGTTTTGTTCCATTGATATCTTTGCTTGTTTTTTCTAATTTACAATCTTCAATATTACCTAAAGAATTATCATATTCATTTCGAATTCAATTTTCTAATTCTTCACCTAAAATTTTGCTGTTGTTACTTCGCTCCCTTTTTAATTTTTCTATTTCTTCATTATATTTTTGCAAATTAACTAATTCTTTGTTTTTAAACTCAAGCTCTAATTTTTCTTTTATAGAATTTTGTTGTGTTTCTAGTACAGCAATATTAGTTTTTAATTTATCAATTTTTTCTTGAAGTTTTTTGTATTCATCACTTTGTCTAAAATCATTTTCAATTTTTAATTTAAAGGATTCCATTTCTTTTATTTTTAATGACAATTGATGTTCTAATTCTTGATTTGATTTTTCTAAATTCTTGTATTCATTTGATTCTTTAAAATTTAAAATTGCATTTTTTGCATTGTTTTTTTCTTCATTTAAATTTATTTTTAATGCATTAATTTTTTCTTGTAATTCTTTATATTCATTAGATTGCTTAAATTCGTTAATAATATTTATTTTTTCTTGGTCTATTAATTCATTTAATTTTTCATTTATTAATTTATTTCTTTTATCATCAATTTCTTTTTGCAATCCTGTAAAATCTATTTGGTTAATTTCATGCAAAGAAATATAATCATTTTCTTTTGCATCTTCGCTCAAATAAAATTCTAATTTATCAACATCTTTAATTTTAATTTTGATTAATTTGCTCATGTTCTATTGATTTTTTCTAATTAAATATAATTTTGATATGTGTGTCTAATCTATTTTTATTTTTTAAAATTATTTATGTAAAATTACATGAATTATAAATTGTTTTAAACAAACAGGTTAAATTGCTTATGAAATCATTAAAAGTTACTATTCAAGATCCAACAGGTTTACATGCTAGACCAGCTACATTGCTTGTTAAAACGGCTAGTTCATTTAAATCAACTATTCAAATTAAAAATCCCGCGAATGCTGTTGGTAATATGAAATCAATTATTAATTTATTGTCATTAAGTATAAAACAAAATGATGCTATTGAAATTATTGTTGATGGCGAAGATGAAGATGCAGCTATTGAAGCAATAAAACAAACACTTACTGAAAACAAATTAATTTAATATGTCTTTTAGAATTGGAATTGGATTTGATAATCATTTTCTAAAATCTAAAATTAAAAACAAAATTAAAATAGGTGGGGTTTGTGAAGAATGTGATTTTGAAATTATTTCACATTCTGATGGGGATGTTGTTTTTCATTCTATATCTGATGCTATTTTAGGAGCATTAGGGTTGGGTGATATTGGAATGTATTTTTCAGACAAAGATCCCAAAAATAAAAATTTAAATTCTGAGTTTATTGTTAATGAAGTTATTGATAAAATGTTTAAATTAAAGTACGAAATAGTAAATCTTGATTTGAACATTTTTTCTGAATTTATCAAAATAGACAAAATTAGAAATTCTATTTATAAAAATTTGGAAAGATTATTAAACACAAAAAATATTAATATAAAAGCAAAGCATTTTGAAGAACCAAAAAATCAAATTGCTTGCCAAAGTGTAATTCTTTTAAAAATGAAAGATTAATTTATGAGTAAAAAAAATGTTTTAATTAAAAACACAAAAAAAATTGATAACTTTCAAATAGATCCAAGAATTGATGAATTGTTAATAAGTCAACAAGAAGTAGAAAAAGGTTGTCAAAAAGCTGCAGATTGAATTAATAAAAAATACCGTAATAAAAAATTTATTATGTTGGGTATTTTGAAAGGTTGCATTCCTTTCATTGGAAAATTAATAGATAAAATTAAACCTGATATGACTTTAGATTTTATGACTATTTCTTCTTTTAAAGGTCAATTAAGTGCTTCAGGTGCTCCAAAAATTGTTATGGATATTTCTGAAAATGTTAAAAATAAACACATTTTATTAGTAGAAGATGTAGTGGACACTGGCAACACAATTAGCATTGTTATGGATATGTTAAAATTTAGAGGTGCAAAATCTGTTAGTTTAGTAACATTTATAGACAAACCTGATAAGAGAAAAGTTAAAGTAAAAATTGATTATAGTTGTTACAAATTACCAGATAAATTTTTGGTTGGCTTTGGTTTAGATTACAAAGGTATGCTAAGAAATTTACCTTATGTTGGAACACTTAAACCTGCAGTTTATCAAAAAAATAAAAAATAGTATAGAATATACTATACTTATATATCACCTTTCAATAAAAAGAATTGGTGTTTTTTCACAAAGTGAGAGTTAATTAATGGCCCAAAAATCTATTAATAATCTTGACGGTAATAAAATTACTGAAAATAAAATGGATCCTGCAAAATTACGTAAGTTAATTTTGAATATAGTTGTTTGAACAATTGTATTAGGTATTATTATTACTGTTATTGTACTTGTTTCATTACCACAAACAAGAGTAGTTGCCCCCGAATCTTTTAGTTTTACTGATGGTAAGTTGCACATTAAAATAGTGGGAGATGTTGATAGAATTGTTGATTCAAATTCTTCATTTGTTTCACAACATTTTTCAGATGGCAAATTAGTTGTTTTAATGAATGTATCTGGTTTAGGTAATGTTTGGGTCCAAGGAACTTGTTCATCATTTATATCAGACACTGTGGATGGTCAACAATATCATTTTGCAAATTTACTTATAAATAGATTAAACAACACAATTACAGTTGGCGGAACAACAGTTACTGGATACAATAATTTATTAAATGTAGGTGTTATTCAACTTTCAAATACAACAGGACAAACAGTTTTAAATGTTATACTTTCATTATTACCATTAATAATTATGATAGTAATTTTTGTCTTCATTTTCCGTTCATTTAGAAAAGGTATGGGCGGCCTTGGTGGTGATGGTGATGGAGACAATGTATTTACAATTGGAAGATCCCAAGCGAAATTAGCTAAATCAACAATTAAATTTTCAGATGTAGCAGGTATTGAAGAAGAAAAAAATGAATTAATTGAAATTGTTGATTACTTAAAATTCCCTGATCGTTATGCACAAATGGGAGCAAGAGTACCTAGAGGTGTTATTCTTTATGGTCCTCCAGGAACAGGTAAAACTTTATTAGCAAAAGCAGTTGCGGGAGAAGCAGAAGTTCCTTTCTTCCAAGTAACAGGTTCGGCTTTTGAAGACATGTTAGTAGGTGTTGGTGCAAAAAGAGTTCGTGACTTGTTCACAAAAGCTAAAAAAGCAGCACCTTGTATTATTTTCATTGATGAAATTGATTCAGTTGGATCTAAACGTGGAAAATTGGAAGTTTCAAATTATTCAGTTGCTGAACAAACATTAAATCAATTGTTAGCTGAAATGGATGGATTTAATAACCGAACAGGAATTGTTGTTATGGCTGCAACAAATAGATTAGACGTATTAGATGATGCATTATTACGTCCAGGAAGATTTGATCGTCATATTCAAGTTAATTTACCTGATATCAAAGAACGCGAAGCTATTTTAAAAATTCATGCTTCTAATAAGAATTTATCTGCTAAAGTTAATTTAAATGATATTGCTAGAAGAACTCCTGGATTCTCAGGTGCTCAATTAGAAAATGTTTTAAATGAAGCAACATTATTAGCAGTTCGTTCTAAACGTAACGCAATTACTATAGAAGATTTAGATGAAGCAATTGATCGTGTAATGGCTGGTCCAGCTAAAAAATCTAGAGTTATGAGTGACTTTGATAAAAAACTTACTGCTTATCATGAAGCTGGTCATGCTTTAGTCGGATTACATTTAGAAGGCGCTGATGAAGTTCAAAAAATCACAATTATTCCAAGAGGACAAGCTGGTGGTTATACTTTATCTACGCCAAAAGATAAAGAAATGTTGATGAAGCGTAAATCTGATTTATTAAATATGGTTGCTAGTGCATTAGGTGGTCGTGCAGCTGAAGAAATTATTTTTGGTTCTGAAAGTATTACTACAGGAGCTTCAAATGATTTTTATAAAGCAACTAATATTGTTCGTAGTATGGTTACTCAATTAGGTATGAGTCGTTTAGGTATGACACAATTTGTTCCAAGTGAAGGTGTTGTTAATCCAAATGCAAAACTATATTCAGATAAAACAGCAGAAGAAATCGATAAAGTTATTAATGAAATTATTTCTGAACAATATGAAATAGCTAAAAAATTAATTAAAGAAAATCATGAAGAACACAAATTAATTGCTGAAGCATTATTGTTGCAAGAAACAATTGTTAAAAAAGATATTGATTACATTCACAAAGAACGTAAACTACCACCTAGTGCTTTATTAATTAAAAAACAAATTGAAGAAGCAAAATTAAATAATTCTAAAAAAGTAGATGCAAATTCAACATCTTCAACAACAAGTTCAATTAACAAGCCAAATGTAAATAAACCATCTACTAGTTCTAAACCTAGTGTTGAAAATGCAGATCCAAAAAAATCATCTTAATCACAAATTAAAACAATACATTTTAAATCTAATTTTAGTAATTGCAGAAAACCAAAATAAGATTAATAAATTAAGTTCTTATTTTGAAAGAGGCGATTTAGGTACAAGATTTAATGATTGTTTTCAAAAAATAAAACAACTTTTAATTTCACAGGAAAATTTAGATTATGTTGTTTTATCTGACATTTCCAATTTAATAAAAAAAACAATAGGTAGTTCTATTGGCGATGTTTTATCTTTTTGGGTATCAAATTTTTTAAGATATTTACACTATTTTTATTTTGATTCTATTCAAAATGCAATTTCAGAATCTTTGTATAATGCAACAATAGAAACAGGTCGCAAATTTAAATTATTTGCAGGAGATAAAAGTTTTTATAGCGTTTTATTGCCCTGTATTAAAGTTATTTACAATAATTCAAATATTTCAATGGATGAATTGAAATTAAAATTAAATGAAACGATAGAAAAAAATCTTTTGCAAAATATTTATTCTCGTTCTCATTTTGGAAAAGCTAGATATTTAGGCAAAAGGAGTATAAATGTTTTAGATCCTGGAGCTTACATAATTTATTTAGCGTTTCAAGCGTTTATTAATAGTAAAGAAATTTATAATGAAACAATCAAATAAAAAATCATTTCAAGAAAAATTAGATTTAATTTTTTTAGATCCTAAAAATTACAAAAGAATTGGAACTATTGGTTCTTTTATAGCCTTTTTAATTTTTATAGGTTTCATTTTGAATCAAGTTGTTTTATTTAAACAACCTAGTAAAACTCCATACTATGTATTGTTAGGAATTTTAATTTTTTTTACAGTTTTAATATTTATTCTTGCGATAGTTTTAACAAATTTAAAAAACAAAAGATATAAAAATTTTAATAATATAAATCATGAATCTTTTTTAATTGAAAAAATAAAAATGAATTCTGAAGTTGAATTAATTGAAGAAGTAGATTCTAAAAATAATGAATTAATACCAGGCGAATTTTTGTTTTCTTCATATATTCCAAATTTTTTTAATTTTGTTAAACAATCAAATGATTATTTTTTGAAAATTAAAAATTCGAAAGCACCATTTCAATTTACTGTTGTGACATATAATAATGATTTAAAATATTCGAAATTAACTTTAAGCAATAATAAAAAAATTTTACTAATTAAATTGCCTTCATTTATTAATGAAAAGTTTTATTTATGTAAACAAACAATTAATTTTAAGAATCCTAAAACTTTAATTATTAATTCATATGAGTTTTCATTAGAATTTAGCGAACAAAATTATTTTGTTTATATAGGTGAAAATAGTTCAAGAACATCAATTGAAAAATTAAACAAACAAATTTTAAATGAAGTTCTTTTTGATCCAACTAAAACAAATGCTTCATTTGATTTATATAATGATGAGAAAAATGCTTATTTAATTTGTTTGGTTCCAGACACTTTTATGGATAGTTCCTTAAGACCTAATGAAAGCATTAAAAATTTTGAAACAAATTTAACTAAACAATCTGAATATGATTTATTAGTTTTAACTTTTATCGAAAAAATAGTTGAAATTTTAACTAATAATTTAATAACTTAATTTTTTATTTCAATTTCTTTAATTTACAATATTTGAATGAAATTTAATAAATAAAGAGAAGTACCTTATTTTGAAAAATCTTTTTAAAAATGTATTTCGCTCTTTTTCAAAAACTAAAACAGCCCTAGTAAGCTTGTTCTTTTTAATGTTTTTTTCTTTGGGTGTTTTTGCTATTTTAGATACAACTGCAAATAACTTACAAGCTTCATATAATTCTTTAGTAAAAAAAGGAAATTTAAATGATTTAATCGTTAATGAAAAATATGATTATGGTCCATTAACTTTTAAACCATATGATGATAGTGGTCGTGAAATTACTAATGAAACTACTCCTTTTCCAAAACCAAATGATAAGGTTTGAATTAAATTAACTGAAGAATCAAAAAATGTATCCATCATTCAGGTAGCATTTGAGAAGGATCCTAATAGATATAAAGGATATAAAGATAAAGAAGGCATTTTAATGTCTTGAACAGGTTATATTCCTAACACCCCCACTCCTGATGAACCCATTCCTGGCGAACCTACTCCTAGTGAACCAGATGATAGTGCTCTTGATTGAATTGCAAATCAAGTTAAATTGATTAGAAATAATTTTATTGATTTGTTAGAAAATGACCCCAATCTTAGCGTTAAAAATGAATTGATTAAATTAGGTGTTTCTTATAGAGATTATCAATCATTGGAATTTTCAGATGGTGTTAATTTAACCAAAATTGTTGATTCAAACCCCGAAGATCAAATAAATAAATTAGTTATTTACCAAGGAAATCCATTAACTAGAAGCATATCTGATCGATTTAAAATTTATGAGGATATCTACAAAAAAATTGTTAATTCCAGTTTAGGTGTAGACGTTTTAAAAAATCCTGTAGAAACATTAAAAATAAATCAAAAAGATTTAATAGATTTTTATTCTAATTTATCAAAAAATGCCACAACTTATCCAAATATTAAAAGTGTTTTAGATAAAGCTATATCTAACAACGGAAAACTTGATGATACAACGAATGAATCAGGTGTTACAAATAGTTTAGCAAGTGATAGGGATACACTATATAAGATTTTTAGTGATCAATCAGAATCAATAGATGAAAATTTTCGTTTTTCAATTAAATGAAGTTCTTTAAATTCAACTATTACTATTCAAGATTTATCAATGTTTGAAGTTGTTATATCTCCCGGAAATTGAGATTATTTAAAACAAACAAAATCGGTTTATACTGATTTAAAAACTTTAAATGAAAAACAACAAGCATCGGGTGATGAATTTCATACTTGATTATCTCAATTAGATTCAAAATACAAAATAAAAATAGGGAATACAGAATACTTAATTAAAGGTGTTGGTTTAACACCAGATTTCATGTATCCAATTTTTAATATTAATTCTTTAGTTCCTAATCCTAAAGTTGAATTTTTATATTTTCTTAATTCAAGTGGATATAATGCTATTCACAATTCAAATTTAACTAGCCCAATTGAAAAATATATTGTTGGTATTTTTAATACTAAAAAAATGTCAGAAAAAATTAATTTGTTAAATGAAATTAATGTTTGATGTGGTAAGAATATGAGTTGACCAGACAATATGAATGCTGCATATTTTGCTGATGATACTTCAAATTATTTAAATTTAAATGCTGCTAGAACAACTTTTATTACAACTTTGATTCAAACAATTTCTACTGTTTCCGCAATGCTTATAGGAGTTATTTTAGGTTTAGCATTATTTGTTAGTGTTTTAGTAATTAAAAACTATATTTCAAAAAATAAATTTAGTTTGGCTGTTTTACAATCAAATGGTTACCCAAAATGGAAAATATGTTTAAGTTTATTACCTTTTAGTATTATCCCATGTTTTATTGGAGCAACTTGTGGTTATACTTTGGGTATATCACTTCAAGATGTGGCAATGAATATTTTTTCATATTATTGATTTATACCAACAGATCTCTCACCTTTTAATATTTTGGCATACATGATATGTATAATATTCCCAATAATTTTTTTCATTTTTGTTACATTAATTGTTGGTTGGTTTGTTTTAAGAAAAAATGTTGTTGAAAGTTTAAAAAACGACAGTGACTACAAAATTTCTAAATTTTCACTGTTGATGAAAAAACCATTTAATAGTTTTAGTGTTGTTTCAAGATTTAAAGTAGCATTAGCATTTAATGCATTCTGAAAATTAATAATCTTATCCTTTTTGTCAGCATCTATTATGGTTGTGTTTAATTTTAGTTGATCTTCGAATGGTTTATTTGAAAAAAATAGAATTAATACTTTAAATACCCATCATTATAAATATTCAGTTGATTTAGAAACACCTACTGAACAAAGCGGAGTTATAAAATATCAACCATTAGAAAGTTTGGGTGCAACAGATAATATACCAGTAGGTGATGACCCTTCATTTTATTTATTGAATTCTAGCAAGTCAGCTTTTTTCTGAGGAAGTCAAAACACAAAAGCACAAAAATATCAGTGAGATAATATTCATTTAATTCAAATGAAAGATTTAACAGAACAACAATCAAATATTACATATTTAGAAAACCTAGTTCAATCTAAATTAATGTTAGATTACGATATTGCTGGTTTGGTTAACCCATGATCAACTAGTGCTAGTTTAATGCCAATTAATCAATTATCTTCATCAAATGATTATTTCCAAAAATTATTAAGAGCAGTTTGATATGATGATGGGTTACATGCAGATGCTGAAAAATACATTGAAGTTACAAAGAATCCTGAAACCGATGTTGAAACATTTCAAATTAATCAAAAAAATGTTAAAAATAATCTTATTTCAATGGTTATTAATGGTGTATTTAAAAAAGAATATTTAGCATTTATAGATAAAGTTTTCAATGAAATCAAAAACGGGACTCTTTTAGATGAATATGGTGAAAGAATTTATAATTATTCGCTTTCTTATAATTTAATAGGTTTAGATCAAACAACAATTGGAAATGACGAAAATTCTATTGACCCAAACACCATTGAGTATGCAAATGGTAAAAGTTCACCAAAATATTCATATACAAGACTTAATGCTGTTGATAAAGCTTCTAATAAATTATCAATATATGGAATAAAAAATTGAATTCCAAATGATGGAACAGTTCCAGATAATTATTTGGGCCCTGTTTTAACTAATAAGAATGGTGAAATAGTAAATTATAAATTATTTAATACTAACTTATCATCCTCTGAGTATCCTTTAATTGTTAATTTATATACTGCAGAAAAATACAACCTAAGTGTTGGATCTAAATTTAAATTAAATGTTGATAATTTATATGATAGATACACTAGAAAGATTAAAGGTGAACCGTTAACTAAAGAAGTTCATTTTAAAGTGGTTGATATCAATAATTCTGCAAAAGATAATGAATTGTATACTTCTTATAAATTTGCAAATGAAATTTTAGGGTTTACTCAAGAAGAAATAAATCGAAATTTACCTTTTAATGGTTATTATGCTAATAATGTAGCTAACTTTAATGCTTCAATGCCATTATTTAGTCCATCGGGTTTATATCCAGGAACTAATAGTTTTAGTGAAAATAATCCTATTATTGTTTCATTAGTAAGTAAAACTATTGAAAAAGGTGAAAGTGATAGAAATTATTCTGTTTTGAAAAAAGCACTAAATTTAAATACACTAATTCCTGGTAAAGAAAATGAATATATTAAAGAATTAAATACAATTTATTCAAATTTACCTTATAATTCTATGATAAGTTACATTAGTAACGTTAGTTCTAACAATGAATTATTTCAAACAATTGCTGGAACAACAATCGTTATTCAAAATATTATTCTAGGTATCACTATTCCAATTGTATTATTAGTTGTAGTTTTGATATCAAATATGTTGATTGAAGAGTTAAGAAAAATTGGTATTAAATTAAAAGCATTAGGTTTTTCAAATTGAGAAATTTTAAGTAGCTTTTTATCTATATATGTTCCTGTTTTTGTTGTGGGTTTAATTGTATCTATACCTACAACTATTGGTCTTATTGCAAAATACAATTCATTAATTGCAACAAGTTCTAATATTATTCTCTCAGCATCGTTAACCCCGGGAATGGTTATAGTTTCATTTTTATTGTTAACTTTATTCTTTATTTTCTCATTTGTGGTTAATTGAATAATTTTAAGAAAATTAAAGATTTCTAAAGAAATTAAAAGTTTTTAATAAAAATTAACGAAGGTAAATATTATGAGTTTTTTAGAAAATACAAATACTTTTTTCTTAAATACAGAACCATTAAAAATGGAAGTTGAAATTAATACAACTGATAATTTTCAAGTATTTAATATAGAAGCAAATAAATTGATTAATTTTTTTAAAAAGGAAATAGAAAAAAAGATTAAAGAATTAAGCAATGTAAAAATTAATTTTTTTTATAAATTTAGACTTCAACGAAAATATTTAAAATTGATTAATATTTTTGATATTACAAGAAAAAATGTTAGTAAGCCAAATTTAGTGCCTTCAACTTTTATACAAAAAAATGATAATTCTACACAATATTTAATTTATGCTGTTAATAAATTTTTATCTGAAGAATCTAATAAAACTTTTTATTATATTAGGAACATTTTAATTAAATTAAATTACAAAAAAAATTATTTAGATGAATTTGAAGAAGATATTGTATTAAGTAAAGACAATATTTTTTCTTTTTTTGATAAATATAAAAATTTAAATGAAACTAAATTTAATATTGTTATTGATTCATTAATTTTTAATAATTTAAAAATTAATCTACCAAAAATCTTAAAAATCTTTTCTAAAACAAAAGAAAATTTGAATAAAGATTTTGAGCAATTTTTTAACAAATACAAGAAATCTAAAAATATAAAAAAATTGTGTGATATTAAATCAAAAGAATTTTTAAAAAATTTTTTTAAAAAATATAAATTCTTACAAAACAAATATGAAAATTTATTTAGAAAATTAGATGTAAAAACTATTGAAATTTTAGAAAAAACTAAAACCAAAATTAAAAAAGACAAAAAAACTAAAATGTTTCCTTTAGTTCAAACACCATACATAATAGATTTACAAAATGTTTATAAATACTATAGCAATGGTGTTGTTACAAATAAAGTTTTAGATAATGTTGATTTGCAATTAAACCCAGGTGATTTTATTGTTATTTTAGGGCCATCAGGATCAGGGAAAACTACTTTATTAAATATTATTTCTGGAATGGATCGAGCCACTATAGGTAAAACAATAGTAGCTAATGTAAATTTAATTAATTTAGATAACACACAATTAACAGAATTTAGAAGACAAAATGTTGGATATATTTTTCAACAATATGGATTATTGCCAAATTTAACTGTAAGAGAAAATATTGAAATTGGTGCTTTCTTGCAACCAGATTCTGAAAAACGTTTAAATATTGATAAATTATTAAAAGATACTGGAATGTATGAGTATAAAAATCGTTTGCCTTCAGAATTATCTGGTGGTCAACAACAACGTGTTTCTATTTTAAGAGCTATTGCAAAAAACCCTAAAATTATTTTTGCTGATGAACCAACAGGTGCATTAGATGAAGAAATGACACAAATAGTTTTAGATCAATTTATTAAAGTTAATCGTGAATATAAAACAACAATTATTTTAGTTACTCACAATCCATTAATTGCTGAATTAGCTTCATGTGTTATAAGAGTTCACAATGGAAAAATTAAGAGCGTTACGCGCAACGAAAAAATTAAAGAAGTTTCCGAAATTAATTGAAGTGCCAATTAATTCTTATGTGTTAAAGTAAATATTTTTTTATGTTAAAATTATTTGGTATTTTAAACTTAAATTTAAGTCATCTTTATTAAAACAATTTTTACAAATTTTTAAAATAAGGCACTAATGTTAAATAAATTTTTTAGATTAATTTCTCCAAAAAACAGAATTTTACGTCGAGGAGAAAAAATTGCATATGAAGTTGATGAATTAAAAAATGAATATCGTTCATTAACTGATGCAGAATTGAAACAAAAAACAAGTTTTTTTATAAAAGAATTAGAATCTGGTAAAACGCTAGATGACATTTTAGTACCTGCTTTAGCGACAATTCGCGAAGCAGTATATCGAGAAAACAATCAATTTGCTTATTTAGTTCAATTGATTGGTGCCTATATTGTTTATCAAGGTGATTTTGCTGAAATGATGACAGGTGAAGGTAAAACCTTAACCTTATTTTTAGCAGCTTATGTCAATGCTTTAGAAAAAAAGGGCGTTCACATTGTAACTGTCAATGAATATTTAGCTCAACGTGATGCAGATTTAGCTAGTAAAATTTTTGCTCGACTTGATTTAACAGTTGGTTGCAATATTTCAAATCTTGCTCCTATAAAGAAAAAAGAAGCATTTGCTTGCGATATTACTTATACAACTAATTCCGAACTAGGTTTTGATTATTTAAGAGACAACATGGTTGCTAATTACGAAGATAAAAAAATTCGTAGTTTGCATTATGCTATTGTTGATGAAGGTGATTCGGTTTTAATTGATGAAGCTAGAACACCATTAATTATTTCAGGACAACCAAAAAAAGATTTTACGTTATATTTTGCTGCTGATAAATTTGTATCTTCATTAAATGAAAGTGATTATAAAATTGATGAAGAATCTCGTTCACCTTCATTAACTGAAAGTGGAATGCAAAAAGCAGAAGCTTATTTTAAAGTTGAAAATTTATTCAATGTTGAAAATTCTGATTTATTTCACAAAATTAATAATGCATTAGTTGCAAACAAAATTTTTGAAAATGGTAAAGAGTATATTGTTAGAGATAACAAAATTTTAATTGTCGATCATTTTACAGGCCGAATTTTGGAAGGCAGAAGTTATAACAGTGGTTTGCATCAAGCAGTACAAGCAAAAGAACGTGTACCTATTGAACCTGAAAATGTTGTTGTAGCCACAATTACATATCAATCATTTTTCCGTTTGTATAAAAAACTTGCAGCTGTTTCAGGTACAGCATTAACAGAAGCAGAAGAATTTTTAAAAATTTATAACATGGTTGTAGTACCAGTACCTACAAACAAACCTGTTATTCGTGATGATCATCCTGATCATGTTTTTGGTAACCAAAAAATTAAATGACAAGTTGTTGTTAAAGACATTATTGAACACCATAAAAAAGGTCAACCTATTTTAGTTGGTACAGCAAGTGTTGAAGATTCAGAACTTTTGCATAATCTTTTAAATGAAGCAAATGTGCCACATGAAGTTTTAAATGCTAAGAATCATGCTCGCGAAGCAGAAATTATTAGTAATGCTGGTCAAAAGAATGCTGTAACTATTTCTACTAATATGGCTGGCCGTGGAACAGATATAAAATTAGGTGAAGGCGTTGTTGAATTAGGTGGTCTTTATGTGATAGGAACAGAAAGACATGAATCTAGAAGAATTGATAATCAATTACGTGGGCGTGCCGGCCGTCAAGGTGATCCAGGAGAAAGTCGCTTTTTTATTAGTTTTGCTGATAGTTTATTTAAACGTTTCGCACAAGATAAAATTGATAAAGCTATTCTTAAATTGGGTGATGATTCTTTTGACGCAAGATTTTTTTCAAGAACACTAGATAGAACTCAGAAAAAAGTTGAATCTATTAACTTTGATGTTAGAAAAAATTTAATTGATTATGATCATGTTTTATCAAGTCAACGTGAGTTAATTTATAAACAACGTGACAAAGTGTTATTAGCTTCAGATTTATCTGGAATTATTTTAAGAATGCAACAACAATTAGTTGCTTCATTAATTGATAAATATCGAGATGCTAAAAATCAAAATTTAATTAATCATATTTATTTATCTGAAATATTAAACAATGAATTATTGGGTGTTGGTATGACTACACCATCTGATTTTGAAAATTTAACAATCTTAAACACTAATGAAAAAGTTAATGCATTAATATCAGATATGATTGCTAAAAAAATTGAAATTATTACGCCGGGTATTGCTAATAAAATTTTTAGAGATATTATTATTCAATCCATTGATGAATTATGAATTGAACATTTAGATCGTGTTTTAAAATTGCGAGAAGGTGTAAGTTTACGTTCTTTGGAACAAACTAGTCCATTGAATATTTATGTCAAAGAAGCAGATATTTTATTTAAACGTATGTTAGCAGATATAGCAAAAAATGTTATTACTAAAATTTGCCAATTAGCAACTAATACAACTCAAATTGATAATAATGAAGATTCTATTGCTCTTCAACAAAGAGCTGAAGCTTTAGAACAATTAGAAATGATTAAACGTCAACAAGCAGCAAAAAAAGAATTTTTTGAAAAAATGCAAGCAGAACAAATGATTAATGATTTAAGTGTAGAATCTACTGAAAATGCAGAAGAAAATAAAAATTAATAATTTTTATATTAAATAATTAATAGATTTTGTTTATATTTCAAATTCATAATATTAAAATTATTTACCATCACTAGTTTATGTTAGGTAGAGATTTTGTATGAATAAAATACACAAAAAATCATTTAAATTTATTAAATTGTTTTTAAGTTTATTTACTTTTTCTTTTATTGGTGCATCTATATTAATGACTTCTTGTTCTAATGCAAAAGAAGTCAATAATGATGAAAAAATAAAATCAATTTTAACCTATTTTGAAAATCAAATTTTAAGTAATGAACAAGCTAAAACTAAAAAACCTTCTGAATGTGTAAATAAACTTGAAATAGATTTAAAACAAGCTTTTAATAAAGAAGGATTTCAATCAACATTAACTAGTTCAATAAATCCAGAACAAGGTTCAATAACAATTAACTATGAATTAAATTCAAATGGTTTTCAAATAAAAGGCCAAAAAGAATTTACAGGATTTTTAAAAGAAAACTTAAATGTGCCAAATACACCACCAGTTGATCAAATTCCTTCAAATAAACCAGTATTTCCAGAATCAAGCATTAAATTTGACTCAAATTTGAAAACTCCTGCTATTCCTGATTCATATAGATCATTAAATAATTTTGTTAATTTTGATAATCCTTATAAGACTAGATATTCAATTACTTATGATTTACCAACAGTTATGAAATTAAATTCTAAAGGAGAAATTGCAGATAAGAAAGTAATTAATAATTATTTATCTAATCCTAATAAAAATTTGCATGATTTTAATTCTTCACCTATTAATTTTTATTTGCAAGAACTTTTTTACCAAGGTTATTTATTTTTAAAGGAAAATTTTCAAAATAATATAGTTAATCCTGTTTTTAGTTGTTTTAATAAAGTTAATTCTTATAGTGAAGGATATAGATTAACATTAAGAGTTGCTGGGACAATATCAAAAAAAACAGAAATTAAAGATTGAGTTAATAAAATTGCAGATTATGATTTTCAAGAAAAAAGTTTTGATGTAGATGATGAAGTCTATGTTGAAATAGAATGTATTTATGGCGGCCCTAATAGTAAGGGTTGAGATGATGTTAAATTCGATTCGTTTATAAGTAATAAAATTATTAGATTAAATAACAAAGATGTTAAAACTCAATCATTGCCCAAATTACAATTGGATATTAGAAGAGTTATATTTGGTAAAAATAACATAGAAGAACCTTTTGAAACAAATTCTAATAAAAAACTATCTTTAATTTGTTATAGTTTGCTTTGAGATTTTATTTCAATAAACAATGATGATTTTCTACCAGTTAACAATGCAGAAATTTTGCAAAATCCTTTGTTGATTCCCCGAAGTTATAATGGTTTAAAAACACTAAAAAATGAATGAGAATGACCATTTTTAAACTTAGACGAAGTTCTTTATAATCCATCTGATCTTTCATTGGCACAAAAGTCTTCTAAAGTAATTGTTGAAAAAGAAAGTGCTTGAAAAGAAGAAGTAGAAAGAAATGCAAGACACATACTACAACAAAATTATTCAGATATTTTAGGTGATATATATTGCTATTCATTGCCTAGTCAAAATAATAAATATACAGTTGAAATTCAAGGAAAAATAACTGATTATAGAAAACAATATTGTTATAGTGATGCTACTATAGAAATTAATCAAACAAAGGCTTACCAATATAAACCAAATGATATTGTTAAAATTAAGTTAACAGTTGATAAGACTTATGCTGGACAATTTGATAATTTTATTTGATCAATTTTATCATACGATTTTTTTAAAGTTGCACAACCAAACTCATTTGATAAATTTTGAAGTAGTGATTTGAGATTTCCTAAAGTTGAAAATTCTGTAAGATTCACAATGGTTTTACCAATTTCATTAGGTGGCGGTCATATTACTTGAGAAGTTTATGATTCTAATAAAAAATTAGTTCACACAGTTTTTGATAAAGATTTAGTTTTTAGAGTCCCTTTATTGAGTGGATCTCAAATATATACATATACTGCTAACAAAAATGATTTGCCTGATCGCATGCCTGATGGCATGAATGTTTAATGGATTTTAATATATGTTTAAAAAAATGTTTTCAAATAGAAAATTTAAAAAAAATGTATTTTTTGGTATTAGCATAGGAATAATTTCTATTGCTGCTATAAGTGTTCCAATTGTTTTACATGTTCATTCAAAAAATATTCAAATAGATACTGAATCAAAAATTAATTTAATAATTCAAAGTACATATGAAGAAAGTTATAAAAATAAATTAGCTTCAGAATGTGAAATTGATATTAAAAACAAATTAGAAACTAGATTTTTATCTGATAAAACAATTAATTTCAATATTTTAAACATGTCATCTGATGATAACAACGGTATTGTTTTTATAAAATATAAATATTCTAGCAACGGGTTAGATTTTTCTAATAGCAATCAAATTAATGGTTTTTTAAAAAAAGTTAATTTTTAGTTATTTTAAAAACATTACATTTATATTAAAGTTTAATTTTGAATAATTTTGTTTTTTTACGACAACAAATATTTAGCAAAAAGTAAATCATTGTAATCAGTAATTTTAAAATTTTGATAATCACCTTTTGTTGTATATATTTTTATTTTATAGTGTTTCAATAAACCACAAGCATCTGTATATTTATTTAATAATTTATTGTCTGAATTTAAGAAAGCTTTTTGGGCATTTTTTCAATTAAAACATTGAGGAGTTTGTTGGATCAAACAATTTTTTCGATTTAAAACTTTAGTTATTTCTTTTTTATCAATTTGAGATATTGTATCTTTGCAGTTCACAACTGTTGTACAGGCTCCATGTTTTTTTGTTAATGATATATTGTTTAAAATAATTTTTTTGTTCAAAAAAATTCTTGCTGAATCATGGGTAATAATTACATCATTATCATTTAAATTTTTGTTATTTTTTAATCATTTTATTCCATTTTTTAAAGATATATTTCGTGTTGAACCACCTAAACAAATTTCAATATTGTTTTTGTTCAATTTTTTAATTATATTCTTAGTTTCTTTTAAATATTTTTTATTGGCAACAATTAAAATAAAATCTATTTGTGGAATAAAAAAATTTTTTATAGCTAATTCTAAAATAGTGGAATCATTCAAAATCTTAGTAAATTGTTTTGGTTTTTCTAATTTTAATCTTTTACTGTTGCCTGCAGCCAAGATGATAGCATAATTCATAATTTATATTCGTTTATTCTATTAACACAAATTCGTCTAAATTATATTTGTCAATTATTTTTTTTGTTTTTTCATCTACAAATATTATTAATTTCTTATTTATATATCTTAGCAATCAAGTTAAATTTGAAAATTCTGTGAACTTGTATGCTATAACTTGATTTTCATCATAAATTAAGTAAGCACCTATTGTTCATACACAATTATTTGTATCGTTTCATTCGCCATAACTAGTTGTATAATCTGGTTCATTATAAACATCTAAATTAGGTTCAATATACATTGCAATCATAGGTGTTGGTTGATTGCCTTTTGCTGTGTATTGGTATTTAAATAATTTGGACATAAAAATTAATTTGTTACTCCCAATTTAATTAATTTTTTGAATATATTTTTGAAAATCTTATTTTGATTATATATATTGTTTATTTAAAATGAATTTCAAAATAATAATTTTATTAATTTGTATTTTTTAATTTTTATAATTGTTTTTGTGTATTTGGTAAAAATCGTTAGAAAAATAAAATGATTAAAGTTAAAAATTTAATAATATTACTTTTGTTGGTAGGTTTTATTTTTTTTATTGTTGGAATAACACTTTTAGTTGTAGGATTAAATGTTAATAATTCTGGAATGAATATTTCAGGAATAATTTTTATTGTTATTTTTTTTATTTTTAATTTAACAAAAGCAATAAAAATTTTAACCTTTCCAAACCCAATGAATGATTTAGAGTTAAGCACATATAAAACTTTATGAGGCATATTAAGTGTTGTTGTTCCATTTTTACCTGCAATTATATTTTTATTGTTAACAAATAAATATATTAGAAATGTAACTCAAATAGACCAAAGAATATTAATACCTAATGATATTAATCAAAATGATTTTATTTTTGCAAATACTCAAGTTGAAAAACCAAATAATGATTTGCAAGAAAAGAACAAAATTATTAAAAGTAAAAATTTAATATTGTTATTTTTGTTATTAAGTATGATTTCTTTTATTATAGGATTGACTCTTGTTGAAATTTCTTTATCTACCCCTAGTTATTATTACGATAGAAACATGTATATTGTAGGGATGGTTTTTTTATTTATTTTTGTTATGTTTAATTTGATAACAGGAGCAAAAATAATAACTTATCCAAATTCAACAAATAATTCTGATTTGAATGTTTATAAAATTACATGAGGTATTTTAACAGCTGTAATTTTTTCTTTTTTAACAGCTATAATTTTTTTATGTCTAGCAGCTAAATTTTCTAAAGAAATAGAAAAAAACGAAAATAAAAAAATTGAACCCGAAGTAAATCATAATTATTCAAATCAAAACAAAAATTTAAAACAGGAAAATTTTAAACATATTTGTCAATCTTGCAAATCTCATTTTAAATAAAATTTAAATTGTATTTTTAATATTATGTTAAAATATTAATAGTTACTTTCAATATAAGTAACTAGACTACATAACAATGATAATAAGTCAAGACAAGACTTAAAGTCGAGATTGCTCAATCCATTAGGGTTGAGTTTTTTTTTTTTTTTTTATACTTGTGCATGTAATGTTTTATCGTAAAAAAGTAAAAAAAGTAGATTCATTATATGAAATTTTTAAATACAGAATATCAGATAATTCAAATGTCAAAATTTAAACGTAGTATAAATAAATTATCAGTTTTTAATTTTCTTTTGTTTATTGTGATTATGGTTGCTCTAGCTATATGTTTATATTTTCTTTTTTCCAATTATGAAAAAAACAATAGTACCAATATTCATAACATTAATAACAATTTTATAGCAATAATTCAATGGATTTTATTAGGAATTGTAATATGTTCTATCATATATTATTTATTTTCCTTAATTACCGCTATTAAAATTTTTGTTTTTCCAAATCCTTATGAAGATCCAAAATTATCTTTTTTAAAAATTATAAATGGAATATTTACACTTTTTTTATTAGGATTCGTTTTTTCAATAGTGTTTGTTTGTAGTGTTCCTAAACATATTAATAATGCTGAATTAACATACAGAGCAGAATTAACTCAACAACAAGATGAAAATAACGAATAAAAATATTTTTTCTAAAGAATTTATTTAATTATTAATTTTTATATTTATTTAGTTCTATATTCTTTTTTTAATATACCTAAATAAGGTAAATTACGTCATTTATTGTTGCAATCTAACCCAAAACCTACAACCCATTCATTAGGTAATGTTAATGGAGACATCATATCTATATCAAATTTATGTAACGCGTTTTGTTTTTTATGAAATAAACTAATCAGAATTATAGATTTCGCTTTTCTTTGTTTTAGTATTTCAATTAAAAACTTCAAGGTTGTTCCACTATCAATAATATCTTCAACAATAATTACATTTTTGTTTTCAACATTATTTGTTGTATCTAATATAATTCTAGGAATTGTTTGATTAGTGCCAGTTTGATATGAACTAACACTAAAAAAATCTAATTTAATATCACCTTTTATTAAAGGTAATAAATGACCACCAAATGGTAATGAACCTTTCAAAACATTAATCATAATGTATTCTTCATCAAGTTTAATTTTTCTATTAATCCAATTTGCACATTTTTTAATCCCTGCTAGAATTTCTTCATAAGTAAATAAAATTTTTTCAATTGCTGGATCTATTTTGTTTTTTGTCATATTGTTTTATTTATTCCAAAAATTAATTGTTGATTTAATAATATCTTTTAAGTATCTTGTGTGATAAGTAGGTCTTAAATAAATTTTAATATCATTTAGATTTATAGGTTTTGAAATTTTTTCATTGATTCTCTCTATTAATTCATTTAAATTTAAAGATTCACTAGATAATTTTTTAATAATTTCATAAGCTTCTAATCTAGGTAAATTATGCTTTTTAATTAGATAAAGCATTATTGTTTGAGAATAAATTTTAGGTGTGCTTTTATTTAAATTAATTATCATCTGATCTTTATTCACAATTAGATTATCAAGAATTTTAATAAATCTTCTAATAATGTATAAAACTAAACTTATGAAATCTTGATTTAAAATTCTTTCCGTTGAAGAATGAGAAATATCTCTTTCATGTCATAAAGTAATATTTTCGTATACTGTTGTTGAATAACCTTGTATAACTCTTGCTAGACCACAAATATTTTCACAACTAATAGGGTTTCTTTTTTGTGGCATTGCAGACGAACCTTTTTGATTTTTTTCAAATCCTTCACTAAGTTCATTAACATCATCTAGTGCTAATAATCTTATTTCATGAGCAAAACTAGATATAGAACTAATTAACAATATTAAAGAATTAAAATATTGTGCATGACGATCTCGAGATAAAACTTGTGTTGAAGTTGAAGCAGCATTTAAATTTAAATATTTGCAAACATCTTTTTCAAATTTTAAATTGGGTAAATGAGCGTGTGTGCCAACAGCGCCACTAATTTTTCCTACTTCAACTAATTTAGTTGCATTAATAAAATTTTCTTTATTGCGATTTAATTGATCAAATCAATTAATAAACTTTAAACCTAATGTTGTTGGTTCAGCACTTTGCCCATGGGTTCTAGCTAACATGATTGTATTTTCATGTTTAATTGCTAATTTTTTTATTAAATTTATTAAAACAACTAAATCTTTTAAAATTAACTTATTAATTTCTTGATATAACAACCCATTAGCTGTATCAACAATATCGGTTGATGTTACTCCATAATGAATTCACTTATTTGCTTTAGTTTTTGTTAATTCATTTAGCGTCATTATGAAAGCAAAAACATCATGCTTAACTTCTTCTTCATGTTTTTTAGTTAATTCAAGATTTCATTTTAAATTTGAAGTTAATTCATGAAATTCTTTTTTAGTAATAATTTTATGTTTGTGCAACCCATAAATAATTGCTAATTCAACCTGTGCTCAACGTTTTAATTTTTCTGTATCGCTACATAATAAATCTATTTCTTTTATTGCGTATCGACTAATCATTATTTATCACCGACAACAATTGTTTGAGTTTTATCAGGACCTACAGAAACAAAACGAATTTTTACTTTTAAATATTTTTTTAAAAAATTTATATAAGTTGAACATTCTTTAGGTAATTGTTCATATTTAGTTAATTTATTTATAGATTTATTTCATCCATTAAATGTTTTATAAATAGGTATGCACTTTTCATAATCTGATTCATTTGCAGGCACATAATCAATTTTTTTATTATTCAGTTTATAACCTATACAAACTTTAATTTTCTTTTGAAAATCTAAGACATCCAAAAGTGTAATCGCTATTTCTTTGCATCCTGATATTTCTAATGTATGTTTTAATGCAACTAAATCAATTCAACCTATTCTTCTAGGTCTTTTAGTTACAGTTCCATATTCATTGCCATTTTTACGAATTTCTTCAGCAATAGAATCATTTATTTCTGTAGGCATTGGTCCAGAACCAACTCTTGATAAGTATGCTTTAACTATTCCTAAAATAGAATTAACTTTATTTAAACCTAAACCCGATCCTGAATAAACACATGACAAAGGATTGCTTGATGTTACGAATGGATAAGTTCCAAAATCTAAATCTAACATTCCGCCTTGTGCACCTTCAAATAAGATTTTTTTATTATTTTTAATTGCGTTATTTAATAAATTTTTTGTATCAGTTACAAACAATTTTATTTTTTGCCCTAATTTAAAATATTTATTAGCTAAATCTTTTGCACTAAACGATTTATATTTAAAATGTTTTAAAAAAATATTTTTATCTAATAAAGCATTTTTAATCTTCTTTTCTAGAGTTTTTAAATCAAATAAATCACATGTTCTAATTCCAACTCGATTTATTTTATCAGCATAACAAGGACCAATACCCCGTTTGGTTGTACCTATTAAATTATTACCTTTCATTTTTTCATTTACTTCATCCATTAGGATATGATAATCAGTAATAATATGAGCACGATCTGAAATATATAATTTGCCTATTTTTACTTTATTCTTTTTAAGATAATCTAATTCATTTATTAATGTTTCTAAATTGATGACAACACCATTTCCAATAACTGATATTTTATTTGAATAAAAAATTCCTGAAGGAATTAATCTTAATGCATATTTTTTATTTTTTATTTGAATACTATGTCCAGCATTATCCCCACCTTGATATCTAACAATATAGTCATAATCATTAGCTAAAATCTCTGTAAATTTTCCTTTACCTTCATCGCCAAATTGTGCGCCAAATATTAATAAAGAGTTTGATTTCATATTTAATTCCTAAAATAATAATTTTAATCAAAAAAAAAAAAAAACACAGCACCAAAAAGTATACTGTGTTTTTGTGATTCTTAATAAATATTAAGCTAAACGATTTTGTTTTCTTAAAGTTCTAATTGTGCGAGCGCTAACTTTAACTTTAGCAACTTTGCCATCTTCAGTTTTAACTTTTACATTTTGTAAATTTAAATGTCAACGACGTTTAGTAATATTTAAAGCGTGAGAACGACTATTGCCACCAAGTGGACCTTTATTAGTTAATTCATCCCGTCTTGCCATAATATATTTTCCTTACATTATTATTCGTCAACTTTAAAGACGACAAGATTATATATTAAATAATTTATATTGTAGTAGTTAATTTTGTACAAAATTTGAATTTTTATTTTTAGTGCTGTAATCTATAAACTATGGTGAGTTTCGATGCTAGAGGTGTAAATTTATGAAGTATTGTGGATATTGTCATGCTCAAACTTATGGTAAATTTTCAGGAGGGCAAATTGCTGCTGCTGTACTTTTAATATTATTTCTTACAATAGTTGGAGGAATAATATATATTTGTTTAGCTCAAAAAGCTGTTTGTTCTATTTGTGATAAAAAATATGCAGAAACAACTACTTATGGACAGATTCCAACACCACAACCGCAACAAGTTAGCCCTACCACTAATTAATATTTAATTACTTATAAACTAACTATATATTTAGTAAAAACAAAAAAACCATAACACTTCAAATGCTATGGTTTTTTTGTTTTATAAAGTTATAAACTTATTTATTTAATTAAGCAGTAACCTTAGTTCCTGATTTACCAGCAATAATTTTAGATAAATCATTTAAATCACCAATGTAGGCAACACGTTTTTTGCTTTTACCTACAAATTTGATTGCAGCTTCAACTTTTGGTTTCATACTACCTGCAGCAAATTGGTTGTCTTTTAAATGTTTTTGTAATTCTTTAACTGTTACATTTTTTAAAGATTTTTGATTTGGTTTATTGAAGTTAATTGCAACATATTTAACAGCAGTCAATACAATAAATATGTCAGCATCAACTAAATCAGCAATTTTAGCTAATGCAAAATCTTTATCAATAACACCATCAACGCCAGTAAATTTCTTATTTTTGTTAATGATTGGAATTCCGCCGCCACCACCAACAACAACAGTTGCTCCACCAGCTATTGCTTTTTTAATTGTGTTAATACCTAAAAAATTAACAGGTGTTGGACTAGCAACTACTTTACGGTATCCACGACCAGCATCTTCTACAATTGTGCTTCCTGGATTTTGTGCTTTAGCTTCTGCCAAAGTTTTATAAAAAGGACCAACTGGTTTAGTAGGTTTTTTAAATGCAGGATCATTTGCATCAACAATTGTTTCTGTTAAGAAATAAACAATTTCACTTTTAACTTTAGCATCCAAATAAGCATTAGTTAAAGCAGTAGTCAAGTGATAACCAATATAACCTTGACTCATTCCACCAGCTTCTGGGAAAGGGACGTTTGGATTTTTTTTGTTGAAATTATTTGCATCTGCAAATGCATTGTAAATCATACCAACTTGTGGACCATTACCATGTCCTACAATAACTTGATATTTAAGTTTTGCTAATTCAGCAATTTTTTTAGCTGGTAATTGAACTAATTTGAATTGTTCTTCAGGAGTGTTTCCTAAAGCATTACCACCTAAAGCGATAACAATTTTTTTTGAAGCCATACTTAATTATTAATAACCTAATGTTGCAAGAATAATTGCTTTAATTGAGTGCATACGATTTTCTGCTTGATCAAAACATTTGTTGTATTTAGATTGGAACACTTCATCAGTTACTTCCATTGCTCCTGTAGCAACTTCTTTGTGTTCTGCACCAAATTCATTTTTAATTTTCATTGAAAATTCTGTTTGATCATCATGGAATGCTGGTAAACAGTGTAAGAATATTACATTTGGATTAGCAGCTTTAATCATTGCCATATCTACTTGGAATGGTTTTAATTCTTTAATTCTTTGTGGGAATAAAGCGAAGTCTTCACCCAATGAAACTCATACATCTGTGTAAATTACATCAGCATTAGTTGCAGCTTTAATCTTATCTTCTTCAAAAGATAATGAACCACCATTAACATTGAATAATTTTTGAGCTTTTGCAATAATTTCTGGATTAATTTCTTTTGCATAGCTAGCAGGACCTGCAAGAACTATGTGCATACCATAGTGAGCAGCAGCAATTAGACAACTAATTCCCATGTTGTTTTTGATGTCTCCAGCAAAAACAATTTTTTTACCTTCTAATTCACCTAATTGTTCTTTCATTGTCATTAAGTCTGCAATGATTTGAGTTGGGTGTTCTTGATCACTTAAACCATTTCAAACTGGTACACCTGAATGCTTAACAAACTTATCAACATCTGTTTGTTTGAAACATCTAAATTCAATACCATCATAGAAACGACCTAATACTTTAGCAGTATCTTCAACAGATTCTTTTTTACCAAAGTTAGAACCTGCAGAACCAATGTAAGTACAAGATGCACCTAAATCAGCAGCTGCAACTTGGAATGAACACATAGTTCTTGTTGAATCTTTTTGGAATAAGATAACAATGTTTTTACCAACCAATGGACGATTGTTAACATGTAATCCTTGGTATTTAGATTTTTTTAAAGAAATAGATAAATCAACTAAATATTTGATTTCTTGTGTAGTAAAGTTCAAAGCACTATCTAGGCTTCTGCCTTTTAAATTAACTGGCATTTGAGTAACTCCTTAAATCGAATAACTTAATAAAACTTAATACTTTTATTATTTATAAATATTTATATTATGTTTTGTTAATCTCTCTAACAAAATTCATTGTTAGATTACAAAGTATTTTACTCCTTTAAAGTTAAGAAAATAAAAATAATTTATTTATGTAAGTTCTATTTAATTTTCTTTAATGTTGTTGATTAATAGCAAATTAAAAAATAAAAGTTTTAAAAAATTTTTAAGTTAATAAGATTATGTATATGTTCTAATAGTAAATGTAAAAATAATTTGATTAAATATTTTTAATTAATTCTTAACTTTTTATATATTAAAATTTATTTAATTAATGTTTTTAGTTTTATCTTACAAATCAAACTTACAATGAATGAAATTAAAGAAATAAAAAGTAACAATCAAAAACTTGAATTGTTTAAAAATATTTGAAAAATTGCAGATGATCTTAGAGGTAAAGTTAATGGTTGAGACTTTAAAAATTACATTTTAAGTTTTTTATTTTATCGTTACATATCTGAAAACATTGCCGATTACATTAATGAACAGCAAACTAACAAAAATTATTATGAAACACTTTCAGATACAAAAATTGAAAAAAAACATATAGAACAAATTGTCAACATTAAAGGTTTTTTTATAAAACCATCAGAATTGTTTATAAATGTATATGAAAGTGCAAAAGAAAATAGAGAAAATTTAAACGAAATTTTGACAAACATTTTTAAAAACATAGAAAACAGTCCAAATGTTGTGGGGGGGGGTGTTATCAGATAACCATATAAAAGGTATATTTGGTAACATCGATTTCAATTCCACTAATTTAGGTGACACATTAATTAAAAGAAATGAAAATCTTTTTAAGATTATGTCTCAAATAAAAAATATTGATTTAGGGAAATTTGAAGACAAAACAATTGATATATTTGGTGATGCATATGAATTTTTAATGGGAATGTATGCATCAAAAGCTGGTAAATCTGGAGGTGAATATTTTACACCCCAAGAAGTTAGTAGATTATTAACATTACTTGCAATCGGCAATAAAACAAAAATTAATGAAATTTATGATCCCGCTTGTGGTTCAGGTTCTTTATTATTACAAGCAGAAAAAATTTTAGGTCATGAAAATGTAAGAGATGGATTTTATGGTCAAGAATCAGAACCAATAACTTATAACCTATGTAGAATGAATATGTTTTTACATAATGTTAATTATTCTAAATTCAATATTTATTTGGGCGACACATTAATTGAACCTAAACAACCCATAAATAAAAAATTTGAAGTCATAGTTTCTAATCCGCCATATTCAATTAAATGAAAAGGTGATGATGATCTTTTATTATTAAATGATGAAAGATATTCAGTTGTTGGAGTGTTGGCGCCCAAATCAAAAGCTGATTATGCTTTTATTTTGCATTCTTTGCATATACTAGATGATAAAGGCGCAGCATCCATTGTTTGTTTTCCGGGAATTTTTTATCGTGGTGGGGTGGAATTTAAAATAAGAAAATATTTAGTTGATAATAACTTTATTGATTTAATTATTGCTTTACCTGAAAACTTGTTTTATGGAACTACAATTAGCACTAACATTATGGTTTTATCTAAATGTAAAATAGGTAAAAAAATAATGTTTATTGATGCTAGCCAACTTTATGTTAAAGAAACCAATCAAAATAAATTATCTGAAGATAACATTCAAAAAATTTTAAAAACATTTTTACAAAAAAACGAAATCGAACATTTTTCTAGATTAGTAGATATTGATGAGATTGAAAACAATAATTACGATTTAAGTGTGGGTAATTATGTTCAAGCAGAAAATTTAAATAAAAAAGAGGTTATAGATATAAATGAATTAAATTTATCAATTAAAGAAATAAGTAACAAAAATAATAAATTGCGTAATCAAATTGATTTGTTGCTAAAAGAGTTGGAAAAGTAGTTGATTATGGGTGTAAATTTAATGAAAGATTATTTACTTAATAATTTGCATAAATGTGAATATAAAAAATTAAAAGATGTTGCAAAAATAACACGAGGTCAAAGAATAACAAAGAAAGAATTAAACAATAATGAAAAATATGAAGTTTATCACGGAAGCAAAAACACTCCTCTAGGTTTTTATCATGATTGAAATGCGCCTAAAGATTCCATCATTATAGTCAACACAGGTGGAGTCGGTGGAGTTAAATATCTAGATAAAAATTTTTGATGCTCCGATGGCTCATTTTGAATTAAAAGTATTGAAAATTTAAGTAATAAATATCTTTATTACTATTTAGCTCTATATGAAAATTATTTTGAAAATCAAAAAAGAGTTGGAGGCGTTCCAACAATTGATAGAAAAATTATAGAAAATCTTCAAATTCCCATTCCACCAATTGAAATTCAAAATAAAATTATATTTATATTAGATAAATTTACAGAACTAGAAGCAGAACTAGAAGCAGAACTAGAAGCAGAACTAGAAGCAAGAATCAAACAGTATCAATATTATAGAGATTATTTACTTAATAATTTGCATAAGCATAAATTTACAAAATTTCAAAAACTTGAAAACCTTGTTAATTATATTCAACCTATCAAATATATTGTTAAATCAACTAAATACAATAATAATTATGACATTCCAGTATTAACCCCCGGAAAATCTTTTGTTTTAGGTTATACAAATGAGAATGAAGGAATTTATAATGCAAGTAAAAAAAATCCAATAATTTTATTTGATGATTTTATTTGTTCGTTCCATTGAGTAGATTTCCCTTTTAAAGTAAAATCATCTGCTTGCAAAATTTTAGTTCCAAATTTGCAAAATATAAACTTTAAGTTTATTTTTTATTTTATGAAAACTTTAAAATTAGATGTAAGAGAACACACTCGAAAATGAATAAAAAATTTTTCACAATTTTTAATTCCCATACCACCAATTGAAATTCAAAATAAAATAGTTCAAATTCTAGATAAATTTAGTGATTTAGTTAACGATATTAGTTCAGGTATACCCAAAGAAATAGAACTAAGAAAAAAACAATATGAATATTACAGAAATAAATTATTAACTTTTGAGTAATCAATTATGAAAAATTTATTAATATTGAATGAACCTACAATTATTGAAAAATTTGTTAAAAGTAAACAAGAAGATAATTCTTATCAAACAGAAGAAAAATTGGAACAACAATTTATCCAACAGTTAATATCTAATGGATATGAATTTTTTAACATACAAAAAATTTCACCAAGCAAGCATGAAGATACCTTAATTGATAATCTAAAAACTCAACTTGAATTATTGAATGAAACAAAATTTTCAGATAAAGAATGATCTAAGCTATTAAATAGTTATATTTGTTTAAATGGGGACACTAGTTTATCTAAAACAAATAGAATTCAAAATGATTATTTCTATAATTTAGAACGCGATGATGGTTCTGTTAAAAATATTTATTTGATTAATAAAAATGATATTAATAAAAATAAATTACAAGTAATAAATCAATATACAAATAAAATTGGTAATTATGAAAATCGTTATGATGTATCAATATTAGTAAATGGATTACCTTTAGTTCATATTGAACTTAAAAAAAGGGGCATTCCTTTAAAAGAAGCTTTTAATCAAATTAAAAGATACAAAGATGATTCTTTTTGAAGTTCTTATGGTTTATTTGATTACATACAAATTTTTGTTATTTCAAATGGAACACAAACAAAATATTATTCAAATACAACTAGATTTATATCTCATCCTAAAATAGATAACAAAGAAATTAAATCCAAAACTTCCAATAGTTTTGAATTTACTATGTATTGATCAGATTCAAAAAACAATAGAATTGAAGATCTAGTTGATTTTAGTAAAACTTTTTTTTCAAAAAATACAATTTTAAATTTGCTTACAAAATATTGTGTTTTTACAAATGATAAAAGATTAATTGTCATGCGTCCTTATCAAATTGTTGCAACTGAAAAAATAATAAATAAAGTTCAGTATGGTATTAACAATGAAAATGTATTAGGAACTATTGATGCAGGTGGTTATATTTGACATACTACAGGCAGTGGAAAAACTATAACTTCATTTAAAACTTCACAAATTTTATCTAGATCTAAATATATAGATAAAGTTTTATTTGTTGTAGATCGTAAAGATTTAGATCAACAAACCAAAGAAGAATACAATAAATATGAAGAAGGTTCAGCTAATGCAACTAAGTCAGTTGATGAACTTAAAAAACTTTTAGAAGATGAAAATAAAAAAATAATAATTACAACTATTCAAAAATTATCATCTTTTATAAAAAATAATCCTACTCATTTTATTTACTCTAAAAATGTAGTTTTAATTTTTGATGAATGTCATAGATCTCAGTTTGGTGACATGCATTATAGAATTACATCACACTTTAAAAAATATAGTATTTTTGGATTTACAGGAACTCCAATTTTTACACAAAATTTTATTAGAAAGTCGCCAAAACAAATTGCATCACAAATATCTAAAAATACTTATTTTGGAAAAACAACTGAAGAATTATTTGGCGAAAAACTACACACCTATACAATAGTTGATGCTATTGAAGACAAAAATGTTCTCCCATTTAAATATGATTTTTGATCAACAATTAAAGATATTAAAGAAAATACAACAGATGAAGAAATTCATTCAATAGATAAAAAAGGAATTCTTTTATCTGATGAAAGAATAAGACAAGTAACTAAATGTATTATTGATAATTTTAATAAATATACATATAGAAATAATTCGTATTCATATAATCAATTTTCTAGAAATAATTATTTAAACGAATTTGGTAAAAATAAAAATCAAGTTGACCTAAAAGGTTTTAATTCTATTTTTACAGTTTCATCAGTTGAAGCAGCTAAAAAATATTACTTAGAATTTAAAAAACAATTATCAATGAGACAAGATATTAAATTAAATGTGGCTACAATTTTTTCATATTCAGCGAATGAGGATTTTAGTTCTGTTGATAATTTAATTTATTTAGATGATGAAGACAATGAATCTACAAATAAATTAGATAAAAGTTCACGAGCATTTTTGGATGAAGCAATAAAAGATTACAATGAAATGTTTCAAACAAATTACAGCACATCAAATGATGACTTTCAAAAATATTACGATAACGTATCTAAAAGATTAAAAAACAAACAAATTGACATTTTAATTGTAGTTAATATGTTTTTAACAGGATTTGATGCCCCAAATTTAAATACATTGTGAATTGATAGATCACTTCAGTATCATGGTTTGATTCAAGCTTTTTCTAGAACTAATAGAATTCTGAATGAAGCTAAATCTCACGGAAATATCGTAAGTTTTATGCCTTTAGAAAATAAATTAAAACAAGCTCTTGAATTATTTGGAAATGAAAATTCATATGGAGTAGTTGTTTTAAGACCATTTAAAGATTATTATGAAGGTTATTTAGATGAAAATAACAAAAATATTCCAGGATATTTATCGATTGTTAACGAATTAAAAAATAAATTTTCTTTGGAAACCTTAAATTCAAAATTATCTGAAACAGGTAAAATTGAATTTGTAAACTTATTTGGTAAATTTTTAAAAGTAAATAATGTATTACTATCTTTTGTTCAAGAATTTGTTAATGAAAAGAAACAATTAAATGATAGAGAAATTCAAGACTATACAAGTTGGTATCAAGAATTTTATGATGACATTAAAAAAACTTCAATTAGTAAACAAACAAATGTTGTTGATGATATAGTTTTTGAATTGGAATTAATTAAGCAACAAGATGTAGGCATAGATTACATTTTAAATTTGTTATCAAACGACAAAGTATATGATTTAAAAGGTATAGAACTTTTAAAAGAAAAATGTTCAAAATTTATTAGTTCTTCTTCAGAATTAAGAAGCAAAAAAGAATTAATTATGAATTTCATTAATGAATATTTAGAAAAACCACAAAACGATCAAGGTGAAATTTATGTTTTTTTTAAGAAACGTATTTCTGATCTTCAAGAACAAAAATTAGATGAAATTGTAAAAAAATATAATTTAGATTTTGATAAAACAAAAGAATTTATGGATAATGCTTTCTCTTTAAAAGAATTTAGAACTATAGGAGAAGATTTTAATAATATTTTACCTAAAGTGCCAATCTTTACTAGTAGTGAAGAAGATGAAAAACAAAGTTTAAAAAATCAAGAAATCAAAACAGAATTAGAAAACCATTTCAATCTTTTCAACTGATAATTTCTTATTTTTCCTTTTAAATGTTAATAAATTTAATGTTATTTCTTTAATTTGCCTTTCAACATAAATATTATTTTTCAATTATTTTTTAGTAGTTAATTTTTATTCTTTTTTGACCATCAATAAAATTTTTTTAAATATTTTGTTGTATTTTTCTTTTTTTATGTATAATTAGTTGCGCTTTTTTTGAAGTTATTATTAACTTATTATTAAAAAAGCTTTAGGCAAAATTCAAATTTTGAATTCTTGTTAGATTGTTCTTTGAAAACTGGATAAAATCTGTCATTTTCTGAGAGTTTGATCCTGGCTCAGGATTAACGCTGGCGGCATGCCTAATACATGCAAGTCGATCGGATGTAGCAATACATTAGAGGCGAACGGGTGAGTAACACGTATCCAATCTACCCTACAGTGGGGGATAACTAGTCGAAAGATTAGCTAATACCGCATAACAAATGTACTATCGCATGAGAAACATTTTAAAGGTCCGTTTGGACCGCTATAGGATGAGGGTGCGGCATATCAGCTAGTTGGTGAGGGTAATGGCCCACCAAGGCGATGACGTGTAGTTATGCTGAGAGGTAGAATAACCACAATGGGACTGAGACACGGCCCATACTCCTACGGGAGGCAGCAGTAGGGAATTTTTCACAATGGGCGAAAGCCTGATGGAGCAATGCCGCGTGAACGATGAAGGTCTTAATAGATTGTAAAGTTCTTTTATTTGGGAAGAATGGCTAGCAGAGGAAATGATGTTAGTTTGACGGTACCATTTGAATAAGTAACGACTAACTATGTGCCAGCAGTCGCGGTAATACATAGGTTGCAAGCGTTATCCGGATTTATTGGGCGTAAAGCAAGCGCAGGCGGATTAGAAAGTCTGGTGTTAAAAACAACTGCTTAACGGTTGTATGCATTGGAAACTTCTAGTCTAGAGTGTGGTAGAGAGTTCTGGAACTCCATGTGGAGCGGTGGAATGCGTAGATATATGGAAGAACACCAGTTGCGAAGGCGAGAACTTAGGCCATAACTGACGCTTAGGCTTGAAAGTGTGGGGAGCAAATAGGATTAGATACCCTAGTAGTCCACACCGTAAACGATGGATGTTAGATGTCGGGGTAAACGCCTCGGTGTCGTAGCTAACGCATTAAACATCCCGCCTGGGTAGTACATTCGCAAGAATGAAACTTAAACGGAATTGACGGGGACCCGCACAAGTGGTGGAGCATGTTGCTTAATTCGACGGTACACGAAAAACCTTACCTAGATTTGACATCCTTGGCAAAGCTATAGAAATATAGTGGAGGTTAACCGAGTGACAGGTGGTGCATGGTTGTCGTCAGCTCGTGTCGTGAGATGTTGGGTTAAGTCCCGCAACGAGCGCAACCCTTTTCGTTAGTTACTTTGTCTAGCGATACTGCCAACGCAAGTTGGAGGAAGGTGGGGACGACGTCAAATCATCATGCCCCTTATGTCTAGGGCTGCAAACGTGCTACAATGGCCATTACAAACAGTTGCGAATCCGCAAGGTGGAGCTAATCTGCAAAGATGGTCTCAGTTCGGATTGAGGGCTGCAATTCGCCCTCATGAAGTCGGAATCACTAGTAATCGCGAATCAGCTATGTCGCGGTGAATACGTTCTCGGGTCTTGTACACACCGCCCGTCAAACTATGAGAGCTGGTAATATCTAAAACCGTGTTGCTAACCGCAAGGAAGCGCATGTCTAGGGTAGGACCGGTGATTGGAGTTAAGTCGTAACAAGGTACCCCTACGAGAACGTGGGGGTGGATCACCTCCTTTCTATGGAGTATAAACAAGCTTTATACACCTTATTACAATATTGGTGTTAATAATTTTAAAATCCAATTTAAATGTTAAAACCCATCGCAAAGCAAATTTGATGTCAACATTTATTTTGGTCATGATTTTATCCAGTTTTGAGAGAATTAATCTCTCCTATTACTTTAAATTTTTAAAGTAGTAGAGATGGTTCTTTGAAAACTGAATACAACAAATCTTTCTAGTTCTTTGTGTGAATAACACAAATATCAAATGCTAATGGATATCAAAAAATAAGTTACTAAGGGCTTATGGTGGATGCCTTGGCACTGACAGGCGATGAAGGACGTGCGAACCTGCGAAAAGCTACGGGGAGTCGGTTAGAGACGCTAATCCGTAGGTGTCCGAATGGGGGAACCCAGAATATGGAAACATATTTTATTTAATTCTGAATTCATAGGGGTTAAAAGCGAAACGTTGCGAAGTGAAACATCTCAGTAGCAACAGGAAAAGAAAACGAAAGTGATTCCGTGTGTAGTGGCGAGCGAAAGCGGAACAGGCCAAACCAGGAGCAATCCTGGGGTTGTAGGACTACAATGTGGACTTTGAGTTGATAGGAGAAGTAGTTGGGAAGCTACACGATACAGGGTGATAGTCCCGTAACCGAAATCAAATCAATACCTAGTAGGATCCTGAGTACGTCGGAAAATGTTATTTTGACGGAACCTGCCCAAACCATTGGGTAAGCCTAAATACTAGTCAGTGACCGATAGTGAACAAGTACCGTGAGGGAAAGGTGAAAAGAACCCAGGGATGGGAGTGAAATAGATTCTGAAACCATATGCCTACAACGTGTCAGAGCACATTAATGTGTGATGGCGTGCGTTTTGAAGTATGAGCCGGCGAGTTATGATGGCAAGCAAGTTAACCTTTAGAAGGGGAGCTATAGCGAAAGCGAGTTTGAAATACAGCGAAATATATGTTTGTCATTATAGACCCGAAACGGGTTGAGCTAGTTATGGGCAGGTTGAAAGTAGAGTAACATCTACCGGAGGACCGAACCGACTTTCGTTGAAACGACAGCGGATGACCTGTGACTAGGGGTGAAATTCCAATCGAAACCCGTGATAGCTGGTTCTCGTCGAAATAGTTTTAAGACTAGCGTAAGATCACGATAGATCGGAGGTAGAGCTACTGAATGTATGATGGCGGCGCCTTGCTGTACTGATTACAATTAAACTCCGAATGCCGATTTATCTATTCTTGCAGTCAGACAGTGGGGGATAAGCTTCATTGTCACGAGGGGAAGAGCCCAGATCATTAAATAAGGTCCCCAAAATATGCTAAGTGGAAAAGGATGTTGAAATACTTAAACAGCAAGGATGTTGGCTTAGAAGCAGCCACCGTTTAAAGAGTGCGTAACAGCTCACTTGTCGAGTGTTTCTGCGCCGAAGATGTAACGGGGCTAAGCATATTACCGAATTTATGGATGATACGCAAGTATCGTGGTAGACGAGCGTTGTATTCTGGGATGAAGCCAAACCGTGAGGATTGGTGGACTGAATACAAGTGAGAATGCCGGTGTAAGTAACGCTTGAGAGTGAGAATCTCTCAAACCGATTGACTAAGGTTTCCTGGACGAGGGTCGTCCTTCCAGGGTTAGTCTGGACCTAAGGTGAGGCTGAAAAGCGTAATCGATGGACAACAGGTTAATATTCCTGTACCGACAATGCAACTGATGGAGTGACGGAGAAGGTTAATGGTTCCCTATTATCGGATTTAGGGTTAAATAACAAGACTTTGTGGTTGGCAAATCCGCCACATTTAAGGTCAAGTTATGAATACGAGCGAACGTTTCGGCAAGTAGCGAAGAATCATATATCACGCTTCCAAGAAAAACTTCTAGGGTTAATTGCATAGTTGCCAGTACCGAGAACGAACACACGTAGTCAAGGAGAATATCCTAAGGTTAGCGAGTTAACAATAGTTAAGGAACTCTGCAAATTAGCCCCGTAAGTTCGCGAGAAGGGGTGCTCAACGTAAAACTTGAGCCGCAGTGAAGAACGAGGGGGGACTGTTTAACTAAAACACAGCTTTATGCTAAGGCGCAAGCCGATGTATATGAGGTGACACCTGCCCAGTGCTGGAAGGTTAAGGAAGGGGGTTAGCGCAAGCGAAGCTCTTAACTGAAGCCCCAGTGAACGGCGGCCGTAACTATAACGGTCCTAAGGTAGCGAAATTCCTTGTCGGGTAAATTCCGTCCCGCTTGAATGGTGTAACCATCTCTTGACTGTCTCGACTATTGACTCGGTGAAATCCAGGTACGGGTGAAGACACCCGTTAGGCGCAACGGGACGGAAAGACCCCATGAAGCTTTACTGTAGCTTAATATTGAGCAAAATTTCGACATGTAGAGCATAGGTAGGAGACTTTGATGCAAGTTCGCTAGGACTTGTGGAGTCATCAGTGGAATACTACCCTTGTTTAAATTTTTCTCTAACTGGCCGCTGTTATCCAGTGGCAGGACAGTGTTAGGTGGGCAGTTTGACTGGGGCGGTCGCCTCCCAAAAGGTAACGGAGGCGCGCAACGGTACCCTCAGCACGGTTGGAAATCGTGTTAAGAGTGTAATGGTATAAGGGTGCTTGACTGTGAGACTTACAAGTCGAACAGGTAAGAAATTAGGTCATAGTGATCCGGTGGTTCAGAATGGAATGGCCATCGCTCAACGGATAAAAGCTACTCTGGGGATAACAGGCTGATACTGCCCAAGAGTTCACATCGACGGCAGTGTTTGGCACCTCGATGTCGACTCATCTCATCCTCGAGCTGAAGCAGGTTCGAAGGGTTCGGCTGTTCGCCGATTAAAGAGATACGTGAGTTGGGTTCAAACCGTCGTGAGACAGGTTGGTCCCTATCTATTGTGCCCGCAGGAAGATTGCAGAGATTTGCTCTTAGTACGAGAGGACCGGAGTGAGGATACCACTTGTGCTCCAGTTGTACCGCCAGGTGCACCGCTGGGTAGCAACGTATCAAATAGATAAACGCTGAAAGCATCTAAGCGTGAAACTAACTCTAAGAATAATCTTCCCATCCCGCAAGGGAGTAAGAACCGTTAAAGACCATGACGTTGATAGGTTATAGCTGCAAGCATCGTGAGGTGTTTAGGTGAATAATACTAATCGTTCGAGGACTTATTTTGTTCATTATTGCATTTGATCTAGTTGTTGTATTTAGTTTTTAGAGAACCATCACGTGTGGTATAGATATCGTCGTGGAAACACCTGGTCCCATTCCGAACCCAGCAGTTAAGCACGATGGAGCCGATGGTAGGGCAACTGAGAGTAGGAAAATACCACGCAAAAAAATTAATTACAACTTACTTAAATGTAAGTTGTTTTTTATTAATGTTAAAATATTATTGTATTAAAGGTCTTTATAAATTATGGAACGTAATGTAACTACTTTGGCTAAATATTTATTAACTAAAGGAATTGATTCACCAACTAAAATTCAAAAGATGTTATTCTTTTTTCGAGTTGAAGAATTAAAACAAAATCCTAATCCAAAGAATTCTTTTTTTAGCAAAGATAAAAATTTTCAAGCTTGAATTTATGGTCCTGTAAATGTCCCTAGTTATTTAGTAATTCAAGAATGACATAATAAAGATATTGAAAAAGAAGCTTTATTGTTAAGTGACAAAGAAATGAATGAAATTGACAAACAATATGGTGCATATTTTGAAAAATATGCTGGTGAATCTAAAGAATGATTAATTGATGAATCGCATAAAAATGTTGCTTGAATTAATGCTAGGGGTTCATTGGGTTCTGATGAAATCTGTAAAGAATATTTAATTGAAGACGAAAATTTTATTAAATTTAGAGATGGAAATTAGATTTAATTTACTTCAATTTCATTCATTTAAAAAGAATAAAGAATTTAATAATTACGTTTATATAAAAAAATTTGATTTTGATAATTTGTTTTATAAGGAACTCGTTGATCAACTTAAAATTATTAAAAAATATAGTTCATTAGATAAATTAGTTGGTGCAAAACTTAAAAGTATTCACGAACTTAATAATGTTGATATTAATAATCTTCAAAATATTATTAAATCTGAATACAAACAATTAAATGAAAATATTTTGCAAATGACAGAAAATGTTGAAAAAGATTCTTATAAATATTTTCAAATGCCTTTAAATGATAGGTCCAGGTTAATGTGTTTATATTTAAATAACATTGCTTACCCTTTAATTTTTGATTTAAAACATTGTGTTCATAAAGTTAAAGAAGATAAAAATTATCATTTTCAAAATCATAGCAAATATGAAAAAGATCCTTGAAATTTTGAAGAAGAAAACACAAAAGAAATAATAATTAACAAAATTATTGCAGATTTAAATAATAGTAAAAACGCTTTAGTTTAATTTCAAACAATGTTTTTTAAAAAGCAACCCATTTAGTGTGGGTTGCTTTTTTTTTTTTTTTTTAGAATAAGAAAATCATTTTTTAAAAAAATGGATTTATGTAGATCTTATAAAATTTAATTTGAATATTGTTTTAAAGGAAAATACAAAATATGTATAATAAAAAATTTTTTCTAATAATTTTTGCATTTATAAGTTTAATGTTTTTTATTGGTTTTTGTTTGATAATAAGTTATTGTTCATCATCAGTTGTATCTATTACAAATCAAGAAATACAAAGACTTAGTACATTAAGTTCTATAGGAGGTTCTTTTATAATTATTGGTTGTACTTTTGGTTTAGTTATATCTCTTTTTCATGCAGGATTAGCTTATTTAGTTTTTCAAAAAAGAAATCTTAATTCAAATTACTTAACACCCTTTGTTTTTAATTTAATTTCCTTTGTGTTTTGATTTATGACATCAGTTATAGGATTGTTTGCAATCACTAATGGAAATTTCTTTTCACAAATTGTTGATTTAAATTTAATATCATCATCAACAAATTTAAATATTTTTGGTGGTTTTAAATCATATCCCACAATAAATGACAGTAATTGAGCTGGTTATTTTGGATCAGATATGGCATTTTTCTTATTAAGTTTTGTTTTATTCTTCATTACTAGAAAAAAATATTTAAATTTTAATGCAGCAATTCTTTCAAAAGAACAAAGTAATGCACTTAATCAAAATTTGACAAAAGAATCTTAGACATTTTTAAATTTAAAAAAACGAAACAAAGTTATATATAGAAAAACATTTAATAAAATGAATATAAATTCAAATAAAAGCAAATTTTTGAATTAAATTTTAAATAATGTTTCTTTTTAAAAAGCAACTCATGTAACCTGAGTTGCTTTTTTTTTTTTTTAGAATAAGAAAATCATTTTTTAAAAAATGGATTTATGTAGATCTTAATTGTTTGTTTATAAGGAAATTTTAATGAATACCAATAATAAAAAGTTTATCAATTTATTTTTTGTTTTAATAAATGTTATGTTTCTTGGTGGTTTGTGTTTAATAATAGCATATTGAATTTTAGCAGACAAATCTGTTTCAAGTCAACGAATTCAAACACTTAGTTCGTTAACTTCAATAGGTGGTTCTTTTATAATTGTTGGTTCTTCCTTTGGTTTGCTTGCATCTTTTTATCATTTTGGATTAGCTTATTTAGTTTTCGAAAAACGAAAACTTGATTCAAATTATTTTAGACCCTTTGTATTCAATTTATTTTGCTTTGTTCTTTGATTTGCAACATCAGTTATAGGATTGTTTGCAATCACTAATGGAAATTTTCCTGCTCAAATTATTAATTCCACGTTAGTAACAAATTGAAACGTATTTGGTGGTTTAAAATTAAATCCCGAAATAAATGAAAGTAATTGGACTGGTTATTTTGGTTCAGATATTGCACTTTTACTAATAAGTTTTGGTTTTTGTTTTATTGCTAGAAAAGAATATTTTAATCACAATAAAATCATTTCTTTACAAGTTTCCAATCAAAAAACAGCAAATCAAAATTTAACAAAGGAATTTTAATTATTTTTTGATTTAAAAACGTTAATTTTTGAAAAGTTAACTTACTTAATACAAATTGTTTTTTTGGAATAAATGAACTATTTGATTAAAAAAGGAAATTATATAAATTTATGGAATTCAATTCATATATTGTTTTTTCTTATTGTGACGATTATCATGTTGAAAATATTTTAGAAGAAAAAAAAGAATTTCTAAACTTATAGATTTAGGTATTGATGATTTACGTAATCATTTCGAAAACAAAAAATGTTTATACTTGGGTTGTCCAGGATCAGCAAACCCAATTTGTCAATCTATAATATATGATTCAATCAAAATTACTTATGATAAAAACAAAATATATTCTTTTGAATATAATGTTAGATGTTATGAAAATGATGAAGGTGTATTTAAATTAAAAATAAGTTCAAATTTAAACGATAAAAAAATTCTAAGATTGTTTTTGCAAAGATTGCAATTGTACAAATATATAAGATGTAATAGTTGTAGATGTACAAGAGGTTCCTTTTGAGAGGATCCATGCAATTGTTGTAACAATTTTTTAGAGTATGAACTTAAAAAATAAATTAAATTTATAATTAATTTTTTATAAAAGCATTTTTTAAATAATTGTGAAAAATTTACTAATATTTCTAATACTCTTCTTATATGGGAAAAAAAGCATTTTTAAATTTTCTTAAGAATAAAATTAATTGAAAATTAATGATTATTTTATTATTTTTTCAATTGCTACCAGTAATTTATAAAACTACAAGAATTTATTTTTTAGGTAATTTACCCGATGAGAATGCTTTTAATATTGCATCTCAAATACTTTGACTTAATGTTTTTTATGAAATAATAAATGAATCAATAGTGATTCCATTGTTTTTTGTTTTTTCTAAATTGAAAGAAAATAAAAATTGAAAACATGTTTATTCATTAATAACAATATTTGTATTTTTTGTTTATTTAATATTTACTATTTCTATATTTTTTAATATTGATAATATATTGTTAAGTTTAATTATTAATAATGAAAATTTATTCTTAAGATCTAGTGAATACATAAAATATGAAGTTTGAGGTACTTTTTTATTTTCTATTTTTTCTTATTTATTTTTAACAACAACCATTTTTAAGTTTGATAAGTACATACTTATTAATGGAATTGTTTGTATTGCTTTTACATTTTTTTCATTTATTTTTGATTTATTTTTTATTACAGATTTTAGTTTTTCATTAAAGTTGTCCATTAAAGGAATAGGAATAAATTCTATAATAGTAAATTTTATTTGTTGTGTAATATTTGTAATATATTTATCTTTGCCAAACATTAAAATATGAAATTTTAATTTTAAAAATAATGTTAATGTAAATAAAGAATATGTTAAACAATATTTTTATTTATTTTTAATTTCATCTATAGAAGTACTAGTTAGAAATTTATGTTTTTATTTTATGATAATAAATCCAATAAATTCATTAAATAGCTCAGGAATATACTGAGTCGCAAACGATTTTATATGAACTTGATTACTTTTACCTATAACAACTATATCTATTTACATTAAAGAAACTTTTATATTAAATGATGAAGAAAATAATAATTTATTTAAATATCAATTGTTATTTTATTCAATATTTATTTCAATTATTATTTTTATTTGATTAGTTACAATTCCAATTAATCCTATATTTATAAAAAATGTTTTAGGATCAAGTAATGAATATAAAAGTGTCTCTCAATTGATTTTAATTCTTATTCCTTTTTATATATTCTTTGCGTATAGTTCTATATTTGATTCCATTTTTATAAGGCAAGGAAAAATATCATATTATTGTATCCAAAGTTTGATTGTAAATTTAACAGTTTATCCTATTTATTTTGCCTTGTGAAAAACAAATATATGGACACCAACTTTAGAAAGTGTTGCTATTATGTTTGGAATTGGTATGCTTACACATTTTGTTGTAGATATACCTTTGTTTTTATTATTTTTGAATAACAACAAAATAATTAAATTTAAATTTATGAATAAACACTAAAAATCATTAACAAATTTATTATATCGTGAAAGCAATAGTTTCAATGTTTCAAAAATTGAATGATAATTTTCAAATAAAAATAGTACTAAAATTAATTATTAAAACATATAATTTGAATTAGAAAAGCAAGTAATAAATTTTTAAAAACTATAGGTAATAAATTGCAAAATACAATTGTTAAAAAACTTATAAAAATTTTTAATAATAAGAATTTATTGCATAGCAATGGAACAAATTAATACTTAACTGATATAATTTTATTTTTAATTATTTTGTTTTTTTTGATAAGATTTATAGGGTATTTTTTATTTTTAAATTTCTTAAATTAGGTAAATTTCATGAATACAAGTGTAAAAAAATATTCATTTTTTGTTTTTTTGTTTTTGATAATTTTTGGATTAGTCATAATAATCCCGACCTTTTCTAATAAAAATTATGTTAATTTAAATTTAACAAATCAAAAATCTGAAATTACTTCTGTTTCACCTACATATAGAAGTGATAAAGTTGATATTCAAACCGATTTGTCAAAACATCCAGATTTTAAAAATGGAACTTTATTCTTATTGCCTGGTCAAAATGATTTCACAACTATTAAAATTAAAAACATTAGTGAATTAAAAAATGTCAATGTATCAATAAAGAATTCAAATATTGTAAAAGTTTCTTCTATAAATGAAAACACTCTTGAAATTATAGGTTTGAAATTGGGGGAAACAGAGTTAATTTTTAATGCTGATAACGCAAATGATTTAAAAATTTCTGTATCTGTTGGTAAAGTAATTCCTTCAAATATTTTAGGAGAAACAGAAGGAATTGTTGCAACAACGAATGGTGTTTATAATTACAAATATGAAAAGATAGGTAATAATAATTTTGACAATTTAACAAAAGATGACTTGTGAGGAATTTCAAATTACTTTATAGTAACAAAGTATGGAATATATACAACATGAAACACACCAATTGCAAAACAATATTGAGGTCAACTTAAAAAAGATGACTTTATTTGAGCAAATGGTTATTTTTTAGTTTTAAAACAAGGAATATTTAATACTGAAAATCAACAAGTGAATAATGAGTACTGAAATGAAAATTCATCTAAAAAAGATATTCTAGCTTCTTCAACATCAGTTTTAGTATTAAATAATTATGTTATTACTTATGGACCTGGAGAACCATTACAAATCAACAAATTGGCTCGAAAAATAACATTTGATGATATTTATGGTTTATCAGATTCAATGGTTGCTACAACTGTGGGTGTCTTTTCATATAAAAATAATGTTTTCAATATTTCATTAAATGATTTAAGAAGAGATGAATTTATTGGAATATCATTGAATTTTTTAGTAACAACAAGAGGTGTTTTTTATAGTGACGGAAATAATTATGTTATGGATTATGAATCTCATTATTTAAATCACTTAAAACATGATCAAGTAATTGCTGTAACTAATAATTTTCTTATTACAACAGAAATGATTTTTCCACTTAATCGCACTGATTATTTATCAATAAATTTAACAAAGGATGATTATATAGATTCTTCAACTCATTGGATTGTTACTAAAAAAGGAATTTATCATTTTTCTCATAAGATAGAAAAAATTAATACTTCTGATGAAATTAAAAATATAAAACAATCAGATTTGTTGTGCATTACTGATTCTATTGTTATGACAAAGCAGTATGCTTATTTATCTTTAGATGATGGTTATATAGCAAAACCTATATCTTTAAATTCTAAAGATGATATTTATAGTTGATCTTGCAATAGAGTTTTTACTTCAAATGGAATTATGACTTTATCAGGTTGATTAACTACATTTCCTGATTTTCTTAAAATAAAAAAAGAAGAAATAATTCAAACACCTAAAGATGATGGAATTTATTGACCTTTAGATAAAAACACTGGTTTTGACGAACAAAAAATAAAATTTAATTCTGAAAAAATAGCTGGCTCAGCTGTATTTGTAACAAACGGGGGTATGTTCTTTTCAAATGATCAAATTACAGATTTTGTATTAACACCCACATTTAGTAACTCTAATCCTAATTGAGACAATGAGTCTTATCTTATACCAACAACTATAAACAATAGTGGCCTTTCTGCCGGCGTGTTAACAGCCATTATTGTATCATCTGTGGTATTTTCAATAAGTTTGTTAGGTTTGTGTATATGAATTTCACATCGTAAAAATCAAAAAATGAACACTATAACTCATAAGAAAATTGATCGATTGGAAAAATCTACTATTTTGGTATTTAATAAATTAAATGATAATTTACAAAACAAAAAACAACCACCAAAATTAATTACAAAACACACTAATTTTAAATTCAAAAATAAGCAAGCCGTTCCAAAAGCAGTTTTTTCTACTGATTTGAAAAATTTAAAAATTAAAAAACCTGTAATAATTTCTAATACTAAGAATTTAAATGATGATAAAAAAAGAATTTCTAATTAATTTTTATGTTTTTCATGATTTGTAATAATGTGTTTTTTGAAATGTCAATAAATTTTATTTAAAAAATTAATTTTTAAATTCAGGAGTTTTAGATATTTATGAAAAAATGAAATAATACTAAAAAAATTTCAGTATTGAAAAATTCGTACATGAAAAAAATAAATTTGATTTTGTTAGCTTTAGTTTTATTTTTGCCTATTGCAGCATTAAAAAGTAATTTTTTATTACCTAATATAGAACCTAATCAAAAAATTTCAGTTGCACAAACAAATGAAAATAAATTTTATTTAGATACAAAAAGTGTGTCAACAGAATCTATTGATGTAGATGTAGACCCAAACAATGCAATTATTTTGACTGATAAAGAACCGGATAGTCAAATTCATATTAAGAATTACAAAAAATTAATTAATGTGTCAGTTGTTTGTGATAAACCAGATACTTTACAAGTAGTTGACATGAAAGATGGATCAATTAAATTACGTGCTTTAAAAATAGGAAGTAGTACGATTACTATCAATGCAATTAATGCTCAATATCCAATTAATTTCAAAGTTACAAATGGATATTTCAAACCTGATGATATATTAAAATCTTATAGTAATTTGTTGGTAACTACAAGAGGATTATTTGTAATTCAACAAGGTAAAATTAAACAAGTTTTTAAAGATACTGTTCCTAGTTTAACTAGTGATGATGTTATTGCGGCTACTAAAAATATTCTTGTAACTACTAAAGGTACATTTAATGTTCATTCGCCTGATAATATTTCATTAATTGATGTTAAATTACCTGCAAATCCTTCCAAAGAAGATATTTGAATGATAAATGCTTCATCAATTTTAACAGCAGGTGGTTTTTATTCATATACTGGCAAACAAATAGAAACTTCTGCAGCTATTGATAGTAAAGATAAGTTAATATATAGTTCATTAAATGTTGCTATTTTTCAATCATTATCATCAGCCCCAGATGGTAAAAAAGATACAGTTTATTATTGTTCAATGTCACATGAACCCAAAAAACTAACAAATATCCCCGATGTTAATAAAGATGATTTTATTATGACATCATCATTTACTGATGAATACAATGAGGTAGCAATATTAACTAAAGATGGTTTATATAGAATGGATAATGATAGTAAAATAGATAAATTTTCAAAAATGATGGGAGACACAACTATTGATAATAATAGTATTTTTGGAATGACAGAAGGTATTGTTTTAACCTCTAAAGGAATTTTTTCATTAAGAAAAAATGAACAAATGTGAACTAGTAAATATACTACATTATCAAAAGATGATATTTGATATTTGGGCGGAAATGCTGTAGTAACTAAAAAAGGAATTTTAAGTTCTAATGATCAAACTCTAGGTGATAGTTATTATTCTTATGACAAAGGCGAATTTACTAAAGATGATATAGTTGCCATGACACAATGAGTTGTTTTTACCAAAAAAGCAGCTCTTGGTTGTGGTTCTTCAAGACCTACATATAGTTTAGATTTAACTAAAGAAGATTTAATTTCAACTTCAGATTTTTATTTATCCACTAATGATGGTAATGGTTATTTATTTGTTACAAAAACTGGTGTTTATAAATTTACAGATTCAGATTGTAAAGAAATTAAAGGAATTAATAATTTTAAAAAAAATGAAATTATGGCTACCGGAGACAGTTATATTCTTTTTCCAGGTAACACATATTGAATAAATGGTAATACAGGATATATTAATTTGTCATTTAATGACATTAAAACAAACTTTCCTAAACCTATGGATGTTGATGTAAATCCGAGTGATTCTACAAGTTACATGACAAGTTGAATTATTGGTGGAGTCTTTAGTTCGATTATTGTAATAATTGCTTCTATTGTGTTTATAAGTATGTTTGTTCATAAACATAATAAAAAAACTAACAAAAAAATAGATGTTTTAGCAAAAGGTATTGTGAGTGTTTTCAAAAGTTTAGATTCTAGTATTAACAAATTAAATAGACCAAAACAATTAGAATCTAAATCAAATCCAAAAAACATTAATTATCAAAAAGTACAACAAGTTAAGAAACCTTTTAAACCGATAAATAGTTCTCAAAACTTTGTTAGAACGAATAATAATGTAAAACCACCTATTTTTAAATCAGTTAAAATACCAAAAAAATAATTTTATATTTAAAACAATTGCAACAATAAAATTAACTTGTCTTTTTTTTTTTTTTTAAGATATCAAATACACATGTATTAAAATTTTAATAAATTTTCAATTATGAGTAAACCTATTCTTTTTGATATTGATAAAAAAAATACTATTAAACCAAATTCTTTTTCAAAAGAAAAAGAATTGCAAATTATTGTTGAACAAAACATGTTAAAAATTTTTAACATTGAATTTTTAGAATCTGAATATCCTTTTAATGATTTAAATTTTGGACCAGGTAGAATAGATTCTTTAGGTATAGATAAAGAAGGCAGACCTGTTATTTTTGAATACAAATTAAAAGAAAATGTAAATGTAATTAATCAATCTATATATTATTCGCAATGATTAAAAAATCATAGTGAATCATTTGAATTATTATTAGTGAAGAAATTAGATGAGGCAAAAAGAAAATTTTTTATTGAGAAAAAAAACATAAAAAATCCTAGAATTATTTGTATTGCTAAAAATTTTAGTAAATTTGATAAACAAATAGTTGGTAATAATGACATTCAATTATTTCAATATTATCTTTATGGGGAAAATAATCGATTTATTGCATTTGAATTAGTAAATGGATTACCTAAAACTTCTAGTGATATAGATTATCATAGCAAAGATAATTATTTAAAAAGTAAAGATGATTTACAGTCTATAAAAGCAATTTATGATGAGTTAAATTTAGCTAAGAAAAACCTTGTAGATAATCTTATTTTTTTAATAAATAATTTAGGAGAAAACATATCTTTAAATTGACAAAAATGATATGTTACATTCAAAAAAAATAATTTTTTCGCTTCATTTAATCTTAGAAAAAGTGGAACTATTAAATTATTTTTATGTTTAGATTATGATGAAAGTTCAATGAGCCAATATTCATTTATTAGAAATGTCAAAAATGTTGGGCATTTAGGTGTTGGTGATGTTGAAATAACTATTGAAAATGAAAAAGAATTAGAAGTTGCGATAAAATTTATTAAAAAATCATTTGAAATTAATAATTAACACATTAAATGTATTAATAACTTGTTAAACAAATTTGATTTATCAACACTTTAAACATTTTTATTTAATAGTTATAATTTTTAATTTTTTAAATTTATTTTGTATCTTTTGATAATATTTATTTAGTTATTTTTTTATTTTTAAATTTCTTAAATTAGGTTAAATTTCATGAAAACAAGTATAAAGAAATATTCATTTTTTGTTTTTTTGTTTTTAGTAATTGTTGAATTAGTAATATTGAGTTTAATTCCTTATAGCAAAAATTTTAATAGTCTAAATTCATTAAATCAAAAATCAACATCTGCATTAACTTCATCTATATATAACAATAATAAAATTGATATTAAAACTAATTTGTCAGAACATCCAGATTTTAAAAATGGAACATTATTTTTATTACCAGGTGAAGATAACTTTACAAATATCAAAATTGAGAATGCAAGTGAATTAGAAAATATTTGTATATCAGTAAGTAATCCAAATATTGTAAAAACTAATTTTTTAGATAAAAATATTATTAAATTAACAGGTTTGAAAATAGGAAACACCAAATTGATTGTTCAAGCAGACTATGCAAATAATTTGGAAATTTCTTTGCATGTGGGAAAAGTTATTCCTTCTAATATTTTAGGAGAAACCGAAGGAATTATTGCTACCACAAATGGTGTTTATAATTATAAACATGAAAAAATAGGTAATGATAATTTTAATAAATTGACAAAGGATGATTTATGAGCGATTTCAAATTATTTTGTAGTAACAAAGTATGGAATATATACAACATGAAATCAACCCATTGCAAAACAATATTGGAATCAGATGAAAAAAAGTGATTTTATTTGAGTAAATGGTTATTTTTTAATTTTAAAACAAGGAATATTTAATACTCAAGATCAACAAACAAGTGAAGAATGTTGAAATGAAAATTCATCTAGAGATGATATTCTAGCTTCTTCAACATCTATTTTAGTATTAAGTAATTATGTAATTACATATCAAGGCGGACAAGCATTACAAACTAATAAATTAAGTTGGAAAATAACAAGTAATGATATTTATGATATATCTGACACAATGGTTGCTACATCTGCAGGCGTTTTCTCATCTAGTTGAAATTTATTTAAAGATAATCTAAAAGATTTAAAAAGAGATGAATTTATAGGAATATCTAAAACTTTTTTAGTTACTACACGAGGCGTTTTTCTATATGACGGAAAAGAATTTGTTTTAAATAATTACACTTATTATTTAAAAAATTTAAGTAAAGATCAAGTTATAGCTGTAAATAGTAATTTCTTTATTACCACACAAATGATTGTTACATGAGATTATAATTTTTCATTTATAAATTTAACTAGGGATGACTATATAGATTCTTCAAGTCATTGAATTATTACAAAAAAAGGAATTTTTTATTATTCATATGGAAATTTAAGAAAGATAAGTTTACTTAGTGATGAATACAAAAATATAGATAGATCAGATTTGTTGTGCATTACTGATTCAATTTTTATAACAAAGACAGCTGCTTATGGTTATGATGCTGTTCAAAATATTCATCAAACCCATTATTTGTCATTACGTTCTAAAGATGATATTTATAACTCATCTACAATTAATGTTTTTACTTCAGAAGGAATAATAAATCAAAAAGGATCATCAGTTGAAAAATATCCTGATTTTTCAATGATAAGACAAAATGAAATTATCCAAACTCCTAAAGATGATGGAATTTATTGACCTTTAAACAAAAATACTGGATTTGATGAACAAAAAATATGATCTAATTCTTTAGGAATTGATAAATCAACTATTTTCACTACTGAAAAGGGTATACTTTTTTTAAATGATATAAATTCAGACGCACAATTAAATCCACTATTTAATAATCCAAATCCTAATTGAGATAATGAATCTTATTTATTGCCATCAAAACAAAACAATAAAAACCTTTATGTGGGCATATGAGTAGGTATTATTACATCGGTTGCAGTAATTTCAATAAGTTTATTAGCTTTGTGCACATGAATTTCACATCGTAAAAATCGCAAAATAAATGTTTTAACTTACAAGAAAATAGATCGTTTAGAAAAATATACTATTTTAATGTTTAAAAATTTAACTAGAAATTTACAAACGAAAAAACCTACACCTATATTAATTAGTAAATCAAACAATTCAAATGTAAAATATAAAAAACCCGTTTTGAAACCAACGCCATTTATAAAAACACAAAATATAAAAATTAAAAAACCTGTAAAATTTTTTGATAATAAAACTCAAACACAAGCATAATTAATTGATATTTATACAGTAAATTATAGAAAGCAATTTCACATAAATGAGAAATTGCTTTTTTTTTTTTTTTTTAGAATACCCCAACTATAAAATTAATTATAAGTATTTTGTTTTAGGAAAAATTGTGTCAGGTTTAATTGTAGGAATATTGATTTTATGTGGAGCATTAGGAGTAATAATTTGAAAATTAGTACAATTTATTCTTAGAAATCAAAAATATTGAATAATTGTTGATTTAAATCAACCTAATGTTACAGAAGAAGAATTGGATAAAATATTAGCTGATATTTCTATAAGATACAATAGAAAAGAATTATATATTAGTGGACAATTTAGGCAATGATATTCTAAACATAAATGTCCTTATTTTTTTATGTTTGGAGATAAATATTTTAGCCAAGATATTTGTAATGATATTAGAAAGCATGACATATCTGCATTTTTTATAAAAAAAAATACAAAAAATGAAATGTCACTTTACAATTGCAAAACAACAATACAATTTAAAAACACTAGTAAAATTGAAAAAATAGATAATAAATCTGAATCGAAATTTGGTATAGTTGATAATTTTTATTATGTAGTTATAAGTAATATTCAAACTTGACTAGACAAAGAAGAACTTGATCAAAGTTTGTTAGAAATTTCTAAAAATTATAGAGAATCTATTTATTCTATTGGCGAATTGGAAAATGCTTATGCTTTAGGAGTGGAATATTGTTTTATTTTTGAAGAAACATATGATAAGTATAGTTCATACAATTTATTAGATGAGGTTATAGTAAAATTTCGTGAAAAAAATGTTAATGCCATTTTAAAAATAGGTAATGAAATAAATAAAAATATACAACTTGATGAAAGAAACATTTATTTAAAAGATGATGAAATTATAGAGTGCCATTCTGAATCTATTGAATCTGATTATATTTCATCCAACAAAAAATATGAAATTGATTTATCTCAAATATTATCTTTTGAAAAAATTCAAAATTATGATTCTTTTTTTTCTGAAAAAATAATAGGACAAGAAGTACCTATTCAAAAAATTAAACAACAATTAATTACTAAATTATATGAAGTTAATAATAATGAAGATAGTCGTCCGGCTGGAATATTTTTCTTTGTTGGTCCCACAGGTGTTGGCAAAACAGAATTATGTAAACAATTAAGTGAGTTTTTATATAACAACAAAGAAATTAATCGTTTAGATATGAGTGAATATAAAGATGATGTAGCTATTAGTAAAATTATTGGTGCTCCTAATGGATTAGTTGGTTATGAAGAAGGCGGTGTTTTAACAAATAAATTGAATAAGAATCCCAATGCTATTATTCTATTTGATGAAATTGAAAAAGCTCACAATTCAGTTTTTGATTTATTTTTGCAAATGTTTGATGAAGGTTATATTACATCTAACAAGGGAGAAAAATATAATTTAAAAAATAGTTTTATTGTATTAACTTCCAATATTGGCGTATCAAATATATCGCCTAATCATAATTATGAAGAAATAGTCAAAATAATTAATGAACAAGTTTACAATTTTTTCACATTTGAATTAAATCGACCTGAAATTTTAGGTAGGATAGGTAAAGAAAATATTATAGTTTTTAACACAATAAATAAAAAAGCAGATCAATATAAAATATTAGATATTTATTTTAATCAATTTAATAATAATTTTAAGACACATAATATTAATATTTCATATATTAAAAATGATGTTTATAACAATATTTTAAATAAAGTTGATGTTACAAAAGGTGCTAGAGATATACGAAATGAATTTGATGAATTTAAAAAACATTTTAATTTAGCATTATTTGAAAACAAAATTCAATTAGACCAAATTCAAAATAAAACAATTTCCTTTGAATATATAAAAAACCAAGTTTATTTAAATTTGATTAACTAAATTAATTATTTTTTAATTTATAGGTGTGTTTAATAAAAATGAATTTTTTAGCAAGATACGAAAAAATTTTTCATACTTCAAAAGAATTTAAAATGTGTTTTTTTTGTAAAAATTTAACTAATTATTTTTCCGTGCCTTATAAGAATGAATACTTTTTTGTTGCACTTCCATCTTTAATAATTTCAAATTTAAATAAAAAGAATTATATTGTTTGCAATTTATGCTTTTGATTTGCGGGAAAGAATTGATATTTAATTTTTAATGAAATAGGTTATGATAACAAATATTTCAAATTCGAATGTTGTATTTGCAAAATGAAAAGTTATCAATACATATATTTTGAAAAAAACGATTGAACAGGATATAGAATTTGCTTAAATTGTTTGCCTATGAATTAAATTTTTAAACGTCTTAACAAAAAATTTTTTTATTTATTGTAATATATCAAGAAATATAAACTTTTTTTAAGGTTATTTATATGGAGAAATCTGTTAAACTAAATAATGGTATTTTAATGCCATTAGTAGGTTATGGTGTTTATGAAATTAATGATAATGATGAATGTGAGAAATGTGTTTTAGATGCACTTGAAATAGGTTATCGATTAATTGACACTGCTGAATTTTATAAAAATGAAATTGGTATTGGAAATGCAATTAAAAAAACTAAAGTACCAAGAGAACAGATATTTTTGATAACTAAAGTTTGAATTAAAAACTTTAAACCTAATGAAACAAAAACAGCAGTTTTAAATTCATTAAAAAAATTGCAAACATCTTATATAGATTTAGTTCTAATTCATTGACCAAAAGGTGATTATTATTCAGCTTGAAGAGAACTTCAAGATTTATATAAACAAAAAATAGTTAGAGCAATAGGAGTTTCAAATTTTAGTCCTGAACGTTTGCTAGATTTAATTAGATTTAATGAAATATGTCCAGCGGTAAATCAAATTGAAACAAATGTTTTTTTACAAATGCATGAAGCAAATGTATTTATGAATAAATATAATGTTGTTCATCAAGCATGATCACCATTAGCTAAAAAACGTTTAAAAGAATTGATAGAACACCCTTTATTAATTGAGATAGGTAAGAAATATAATAAAAGTTCAACACAAATTGCTTTAAAGTTCAATATACAAAGAAACATAGCTATAATTCCCAAAACAATAAATAAACAAAGAATGATTGAAAACATTAATATTTATGATTTTGAATTAACTGAAAATGATATTAATTCAATTAAAAAAATTGATGAAACTAATATTACAAAAATGCATTGGGATAAACCTGAATTTGTTGATTACTTACTAGACAAAGAATTTTAATAAGGTTTGTAAATATAAAAAAATTCAATATAATAAGAAAACTTTTCAACACAAAATGTGTATATGAGGAACAATAATTTATGACTCCAATTGGAACTTGATTATTAGCTCTTTTTTCTGAATTTATCGGAACAGCTATATTAATCTTACTTGGTAATGGTTCTGTAGCAGCTGTGTCTTTTAAAAGAATGAATGCTAATCAATCTGGAAAATATATTTTAATTGCGTTAGGATGAGGTTTTGCAGTTTTCATTGGTGCTGCAGTTTCTATAGCAATGGGTGGTTCAGGTTGATTAAACCCAGCTGTTGCTATATCAAATTCTATAGCTTCATCAAATGGAACTTGAGTTGATCCATTAGTTTTGAAGGGTATTGCTGCACTAAATGGAAATGGGGTAGTAGATTTAAGTATTAAAGGTGGCGCTATTGCTGCTACTTTCTTTATTGCATTAATATTTGAAATTTTAGGTGCAATGTTTGGACAAATCATTTTAGACTTCATTAATTTTAAATTCATTAAAGATCGTGAAAATGACATTTTAACAATTAGAGGTATGCATTGTACAACTCCTGTTTATAGCAATAAAAAAGATAGAGCGTTGATATATAATGTTGGTTACGAATTTGTGGGCACAATTGTTTTATTAGGTGCAATTTTAGCATTTAATCAAGTTTCTGCATTATCTAATCCTATATTTGTTGCATTAGTAATTATGTCTATTGGTATTTCATTAGGTTCTGCAACTGGTTATGCAATTAACCCAGCACGTGACTTAGCTCCTAGACTTGTATTCTTTGGTTTAATTAAACAATTTAGAAGAAATGAATATACTTCAACTATTTGTGACTGACAATATAGTTGAGTTCCTATTGCTGGACCAATGGTTGCTGGTTTGATTATAGGTTTAATTGGCTTAGCTGTATAAACTCATATTCAATAGTATTAAATTTAATATAAACATATTATGTATGATATTGTAATAATTGGTGGAGGAATAATTGGCGGCATCACTGCTTATCAATTATCTAGATACAATTTAAATATTTTATTAGTTGAAAAAAATCCAGTTTTTGCTGATGAAACATCAAGAGGGAACTCAGGTGTTATTCATGGTGGTTTTGATCCAGAACCAAATAAAAAAGAAGCAAAACTTAATATTTTAGGTAATAAACTTTGAAGAGAAGAAATTTTTAAACATTTTGATTTTCCAAGAGCCCAAGTAAATTCTTTGATAATAGCTTTTAATAATGATGAAATGTCACACGTTAAAATGTTATATGATCGCGGAATTCAAAATGGTGTTTTATCAAATGATTTAAAAATTCTTAATAAAGAAGAATTATTAAATATAGAACCTAACATAAATAATGAAGTTATTGGTGCACTATTGTGTACAAGTTCTTGAGCTATTGATCCAGTTCAAGCAACTTTGGCATTTATTAAATCAGCAACTAATAACGGAGTTAAAACATTAAAATCTTCTAAAGTAACCGCAATCAAATTTTTAGAAGATTCTAGTTTTGAAATAACTATTAATAATCAAGATGTAATTAAAACAAGAAATATAATAAATGCAGCAGGTCATTATGCTGATGTTATTGCTGAAATGGCAGGATATCCTGATTTTAAGCAAAAAACAAGAAGAGGAGAATATCGCATTCTTGATCGTGCTTTAAGTGGAATTGTTAATTCGATTTGTTTTATGGTTCCAACTATTCATGGTAAAGGAGTAATAGTTGCTCCAATGTTAGATGGTCATATTTTAGTTGGTCCAACTGCTGAAGATGATGTGCCAAAAGAAGATACTAGATTAGTTACTAGAGAAAAATATGAATATATTGGTGAAATAGGCAAAAAATTATTTCCTAGTCTTGATATGTCAAAAACTATTATGACTTTTTCTGGTTCTAGACCTATTGATATTGAAACAAATGATTTTGTTATTAGTTATGCAAAAAATAACAATAAATTTATAAATTTAGCAGGCATGCAATCTCCTGCCTTATCTTCTGCTCCAGCTATTGCTTTAGAAGTAGAAGAATTATTAAAAAATAATGGAACAAAATTAGAATTGAAAAATGATTTTAATCCTGATGCTTCAATTTTCTCATAATAAAACTTAATAATAATTAAAGGTAAATTTAAATGAATAACAATAAAAAATATGTAATTGCACTTGATTCTGGAACTACTTCTTGCCGAACAATTATTTTTAATTCAAAAGGCGAAGCTGTTAGTAAATCAAGTTCTGAATTTACTCAATATTTTCCAAAATCTGGTTGAGTAGAGCATGATGCTTTAGAAATTTGAACAACACAATTAGGTACATTACAAAGTGCGAAAGCAAAAGGAAATATAAAATCTGAACATATTGCTGCGATAGGTATCACAAATCAAAGAGAAACAATTGTTCTTTGGGATAAAGAAACAGGACTACCTGTTTATAATGCTATTGTATGACAAGACCGTAGAACTAGTGAATATTGTGATAAATTAATTAAAGATGGTTATGATAAAATAATTGCCAAAAAAACAGGATTAATCATTAATCCTTATTTTTCAGCAACTAAAATTAGATGAATTTTAAAAAACATTCCTGAAGCTAGAGAAAAATTAAAACATAAAAAATTATTAGTTGGAACTATTGATACTTGATTGATATGAAAATTAACAAATGGAGCTGTACATGCTACCGATGTTACAAATGCATCGAGAACAATGTTGTTTAATATTAACACATTAGAATGAGATGATGAAATTTTAAAATTGTTGGAAATTCCAAAAGAAATTTTGCCTGAAGTTAAATCTTCATCTGAATTGTACGGAACAATAGATCCCAAATTTTTATCTCAAAGAGCAACAGCTAATGTTCCAATTATGGGAGTAGCTGGCGATCAACAGGCTTCATTATTTGGTCAATTGTGTACTGAAATTGGTATGGTAAAAAATACATATGGAACTGGTTGTTTTACTTTAATGAATATTGGCCAAAAACCCATTTTATCTAAAAATCATTTAGTAACTACAATTGCATGAAAAATTGGAAAAAACAAACCCGTTTATGCTTTAGAAGGTTCAATTTTTATTGCAGGTTCAGCAATTAAATGATTACGCGATTCATTAAAAATTCTTTACAATTCACAAGAATGTGATTTTTATTGTAAATTAGCAGAAGAACGTGATGATGAACAAAATGTCGTTCTTGTTCCATCATTTACAGGATTAGGTGCACCTTATTGAGATTCAAATTCACGAGGAGCTATTTTTGGTTTGGAACGTGGTTCTAGACGTGAAGATTTAGTGAAAGCTACTGTTGAATCAATAGCATATCAATCAAATGATTTATTAATGTCTATGGAAAAAGATGTAGGTAAAAAAATTAAAGTAATGAAAGTTGATGGCGGAGCATCAAACTCTAACTATTTAATGAATTTTCAATCATCAATTAGTAATATTGAAATACAAAGATCAAAAAATACTGAAACAACAGCCTTGGGTGCTGCTTATTTAGCGGGTTTAGCTTCAGGTTTTTGAAAATCAATTGATCAATTGAAAAAAATAAACAAAGTTGATAAATCTTTTAAACCTAAACTTTCAAAACAAATAGTTGATAAAAAATTAAAAATATGAAATGAAGCAGTTAAAAGAACTTTAAACTGGACTAAGGCCATTGAATAATTTTTAAATAATGTGCTTTTTTGATAAAATTTTATTTGCATTGTAAAGTTGTTTTAAATTATGTAAATAAATTAATGTTTTGAATTTCTTGAATTTTTGAATGCAATGATAAATAGACAATTATTTTTTATTATAGATATTTTCGATTTAATTAATTCAAACTATAAGTTGAATGTTATTTTTGTTATTTAAATCATTTGAATTTTACTTATAAATAATTTTTTAATTAAATTTAAATGATCGTTATTTATATGTTTTATATGTCAAATAACTATTTTGAAAATTTAAGATTTTTTTTTTTTTTAATTTATTGCGATAAACACTAAATAAATACTATGAAATATTTTAAATAGATATTCATAGTGTTCAAATCAAATACAATGCAATTAAGTGTTATTTCTTTTTTATGAAGATAATAGAAAAAATAAAAATTATATGGTTATATCAGTTGAAAATAAATAACTTATTTTTATTAAAGTACACTTTGAAAATGAGTAAAAATATAAAAAATAATTTGTAATAAATAAAATCTTAAATTATTAAATGTTTAAAAAATATAACTAATTTATAGAAACAAAATTTAATTGATAAATCATTTACAAAATTAAACAATTAGCTAAGTTAATTATTGATTTTTATTGAAAACACCATTCTTATTAAAAATCAAAAATGTTACTAAATTAATTATTTAAAAGTTTCCAATGTGGATTTAAACATATAAATTTTTAAAAGACTATTATTTAATTTAAATTGAAAACTATTTAAGGAATTAAAAAATGAATATAGCAATTATAGGTGCTAACGGAAAAATTGGAAAAATGTTAGTTAATGAAGCAATCAAACAAAAAATGGATGTTACAGCTATTTCGCGTAAAGTAAATAGTTCTAATGCAAATAAATGAATGGATAAAGATGTTTTTGAATTAAATAATAATGATTTAAAAGAATTTGATGTAATTATTGACGCATTAGCTTTTTGAACACCAGAAACATTTCACTTACACTCAGAATCTATTGAACATTTATCTAATTTATTAGCAGATACTAAAAAACGTTTAATTATAGTTGGTGGTGCTGGTTCTTTATTTATTAGTAAATCCAAAAATGTAAAATTAATGGATTCATTAGAATTTCCAAGTGAATATATTCCAGTTGCAAAAGCAATGAATGATTCATTTGAATTATTAAAAACCAAAAAAGATGTTTGGTGAACGTATGTTTCACCACCTTTAAATTTTAGTTATGATGGTTTATGAACTGGAAGCTATAAAATTGGTGGTGATGTAATGATAAAAAATCATAATAATGAAAGTTACATATCTTATATTGATTATGCTATTGCAATTATTGACGAAATAACAAAAGGAAATCATTTACAAGAACATATTAGTGTTGTTGGAGCATAATTTTAAACAAATAAGTAAATGCATTACATATAAATTATGTTAGTTAAAATCAAATTTCTAATATAAAATATGTGTGTATTTTGTCGCCGTAGCTCAATCGGATAGAGCATCAGCTTGCGGAGCTGAGGGTTGTAGGTTCAAGTCCTGTCGGCGACGCCATTTTAAAATCACAAAAAAGCACATATCAACTAATGTGCTTTTTTTATTGATAATTTTGAATCTTATATAGTTTTATTTGCAAATATCACATTGTAAAAATAATTTTTATTCATATTTTTCCAATAATTATTAAATTTAATTGTTAATAACAATTATTAAATATGTCCCAAATCTAATCAAAATATAATGATATAATAAATAACAATCAATACAAGGGGAATTGTCATGTCAAAAACATTTAATGGTGTTCCAGCTTCTGACGGTTTTGTTGTTGCTAACGTATACAAATTAGTTACGCCAACTTTTGATATACCTGAAGAAAATATTCGTTCTCGAGATGTTTCAAAACACGAAACTGCATTGGAAGATGCTTTATTAGAAGCAAAAAACCAATTAGAAAATATAAAAGAAAATACTCAAGCAAAAATGGGTTCTAAATATGCAGCTATTTTTCAAGCTCATATTGATATTTTAAATGATCCAACATTAATTGATGATTTATATAATTCAATTAGAGTAGATTTAAATAATGTAATTTATGCAGTTAACACTGTATTTGACAAAACATATGAAAAATTTGCATCAATGGATGATTCATATTTCCGTGAAAGATCAGCAGATATAGCAGATTTAAAAACAAGATTATTATGCATCTTAAGTGGAGAACAAATGCCAGATTTAGTTGGTATTGATAAAAGTGTAATTATTGTTGCAGATGATTTGTCTCCTTCACAAACTTCAATGCTAGATAAAAAATTTGTTAAAGGATTTATTACAAATGTTGGTGGGCCAACTAGTCATTCAGCAATTATGGCTCGTAATTTGGAAATTCCTGCAATTTTAGGATTAAAAAATATTACTGAAGTTCTTAAAGATAATGAAGTTATTGCTATAGATGGTAATAAAGGAATTGTTTATGCAGAATTAAAAGATTCTGAAATTGAAAAATTCAAAAATGATGAAATAGCTTATTCAGTTGATTCTAGTATTGATGAATATGCAACTAAAAAAGCTGTTACAACTGATAATTTTGAAGTGCTACTTGCTGCTAATATTGGTAATCTTGAAGATATGAGTAAAGCAAGTAAACATGGAGCAACTGGTGTTGGTTTATTTAGAACAGAATTCTTGTATATGAATTCAAATGATTGACCAACAGAAGAAGAACAATTTAAAGTTTATAAAGAAGTTGTTGAAAAAGCGAATAATGAATTAGTTATTATTAGAACTTTAGATATTGGTGGTGACAAATCATTACCATATCACAAATTTGAAAAAGAAATGAATCCTTTTTTAGGTAATAGAGCAATTCGTTTTTGTTTAGCACAACCTAACATTTTAAAAACTCAATTACGTGCAATTTTGCGTGCTTCAAATTTTGGAAAAGTTGGAATTATGTTCCCAATGATCACAACTTTAGATGAATTGAAGAAAGTTAAAGATTTCTTATCATATTGTGAAATGGAATTAAAAATTGAAAATACACAAACAGGAAAACCTATGGTAGGAATTATGATTGAAACTCCTGCTGCTGCAATGGTTTCTGACATTTTAGCTAAAAATTGTGATTTCTTCTCAATTGGAACAAATGATTTAATTCAATACACATTTGCAGTTGATAGAATGTCTAAAACTATTAATTACTTGTATCAACCTTTAAATCCAGCATTATTACGATTAATTAAGAAAACTGTTGAAGGCTCAAATAATGAAGGAATTTGAACTGGAGTTTGTGGTGAAATGGCAAGTTATTCAGCTGCTATACCATTATTAATTGGTTTGGGTGTTAAAGAATTATCAATGGCTCCATCTGCAATTACTAAAGCTAAAAAAATAATTTGTGCATTGAACAAAGAAGAATGTGTGAAATTGGCAAATAGTGCTTTAAATTGTGAAACAGAAAAACAAGTTGAAAAATTAGTTCATGATTTTTTAGCTTCATATCAAATTCAAGCATAATTAGTTAAATAACTAAAAAATGAATCGACGTAAAGAAATTTGAATCTTATTTGTAGGAACGTTTGCGTTTCTATTATTGGTAGGTTTGTTCTTTACGTTGATTTATTTTAGAAATTGAGTTTATGTTTCTATAGTAATAATTGCATATTATCTTTTTAGTATTGTTTTAGCATTTTACTTGTTTAATTCAAGTAAAAGAATTATCAATGTGAAATTGTGTTGAATTTTAGTTATTTTTTGTATTCCAATCATGGGTTTATTTATTTTTTTAATTTTCGGAATAAATCCACTGTTAAGAATAAAAAGAAAAAAATATATTAAAAATCAAGAAAAATGAATTAAATATGAATCATTTGATTTTAGTAAATCTTTTTTAAGTGAATCTAATTCAGAATATAATCAATTTTTTAATTATGCATTTACACTTCAAAACCGCCCAATATATAGTGGTAATGAATTTGAATTAATAAATTCAAACAATTTATATAAAAAATCTATTGAATTGATTAGAAGTGCAAAAAAATTTATTCATTTGCAATATTATATTGTGGCTGACGGGGTTTGATTTAGAACAATTGCTAACGAATTAATCAAACAAGCAAAAAAAGGTATTAAAATTCGCTTTATTTATGATTGAGTTGGTTCTTATTTTCGTGGATACAGCAAAATAATAAAAAAAATGCGAGAAGCTGGTATTTTGATTGGAGTTTTTAACCCTAAAACATTTACAAAATACACTTCTAAAACTAATTTTCGTTGCCATAGAAAATGTTTAATAGTTGATAATGAAAAAGTTTTATATGGTGGTTCAAATTTGGGCGATGAATATATTTGTTATTCTTCAAATCTTGTTAATTGATATGATAACAATCTTTTAATTTCTGGGTTAGTAGTTAACACTTTTAATTTAATATTTTGTTTAGATTGAAGAACAAATACTTCAATTTCAAAAAAGCAAAAAAACTTAGATGATTTAAATACCAATAAATCTTTTTATTTAAATGTTCAATCAAAAGAATTATTAAATAACATTTCTAAAGATAACATAGCACAAGTTTTTGAAACATCACCTAGTTATAATGATTTTAGTTTAAGCACTTTATTAACAAATGCTATTAGTAATGCAAAAAAAAGAATTTGAATAACCACACCATATTTTATTCCTAATACCGATATTACAAATGCACTAAAATTTGCAGCGACGATTGGAATTGATGTTCGTTTGGTGTTACCGGGTTTTCCTGATGATAAAAAATATATTTTAACTATCAATAGATCTCATTATGATCAATTAATTTCATCTGGTGTAAAAATATATGAATATAATGGATTCATTCATTCCAAAATTATATTGATTGATGATTTAACAATTTTTGGCACAAGCAATTTAGATTTTCGTTCTTTGTTTATTAATTATGAATCTGAAGCTATTATTTATAATATTGATTTGTCAAAAAAATATGAAAATGAATTGCAATCATTATTTAAGATTTCTAAAGAAATTTTTGATGATTCATTTAGTTTTAATGAAAAAAACTTAATCAAAGTGAAAATGTGGTTTTTAAATATATATCATCCATTGTTATAAGCAAATTTAACCATTATTTAAATAACAAGAATACAATAAAGTAAATTGATTTTATTAAAAGAAATTCAATTTATTATTAGTAGGTTATTTATTATGACAAGAACTTTTGAAGGATGAAATAAATTTTTAAAATTTTTTATAATTTTCTTTACATTTGGATATTTTAGCGCAATTTATAGAATTGTTTATTATATTGAAATGAAATCAAATATTAAAACGTTAATTTTCGGAATTGTTTCATTAATACCTATTGTTGGATTTGTTGCTTGAATTGCAGACATGGTTTCAACAATAAAAGATGATCACATCAATATATTTGTTTGATAATTAGATTTGTTTAAATTAAAATATTTCAATAAAATTTATTTTTTTTCATGGTGCTAAATGAAAGATATTTTTGAGAAATGCAAAATTGATGAAAGAATTAATCTTGCTAAAGAAAAAAACATTTATCCTTTTTTTACTAAATTAGAATCAAAACAAGATGTTGTTGTTACTATGAATGGTAAACAAGTTATTATGCTTGGTTCTAATAATTATTTAAGTTTAACAAACAATGATAAAGTGATTGAAGCGGGAATTGATGCTATTAAAGAATTTGGTTCTGGTGTATCAGGATCAAGGTTTTTAAATGGAACAACTACATTGCATGTTGATTTAGAAAAAAATTTAGCCAATTTTCTAAACAAAGAGGATTGTGTAATTTTTTCTTCTGGTTTTAATTCAAATTTAGGTATTTTGTCTTGTATTGGCGGGCGCAATGATTTAATTTTTTGTGACCGAGAAAATCATGCTTCAATTTATGATGGTATAAAATTGGGTATAAGTCCTATGATTCGTTATTATCATAATGATATGAATGATTTGGAAAATCATTTAAAAGCGAATGCTGATAAAAACGGTGGTGCATTAATAGTTACTGATGGTGTATTTTCAATGTCAGGTGAATTATGTAATTTACCAAAAATAGTAGAATTAGCAAAAAAATATAATGCTCGCATTATGATAGATGATGCTCATGGATTTGGTGTTTTGGGTAAAAATGGCAGAGGAACAGCAGAACATTTTAATTTAGAAAATGATGTTGATATCATTATGGGAACATTTAGTAAATCATTAGCAAGTTTAGGTGGATATGTTGCTGGTCCAAAAAATGTAATAGAATACATTAGACATAATTCTAGACCATTTATTTTTGCTGCAGCATTACCACCAGCCAATTTAGCTTGTGCATCAAAAGCTTTGGAAATTTTGCAAAGTGAGCCTCAAAGATTTGAAAATTTAAAAAAATTAACTAAGCATTTAAGAAATAGATTGCTAGAAGCAAATATTAAAATTGGTGGCCATGAATTAGTTCCTATTATTCCTGTATATTCAGGTTCTGAATTAAGAACATTAGTTGCATGTAAACAATTATTTGAAAATGGCGTTTATGTAAATCCAGTTCTTCCGCCAGCAACGCCAGATAATGATTGTTTAATTCGATTAAGTTTACAAGCAAATCATACAATTGAATTAGTTGATAAAGCAGCTGATATTATCATAAATGTGATGAATAAAATTCCACATGATGATGCTAATTTTATTTAATTAATTTATTTTATTTCTTAAATCACAAAATAAAAACAATGTTAAAAAAATCGTTATATAAGAGTAAAATAGAATAACTCTAAGTATTATAGAGATTTTTAATAACATAATTTTTTTAGGGTTTTATAAATTTATGAATTCGAATCAAAAAGGAATTCACGTTTATAGTGAAATTGGTAAACTAAAAGAAGTTTTAGTACATCGTCCTGGACGTGAATTAGATTTTTTAGATCCAACTAGATTGGATGAATTGTTATTTGCAGCAACATTAGAAGCTGAAACAGCTAGACTTGAACATGATAATTTTACAAATGCTTTGAAAAATCAAGGAGTAACAGTTATTGAATTAGCTGATTTAGTTGCACAAACTTATTCAAGTTCAACTCCAACAATTAAAGCAGCATTTATTAACAAATATTTAGATGAAGCTACTCCTGCGTTAACTACTAAATTAAGAACTTTAGTTAAAGATTTTTTAACAAAACAAAAAAGTGTTCGCAAAATGGTTGACTATATGATTGGTGGCATTTTAAGCACTGATTTAAATATCAAAGGTAAACCAGAATTGATTGTTGAACCTATGCCAAATGCTTATTTTACTCATGATCCTTTTGCAAGTGTTGGTAATGGTGTTACTTTACATTACATGAAACATAATGTTAGAAGACGCGAAGTTTTATTTTCAGAATTTATTTTTAATAATAATGAACGTTTCCAAAATACTCCTAGATACATTGTTCCTACAAAGGGATTGGATATAGAAGGTGGGGACGTTTTTGTTTACAATAAGAATACTTTAGTAGTAGGTGTTTCAGAAAGAACAAAAATGGTTACTATTAAAGAATTAGCTAAAAATATTTTGAAAAATAAAGAATGTCTTTTCAAAAAAATTTATGCAATTAATGTTCCTAAAATGCCTAATTTAATGCATTTAGATACTTGACTAACAATGTTGGATCATAATAAATTTTTATATTCACCAAATATGTTGTCAGTTTTGAAAATTTGAGAAATTGATATTTCATCAGGAAAATCTATTTCTAGTCCAAAAGAATTAAATATGGATTTATCAAAAGCATTAAGTATTATCATTGGTAAAAAACCAATTTTAATTCCAGTTGCTGGTGAAAATGCTTCTCAAATTGATATCAATATTGAAACAAATTTTGATGCAACTAATTATTTAGTTACTCAACCAGGTGTTGTAGTAGGTTATTCAAGAAATAAGAAAACTGAAGCAGCATTAATAAAAGCCGGAATTGAAGTTATTCCTTTCCAAGGTAATCAATTATCTTTAGGAATGGGAAGTGCTAGATGTATGTCAATGCCTCTTATTAGAGAAGATGTTTAAAAATAGGAAATTTTATGAATATGAATAATGATGTATTAGTTCAAGAAAGCGGAAACAATAGTAATGTTTCAGCTGCTGAACGTTCATTAGCAAATGCACCCACAAGTAAAAAAATTGGTTTTATAAGTGCAATTGCTATTGTTATTGGTAGTTCTGTTGGTGCTGGAATCTTTTTTAAATCTAGTACGGTTTTAGCTTACTCTGGAAGTAATTTAATTTGAGCTATTTTTTCATGAGTTATAGCTGCATTTGCAGTTATTTGTATGGCTTTAGCTTTAATTGAAATTGCTAGTGCTAGAAATGATAATCTTTCAATGATTGGATGATGTAAAGAATTCAATGGTAAGTATATATACAAGGGTTGTAAATATTTTATGACCTTCATCTATTTGCCATTAACATTCTTTTTCATGCCTATTTATGTAATTGTTTCATTGCAAGATGCTTTGGCTGGATTTAATGTCAATAATAATTTTGGTACTAGTAATGATTGAGCTATTTGAATGATTATCATTTTAGCTATTTCTATTTACTTTATTTTTGTTTGTGGTCTTTCATCAAAAGCAACTAATATTCAAAACTGAATTATTACAGCTTTAAAATTTATTCCTTTAGTAGTTGTTGCTATTTTAGGTTTTGTATTAGCTGCAATGCCAGTTACAAATACTGATGGAACAACAACGGGTGGAATAAATAATATTGGTGATCCTAATTTATGAAATGGTAGTGCAACTAATTTATTTGAATTAACACCATTTTTTGGAACTTTTGGTGCAATGGCTGCTATTTTCTTTGCATTTGATGGTTTCTATGTTACTGCTGGTTTACAATCAGAAATGCGTGAACCTAAAAAAACACCTAAAGCAATATTTATTGGATTAGTTATTGTTACTGTAATTTATCTAATTATTGCAGTTTCAATGTCATTAGGTAGTGCTGGTGGTAGTTTCTATTCATTCCAAGATTGATTAAAAGCTAAAAATGTTGGTTGATTATTTGGAGTAATTAATATTTTAATTGCTGTTGGTGTATTAGGAATTATTAATGGTTTTGCTGCATGAGCTCCAAGATTTGTAGAAGATTTGATTAAAGAAGGAGAACTTGTAATTCCTTCTAGAACTTTATTAATGTTAAATCGTCCACAACCAATATTAGGAACATTATATACATTTACTTTAAGTGTTCCTGTAATTATTGTTTTCTGTATTATTGGTGGATTAGGTTATTTCCCTGGTAGTTATGCTGGTGCATATGATGGAACTGGATTCTCATCTCAAGCAAAACTAATTAATTTTGCTGATTTAATGGCGACTTGAGTTTCATTATTTGCGTTTGCTTTTATTGCGTTCGCAATTTTTGGTGGTTTGATGAATCGAAAAACTAATAGAGTAGCAACACAAAGAAACTCATATTTTAAATTTACTGGATGAGTTAGTTTTGTGTTAGTTGCTTTGGGGTTAATTTTCAGTGTTGCTCAACCATTTGTTAATTTAGGTTTAGTTGGTGCACAATATTCTGAAAAACCTAATGAATTATTAGATCCATTAATTGGAAATCTATTATTGTGTGTTATCTTATTCTTGTTTGCTGGAATTTGTTTTGGTCCAGTTTACTTTGAAGAAAAAATTGCAAAAAATCGTTTAAACAAATTAAACAATGTTGCTTCATTAATGAATTATTCTAATGATCAAATTGTAAAAACTATTCAACCTGCTATTCTAAATAATGATTGAAATCTTTTAGCTGAAATTTTAGTTAAAGAATTTAATATTGAAGAATCTTATGTTCAAAAAGTTATTAAGTACACAATTATTAGTGCTTTGAAAATTAATAAGAAAAAACATTTATTGCAATTAGAATCATCACATACTATTTTTAATAATGAAACAAAATGAATTCTTGATAAAGAAATAAATCTTACAAAATCATGTATTGATTCATGTAATACAAAACATTGATATTTTGTTAAGAAAGCACCTGTAAATTTAAATAATTAAATAAATTTATAAAGCTAAAACATGAAACCAAAAAAGGTTTCATGTTTTTTTTTTTTTTTTAATAAAATTTAATTAAAAAATTTTTAAACAATTATTTTTTTATAATATTTAAAATTTAAATTATTATATGATTAGTTTATTTAAATGATGCAAATTGAAAAAACAATATTTGATAAAAATTTAGAAGTTTATAAATATTTTTCCCCAAAACACAAGCATAAAAGTATTGTGATTTTTTGTCATGGAATTGCAGCAGCACATCATAATTTTGAACCACTTATTCCATATTTAGGTAAGTATACTTTTTATCAATTTACATTACCTGGTCATAATAATTTACCTTTCAAATCAAAAGAAATAAATATTGAAAGTTACGCACAAAAAATTTATAAATGAATTAATGAAAATAATTTTAAAAATGTCATATTGATGGGACATTCAATGGGTGCAGCTATAGTAGCAAAGGTATCTACAATGTTAGATTCTAGATTGGTTAAAGGTTTAATATTAATTGCACCATACAATGTTAAGTGTGTTAATTTGAAAAGTGCATTTGCAATTAATTTGTTTTTGAATTTAAATTTTTTAAAAAAATATGTTCACAAGTATGAAACTAATCAAAAAGATAAAATGAATGATTTAAATCTTCATAAAACTATAGAAGAATTTATTCAATTTGTAGATGAACATAAAAAACAAATTAATCATTTAGTGATGAATTTATGTAACCCTAAATCTTTGAAAAATTCTTCAACATGTTATAAAAATATAAGTTGACCTACATATCTGATATTGGGAGAAAATGATGTAATCGTTCCAACAAAAACAACAGAAAAATATTTTAAAAAAATTATCCCACATGTAGAAGTAACAATTTTTAAAGATACATCTCATGTTTTACCAATTGAAATACCAAAAAAATTTATGAATAAAATTAATGAAATAATTCAACAGTTATTATAAGGATTAAAAAATGGATAAAAAATTTATTATTGATCATGTTAATAAAGAACATAATGATGCACTTGAAAATATTTATAAAACTTATATAAATAAAAAATATAAGAAAATTTTATTTTTAGATTTTGATTTGAAATACATTTATTTAAATGTTGATAATAAAAAAGAAAAAATTCCTTTTAATAAACCTTTAAAATCTTTTAGTGATTTCAAAAATGCTTTCATTGAAATGTCAAAAAAATCTAAAGATGGTTTTGATGCTAAAAAAGTTAAAACTATTATTGACGATTTTGTAAATTCATACAATTCAGTTGTATTAGCTACAGTAATGAACAATAATCCAATAGCTTCTACTGCACCAATATTAAGATACAAGGATAATTTGTACATATATATAAGTGAAATGGCAGAACATTATTCAGCAATTAAGAAAAATCCAAATAAAATTCGTTTAATGTTTTTAGAAGATGAAAAATTAGCTTATAGTCCTTTTAATCGAAAAAGAGTTATTTATCAAGCGAAAGCTAAATTCGTTACAGACAAAAAAGAATTTAATTTAACATTTAATAACTATATTAAAAGAGTTGGTTCAGGTGGTGGAATTGAAATGATTAAAAATATGAAAGATTTTCATTTAATTCGACTTGAATTAGTTTCTGGGAAAGCTTATTTAGGTTTTGGGCAAGCTTATTTAATAAAAAACAATAAAATTTTAATTTTAAATACAGGATCTATGGGTCATAAATAAAATAAAGTATTATCTAATTAAAAACAAAATAATCTATAACATCTTTAACAATTGTTGAAGCTTTTGAGTCAAATACATTAGTTGCATTAGATTTAACTATATCAATACTATTCTCTAATGTAGCGCTATACTTGGTTGTATTAAACATACTAATATCATTTCCTGAATCACCAATAGATAAAGTTTTATTTATATCTAAACCCAGTTTCTTAGATAAAAATAAAATTGCATTACCTTTAGAAACATTAGATTGATTATATTCTATTGATTGATTTGACGTAACTATCAAATCATTTTTATCAATATTAAAAGTTGTAATTATTTGATCTAATATATTTTGTATATCAAAAACTTGATTTTTTTTAAAAAAGAAAATCGTTTTTAAAATATTTTTTTCTTTGTTGAAATTTTCAGCAAATTCAAAATTATTTTCTGTGTGAGTAAAATTTCCCTCATATTTTATATATTCATTAACAATTTCAGAATCACTATTAGAATTTTTTAACATTATTACATCGCGATTAATTTTATATGCAGCTAAAATAACTTCAAGTTTTTGTTTTTTTAAAAATTTTAAAATTTTTTCACTATTCAAAAGTTTATTTTGATCTAATGTTGTTTGAAAAATTATCTCTTTATTTATAGCATCATAAATAGTAGCACCATTACAACCTATAATATATCTTAAATATTCATTTAATAAGTTGTATTTATTGCAAATATATAAAGCATCTTCATAATGTCGACCAGTTGCAATCGTAAAATAAATTTTTTTACTTTTTAATTTTTGAATTGCTTTAATCGATTCATCTTCAATAATATGAGATTCATTTTCATATCTTAGTAATGTTCCATCCAAATCACAAGTAATTCAATTAATTTCTTTTGACATATATTTCTTTTTATGTAAATTAAATTTGCTAATATTAAGATTAATTTTAAATTCTTTATTTATATTTATAATATAAAAACACAGTTTATAAAATAGTTCTTAAAATCGATAAATAAATTAAATGAATAAAAACAAAATTATTACTCCTTGGGATTTAGATGAATCTTTGGTATCTTTGATTCCTTGTGATGCATATAAATTAGTTCATCGACTAATGTATCCAAAAAATGTTCAAAATCTTTACTTGACTTTTACGGCCCGTGGAAATAAAAACCATGAATTTAAGGATATTTCTTGAAATCATTTATTTGTCAAAAAAGTTGTAAATAATATTTTGAATAATTTTACAAAACACGTTATTAAATTGAGCCAAGAAAATAGTAATGGAAGAATAACAAAATTATTAAAAAATAAATTAAATAATGTTTTTCAATCAAAAAAATTTTCTGAGAATTTTATTAATGTTTTAAAAGAATTAGGTAAATCAATTTGTGAAACAAAAAAATTACCTATTGTTGTTAAGGCATATAAAAGTTCTGATAATATTCCATTTCAAAAAAGTTTAATGATAATTACAGGTAAAAAAAATATTAATCCTAATTTTGTTTGATTGATAACTTATTTTGAAACAATTATTTTAGAAAACATTTGACAATTTTCTACTTCTTTAACTATAGCTAGAGATTATTTTAAATTGGTTGAACATTATGCAGAATTATCAGCTGATAATTTAAATTTTATTAAATATCAATGTCATGATTTTAGTATGCGAGGAATGAGTTCATTATGAAGTGCAATTTATAGTGGGAACGCACATCTAATGTATTTTGAAGGCAGTGATACTATTATTTCTGGGAATAACGCAAAATCTGTGTTTGCATCTGAACATTCAGTTATGAGCATTGATGGACAAATTAATGAATTTAATACATACAAACGTTTGATAAATCAATTTCCTAATGATATTTTGTCTTTAGTTAGTGACACATGAAATATTTGAAATGTTTTAGATAATATTTTACCTAAATTAAAAAAAGATATTTTAAAAAGAAAAAAGAAATTAGTAATTAGACCAGATAGCGGAGATCCTATTGAAATAATATGCGGTAAAAAAAATTTTAATTGAAAAAATAAAAATACTTGAGGTGTTATTCATTATCTTGATTATCACTTTGGGCATAAAATTAATAAAAAAGGTTTTAAAGAATTACATCCAAAAATTGGAATTATTTATGGTGATGCAATAACTTATAAAAGAACAAAAGCTATTTTAGAAAATTTAACAAATCAAAAATATTCTTCTAAAAATATTGTTTTTGGTGTTGGAGCAACTACATATCAATCAACAAATCGTGATACTTTAGGTTTTGTTTCTAAAATCACATCTGTTTGTCAAATAAATCAAAATAATAAAAAAGTATGAAATAATGTAGAAAAGAATCCTATAACTGATTATAAAAAGAAATCCTTAACAGGTCGTTTCACTAAAGATAAAAATTTAATTAAAATTTATTAAAAATTATTTTTTATTATTTTTTTTGCTTTGTTTTCTTTTTATTTCTTCTGCACGTTGTAAAATAATTTTTGCAACATCATCTTTAATATGGCTATGTTTTAATGCTGAATCTATTGTTGCAGTTATAAAACCTAATTTAGAACCTATATCATATCTTAAACCATCAAATACCTTAGCATAAATTCTTTGGTATTTACCTAGTTTGAATATTGCATCAGTTAATTCTATTTCATCACGAATGTCTGGTTTTAAATTTTTTAATTCGTCAAATATTTCAGGAGTCAATATATATCTTCCTAAAATAGCATAATCAGATGGAGCTTGATCAGGTGATGGTTTTTCAACAACATCTTTAACAGATATTAATCCTTGTTTCAATTTAATAGAATCTTTTGACGGATTAACAATTCCATATTTATTAACTAAATTGTGTGGAACTTTTTGAACTCCCAATATAGTTGTTCCTAATTCGTTATATGCTTCTATACATTGTAATAATGTAGGTTTATGATGTTTTTCATGAAATACAATATCATCACCTAATAAAACTGCAAATGGTTCATTATTGATAAAATTTCTTGCACAATATATCGCATGTCCTAAACCTAATGGTTCTTTTTGGCGAATATATTGAATATTAGCCATATCAGCAATTGCTCTTATTTGTTTAAATTCATTTTCTTTGTTTTTTAGTTTTAAACGATTTTCTAATTCATAAGAATAATCAAAATGATCAATAATTGCATTTTTACTTGAAGAAGTAATAATTAATATTTCTTCAATTCCACTTGCTACTGCTTCTTCAATAATATATTGAATGGCTGGTTTATCTACAATTGGTAACATTTCCTTTGGCATTGCCTTTGTGGCTGGTAAAAATCTAGTACCTAATCCTGCTGCTGGAATAACTGCTTTTTTAATTTTTTTATTCATATTTTTATCTCAAGAAGAAATATTTAGATTATTGTATCTTCACATAGTCTAAATACTAACATAATATACATAATTATATTTAATCAAAAACTATTTAAAAAATTAAATTTATGTTGGATTAATTATTTTTTTATCTTTTATTGTATTTGTTTCTTTTTTGCAAATATGAAATTTAATGTTTCAAATTATTGTTAATGAGATAGGAAACACAGCAAGTAAAGGAGGTATTCATAATCATGTTAAATTATTATATTTAGTTTGACTGAACACACCATATACACTATAAGAATTTGCTCCATTATCTAAATATCCTGATCAAGGAATTAAAATTAAATAAAGAGTATATATTAATGGATATATCATTCCAACAGTTATATATTTGTATACATTATCCATAAAGGGTTTGTTTTCTTTCGCTAGAGAAAAAGATCCATATAAAATAAAAAAAATAGGATTTATAATGTGGTTTCAAGTTGAACAAGCTACAAAAAGATTATCAATATCTATCAAATTATTTGGATTCGAATTTATGATATCTTCTTTTTGGGGAATTTTTCCTACACTTCGCATTAAATCATAAGAATTAAAAAAAGTAAAAGTTACAAAAATATAAACCATTAATGTCATTAATAATGTGTGAGTTTTAAACATCTTTAAATCTGTTTTCCAAAAACTTAATCAAATATATAAAGAAATTAATAAATTACTTTGATATGTGAAAGTATCATAATTAGTAAATCATATAAGTAAGAAATTTTTAGTTTCAATTACAGTGGCAAGAGCGGCAGCAAGAGATATTAATGGCGAAACGCCAGAAATTATGAGCACTATAAAATGAATCCACGACAAAACATTATATTTTTGAAAATTAAAATATTTTTTTCAATTGTTTTGATTTATTACTTTTTCTTCTATTATTTCCATCTTAGAATATTCTAAATAAACATTATTTTTTACTCTTTAATTTATAAATAATTTTAAAATGATTTATCTAATAAATAAAAAAGATAATTATGATTTAAAATTAATTATGAATGATGTTAATTCTAATTTAGAAAATGTAGAAAAAAAATCACAATCGTTTTGAACTAAAAAAAATATAATTTGAGGAATAATTTTTGTTGTAATTTTATTGTTAATAATAGTATTTACCTCAATTTACTTGTTTAATATTGATTTTAGTCAAATAGTTCAACTAGTAAACAATAATTCTCTTGCTGGAAAAGAAGGATTTTTAATTGGGTTAATTTTAGCTTATATTTACCAATGGTTTTGGAATAGTTTTTGTATTTTTTATAGTGCAAGAAAACATTATGTTAAAGCAAAATGATATGAATGAATTATTTTTGGAGCTACAATTATTTTTATTAATGGTATCACGCCTTTTTCATTAGGATCTGAACCATATAAAGTTTATTGATTGTCTAGACACGGTTTAACTAGCAAAGAATCATTGTTAATTGTTAGTTCAATTTCAATATATTGAACCATAACTCAAATAGTTTTAACTTGACCATCTTTTATAATTATTTCTACAAGATATAATGAAATAATTAGTCAACCACAAGGAACATTAGCATATTGATTTTCATTTGGTGGCATGATTTTAGACATTATTGTTTTTAGTTCATTAGTGACAGTTTCAATTAGTAGTAAATTTCATCTTTTTTTAGCTAATCAATATAACAAAATCTTACACAAATTTAAATTACCTTATTCTAGCAAAGAAGAATTAATATCTGAATTTAGAGAAAAAGCTATATTTAAAAAAGCATACATAGCTGAATTGAAAAGATGAGACTGTGTTTTAATCCAACTTATTGGGACTTCATGCATGGCTTTAATGCAATATTTTTCAGTTTATTTTGCAATTCAATTATTAAATGTTAAAGGTATTAGTCAACTATCTGTAGAAGATATATTTAATGTGTCTAATGTAGCTATATCAGGAAATAATTTTATTCCAATTCCAGGTGCAGAAGGTTCTATTCAAATAATATTAAGTATTTTTATTCAAGCTTTTGCAGGACCAACAATTGTTATTGATCAAACAACTAAAGAGCAATTAAATCAAGCTATATTTGTTTGAAGATCTTTTCTTTTTTATTTGCCTGTTATTACTGGATTATTATTTTTAGGTTATGTTTTGTGATATCACATTCATGATGAAAAACATGGTAATTGAAAAAAAATAAAAAAATCAAGATTTTAATTCTTTCTATTTAAAATTTTTTTAATAAAATTAAAAATTTTTGGAATTAAATAATCAAAAGGTAATAAATAAAGTGATAATTTTGCATAAACTTTTCTTATTCCTTGATAATATTCATATTTATATAAAAATTGTTTATATTCTTTTAATGAAGGAGTTTCAATTTTATTTTTTTTGCAAAATTTAATTAGATATCTTATTCCTTTAGTTCTAAATGCTTCTGCAAAATGATAAGAAATTCAAACATCTCGACAATCATTATTTGTATATATGTTTCACTTTGATGAAAAAGTAAACCAAGCGTTAAAATTTTTTAATTTTTCATTTAGAGTATGTGTTTTTGTATTAAATGTAAGAGAATTTTTATTGTCTGTTCTATATGCATAAAATATTTCATTAGTTACAATGCCTTTATAATTTTTACTAAATATATATGATGTGAAATATCAATCTTCATTGCATACTTTTGAATTAAAATATTTTTCTCATAATACATCATTTTTTAAAATTGTGGATTTGTATGCATTTTTTCATATAGTGACATATGATGATCCTTTATTTTCAAAAAATCATTTTAAGTTTAAATTCTGTATTTGAAAATTGTTAGCTTTTTTTGAAATAGGTAAAATTGATTCATTATTTGAACATAAAAAATTGAATGAAACAACATCAACGTCATAATTTGTATAGTAATTATTTAGTTTTTTTATAAAATTTTTATCCACTATCCAATCGTCAGAATCAATAAATAAAATTATATTTCCAATTGATTTATCAAAACCCGTTTTTCTTGCGCTTGCACAACCTTGATTGTTTTGACAAATTAATTGAATTAATTTATTTTGCGCTTGTGTGTGTGTGTGTTATCAAGGTTTTTGAATTCAATTCATCTATTAATTTTTTAATTTCTTTACTATGTTCATCATCACTACCATCATTTACAATAATAATTTCTTTTAACAAATTTAAATCTTGACAAATCAAAGATTCTAAACAAAATTTAAACTGATCTATGTTTGTATTGTAATAAGGAATAATTACTGAAAAAATATTACGTTTCATTTTTTAAATAGTTTTTAATGTTTTGTAAGTTAATTTATTAATAATTTTAATCATTTTTTCTCGAAAATTTCAAAACTTAAATTTTCCTTAGCAAATGAAATGCAATTGTTAGATAATTTTTTATATTGAGTTTCATCTAAATTTAAAATTGTGTAAATTTTATCTATTCAT